>JAVERV010000151.1:0-6518 GCA_034006945.1 Desulfobacterium sp. | reverse complement strand
CAGGAACCTGCTGTAGGTTTTGCTTGATACCGGGTAAAAACCCTGGTATATAGTAAAAGTTTTTGAGGGCCGATGTAACTCAGTTGGTAGAGTAGCTGATTCGTAATCAGCAAGCCTGCGGTTCGACTCCGCTCATCGGCTCCAGCAATATCAAGGGTTTTCAGAGTTTTGTCTGAAAACCTTTTTTATTTTATGTATCCGTGTACTTGCCATGTACTCAAATTTGACCAATATCAATGCCACCATACATCCGTCGTTGGACGGCTAAATTTTTTTCAGTCCCCATATAATTTATTGCATCCTTTTAATAAATAGATCATCCGCCATGGAGAGAATCAGATCAAACTGGGCAATGCACCCACACCATTCATCCGGTATACCCGAAATACCATAATATGCTCCAGCGAGCTGGCCAAAAATAGCACCGGTGGTGTCTGCGTCATTGCCAAGATTTACTGCGAGCAAACAACCCTCTTCAAAAGTTTCAGATTTATAGAAGGCCCAGAGTGCTGCTTCAAGCGATTGGACAACATAACCGCTGCCGATTATTGCAGGAGGTTCTTTTTCCTTGAAAGAACCGCAGGCAATTTCCTGAATTTTGTCACATATCGGCTGACTCTGCCAGATACCTGCTGCTGGGGTAAAACTATCAGAGAGCAATTCCTTTTTTGAATAGCCCAGTAGAGCTCCGACGATAAGCCCCGTAAAGTACCGGCAGGCATCAAGACAGGTCTCAGCACCGTGTGTTGTTTTTGAACTTTCTTCACTCATGCGCATTGCCTCCTCGGGATTTGAGGAAAAGAACATGGGAATTGGTGCAAGGCGCATCAGGCTCCCATTACCGGCAGTATGAGGATCCCTGGAACCGGCAAATGGATTATCAGTTCGAGCGAATTGCCGTAAGGCCCCGGAAACAGTATTGCCGATATCGAAGCACCTTCCATTACTGCTCAGATAACCTTCTTTCCACCAGCGAGTATATCGCTCCATTTGATCAAGGGCGTTGAATGATCCACATTTAATCAAACTATCAGCAAGACAGAGGGCCATGGATGTATCATCTGTCCATTGGCCTTTGTCCAGATCAAACGGACCGCCTCCGACAATGGTTGTCATAGGTGAAAAAGTGCCTGGAGCCTTAAATTCAACCGTTGTTCCCAGGGCATCTCCCACTGCCAGGCCTGTTAAGCACCCCTGGTAACGATTCTGTATTGGAGTCATCAGTTTTCCTTCCAGTTAAGTATGTAGCGCTCTTGTTCTGTTGTATCCGGCGACTTTCGCCACGAAGATTTGGGGCATTGCTTCCAAAGTTCACAGAGGCGCAATAGTGCCGATTCACCGCTCAAACCATGTCTCGCTAACCAACATCCAACAATTAAACCAGTTCGGCCAACCCCACCCCAGCAGTGGAGATACACTACCTCTCCCCCTTCGCTATCGGAGTCGATTGTATCAAGAATTGATGCTGTTGTACTCTTTGAGGCAGGAATCGAAACATGTTTATTGCAAATATTTTGAGTCCCAGCCCCATGTGATCCGGTCTGTTCACTGAGAGTAATTCTTCGCATCATAATGTGCAATTTTTATTATATGAAGCCCTATTCTCTCGGCCATTTCTGCCTTGTTTTATTAATTAATTACTTTTCTGCAAAAAGGCCAAAGTCCCTTCAACATCAAATATAGTCTTAGCAATTAATCTTAATTGAAGGGCTTCAGGCAGATAGGGCTGAAATTTACTCAAATGATAATTGGGAACCATCGTGTAGATTGCCCTGAGCAGCTCAGGGTTCTTCCAGTAATGGGGTTCTGAAATTTTTTTTATAATTTTCAGATACTCTTTAAATGTTGACGAATCGCTGTTAACCCGTACATATTCATTGCTTGCCTGCACATCAGCATTCAGTTCTATTTTAAAAATTGTGCGGAGCGTATTGTTTATATTACCGCCTGCAAAGGTCCACCACAGGAAACCTTTATCATCATGCTCTATAGGTGCGAAAGAACTGGAAAGTAATGCCTGTCGATCGTCCCGCATGGATGCCAGTAATTCCTTGGATTTTAAATCAATATAAGTATACACCTCATCACTGACTAAAACATCTCGCATTTTACGGCAAATCTCATAGCCCAGAAAATTAGGCGTTATCCCCCCCCACTTGGGAACCTTTCCCACAGGTGCAGGGATCACCTTTACACATTTTTTCTTCCACTCAATTCGTTCAACAAGCCAGGCGCTTCCGGCGAGGTAAAAAGCTGAACTCTCCTCCAGCAGTTTTTCAAGGAAATCCCATTGTACAGTCCCGATTATATCACCTGACAGGCCGATAACCTCAAACTCCAGCGGTGTGCTAAAAACAGAATAGATCTCCATGAAATTTTTTCTTCCAAACGCCTTTTCCGCTTTCAATCCCAAAGAATACATTCTGCCATCATCGTGTAAAAAATCTTTGTTTAAGAGGAAATAAATAAACTGATCAAATTTTTCCCTGCTTATCTCAGAGAAACAATGGGCCTGATGGAGTTGATCCCAGAGCATCACTGGTGTTACACCCCCCCTTTCAAGACACATGGCCATGATCTGGTGAAGCAGAATATGCCACACTTTTTTATGGGGATGTACATTTTCTATCCACTTGTTTCTCGCCAGTTCGACTATCCCAATGGCCTGGAGAAGTTTAGATTCCTTTTCGATCAAAAATGTGGTGTTGGACACACTGCCGGGCCGTCTGCCTGTCCGGCCCATGCGTTGAAGAAAGGAGGAAACCGTTGAGGGGCAGTCCACCTGCAGCACCTTGTCCAGATCCCCCACATCAATGCCCAGTTCCATGGTGGAGGTGCAGACAATGCAGGCCTCGGTTCCCTTGTGAAATTCGTTTTCCGACACCTCTCTCTCTTCCCGGCTCAGGGAGGAGTGGTGCACATAGACAGGGTCCCCAGAGGTTTTCATGCCACTGGCAATTTTTTCGGCCAGTCTGCGGCTTTCACAAAACAAAAGACTTTTTACCCCGTGGGCCGATTGCAGAGCCTGGGACACTAACTGGCCGGGGGCATTGGCAAGCTTTATTTCTATTTTTTTCTTACTGGTTTTTTGAGGTGGATCAACAAGGGCCTGGGGATTTCCAGAGCTGCCCTGGAGCCATGCCAGTATCTGATGCGGGTTCCCAACTGTGGCAGAAAGACCGATACGCTGAAAGTCATTCATGCAATAGGCCCTTATCCGTTCCAGAACGGAAATGAGATGATCTCCCCGATCGCAGGAAGCCAGCGCATGGACTTCATCCACAATGACATATTTAAGATGTTTAAAAAGTCTGGCCGTTGGTACTCTGCCGGAAACGAGCATCACCTCAAGGGACTCCGGTGTGGTGATCAGGATTTCACAGGGTTCCTTTAAAAATTTCTGTTTAACCGCCGCTGTGACATCACCATGCCATTTGAACGCTCCCAACCCCAGCATGGCGGCATACTCCCCCAGTCGTTCTTCCTGGTTATTGATTAATGCCCGGGTGGGACAGATGTAAAGCACGCGCAATCCCGGTTCCTGGTGGGTCAGACATCCCGAAAGCACCGGAAAGATGGACGCCTCTGTCTTCCCGCCTGCGGTGGGGGCAAGGACAATGCAGTTGTTTCCGTCCAAAATGGCAGTGGCGGCCAGTTCCTGCACAGGCCTCAGATGGCTCCAGCCAAGACGGTGAACAATCTTCTCTTGCAGCAGCGGGTCAAAGCGGGCGAATGCACTCATTTATCACTCCAGAAATTCGACATCATATCCATCACTGCCATTATCATCCATGTCGGCAAGCGCTTTTCCTTGCACAAGAGTAAATTCAGGCAAAATTCAGGGGACACCATACTTATCTTCCTGCAAACATGATAAATTAAGTATGGTGCCCCCTGATTTAGGATTGCGGGAATTGCCCGGGGACGACTGTATCGTTTTGTTGCTATCATTTTTTTATCAAATATGAAGCGCCTCAAGTACCGCTTTAGGATTTTTTGAGGCAACACGCAGTAACGCCTTTGCAGGTCCTTCAGGCTTTCTTCTTCCTTGTTCCCAATTTTGAAGTGTCCTTACACTCACTCCTATCATCCTGGCAAACTCTGACTGTGAGACACTCAAAGCCTTTCGAATCATTTTAATTTCAGGAGCATCTATCTCAAAAAGCCTACTTGGTTTCTTTTTCCCGCTTTTTATATCGCCAGCTTCTTTTATACTCGAAACCAACATATCAAAATCTTCGTTTTTCATAATAAGTTCTCCTTTATTGCTTTTTTCAAGATTTTGACTTGTCCAGTTGTTAAATCCTCTTGTTCATTTAATCATTGCCCCTGCACCAGGATTCAGCATTAAAGTAGATTGCAATATTCGATAGCTCGTATCAGGTAGAAACTTTAGGACTTGCTTGGTAAATATTGATGTTTCAATGAATTCCATAGCAGAAAAAATACGCCACTGACGTATACATGTCAAGGCGGAAATGATTTTAAAATGGTAATGTTAGGGTAAGCGACTGCCACAAAGCCAAAAAATTATTCAAAAAGTCTGTGTTCCAGAAGTCTCCGCTGTATCTGACCTCTTGTGACAGGAAATTTTTTCAACAGTTTTTCCAGGGTTTTACATGACACCATCTGAACACCATAAACTTCAGCTTCCTTCAGAACCTTTTTTGAATAGCCATCGGCATTTGTCGCCGATATCAATGTGTTGAAGTTCTTATTCATTTTCTCTTCGTATCCGGGTTTTGAGAAATATACATCTTTAAGGGAATTAAGACTATTATATTTTTTCTGGGATGTCGATTTGCATTGAATCAGCACATTTTCCCGCCCCAGAACCACCACATCCGCGCCTTGATCTTTTGAAGGTGTCAATGCCGCGGTTCCTTCATAATATTGTCGGTATAATTCTGCACAAAACGCTTCAAACTCCTGCCAGCTTAAAAGTTTCAGACTGTTGCCGTCCAGAGGCTCATCACTGCCAGAATCTACGCCGTCAAAGTTGATGAAATTAAATCTGCACATCTCTTCACCGCTGACTTCCTCGGGGGTTACCACGGCATCTTTTAAAATAGTTTTTTTGGACAGTAGCCCATGGAGATTGACATCAAAGGAATTGATCTGAGGATGTTTCAAGATGGGAAGATATACGTTCACATCCCGTTGCTGTCCGATCCTGTACACGCGATCTGTGGCCTGATCTTCCTTGGCTGGATTCCAATGCCTTTCCAGATGAATCACATTGTTGGCGGCAACAATGGTAAAACCGGTCCCGGCAGCAATGGGCGACATGATCAATATGCCAAACCCCGGCTGAGATTCAAAGTTTTGGATAAAGGCCTTTCTGGTTTTATTTTGACCCCGTTTTGATTTGGCGACTGCCTTTGTGTCTCCATTTATGATATGTATGTTGAGCTTATAAATCCTGTCCAATGATGCCTTGAGATAGGTTTGAAGTCTTTTGTTGATGAGAAAAATGATCACCTTTTCGCCAAGCACTTTTTTTTCATCCAGGATGGACAAAAGGGAATGCAGTTTTCCGGAAAACTTAAAAGTATCCCGGGCTTTTTCACTATTTTTAGGAGCGTTAAGGGTTCCCTGGTTCAACAGGAACGGATGCAAGGATATTTCCCTTAAGCGGTGAAGACCGGAGAGCGTCTGGCCCCGGGAATCCCCCTGTTCTTTTGATTCCAGTACAACATCTATGATGGTGTTATAACGCTGGAGCTGCTCTCCTTGCATGGTTTTATCCAATGCGGCATGGTATGCATAATGATGGTCATCAACTCTGATGCCCAAATGAAAAATTTTGGAGGGAAGCCCTTCAATATTATCCTCTTTCAATCTTCGCAGCATCAAAGCTCCTGTTTTTTTTCTTAACTCTCTTCCCACATCAAGTCGTACCTGGAAAACCTCTGAAGCACCTGCCTGTCGGATGGGAGCAATATAGGTTTTGCGAAAGGACTGATAGGCACCCAGGGTTCCAGGACTTGCAGTATCCAAGAGGCACCAGAAGTCGCCCAGATGATTTTCAACAGGGGTACCCGTGGTCAGCAATTTAAACTGCGCTTTCAACCCCTTGGCCGCCCGGGTGGCCAGGGTGTTGGGATTCTTGATATGCTGGGCTTCATCAAAGATCACAAAGGACCAGTCAATGCGACATAATGAGAACTGATAATCTCTTAATGTCTGGTAGGTGGTGATAACAAGGCGCCTGTCCATGTCCAGTCTATGACTGCCAAAGGTTTTCCCCACTTTCAGCGCATATCTGATGCCATTGTTATCCTGGTCTTTTTTATCATTGATACTTTCAGAAAAATCCGGAACTTCTGCCGGTAGGGGTGCACCGGCATTTTGTCGAATTTCAATGCCTCCCCCTTGTAACTTGAATTTTTGAAGATCTCCTGCGGCCTGTAAAATCACAATATCCCGAAAAGGGCTTTCAATAAATGTTTCATGGACCTCATCCTGCCAGTTTTCCAGAATACTCAACGGGGCAACCACCAGCACCGGCCGCTCTA
>JAVERV010000150.1:0-6529 GCA_034006945.1 Desulfobacterium sp. | reverse complement strand
ATCCCGTGACCATGTATCTGGAGGACACCTTCACCCTGTCTGCCAACATGGCAGGTATCCCCGGTCTGTCGGTTCCATCGGCCCTGTCGTCAAAGGGGCTGCCCATGGGGTTGCAGATCCTCGGGCGTCGCTTTGATGAGATGAATGTGCTCAAGGCCGGCTATGGATTTGAGCAGAGCCGGCCTGGATTGCCAGGATTGCCGAAATTTTAAGAACACTATAGCTGTTAGCCGTTAGCAGTTGGCTGTTAGCTAAAAGCTAATAGCTAAAAGCTAAAAGCTAAAGGAGGAGCCATGACATACCCGTTGCCTGAAGGCGAGAATTTAAGGGCCGCAGTTCGCCAAATGGCCCAGGAGAGAAAGTCAGATCCAGACGCGAATGTAATCCTGCTTGTGGACAAGGTCTGCATGAAGTTTGACCTGACCCCGGCCGAGGGGGAATTTCTCCTCAGGTTTGTGCGGGACCCGGAAAATGATACCAGTTGTTGATTGTGGTGGAGAAGCCCTGTGACTGACATAAGAATTCTTTCGGATATCCTCACCAACAAGATTGCCGCAGGCGAGGTGGTGGAACGGCCGGTATCGGTTGTCAAGGAGCTCGTCGAAAATGCCCTGGATGCCGGCGCCACAAGGATCACGGCCGAGATTGTAAAGGGGGGCAGGGATTTGATAAGGATCGCAGACAACGGTTCCGGCATGTCCCGGGACAACGCCCTCCTTGCCATCGAACGCTACGCCACGAGCAAGATCTTCACGGACGAGGATCTTTTTTCCATAAAAACCTTCGGGTTCAGGGGCGAGGCCCTTCCCTCCATGGCGGCCGTGTCGCGCTTTACCCTGACCACGAGGGAACGACAGAGCGACCTGGCAGTAAAGATACAGATCAACGGCGGCAGGGTTGTGGATGTAGAGGATGCAGGTGCGCCCATCGGCACCATGGTGGAGGTGGCCCAGCTCTACTTCAACACCCCAGCAAGGAGGAAATTTCTCAAGGGCATAGGCACGGAGATGGGCCACATTGCCGATGTGTTTACCGGCATGGCCCTGGGCGCCCCTGGAGTGGGCTTTCGCCTCCTGCACAACGATCGCCTGGTCAAGGCCTTTTCAGCGTCTGCCACCATGGAGACAAGGGCAGGGGAGGTGTTTGGCCTGGACGCCCTTTCAAAGCTCAGACAGATAGAACTTGCGGCGGATGGGATCACCGTGACAGGATTTCTGTCCGATCCTGTGGACCCCCTGTTCACAAGGGGTACGTCCAAAAATCTGCGGCTCTTTGTCAACAACCGTCTTGTCAACGACCGGAGCCTTGTGGCGGCCATCCTCCAGGGGTACAGGGGCCGCCTCATGAAGGGCAGGTATCCCCTTGGTCTCGTCTTTGTCACCCTTGCCCCTGACCGGGTGGATGTCAACGTGCATCCGTCAAAGCTCGAGGTGCGTTTCGTTGATCAGCAGAGGGTTTTTTCCCTGGTAGTCAGAGCCGTGCGTGACGCCTTTTTAAGATCGGACGGGGTGGCTCCTTCTGTCGCTTCCGGCTCTTCCGGGGTTGAATATGGGGCAGGGCAGCCGGAGGACGGCAAGAAGAGTAAAGATCCAGAGAGTCAAGATGGAGAAGCTACAGATGGAGATAGTGCTGATTCCATGGGCCGACCCAGGAAGCGCCATACAGAACCCTCCCTTTTCCAGTGGGGAGCGCCGCCGGGTGAGTCGTCATCGGTTTCAGCGCCCGAGCCTCTTTTTAACAAACCGTCCTCCTCGGATCACCCCTTGCCCGATGAGTCACAGGCGGGTCCCCCCCTCCAGGGCCGGTCATCATTGGGCATGCACCTGCATAAACCCGGGCAGCCCATTCCTGGTGCTTTATTAAAGCCGGGGCCAGCCCCCTCCCCACAAGAGTGCCGGCAGCCGGGGTCCGAACCCGTAGTGATCGGCCAGGTGTTTGGAACCTATATAATAGTTCAGGATGGCAGGCAGATGGTTCTTGTGGACCAGCACGCGGCCCATGAGAGGATAGTGTACGATCGGCTCAAGCAAAGATCCGACGGCAACACCGTTCCCTCCCAGACCCTTGCCGTACCAGAAACCCTGGAGCTCACCTATGCTGAGGCAGATCTCCTGGAGAGCATCCTTCCCGATCTTGCGGCGGTGGGCATGGAGATCGAACCCTTTGGGGGAACGGCCTTCATCGTCAAATCCGTCCCCGCCATCATCGACCACAGGGATGTGCGGCCCCTGGTGCTGGATATAGTGGCAAGGCTTGCAGAATCGGGAGGGGATCCCGGCCACGTGACCGGTCAGTGGCTCGACGACTGCCTGATTCTCATGGCCTGCCATTCTGCCATCAGGGCCAACCAGGCCTTGAACCTAAGGGAGATGCAGGCTCTCCTTCTTCAGCTTGACTCCTGCGAAAACCCTGACCATTGTCCCCATGGGCGGCCCATCCGTATCCGGTGGGGCATTAACGGTCTTGAGCGGTTGTTCAGGCGGGTTGTGTGATAATGTTACTTGACGCTAAATTTTGATAAGAGCTCTTTGTTGTAAATATCCATGCCGCCATCGCTTGTGGCCATGGCAAGAATATTGTTCCTGGTCAGATACCGAATGTTTTCGTCGGACAGGTAAAGGGAGGCAAAGATGGGTACCAGCTTTTTTTCAAGGCTTGCCGGGAACCATGTGCTCAACTCAGGAAGGAATTTGATGAACGCCGATATATATTCCGTGCGTGGGGATGCCTTTGTCTCCACGATAAAAAAATAATCTTCAGTCTCGGCGATCACGTCAAATTCCCGGATCTGGGACCGGTCATTATTGCGGAGTCTGATGCGGGGGGTAAAAAGGTCAAATTCTTCCACCCCGAAATATTGCCTGGCAACACCCCTTAATCCCGGGGCAACAATATCCTCCACAATGGTTCCCATTTTGTTGGCAAGTTCCCCCCACTTCTTGTTTAAATCTTTTTTAAGCGTTTTTGTGTCGTTTCTGATCTCATTCTTAAAATCTGACATTTCATCTTTAAAATCCGACATCTCGTTTTTAAAGTCAGCCATCTCATCTTTAAAACTCGTCATTTGAGAAGCTAAATCCCTGAGAGCTATATCGGTCTTCATGGATTCATAGGCAAGTTCCATCATCATCCGTTCAAGGCCGCTTACCCTATCCTTCAAGATTGTATCTGCCATTGGCGTCTCCTTGGCTTGTGGGAATAAATGTTTAAATTATCCCATGTAACCGGAATTGTTTCAATGCCTGAAACTCGATTGTTGGCATATCGACAGTAGAGTCCCCTTTGGTTTCCCTAATCGGAACATCGGAAACCAAAGGGGGGAGGCTATTTCTAATAGAATTCCCCGGCGTTTTTGGCAATCCTGTCCTGGGAGTAGAGCCTTGAGGTGTTGCGCTGACCAACCATCCCTTCGGACCGGGAGATGGCAAAGACAAGCTCCTGTTTTCCGTCGTTGTCCATATCACCGATGGTGTAGTCGGAGAAATAACCTGGAAAGCTTCTGGTCCTGCCCTCCGGGGCAAGGCCCATCTCGTCCCAGGCAAGCGAAAGTATGATTCCCTTGGAAAAAAAGCGGGTCTTCTTGAGGACCCCGGCTTCATCCACATTCTTCACAACGATGAGGGAGTTCTTCCCGTCCCCGTCAAGGTCGGCAACAAAGAGCCGCTGCTGGAGAAAAAACCGGCTCATCTGAAACCCGTCGTTCCTGTTGTAAAGGTACCCCTTGTACTCCAGGTAGTTGGCCGAACCTCCGTACCCTTCCGGGCTCTTCCACGCCATGCGGCCGTCGTCGGAAAAAACCTCGATACGGCCGTCAAGGGTGAGGGTGATAATGGCCTCGGAGCCGTTGTTCATGACATCCCCGAAGGTAAAGCTGTAGAGGGTTGCCTCGCCGGGAAGCTTATAGGGGGACTCCACAAGGGCATTCCCCTGCCAGGAGAGCTGGGAGACCTGGCCGTCCAGCATCTTATCCTTGTCCCTCGGCGTCTGGCCAAAGAGGAGGGTTCCCCGAGTTTTTGTCTCCATGACCCTGAAGAGCCGGGAGTCATTATCCATGAGCGTCGTAAAGCCTGTCCCGTTCCACTCCACCACGAGGGATGAGGGGCGCTTTGTGCGCTGGTCGATGCAGGTGAGGTAGATCTCGGCCTTTTTGTTGCCGTTGATGTCCCCTGCATCCACGGTAAGGATCTCGAGGTTCATGCCGGTCTCAAAGGCCGCGATCTTCTTAAGGGCCTTTCCCTCCCGGGTCATGAGGGTCATGCTGCTTCGTGAGGCAATAACTGTTTCATTCCTGCCGTCGCCTGTGACATCGGCAAGGGCCAGGGAGATGATCCCCTCATCAAAGGTCTGGCTCCTCCACAGGGTGGCGGTGGGTTCTTCCCCACGGATCCGGGCCTGGTCTTCAACTGCCGGCTGCTCGGTGGCTTGAGGAGCAGCCTTGGCGCCCGAGGTAATTCCCAGGACCTCTGACTTTATCTCGTCTGCCAGCATGTTGACGTGGGCCAGGGCATCCCCCTTTGTCTCCCCGAGGCGGTTGAAGGAGAGGACCGGGGCTCCGGTCTTTGCATCCACAAGGCGGGCGTCGGTGCTGATGCCCTCCCCAAAGATGAGGATGTTGCCCGTGAGCACATAGTCTGCCGTTCCGGCTTCCGGGTCTGTTTCAAGCATGGGTCTGGATGTGCCGGGAATCTGAAGGCGGGAGAAGAGCATCTTGAATATCCCCTTTTCAAGAAAGGGGTAGGGCTCTTCCGCCTCTATGGTAAAGGGCTTTACAACTATTCGGGTCGTCGCCGCCAGGGCCGGGCCGGCGATCCAGGTGAAGATAAGGAAAAGGGTGAGTAGGATGGTTGTTTTGCCGGATTTCAATGGAGAGGCTCCTCTTTTTTTGTATTGTATTAGGTTCTTGATTAACGGTTTTCCGTGTGTGATTTTAAAATAATATTTGGCCAGTCCTCATACTCGCCTATTGGGGTCTGCGCAGCATGCTAATGGTATGTGGGCAGGCTAAAACAGGTAAGGGTGGGGTGCTGGCCGAATGTTTACTGCTTTTTATCATAAAGGGTGAGAAAGTAAAGAGAATAAGCCGGGTCAAAGGGCGGGGGAAAACATGAATTAATGCAAAATTGCTTGACATAAGCTCTTTACGCTGATATTTAAATCATACTTCTTTCTAAAAAAGGAGTGTTTTTAAAGAGTTATGCTGTTTGAGAAAATATCCTGCCCGGGGAAATAAAAGGGCCCCTTTCAGGATCTTTTCAACCAGACCTTCGGACATGGTGTCCAGGGAGCGGAGAACGGCATTTTAGACAAAGGAGAAAAAAGATGAAAAAAATGTTGGTAGCAGCTCTTGTTGCTATTGTGGGCCTGGCCTTCACAGCCCCCGCATTTGCAATCGAGCATGAGTTCGGCGGTTATTGGCGTACCCGTATGTTTACCCAGGGTAATTTTAATGGAACCTCTGATAAGTCTGATGCAAATTACAATCCAAAAGTGAATAGTCGTTCAAACGTCTCCCTGATAGACACAAGAACCCGTCTCTTTTATACGGCAGTTCTGAACGACAACCTCAAGTTCGTCAACAAGTTTGAGTTCAACACCATCTGGGGCGATGACAACGGCGGTAAGATCAGTGCCGATGGTACCGGCCACATCAGGGTAAAGAACTCCTATGTTGACGCAAACCTTGGAATGGTTAATGCCAAGATCGGTCAGCAGGGTCTGGTCCTTGCCAGGGGTTTCATCTTTGACGATGACTACTCTGGAATCAACCTTACCGTAGCCGACAACACCTCCCTGGTCTACATGAAGATAGATGAGCAAGGCCAGAACATGGGTGATGATGCCCAGGCCTACGTGATTGCCCATGCATTTAAGGCGGGTGATTTTACCATTACTCCCCTTGCCCTTTACGCTGATCTTGCAGACAGCAATTATACCTACATGATCGGTACAGATGTGGATGCCAATTTCGGTGCTCTCTCTCTCTGGGGTTCTTTCTACTATCAGGGTGGTGTTTACAACGACTTAGCTGATATTGATCACAAGGCCTACCTCCTTGCCGCTGGTGGTAATTTTGCCGTTTCAGACACGGTGGGTATCCACGGCCAGGCATTCTATATATCAGGCGACGATGATACCAATGACGGCGATTATGAAGCCTGGTACAATATCGGCGGTCCGGAAGGTCAGTCCTACTACTGGTCAGAGATCATGGGTTATGGTATCTTTGATAACCAGGCATCAGCCGGTGCACCTGGTGATAAAGTCTCCAACATCATTGCCTTTAACCTTGGATCAACCGTAAATCTTTCTGAAAAACTCTCCGTTACCGGTGACGTATGGTATGCAATGCGTGCCGAAGATGTGGTGTATCCTAATAACAGGCAGGAAGACAAGCTTGGAACAGAGCTCGACCTCAAGGTTACCTATCAGCTGATTGATAATCTTACCCTTGATGTTGTTGGTGCCTATCTCTTTGCTGACGATGCAACCAGCTTAAATGGAGACAACGACAAGGATCCCTATGAGTTTG
>JAVERV010000033.1:0-39716 GCA_034006945.1 Desulfobacterium sp. | reverse complement strand
TCGCACCCATGCACAGGGTGAAGCTGAGGCGCTTGACATTGGTGCCGCCGACCTTCAGTATGTACGACATCAGTCGGTTGGGTATGGTGGTCTGGCTGAGCATCACACCGAGCATGATGATGAAGAAGACAAAAACTACGGTTCTGTTGGCATAGGGTTCCCAGGCGGCCCTTGCCGACTGGATCTTCAGTATGATCATGGCGCAGCCCACTCCGATGGAGGTAACCCCGATGGGAATGGCTTCAGAAGTCCAGAGTATGACAACTGAGGTGAGCAGGGCAAGAAAGCCGTGTCCCCTTAACCCCAGGGCTTCCGGGGTGGGGAGCAGCCAGATGCCAAGCCCTATAGCGATTGATATGGCTACCCATTTCAGGGACGCTGTCTGCTTTTTTTCGCCCCCGCCTTCTTCTTCCAAATTGGCAATATTTAATTCATTACTCATTAGTTTTATCCTCCAATCATTTTAACTGGCAACGATGCTCACGATTTCAAAGAAAAGATCCTGCTCCCTTAATACGCCGATTACCCGTTTGCCGGATGTGACAATAAGTCTCGTATTCCGGGTCTTGAAGAACAGTTCTGACACCTCCATCAGGTTTGCATTTTCATCGATCAGCGTCGGTGGTTCCAAGACGAGTTCACCGATTTTCTTTTTGGCAAGGGCCTTCATCTGGATGGTGAAAAGCCCGTCCCAACCCCCTGTGAATACGTGGGAAAACCTTATGCTGTCCACCATCTGGGATTTAGGCGGGGATAGAAAATAGGGGCGGGCTCCCTTTATGAGGTCTTTTACGCCGAGCATTCCCACAAAATTCTTCTTGTCGTCAAACACGAAAAGTGACTGACGGGGAGTTTTCCGGATCAGGCTGCTTGCGGCAAGATCGGTCAATGACCCCATGAGTTTTTCTATGGCTTCACGAATGGTGGTGTTGAGGTGCACCGTGGAATAAGCGTCAATGCCGGTCATGATATCCCTGGCTTTTTTTTCCGTTTGGGCAACCCCTCCCTGCTTTACTGCAAAGGCTCCTTTGATTTTCATGGAAAGGATGTCAATATCACATGGCTTGGCCAGATAATCAAAGGCCTGGAGTTTGAGGGAGTCTTTGGCAGAGTCAGCACTTCCATGACCTGTGAGCATGATTACCTGAGACTCTGGGGCAATCCTTTTGATTTGTGCTAAAGTTTCATGCCCGTCCATTCCTCCCATTTTGATATCCAGAAGAATCACATCCTGGGGTTTTTTTTCCAGGATGCCGATGGCCTCTTCTCCTGATCCGGCGATAGTCGTTTCAAAACCTTTTTTTTCTAATAATTTTGATGCGGTTTCGCGAAATCTGGGCTCGTCATCCACCATCATCACTTTTATTTTTCCGGTCATGTTACATCCTCCTTTCTTCAAAACAGTGTTGAATTGGTTTGGGTTGTGTGTTTTTACCCGTGTGTGACATCATCTCCTCCTTGATTTGCTCGCTTACTCTTAACATTGACTAAACAGTCAAACTTGATCGTCCTGTTATTAAGATAATATGGCAATATGTGTGCCAGCCTGACCAGTTTGTCCCTTGTTAAATAAGTAATTGATTTTATAAGCTTATTTTTTTTGGTCTCCTGGGTTGGACGGGGTGGCTGGAACCAGGTGTCAGGAAATTTTTCAAATTGATAATGTAATTGGTGTTGGGTGTTGAGTAATGGGTAGTAGGTAGTAGGTAGTAGGTAGTAGGTAGTAGGTAGTGGGTAGTGGGTAGTAGGTGGTAGGTGGTGGGTAGTAGATGCTTATGGTAGGTGGTAGAGCCCCTTTGGTTTCCCTGGCCGGAACATTGGAAACCAAAGGGGTGATCCTGGGACTAGGCTGTGTCCAGGTTTTCTTCGTTAAAGGTGAAGGGCAGGTGGATCAGGAATGTAGATCCCTGGTTCAACTTGCTTGTGAGGGTAACCTCCCCGCCAAGGCCCTTGATGATTCCGTAGACGGTGCTCAACCCGAGGCCTGTTCCTATGCCAACGGGTTTTGTGGTGAAAAAGGGTAAAAATGCCTTTTCCATGGCTGCCCTGGAAAACCCGCAACCATTGTCGCTGAAGGCTATGATCAGGTGATCCTCGTTTCCCATGGCCTTGATGCGGATTTCAGCCTGGGGTCTCTTTTCAAGGGCGTGGATTGAGTTGTTGAGAAGATTTAAAAACACCTGCTGGAGCTGGTTTGCGTCGCTCATGATTTCGGGAAGGTCAGGGTCTATTTCCTGTACAATGCGAATATCCTCGATCCTTGCCCGGTGGTCCACCATCTGGACGATTTGGGGAAGAAGTGTCTGGATTTTGATTGGGGAGAGCTCGTGGTCGGTTTTTCTGGCAAAGTTGAGCAGGCCCTGGGTGATGGTGGCGCACCGTGTGATCTGGATTCCGATCTGGTCGGTTGAGTCCTTGACCTGGACCATGATTTCCCTGCCTCCCTGGTCCAAAAGGGGGTCAAGATCAATGAACAACACCTCGATCATGGCAAGCTCAGCCTTCATGATCTGGAGGGGATTGTTGATTTCATGGGCAATGCCTGTGCTCATTTCACCCACCTCGGCAAGCTTTCCAGCAATGATAAGCTGGGTGCTCATTTCCCGCTTTTCAACATCGGAGACCCTCAGGCGGTTGGCCATGTTGGATGCCATTATATAACCGGTCACGGCAACGGCTGTGCCGCCGCCTAGAATGATGAGAAACGAGACAAGGGCGGACAGGGCAAGGGGAGCAAAGGCGTCGGTGGATGCCTGGCGGACCACCAGGGTCCAGTTTTTGTGTTTCAAGGGGACGGCGGAGTAGATATACTGACGGTTAAAGCGGCCGCCTGCGCTGAAAGATGCACCGTTGTCATCTGCCATGGCGTAGAAGCCGAAGTCGGGGTCATCCTCCATCAGACGTCCTCCCGATCGCTGTCTGGTCTGGAAAACTCCCCTGTCATTGACGATATAGGCTTCACCTGTCTTGCCTATTCTTATGTTTTCCACAAGATCGTTAAAGAAATAGGTGTCAATGGTGGCCCTGAGATACCAGGTTTTGTCGGCTTCCGTTTGTTTTACCACAATTATAAAGTGGGGGATGTTTCTAAATCCCAGGAATTCGTCTGAGATATAGGAGCCCTTCTCCTTCACCTCCTGGAACCAGGGGGTGTCAGCATAGTTTTTTCCGGCAAGGTCATAGGGACCGGCATAGGCCATGTGATTTCCCTGTTCATCGATGACCCCAAGATCCACGAAGGCCTTGGATTCTGCCTGAAGGCTCTTGAACAGGCGGTTGAGAAAGGCAGGGTCTGATATTGATTCCAGGTTGTTTGAGGTAGTGATGAATCTGAGGGTGGCGTTTTTTTCAGTGAAGAAATGGTCAATCAGGTTCCTGTGGTCCCTGGCCGTGCGCATCAGATCGTTTTTTACCTGATCCCTCGAGTAGGTGGTCAGGTAGAAGACAATGGTGGCACAGATCAGCAGCAGAACCACCATGGGAAGCATGAGAAGTCGGAATACTAACATTCGTCGGATTGTGTTGGGTTTGTCCTTTTTCAATTTCCGGGCTCCGTTTGTTTGGGTGAGATCCTGGAAAATAGTACTGCAAAGAGAGTGCCAATGGTAAACTAAGGAGAACCTGACAAATAGAACGAGCTAGGGACCTTATGATCAAGATCTCTCCGTAAGGGTGTCAACAGTTTTTACAAAAGGTAAAAGAATGCTTTGCAAGTATCATTACGCCCCATTTGGTTATCCTGACCGGAACGGGAAACGTTGGTTATGATGCTGGTGATTATCGATTTTCCTTGTCCCGATTCATTCGTTCCTGTCTGGTCAGTTTTTTGTCCCTGGCCTCCAGAACTTTGCCATGGAGAATATCGATGTCACAGGGTTTTAAAAGATAGTCAAAAGCCCCGAGTTTCATCCCTTCAACCGCCGATTCAGTGGTTGAGTGACCCGTGAGCATGATCACCTCCACCAGGGGGTGATCTTTTTTAATTCTGCCCAGTACCTCGACCCCGTCCATGCCCGGCATCTTTACATCCAGGACAACCACGTCAACCTCTTGTCTGCGAAGAAGATCAAGGGCCTCGATCCCTCCCGGGGCAGTTGCGACAACACATTGCCTTTTTTCCATAAGGGCCTTTGTCGTTTTGAGAAACCGCTCTTCATCATCCACTATCAGCAGGCGTGTTGCCATTGTCATCTTTATACCTCCTGTCTTGCATTATTTATTCATATACGCTTGTTTACTTTACTGTAGCATGTCAGCAAATTTAATGCCATTATGTGTAATGGCACATCCCTTGCAAAAAACATAGAAAAAAATCATAGGTATGAAAAGAGTTTTGGAGTAGGAGTGGTCACATGAACAAACCCATTTACCAGGTGTTCCGCCAGAAGATCGTCATCACCACCCTGTTGATCTCGTTTGTTCCCCTGGCACTGCTCGGGTACACAATCTACACGGGTTTTGCAAGGGCCTTTTCCCAGCGGGTTGAAGAGCAGGTGGTCTCAAGGGGCAGAACCTGCTCCGAGAGTCTGGACCTGTTCCTTGAAGAGCGCAAGGCGATTTTGTCGGCCATTGCCAAGGCAGGAACCCTTGATTTTTACCGGGATCCCGTACATTTAAAAGAGCTGTTTGAGATCATAAACGCCCAGACCGGAGGAGGTCTTGTGGACCTGGGGGTGATCGACAGTCTCGGGGAACACCTTGCCTATGTCGGACCTTACAGGCTTACGGGGCTCAACTACAGCGAGCAGACCTGGTTTAACCTGGTCATGGTCAAGGGGGTTTTTGTCAGTGACGTATATATGGGATATCGACAGCTTCCCCACTTTGTAATTGCCGTAAAGGCAGGAGATTCCACCGGGGACTGGATATTGAGGGCCACCATTGATCCTGAAATATTTGTGCGCCTTGTGGCAACCGCCCAGACAGGTAAAACCGGAGACGCCTTTATCATCAACCGCCAGGGGGTCTTTCAAAGCCCACCCAGATTCAACCAGCAGAGAATTCTTACGGTTTCTAAAATTGACCCTGCAAGGTTCGGGTCCGGTACCACGGTGGTAAAAAGCATGGACAAATCCGACCATGGCGTGGTCTATGCCGGGCGATGGATAAACAACAACAACTGGCTTTTCATCGTAACCCAGGACATGAACGAGAACCTTCCCTCGTTTTCCGGCATAAGCTCCAGGGATATCGCCATGTTTCTCATTGCAGTTCTTGCCATTGTGTTGACAACCGTTGTTACAACGGGTATGAGCGTAAATAAGCTCAGGGAAAGAGAGATGGAACTGAAGGATGTCAATGCCCAGCTTGTCCAGACGGACAAGATGGCGGCCCTTGGCAAGATGGCCGCTGGGGTGGCCCATGAAATAAACAACCCCCTGGGAATTATCGCTGCAAAGGCGGGCTGGATGCGCGATCTCCTGGAAGAGGAACAGTTCCGGGAGAGCGAAAATTTCAAAGAGTATGACCTGGCCCTTAAAAAGATCGAGGAGCATGTGGAGCGGGCCGCCAAGGTGACCCACAACATGCTGGGTTTTGCAAGGAGTATGGAGCCTGTGATGGAACGGGTGAACATCAATGAGGTGCTCCGGAAAACCCTGGAGTTCCTCGAATACCACGCCGGGATCAACGAGATCAGGATCGAAACGCAGTTCGATCTCTCCATTCCAGAGATCATGAGCGATCAATCCCAGCTCCAGCAGGTGTTTTTGAATATTTTGAACAATGCCGTTGACGCCATTGAAAAACAGGGAACCATCTGGGTTGAAACTGCAGTAAAGGCAGATTTTTTGATGATTCATATACGAGACACGGGTAAGGGCATTCCCAAGGCCCTTAAAAAGAAAATTTTTGATCCGTTTTTTACCACCAAGGGTGTCAACCGGGGGACTGGGCTCGGGCTGTCCATTACTTACACCATTGTTGAACGTCTCGGTGGAACCATTCAGGTGCATGCCAGGCAGGGTGGCGGAACCTGCTTTACCGTTGCTCTGCCCCTTACGACTTCGAAAAAAATCATTTAGGGTTGCAGATGAAACGTTTGCTGACCCTGTTGAACCAACAATTATGAAGAAAGCCTAAACTAATCATGGCCTTATGATCAAGACCGATAGGAGAGTTTTATGGAAGTTAAAGTGCTGGTCGTTGACGATGAGATCGATTTTCTGGAAACCATAGTCAAACGCCTCGATAAACGAGGAATCAACACAGTTGGGGCGGCAAGCGGGGAAGAGGCCCTGGAAAAGATCGGTCACGACGAATTTGATGTGGTCCTCCTCGACATTAAAATGTCCGGAGGCCTGGATGGTCTTGACACCCTCCATGGAATAAAAAAGCTCAAGCCCCTTACCCAGGTGGTTTTACTCACAGGCCACGGCACTGTTGAGTCAAGCGTTGAGGGCATGAAGTTAGGGGCCTTTGACTATGTGCTCAAACCTGCCCGGTTTGAGGATCTATGTGAGAAGATTGGAGAGGCGTACGGGGAAAAACAGCGCCTGGTTGGATTGAATAGTAGACAGTAGACAGTGGGTAGTGGGGGTAACGTTCGACCAGATCGAATGTAGGGGCGATCCCTTGCGGTCCCCTTTGGGGAGCCTCGGTCACAATGGCTGCTGATCAAGAACCGTTTTAATGCATTCCACAAGTTCTGATATGGCCATGGGTTTCATTATATAGGTGGTGATTCCCATCTGTTTTGCCTTTGTATTATCCATAAGGTTGCTGTGACCGGTCGAAATGATAATTGGAATGTCAGGCCGGATCTTCAGTATCTCCCGGGAGAGTGTTTCACCCCCCATCCCCGGCATTGTCATATCTGTGATCACCAGGTTAAAGTTTGTGGGTTCCGACTTGAATTTTTCCAGGGCCTGGACTGGATTTGTCATGGCAACGACCTTGTAACCGTGCCGCTCCAATGCCTTTTTCATCAGGTTCGTGATCATTTTTTCATCGTCTACAAAAAGAATCATCAGATCCCCTTTTATTTTTTTTTCTTGTGGTTGCCTCTTCTCCTGGTTCTCTTTTTTTTCGATAAGGGGAAAAAGGATGGTAAATATAGCCCCCTGGCCAGGAATCGAATCCACCGTGATCGTCCCTCCGTGGTTTTTTACGATTCCGTGGGTAAGGGGCAGACCCATCCCAGTCCCCTTGCCGACTCCCCGGGTGGTGAAATAGGGGTCAAAGACCCGATCCATAACTTCATGGGGTATGCCCGGTCCCGTATCCTTTACAATTAGCCTGAGGTATCGGCCCGGAGGAAGTTTCCTGTGGATGGGGGTAGATTCGTCGGTAAGGGTGGTGGAATCCACCAGGACTTCGATGGTGCCGCCGGTTTTTTCCATTGCCTGGAAGGCGTTGATGCAAAGGTTAATGAGAAGCTGACGTATCTGGTCCGGGTCTCCGACCATCCATAGTTTTTTGTCGGGAAGCTCTCTGTGGATCTTGATGGAGCTTGGAAGGGTCGCCCGAATTAAATCAAGGGAGTCCCCCAGGGTTGCGACCCCATCCATGGGTTTTAATTGTCCGTTGTCCCCGCGGCTGAAGCTGAGGAGCTGCCCTATGATCCTTGCGGACCTTTTCCCCGCATTGATGATCTCTGTGAGATTGACATGGGCAGGCGATGATTCAGGAATATTCTCCAGGGCAAGTTCTGCGTTGCCCATCATGATGTACAGAAGATTGTTGAAATCATGGGCAATCCCCCCTGTGAGGGTGCCGAGGGATTCCATTCTTCTGGAATGGGCAAGTTTTGTCTCCAGGGCCTTTTGCTGGGTAATATCCCTTAAAATGGTCAGTTTTGAAGGGGGTGGCTTGCCCTGGTCCAGAGGCGCATCCCCGGAAAAATTAATCGGCGAACTTGTAACTGAATAAAAATGGTTGTCAACGGGGTTAAGGAGTTCATGCTCAACATGTTCACCCCTTTGAACCCTGTCAAATGTGCACCAGGGACATTTGTCCTCTTGATGGTAAATTGTTCTGTAGCAGGGTTTACCCATGGGATCAGGTTCGAGCTTCATTTTCATCCTTGGATTTACGTACTGGATTAAAAAATCCGGTGAACAAATATAGGCTGCATCCATCATGGATTCCATCATGGAACGGTATCTCTCTTCGCTTGCGGCAAGTGCCTTTTCAACGGCGCTTCGTCGGTTAATCTCGGTCGTGAGTCGCCGGTTATGGATCAGGAGAAAGATCGAAAAAAAGCCGGTTAAAAGGGCTGATGCAACAGAGACCCAGAACATATATTTCACCCAGAAGGGGTAGGCGGTGGTGTCAGGGTTATAGATAAATCCCATGAGGGAATAATCGGGCTCGGCCATGCCAAGTTCCACATAGGTTCTGGCCATATGATCCCAGCGTTTGGGGTTCATGTGGCCGATTTCGATGAGGTCGGGCATTATCAGTTCTTTCAGGGCTCCCGCTTCAAACTCCAGGTGGGCAAGGGTTTGTTTGGCTCCATACCGGGTCTGGATGAGTTGGATCATCTCCCGGGTGTGGGCCATTGCATACTCCCATCCGGCAATGGATGCGGCCCTGAATGCCTTCACCTGATCCGGGTTTTTCCTGAGCTCCGCCTCGGAGGTGAACAGACAGTCCCCATAAAAATCGACCCCGTAGTCGATGGGCCGGATCATCCTGGGTTTAACTCCCAGACCTTCCATGGTGTAAGGTTCGTTGGTGGAATAAGCGTTAAGGGCGTCGGTGTTCCCCTTGATAAGGTCATTTATATCAAAGCTGCTTTCAAGGAGTGTCAGCTGTTCCAGTGAAATCCCCTCTCTTCGGAACATGGCCATGTATTCGGCTGCTTCACGGCCGTTGAGCGTCATCACCCGGCGGTGGATGAGATCCCGGGGAGAGTTGAAACCGGCATCTGCCCGTGTGAGAAGCACAACGGCCGAGTGCTGCATAACAGCGGCAAGAACTACAAGGGGGAGCCCGTGGAGGCGGTGGAGAAGGATCTCTGAGCGCCCCACCCCATAGGCGGCCCGTCCAGACACCACCTCTTCCACGGGTTTGTTGCCGGGAGTCCCTTCGATGATTCTGACCTTGAAACCGGCCCTTGCATAGTAGCCCTGTTCAATGGCGGCGTAATAGCCTGCAAATTGAAACTGATGGAGCCATGGAAGGTGCAACGAGACCTGGCGAAGAGTCGCCTGGTCCACATTTTGATCGGAGAACGCATTCTGGCCAGGAAGGAACAAAAGATTTAAAAAAAGGGCAAGCAGAAACAGGGGGTGGGGAATACTTTTTTTCCTGTTAGGATAGTGCTGATGGTGTAATTTTATCACGCCCCACCCTCCTTTTAATGATGAACAAGCTTTTGATTGATCCTGTCTGACATTTCAATGGTTGCCAATTGAAACGAAAAAAGCAATGCTTTTTATTACTCGATGATCAGGTTGTTTCAACCTGGGTGGACCCTGGGCCCATAAAGAAGACCATTGTGGAGACGTTTCATGGTTTTGAATGGTGCTGTTAGCTTAAAAGCTTAGATGATTTCAACTTGTAACAGGATAGAGGATGACGTTAAACTCAAAGCAAAAAAACACTCAATAGAACATATGGGAGGGCAAAGGCGGCGGCATGATACCATTGTTTTTGCCCTGAGGTGTCTATATTGTAGGACAATCTGTTGTCAATAGTTTGGAGCTTGATAAAAGATTGAGCCTCCAATGGCACAAGCCCCTGTCGAACCATCAATTATGACAGGTGGGCAAGTATTATGATCAAGGCCCCATGTGGTTGCGGATGGCATCTTCAATGGCTTCCGGTGTAAAGGGTTTGTGGACGATCGCATGGACTCCAGCCTTTTTTGCAAGGGTTACGATTTCATCATCACCATGGGCCGTGATCAAGATTTTGACCATGGGTGAAGGCACGGGATTCTGGTTTTCTATTAGAGTTTCCAGGGTCTTTAAGAAGGATATTCCGTTCATTCCCGGCAGCATGTAGTCGACAATAACGATATCAAAGCGTTCTTTTTCGCACACCTTTAAGGCCTCTTCTGCGGTTTCAAGGGTTTGAATTGAACATCCCTCGCTTGCAAAGAAGATGGACATGGCATCTCTGATCCATTCGTCATCATCAATGAGAATAGTCTTTAATCGTTTGATTCGCTTGAATACATTCATAGTCGTTGCCCCTTGCATCCATATCCCCTGCCGAAATTTTGAGCCGAACTTTTCCCCTTATAACTTTCAGGCCGGAGCTTTTCGGTCCTGGAATCCGGCCGAAAAGCTCCTTTTACCCCGGGCGAGACAAATCTCATGCCTTTGACTTGAGGATTCCTTTGATACGCCGTTCGTTTATCTCTTCTACGTTTTTTTGTTTTTTCTCATAGGCCCTGTGCAGGGTGTCTAGAAGTTCGTTGAGTTCACACGGTTTCTGGAGAAATGCAAAGGCGCCGATCCTTGTGCACTCCACGGCCGAGTCAATGGTGCCGTGGCCGGTGAGGATTATCACCTCAAGCCCCTCCTGCTCTTTTTTAAGGGCGGCCAGGGTCTCATCTCCGTTGATGCCGGGCATCTTGAGGTCCACCAGAGCCACGTCAACGGCATGTTCCCTTACCGCTTCAATTGCCTTTTCTCCCCTGTTTACGGCAACCACCTTGAAGTTTCTAACCGAAAGACTCTTGGTGATGGAAGCCAGAAACTCTTCCTCGTCATCTACGACTAAAACATTGATGCTGATGTTATCCATTTTACTCCTCCTCTTTGTTATTTTAGCTTTTAGCTAAGGGCTAACAGCTAAAAGCTAACCGCTAACACAATTACTTATCTTCATCCTCAACTTCCTTAAAGTGTGGTGCTAGGATTTTTTCGTCAATGTCCCTGCCGATCTTTTCCCTGTAAAATGCCACCCTGGCGGCGTTGGACATGATCATATCGATCTGCCGGGTATGAAGGCTGAGATATCCCAGTATCATAAGTCGGGTTTTCAGCACCTGGGTGCCCTTGTCCTCCATTCTTGCGCTCAGGGTATCCTCCCGTACAATGACCGAGAAGTCGTAGCTCTCGAGGATCTCCTTGATAAAGTGAACCCTCTTTATCCTGCGGTCGTAATCTGCGGCCCCGCCCTTGAACTGGAAGCTTATGTAGTCTTCTGCGGCCCGTCCGCTCACCAGGGCCTCCATGGTGGAAAAGTGGTATCCAAGCCTTGAGCTGAGGCTGCAGTAGTTTTTTGAGATCATAAAGTAGTTCTTGTCCGCATATTTTGATTTGACCCCGGGCACAAGAGCCGGGTTCATGGTGGACCGAAACATCACCGACATCAATCCCTTGGAGTCCAACGGGGGCGGACCGTCCCAGGGCACCAGGATAAACCCATCCCAAAAGGCGAGCATGGGGTAGGATACGATCTGGTTGAGGCGCACATGGGGGCCCTGGACGGTTTCGGTGAAGCCGTCGTCCAGGTTGAGTATCCACCAGTTGAGGGGTACGTTGTAGTATAGCTGTTTGCTGGAGTGTTCGGGAAATTCGTTGCTGCTGCCAAAGTTGAACATCTCGTGCACCGATTGTTCATGGACAAATCGGGTTATGTCGTGGAGGGTCTTGCACGCTGAGGGGCGGAATTCGGTGGAATCGGGGTCGATGAGGTTTAGCGGTACAATGAGCGCACAGGCCTGTTCCAGGAGTTTGAACACATTGCTCTTATGCATGAGATTCGTCCTGGTGGACGGTCTTCTCGTTAAGATCGCATCCTGTCTGCCCTTGAATACGACGCATGTGTCGGCATCCATGGTGATGGTCGCTCCCTGTTCCAGGGTTTCCATTGCATTCCCGATGTTCATGATGGCTGGAACGGAAAATTCCCTTGCAACATTGGCCAAGTGGCCGGCAAATCCGCCCTGTTCCGAGATGATGCCCGCCGCCCTGTTTAGAAGCGGTGCCCACCTTGGCCTTGCCTGTTCCACCACCAGGATGGCGTTTTCCGGAAACCAGAGAATGTCCGCATCCCTTGTTGCCCTGTACACAACACCTGTTGCGGCTCCTGGACTTGCCGTGATGCCGCCGGAAATAAGCGGGTCTCCAAGGCCGGTAAGCTTCGGAAGTTCAATTGCCCGGGCCACCTGCTTGAGCGGTCGGCACTGGAGGATGTAGAGCTGACCGTTCTTGGAGAGGGCCCATTCAATGTCCTGGGCAAAATTGTAATAATGTTCTATGTTTGCGGAAATTTTGGCGAGTTTAATGGCTGTTGCGTCGCTGATCGAAGGCTGATTCTGCTGCTGTGGTGGAACATCGATCATCTCAATGGATGATGCCTTTGAGCAGATGTACTGGACTTTTTTCGTGTTGATCCGTCTCTTGATGATTCTAAGTTCAGGGTCCCGGGAGACGGTAAAAAGGTCAAACGAGTCGCTTCCATCCACCACAAGCTTTGGAAGCCCCCAGACCGAATTTATGAAAACAGAACTGTCGTCGGGGTCCAGGGGGCTCCCGGTGTAGACCACGCCGCCGGCAACGGCATCGACCATCTCCATGCACCCCGTGCACATGGCAATGTCCTGATCCCTGAACCCCTTGTTGAACCGGTAGGTCATGGCCTGGACACTGTACTTGCTCGCCACTACTTCCTTGTATACCTGGTTGAAGTTCTCCTTGTCCACGTTGAGTTCGCTGCGATACTGGCCGGCAAAGGAGCTGTCAAGGCTGTCCTCGCACAGGGCGCTGCTTCTGATGGCAAGGGGCAGGGGGTGCCCTGCTGTCTGTTCCAATCTATTCCAGCTTTGCATTACCGCAGCCTCAAGCTCTTCAAGCATGGGCGAGTTTATGATTCGCTGTTTGATCTGTGAGCTGATAATGTCGAGGTTTTTCAGCTCCTCTGCACCCGCAGACTGGGTGATTGTGTCGATTTCGTCCTGGAGGTCATTTGACCGGATAAATCGTTCATAGGCCGTGGCGGTTATTACAAACCCCTGGGGTACGTTGATGTTGAGCCTGTTTTTGATTTCCCCCAACTTGGCCATTTTCCCGCCAACCACATTGGCCATCTCCTGGCTGATGTCGTCAAAGGGGATAACTAATCTTGTCTCGTCAGTATGGGCAACGGGGTTGAAGAGGATTTCAAGTTCCTGTTGAATCCGTTCAAATGCCAGATAAAGTTCCTCGTATTTTGCGGGGGCAAGCTGATCAAGGTTTTTGATCATGGTGAGAACGTTCACCGATATGGCAGTGCACAGGGTGCGGACAAAACTCATGCCGAATACTTTTTCCCCTTTAAGGGCCTGCTCCATCTCTGCCATGCCGTCAAGGGACCGGTTGTTGGCGTTCAGAAGCAGCTTGAAGCAATGGTATCTGGATTTAAAATTCAGACGCAGCTCCTCTGCGCTGGCCGATGGAGGGGGAGCCTCTCGTTTAAAGAGCCATTCCATGCCTTGCCTTGTGCGCCTGACCATGTTTTTGACCCTGTCTGTGACCATACCTTTGATCCTGTTGTTTATTAGCCATTAACCATTAGCTTTTAGCTGTTAGCTAACCGCTAACAGCTAAAAGCTAAAAGCTTCCTAATGTTCCATCTGCATGCCAAGACCTTCAAATATAAACATTATTCCAAACCCGTACCAGAGGGTGTATATCACATAAAAGACCAGGGCAAAAATCAGCATAAAGGCGCTGGTTTTGACGGATTTAGCCTCGACCTTGTAGTAGTTGTAAGCAGTTTCAACGGCCCTCTGGTTGATAAGGGCAACCGCCTTGCCCTCTTTGAACAGCTTCTCTTTTGTCAGCCCTTTTTCAATCTTTTTGAGAAGCTGATGCCAGTTAAAGAGAATGACCCGCTCGTTGGTCTGATACTTCTGCACGATAGTGGCTCCGTCGTTATTATACATGGTCTCGGCATCGATAATGCAGGCGTTGAGGAGCCGTCCAAGATCCGCAGTCATGGTAAAGTCCGTTCCTGCGGTTGATGCGGAGGCATTGGCCTGGTCAAGGAGTCTGGTTAAAATTTCTCGCTGGGATTCTTTGTCAACTGTAAGGGTAAGGTTGATGGTCGTTCCTGCAAGTTTATCAGCCTCGACCTTCATGGCCGGAATATAGTAGGCCGATCCCTTGGACATGGAGTTGAACATGTTGTCAAGAAAGCTGAGGCCGTTTGCTCCGTGGTAGACCGGGGCAAAGAGAATGCCGAGAACCACCGTAAAGCCAATCAGCATGGTCAGTCCTATGTAAAACTCTCTTTTTTTTGCTATCATGACCGTACCTCCTTGCCCCTGAGGGTTTTAAGATTCTTGAAAAAGACTGTAAATACCCAGATCCCGAAAATCCCGACCACAAGGAAAAAGGCCCAGGTGCCTATCTGGTTGAGTATGGCCCCTGTCCCCTTGGATATGGATATGAGATCCATGTTGCCAAGCTTTGCTGGAAGGGAAAAGAGCCGGTTTACAAAGCCGGCGAGAATGGTGATTGCGTAAAATCCCCGGATGGTCTTGTCGTTGACAACCTTGGTCACCATGGCCCCAATCTGGATACCCACAAGGGATCCAAGGAGCATTCCAATGGCAAGGGTGTAAAAGATAAAACCGTAGATGGCATACTGGGTGATCGAGGCATAACCGGCCGTGAATATGATCTGGAATATGTCCGTTCCAACGGTGGTCATGGATGAAACGCCCAGGACATAGACAAAGATGGGGAAGGTGAGAAATCCGCCGCCAACGCCCATGATACCTGCGGCAAGGCCCACAAGCATACCCGACAGTACGAGAAAGACCCAGGAGATGCTTCTGCCGCCCGGTGTGATCTCAAAGTCAAACTTCACCATGGGGGGGAGGGAGATGGCCTGGAGTCGTCTGGGAAGCCCGCCCATGGCGTCTTGGCCCGTGTCATCCCCACCCGTGGCCGTGCTTTTGGATTTTAGAAAATCGGTCATGGCATAGATGCCGAGGAATCCCAGCATGAACACGTATACGCTGCTGATAAAGGCGTCGCTCAATACAGGGTTGAGCTCGTACAGATAACGGTTTAACAACCCGCCCCCTGTGGCACCGATGAGGGCCCCGATCACAAAGACAAAGGCCAGGGGAACGCTTACATTTCCAAGCTTTCGGTGGATCACGCTGCCCATGATCGCCTTGGCGAAAATATGGAAGAGATCGGTACCCACCGCAAGGATACCCTTGATGCCGGCACTCATCAGGGCCGGGGCGATGATGAATCCGCCGCCCGCGCCGATGCAGCCGGTGATAAGCCCTGCCAGAAGCCCCACAAAAATTGAAACCACAAAGATGCCGAAACTGTAGTAGGAGGGGCTGTAGGCGTTGTGACCGCCGAGGATATCAGGCATGGCCGTGGCGATATCCTCTGCAAACACAATGCCTCCGATGATGGCCGGTATCAAAAGAAGAACCAGGATAGCCGTTCTTCGTCTGCTGTTGAGGATGGTGGCGGCGTTGTTGATTTCCCACTGGGCATAGAATCTTGATCCCTGGATCATGAATTTGCCCCATTGTTTAAAAAAATTCATCGCAAATGCTCCTTTTGGGTTAACAGTTTAGTTGATTGATCAGTTTAGTTGGTCTGTTCGTTGTTTTCATCCGCTGGTGCTGCGGCATTTATCTGCTGTGTTTTCAGTTTTCTTTTTTTGTGGGCATCCTCCATTTTGTATATCAGTTCATCGATCCCCATGGGTTTTGTCATATAGTCAAACGCCCCCATGGTGATCGCCTCCATGGCCGTCTTAACCGTTGCCTGGCCGGTGAGCATTATCACCTCGGTCAGGGGAGAGATCTGTTTTATCTCTTTTAAGACTGCTGTTCCATTCATGCCTGGAAGGCGCATGTCAAGGATCACAATGTCCAGGGTGGTGGTTCGTGCAATGGCAATACCCTGTTCACCGGTTCCTGCCTCGTGTACGGTGTATCCCCTTACGGTCAGCTGACGTGCAACGGCCGTTCGGAATTTTTCTTCGTCGTCAACCAGAAGGACATTCATTTTTTTTCTCCCCTGTCGAGGTTGGATGTTTTAGGATTGGTGGGGGTATCAGCCGGCAGAGAAATGGTAAATATGCTGCCTTTGCCGGGCAGGCTCTGAACCTCGATGCTGCCACCCATGCCGTTGATGATCCCGAGGGATATGCTCAGCCCGAGCCCTGTTCCCTTGCCCGGTTCTTTGGTAGTGTAAAAGGGGTTGAAAATTTCTTTTATCCGTTCCAGGGGCATCCCCTCGCCCGTGTCCTGGATCTTGATTCGAATGAACCTGCGGTCAAAATTCGTGGAGACTGTGATAGTGCCCTTTTCTTTGATGGCATCCTCGGCATTGTTGAGCATGTTCAGGAAAACCTGGGAGATATGGTCGGCATCAATTTTGATGTCAGGTAGATCCGGTGCATAGTTTCTTACAAGTTCGATGTCGGCAAGGTCGAGGCGGTGCTTTGTGAAGCTCTGGAGCACCTTATCAAAGATGTCGTTGATGTTGTGCATCCCCTTTTGGGGCTCGTTTTTACGGCCAAAATCCAGGAGTTGCCGGGTGATGCCGCTGGCCCTGAAGGCCGCCGATTCTATGGTGTTAAGCTCTTTGTTGATGGCGGCTGGACTTGAATCCAGGTTGAATCTGGGGTTGAGCATGTCCCGGACCACCCCAACGGTGGAGGTTATTATGGCAAGGGGGTTGTTGATCTCGTGGGCGACCCCCGTGGCAAGTTCACCCACAGAGGCAAGCTTTGAGGCGTGGATCAGCTGGGTCTGGAGCTGAACGCTTTCTTCGGCTACGGTTTGGGCCCTGTTCAGGAGGCGGCTTGCAGTGATCCAGATCACAACGCCTAAAAATAACGTTATGATGGCAAGATTGACGAACATGGCGTTGCGGGTCTTGTACATCTGGGCGTGGATGATCTTTAGGGGCTGGCTTATGATTAAAACCCAGGGCACTTCGTTGAGCCAGGCGTGGGCCATGAGCATAATTTCGTCTTCATCGGTTCGCTCATGGATTCCAGTGTTTAGATCCCTTGGGGGAACGTAGCTGGATTTTTCAAGCAGGTTTGCCTTTAGGGGATCGACAAGCTGGTAGGTTCCAATCTGGTTTATAAGGGTCGTATCCACCTCCTTGACCTTGCCGATGGACCTTAAAAACATGTAGAACTTGTCGGGATCAATGGTGGATCGCATGATGCAGACACGTCTGTCAATGGTCATCTTTAAGGCAATGGTAAAGTGGGGTTTGTTCCTGAAGCCAAGGTAAACGTCCGTGATAACGTAATCCTTCACCTGCTCGGCCATAAGCCTGGAAAACCACTCCTCATTTTTGTAGTCTTTGTTGAGAAGGGCTGGAAAAGGACCTGCATAGCCCGTCTGAATTCCCCTGTGGTTCAAAAACCCCACGTCAACAAAGGCGTCGCTGAAGTGGTTCAGTGTCTGGAGAAAGAAGAGCATCTTCTGTTCGCCTGGGTCGGGGGTGAACTCCTTGGAGTAGAACAGGTTCCGAATGTTCATCTCCCTTTCCCTCAAAAACAGGTCTATAGTGTTGCGCTGGCTCTTTGCCAGGGCCTCGATGTTGAGCTTGCCTGTTTTTTTCAATGCCGTTGTAAACTGCCAGTGGAAATAGACGGAAAGAAGCACATGGGGAATGATAAAGCAGGCCAGAACAGCCAGACCAAGACGAATTTTCAGCCGGTTAAAATAGGCCCTTGTCTGTAGGATTTCCTCTGAAATACCAGAGCTTATACCTTGGTTCATGGATATCTTTGTGGTGGCAGGCTTTTTCTTTCCAAGGCTTACAGAGGCCATCTCTTTCCCTCTTCTGAGTGGGTTGATGATTCTTCTGATATCTGTAATAGCAACGGCCGTGCCATTGAACAGGAGGGAATGTTTTTCTGTCGTTTATATGAACCAACAATCTGAAATCATAAGGAGATTCTTATTTGAAATTTTTCAAACCGTCCGGAAACCCGGCCTGGATTCAACGGAGATGGGGGGGGATTTAGAAGATTTGAGAAATGGATTTAGAACAATTGCGAAATTGAGAAAATGATTTGATCTTAAAAAACAGCGTTGGTGATCCAGCCATGACTCGCCGGCCTCAGCAACTCTAATTTTGATTTTACATCAGGGATACCCACTGCCCCACTCTGATATTCAAAATTAGAGTTGCTGCACAGGCCTTGTGTTGATTGATAAAGGCGTTGAATTCTTTTATTCCTGCATCAGCTCCACAATTCTTTCATAGGCTGTCATCTCTGTCAGCCATTGTTTGGGAATCCCATCCGTCCCATGGAAGCAGCCGAGGATAAATCCGGTAAGGATTCCCCTTGCCGAGGAATCACCTCCAGCCATTATATTTTCAATCAAGGCCTCTTTTAAATTGTCCTCATATTTTGCTATCAGATGGATTGTAGATGGCAGGGCTGCCTCAATTGCGCACATCTGTCCAAATTGAGCAATGGTCTGGCGAGTTTCTCCGGATCGACTTTCGATGCCTGTTTTGACCATTGCACGAACTTCTCGGGCCTCCGGCATCTTCTCAAGGCCTTGTTCAAAGGCCTCTATGGGCTCCATTCCCTGTAAAACCATTACCGATACCCTTGCAAATAATTCTGCGCACTGAATTACCTGAATCGAGTTATGGGTCATGGCAGTCTGGGATCTGGCTCCACGAATAAAGGCATCTTGATCATCACCATAGTAGAGAATCAAAGGGGCTATTCTGGCCGCCCCGCCAAGGTCGGTGGAATCAGAACCTGATTGTTCCGGTCCCTTTCCCGAGGTGTAATTCGCCATTGTCTTTTGGGTGGCTTGGTCCATATACCCTTCATAGGACTCAAACAGATTATGCCATGCCAGGCTGAACTGTTTTAAGTCAAAACCGGAATTGGCCTTCAAGGATTCCAGCAATATCATCATTTGGTCCCCGTAGTGGGTAAACCCTCCTTTTTTCTTTGATTTATGAAAGGGGGCGAGTTCCGGCTTTACAAGCCTTTCCAGCCGGCCATATTTTTTATCAATCTCCGCTGTGTTATAAACCCAGTGTACGCCAAGGGATAAGGCGTCGCCTGCAAATGCTGCCAAAACGGCTTCTTTTTTAATTTTTGAATTCATTTTCAACTCCTTTAAAATTTAAAAGTAGGGTAGAATCCTTTTCCGTCCATCTTAAGCTGGCGAGTTTCACGCCTTGTTGTGCCCATGCACCTTACCTTGTGGCTCCGTCGTGTCGGGTATAGGCAGTTGGATCATGAACCCCGCCCCCCCAAGGCGGCTTGGGTGGAGTTTAAGGGTGCCCCTGTGGTCGTTGACGATGCGCCGGCAGATGCTGAGCCCTATACCAGAACTGTTCTTGGTGGTGTAAAAGGGGTCGAATATCCGATCTCCATGGATGTTGGAAATCCCGGAGCCTGAGTCTTCCACCAGGATGATCACATGCCTAGGATCAAGGCATTGGGTTGTGACGGCAATGGTTTTTGTGCCCGGGGCAAGGGTCTTCATGGCCTCGGCCGCATTGGTGATAAGGTTGAGCATCACCTGTTCTATCATGGGGCTATCAAGGCGGCACTGGGGCAGGAGTCGGCCAAGGTTGGTTTCTATTCTGATCCCGCTTTTTCTAAGGGTTACTGCGGCAAGGTCAATGGCGTTATGGACGGGCAGGTTGATATTGACGGGTACGGGTTTTAGTTCGCCTGGTTTTGAAAAGTCCATGACCCTTTTTATGACAGATTCTATTCTGTTGGAGGCGCTCTGGATCTTGGAGATGATCTTGCCCTCTGTTTCGTTGTTTCGTTCCAGGGCGTATTTTTCCAGGGATTTCAGATAGATGTTGATGCCGGACAGGGGATTTCGGATCTCGTGGGCAATGCCCGCTGCAACACGGCCCAGGGATGTCATCTTGTCCTGGATTCTGAGAAGATTTTCAAGTTCCCTTGGTTTTGTCATGTCCATCACGTTGAGAAGGACGGCGGGTCGTTCTTTAAACTCGGTTATGGTGGCTCTGCAAAATACAGAGGTTATTTTTGGAGTGCTGTTGTCTGCCTGGGGTGCTATGATTCTGAAGTCAACGCTGAGGGTCGTAAAATCGTGGCATATGATTTTCGTGTAAAATTTTCGGGCCTTCTCCCTGTCATCCGGGTGAATCCCTCTGTCCATAAACAGGTTGGGGCTGTGGGATAGAAGACCAAAAATTTTTTTGTATTCTGGATTTTGAAATACAACTTCATCGCCCTGGAGGATGGCGATGCCGGTCACGGCATTGTTGGTAAGATCCCGGAATCGCTGTTCGCTGCGTTCAAGGGCGATTCGGCCTCTTTTCCTCTCTATTATCTTGCCCATTCTCAACGAGATGGAGCCCATGAGTTTTTTTTCTTCATTCAGGAAGGTTGGTTCAGTTTTCCGGTGGCTGTTTGAAGGGTAGCAAACGGTAAGCATCCCGACCGTTTTGCCTTCGACAATAACAGGATTTTCGACCATTGGTGTACCCCTGGTGAAATTGGCGGTGGCAAACTGCTGGCGGGTGTCGGCAAGAGTCAGGGCTGCAGCGGCAAGATCTGGATGGGCCATGGAGGTGGGGATCAGGTCCACGCCCCGTTGCAGGATGCTTTCAAGGTCGGTGTCCGGCTCTTCGGTGAGTTTTGCCAGACTATGGAAGTAGTTGAGCTCTAGACGTCGTTTCAAAAGAGCTGTGGCAGTCGTTCGGTAAAGGGCCTCCTGGCCCATCCTGTTTAGGCACGCTCCAATATTTTCACCCATCTCAGCAAGAAATGCCACCTCTGTATTCACGGCAATCACCTCGTTTGAAAGCGTCACAAGGAGGATTCCGTAAAATTCATCCCTGAAGAGCAGCGGAATCGCAAGGGCTGCCCATCCCGTGCAGTTGGAAAGGATCGGGCAATTGGTGCATCCCTTGCCGTCCCGTTCAAGTATTAAAGGCGTTTTATCCTGGATCACGGTCCTGGTGCAGAAAGGTTGGGGCTGGTCCATGAATAAAGCCCTGGCACAGAGGGGAGGGGTGTCTGTTCCCCATGCGGTTTCCCCCTGGTCTCCTTTTTCCGTCACCCAGATAAAAACCTCCGAGTAGAGGCGTGATGCTTTGAGGGCCTGGCCCATCTGTTTGAGCAGCGGTTCAACCTGGCTCGCCTTGATCAACAGCTGGCTGATCGCCTTAAAGGTGTCTGGAATTGAGGTCTGGGTTGTACGGCCGCAGATTTTCACCTGGAACTCCTCATGCCCTTTTCTTTACTATACCCTTGCCCTTTATTTTGCTCCTGATCCTTGTTCTGCTCCTGATCCTGCCCCAGGTCCATGCATTTTTTTCTTTGATAGCGAAAGGTGTGGTGGTTGATGTTGAGCAACTTTGCCGCCTGGCTTTCATTGCCCCCGGCGAGGATGAATGCCTCATTTATATAAAACCTTTCCAGCTCCTGCTTTAGTAAGGGAAGATCGATTCCGTCGGTGGTAAGGGGGGAAAACTTGGTTCTGGTATTGGAACCTTCCGGCTCTTTGTTTGAAAGACCTAGATCCTCAGGGGTGAGGGTGGATCCTCTGGCCACAAGAACCCCTCGCTCCATGGTGTTTTTAAGCTCTCGAACGTTGCCGGTCCAGTGATGGTTCATCATGGCTTCCATGGCCTGGTCGGATAAAGAGGTTATGCTCTTGGAAAATTTCCGATTGAACCGATCCAGAAAAAAGGTAATCAGGGGGATGATATCCGAGCGTCGCTGGTTCAGGGATGGAATGTCGAGCTTGATCACCCCGATGCGAAAATAAAGATCACGTCTGAAAAGATCGTTTTCGATCATCTGCTCAAGGTCTTTGTTGGTGGCTGAAACGATTCGGGCCTGGACCTGGTGTTTACGTGTGCTGCCTATCCTGTAAAATTCACCTGTTTCAAGAAATCGTAAAAGGGCTGCCTGGGCTTCGAGACTCAAATCCCCTATTTCGTCGAGGAACAGGGTGCCCATGTGGGCATCCTCGATCAGACCCCGCTTACCGTTGGGGTTGGCTCCTGAAAAAGCTCCCCGTTCATACCCGAAAATTTCGCTCTCTATCAAATCCCGTGGAATGGCCGCACAGTTCACCGTGATGAATTTGCTCCTGAAATTGGGGCTTCGATGATGAATGGCGCTTGCGATCAACTCCTTGCCCGTCCCGGTTTCCCCCAGTATGAGGATGGGAGTATCTGGACTCTTTGCAACCATGTCCACAAATTGAAGCATTTCACGGATTACCTTGCTCTTGCCGATAAAACAGGGCAGGTTCTCCTGGATCAGCTGATCTTGAAGGCTCTTGACCTCGTTTCTGAGCTTTATCGTCTCAAGGGCGTTTGCAATGACCATCTCCAGGGTGTCCATGTGCAGGGGCTTTACAAGGTAGTCATAGGCCCCAGCTTTCATGGCCGAGATTACGGTGGTGATCTCTTCAAAGGCCGTTATCATGATCACCGGAATACCGGGATTGATCTCTTTTATCCGTTGCAGAACTTCAATGCCTGAGATGTCTGGAAGGCCGATGTCAAGAAGAATCAGGTCCGGCGACTTCTTGGGAATCACGGCCAGGGCAGCTTGACCAGATTCAAAGCTTTGAATGGTGTAGGTCGATTCAAGGGCAAGGGTAAGGCTATCCCTGATCGTTTCCTCATCGTCTATGATAAACAGGGTAAGGGGATTCATGGCGTATAGATACCCCTTTCAACACTCAAAATCAAATGTTTAATATCATCGTCCGGTGTCCGTTCCCTTTACACATTGTAAATATCGGGGATGTTGCTGGTGGGGACAAGAAATTTGAAACAAGAGACAAGAAACAAAGTTCAGTCCTGATGACAGAATTCTCCCAGGGGCTGAAAAGCTTGATTGTCGAGTGGCATGGATCTTGTATCAGGATGATATGATGAGAGGAGCAAGGTTGAGCATGAAATCCTGGGGAAAATTTTAGATCCTCTTTTGGGGCTACAAACAATACAGGGGTGAAATTTATGAGTACGCTTAATTTAAATCGAATTTTCAATGCAGAATCCATCGCTGTTATCGGTGCCAGTGAACGCAGGGGGAGTGTCGGGGAAGCGATCATGAAAAACCTTGCGGAAAAGGGTTACAGGGGCAAGGTCTTTCCTGTGAATCCAAACCGCAAAACCATCATGGGCATTCCCGCATTATCCAGTGTGGATGCCATTGACCAGGAGATTGATCTTGCCATTGTGGCAACCCCCATTTCAACGGTTCCCCAGATGGTTGCCGATTGCGCAAAAGCTTTGATTCCAGGCTGTGTCGTAATTTCAGCCGGGGGGAAGGAGACCGGCAGGGCTGGAGTCGCAATAGAAAGCTCAATCCTTGATGTTGCACGGGCGTCGGGTATTAGAATCATCGGCCCCAACTGCCTTGGTATAATCAATACGGCGAAAAATCTTAATGCAAGCTTTGCCCACCAGCTCCCCCTGCCGGGCAAGATCGCCTTTCTCTCCCAGAGCGGGGCTGTGTGCACGGCGGTTCTTGACCTTGCCATGCGGGAGAATGTGGGGTTCAGCCACTTTGTAAGTCTGGGGTCCATGGCAGATGTGGATTTTGCCGACATGATCGACTATCTTGGCGGACTCAAAGAGGTTGAAAGCATAGTGATGTACCTGGAAAACATCACCAATATACGCAATTTCATGAGTGCCGCACGCAGCGTTTCCAGGGTTAAACCCATCATTGCCTTAAAGAGCGGCAGATCTGCGGCAGGTGCACGGGCCGCGGCTTCCCATACCGGAGCCCTGGCCGGTGACGATGCCATATATGATGCAGCCTTTAAGCGGGCCGGTATCCTCAGGGTGAATGACTTTGAAGAGCTGTTTGACTGCGCAGAATTCCTGGCCAAAGAGCATCGGCCAAAGGGCGGGAGGCTTGCCATCGTGAGCAATGCAGGAGGTCCCGGGGTAATGGCCGTGGACGCCCTTGAAGACTATGGGGCGGAGCCGGCCCAGTTCAGTTCCGATACCCTGTCAAAGCTCGACGCCATCCTCCCCAAGGGGTGGAGCCGCCAGAATCCCGTGGATGTTCTTGGGGACACCGCTGGGGAACGATACATCCAGGCGGCAAAAATCTGCATCGAGGCGGAAGAGACCGACGGACTTCTTTTGATCTTTGCCCCTGTGGGCCTGCTTGATGCATCTTCCCTTGCATCTTCCCTGGTGGAATTTTTAAAGGGAACTACCTTCCCAGTATTTACGGCATGGATGGGGGGAACCAACATCGACAGGGCCAGGAATATTTTAAACCGGGCCGGTATCGTCACCTATGACTCTCCGGAAAGGGGGGTAAGATCCTTCATGGACCTTTACCGATATGGGCAGAACCTCGAGATGCTCCACGAGGTTCCCATACGAAGGGATCGAAGGCTCTTGATAGACCGGGAAGAGGCAGCCCGTGTTATAAGGGGTGTGTTAGAGCAGAATAGCAACGAATTTACCGAAAACGAGGCCAAGGATCTCCTGAGGGCCTATGGAATTCCTGTTAACCCATGTGCCCTTGCCGAAACCGAGGAGATGGCCGTTGAAATAGCCGAAAAAATGGGGGCGTCGGTTGTACTCAAGATTTGCTCGAGGGAGATTCTTCATAAATCCGATGCTGGTGGAGTAAAGCTCAATCTCAAAGGTGAGGGGGAGGTGCGCCAGGCGTTCCAGGACATTATGGCATCGGCCCATGATTATGATCCAAGGGCTCATATTCTTGGGGTGACAGTCCAGCCAATGGCTCCCTTCGGTGATTATGAGTTGATCCTGGGGGCAAAAAAGGACCGATCGTTTGGGCCGGCAATCCTTTTCGGCATGGGCGGCGTGCTGACCGAGGTGTTCAAGGATACCGCCATTGGGCTTCCTCCCCTGAGCGCTTCCCTTGCACGCCGGATGATCTATGATACTAAAATTTCCCAGGTGCTCGCTGGTTTTCGTAATATAAGCGCCGTAAATATAGCGTCTGTGGAGGATGCCCTGATCCGGCTTGGCCGCCTTGTTACGGATTTTCCCGAGATCGAGGAGCTTGATATCAACCCGCTTCTGGTGAGCAGGGGAAATTTCATGGCAGTGGACGCAAGGGTCATTGTAAAGCCAAGCCACGTGGAGTCGCCCATGCACCTTGTGATCTCCTCCTATCCCTGGGATCAGGAGGCGGAAGATACCACGGTTGACAACGAACCAATCCGAATCCGCCCCATTCGGCCCGAGGATGCCAACCTCATGATCGAACATTTCAACTCCCTTTCCCCAAGGAGCATTTACCAGCGGTTTTTTTTCCCCATGAAGCAGCTGTCCAAATCCCAGCTTATAAAGATGACCCAGATCGACTATGACCGGGAGGTGGCGCTGATAGCCCTCATGGGGACTCCAGGGTCAGAGCGCCTCACAGGGGTGGCAAGGGTGATATCAGAGCCTGACGGACGGCGTGGTGAGTTTGCCGTGGTGGTTGCGGATGAGTGGCAGGGAAAGGGGATAGGGGCCTCTTTGTTGAAGCGCTGCCTTGCTATTGCCAGGCAGAAGGGACTCGAAACCGTGTGGGGGTTTGTGATTGCAGAGAATGCGCAGATGCTCAAACTCGGCAAGCGACTTGGTTTTAATATTAAAAGAGTCGCCGGTTCCAGTGAATATGAGTTAACTATTAATTTGGCTGTTAGCTGTTAGCAGTTAGCAGCTAATAGCTAATAGCTAATAGCTAACAGCTAAAAGCTATTAAAAGGAGGGAGATAAAATGGAAAAAAAGAAGATACTGGTTCTGGTGGACGGATCTGAGAGATCCCTGAACACCATTCGTTTTATAGCTGCTTTTTCCCCTTTAAGGGATATGCAGTTGGTGCTTTTTAACGTGTTTCATAAGGTCCCCGACTATTACTGGGACCTTTCCAACGAACCCATGATGGCGGGAAAGGCTCCCCACATGGCCTCCTGGGAGGCTCAGAATCGCCAGACCATCGATCAATTCATGGAAAAGTCCGTTGCCATGCTCAGGACCTCCGGGTTCAAGCCTGAGGATGTGGTTCTCAAGATTCAAAACCGGGTCAAGGGAGTGACCAGGGACATCATTGCCGAGGCTGCCAGGGGTTACACGGCCGTTGTTGCAAGGCGGCGGGGATTTACAAAGGTGCCTGGTCTGTTAATGGGCAGCGTGGCGGATAAGCTGCTGATCTCCCTTGGTGAGATCCCCCTTTTCTTTGCCGGAATGGAACCTGTAACCGAGAAGATTCTCATTCCCATGGACAGTTCCGAATCGTCCATGAACGCTGTCCGGTTTGTCGCAGACATTGCGGGAAAGAGCGGTTATTCTGTGACTCTTTTCCATGTGGTAAGGGAGAATGAAGTCTTTTCAGATGAGAGCTACGGAGATAACCCCGACGGTCGCAAAATAATGCTCGAGGTGTTTGACCAGGCAAAGGCGGTTCTCGTTGAAAGGGGGGTAAATGCCGAAAGCATAGAGGAGAAGGTGATTACCGGAGAAGGCTCCAGGGCGGGCTCCATTGCCCGTTTTGCAGCTGAAAACGGCTTCTCCACCATTGTTATGGGCCGCCATGGCGTGTCCAAGGTCAGGGAGTTTTTCCTGGGCCGGGTCAGCAAAAAGGTCCTGTATGCGGCCCATAAACACACGGTATGTCTTGTGTAATAGCTGTTAGCTATTAGCTGCTAACAGCTAACCGCTAATAGCTAACCGCTTCCTAGGACCTGATTTTTCTGGACAAGTCCCGGGTAAGGCTCAAGACCCTTTGGGCAGCGTCAAAACTAATGGCGCCCGTGCCGCAGCTCGGAGTGATAAGGGACTGGCTGATCAAGGTTGTTCGATCTATGCCAATTTTTCCCATCTCCCTGATCTGGGCTTCAAGCTTCTGGGCAAGGGTCTCCTGGGTTTCTCGAAATATATCATCCACATCCGCAGTTGGAACAATGCCCCAGGCAATGATGCCGCCCCGTTCAATAAATGCCCTGATCTTGTCCGGATAGAGGATAAAACGGTCAAAATAGGTGTAGGCGTCAAAGTTGATGATGTCGATTCCCGATTCAAGAAGCATGTCCCATTCGGTGTTGGCGCACACGTGGATGCCGGCAAGGCCTCCCTCCTGGTGAACGGCGTCCATCACCTCGGTGAGAACTTCTGTTACCTCCTGGCGGGTTACGGTAATGTAACCGGATGTTCCAAAGCCTGCAAGGGCGGGTTCATCCAGGAAGATGATGGGGGTAAAGCCCCTTGAGTTAAATGTCCGGGCCTGCCACCTGGCGTTCATGGCAAGGTGTTTTACGGCCGCATCCCTCAGCTGTTCGTTGTAAAAAATGGCCTTGCCTGCGTTGTCGGCAAGGCTTGTGGTAAAGGTGAACGGACCTGTAATCTGGCCCTTGAGGGCCTTGAAACTTCGGTCCTTGTCAAGATCCACCTGGCGGATAAATTCCCGGAACCCCCTTCCCGTTTCAGGGGTGAAGGTGAAACGGGAGGTCTCAAGGCTTTGGTCTGCCTCGGTCACTGCAAGATACTCTTCGTAAAAGGCCAGGTACTCTGCATCAAAACCATCGCCTGTCTCATCGATAAAGAGTTTGCCTGTGGCAGACTCGGTAAAACCCGGCATGCCCGGAAGAAACTGGTATGCCATGCCCTCCTCCTTATACATGGGCAGCTGGGCCCACAGGGGGATCTCAGGGGTGAACTCCAGGATCAGCCGGGTGGCGGCTTCATGGTCCTTCATGGGCAGGCTTCCGATGAGAAGGGGTAGTGCGTCTGCTTTGAACTTGGTCATGTTTTTAGCTCCCTATATGCAAGAAACTTGAAACAAGAGACAAGAAACAAAGTTCAGCCTTAATTCAAGTTTCATGCTTCGTTGTGTTCGTAAGGCCATGTGGGTTTCTATAAGAAACTCCCGCCGAAATATCCTAGTGCCGCCCTGTACCATCATGTTTCATCCTTCGTTCTGACAGGATAGCTTGTCATGGGGGGTTATATGAAACAGCTAACAGCTAAAGGCTAACAGCTATCGCTTCTGCCTTGAGAGGATCTTTTTCCTCACACGAATGGTTTTGGGGGTTACCTCCACGAGCTCATCCGAGCTTATGAAGTTCAGGGCATGTTCCAGGGTCAGGGGTTTGATCGGCGAACAGGTGGTGGCCTCATCCTTGCCCGATGCCCGCATGTTGCTGAGTTTCTTCTCCTTGCAGGGGTTTACGTCAAGATCCCGGTCCTTGCTGTGCTCGCCGATTATCATCCCCTCATAAACGGGTGTCCCGGGCGTGATCATGAGCCTGCCCCTGGGTTCGAGGTTGTACAGGGCGTAGGGTACGCCCTTGCCCTGGCGGTCGCTCACAAGGGACCCTGTCCTCCGGGTGGGGAACTCACCCCGAAAGGGTTCGTACCCGGAAAAGATCGAGTTCATGATGCCCGTTCCCTTGGTGTCGGTGAGAAACTCGTCCCGGTATCCGATTAACGATCGTGAGGGTGTGGAGAACTCGATGTTGGCCCGCCCCCGTTTGTTCACAAGGTTGACCATCCTGGCTTTTCTGATGGATAGTTTTTCCGTGACAATCCCTGTAAACGCCTCTTCACAGTCTACGTACAGATGCTCCACAGGTTCGAGTTGTTCGCCATTCTCACCGGTCTTGAAGATCACCTCGGGTCGGCCTACGCAAAGCTCAAACCCCTCCCTGCGCATGGTCTCCACCAGGATGGCCATCTGGAGCTCCCCCCGGCCTTTCACAATGAACCTGTCCCTTTCAACCGTGTTTTCGACGCTGATGGCCACATTGGTCCGGGCCTCTTTTTCAAGGCGTTCCCGGATTCTGCTCGACTGGATAAACTTGCCCTCGAGTCCGGAAAACGGCGAGTTGGAAGTGGTGAACATCATCGAGATGGTGGGCTCGTCAACGGTAATTCTAGGAAGGGCCTTGGGGTGTTCTTTGGTGCAGATGGTGTCGCCTATCTCAAAGCTGTCCGTACCGGAGACAACGGCAATGTCGCCGGGTTCCACATGGTCGGCAACAGAGAGGGAGGCCCCGTCATAGGTCTGGAGGCTTGCCACCTTGATCTTTTCGGGAATTCCCTGCTCCCCGATCACCACAAGTTCGTCCTTGGAGCTCACCCGGCCGTTGGCTATTTTTCCGATGGCCAGCCTGCCGGTGTAGTCTGAATAGGCAAGATCCGACACCAGCATCTGAAAGGGTTCGTCAGGATCAAACTCGGGCGCAGGAATTGCACTCAGGATGGTTTTAAACAGCGGTTTAAGATCCTCTGAATCGTCGTCCATATCAGTCTTGGCCACCCCGTTCTTGCCGATGGCGTAGAGAACTGGAAAATCAATCTGCTCGTCGTTTGCATCAAGATCTATGAACAGGTCGTAGATTTCGTCGAGCACCTCTTCCACCCGGGCGTCGGGCCGGTCTATCTTGTTGATCACAACGATGATTACCAACCCTGCTGCCAGGGCTTTTTTCAGTACAAACCGGGTCTGGGGAAGGGGGCCTTCAGATGCGTCCACAAGCAGGATGGCACCGTTCACCATGGATAACGCCCGCTCAACCTCGGCGCTGAAGTCGGAATGGCCAGGGGTATCAAGGATGTTGATCTTGATATCTTCCCACACCACCGAGCAGTTTTTGGCCGAGATGGTAATTCCCCGTTCCCGCTCAAGGTCCATGGAGTCCATGATTCTGTCATCCACCTCTTTGCCCTTGCGAAAGGTCCCGCTCTGTTTGAACATGGCGTCCACAAGGGTGGTTTTGCCGTGGTCAACATGGGCTATTATGGCTATGTTGCGTATGCTTTTATTTGTAGATTTTTTTTTCATTTGTGCTGGCGTCCTTAAAGTTGAGATGTGAGGAGAACCTTATCGTTTTCAAATTCCCGCTGCTTTATCTGACCAAACATTTCTATCAGACCCTGTTTGGTTAAAATTCTTTTCTGTTCGTCTTTTACATCAATTATAATTTCTCCCTGGTCCATCATGATCAACCGGTTGCCAAACTCAATGGTGTGGTTCATGTTATGGCCATCCCGCCATTCCAGAATCGATATGGGAACTGATGTTCTGGGGGTCAACTATAACATTAAGATTTAACTAGCAATTTAAAAACTAATCATTATATACCAGGGCGTTTAAAAATCAAGGTTTTTTATTTCTCAGGAGAGTAAAGGCGAGTGGCAATGTGAAAGAGCAGAACAGCCGCTGCATTGGCAACGTTGATGGAGTTTTTTCTGCCGAACATGGGAATGTGAACCGTTTCGTCGCATACTGCAAGGACGTGGGGGGAAATACCGTACTCCTCGTTGCCCATGACAAGAACACCACGGTCCTCCCAGGCGTTCGCATAAAAGGGCCGTGAGTCCACTGCAGTTTCAACCGCCGTGATGGTGTAGCCAAGGCCTTTCATCTCAACAAGGGTCTGGGCAAGATCATAACTTCTGGTGTGGGGCATGAAGTCGGCCGTTCCCATGGATGTCTTTTGTACCGTGGGATTTTCCCGGCCCGGGGTGTTGCCAAGGATGATAGAGGAAAATCCACTGGCTTCACAACTCCTGAATATGGACCCCACGTTGAACAGACTCCTTAAACCGTCAAGGGCCATGTGATAATCAAGCCTTGGTCGGTCTTTGCTATCATATGCCCGGTCCTTTTGATTGATCAAACCTTTGGCTGCAGGTAGAAGATCCTGGTCTTTTGGAGAGATGTTCCATGCAGCACGTTCAAAATGAATGGCGTTGGAGATAAAGACAAGCCAGGATTTTACCCCAGCTCCTTTGGGAATATCAGCCAGGGTTTTGTCGGACACGGTGCCGGACCAGCCCATTACCTTAAGGTATTCTTTGACAAAAAAATCAAGACCTCCGGGAGTTATCCTGTTTGATGAGACCTTCTGGTACACCTCCGACAGCCATCTTCTTACCCAGGAGCTGCGCCCCCTGGGGGTGAGGGCCATGAATTTCTTTTTTGTAAGGGGAAAGGTCAGCATTGATCAATTAAATAAATCAAATAACAGAAAAAAACAATGGCGTTGTCAGGAATAATAGTGTATTAGTCTCGAAAATTCAGCAATTCTAATTTGCTGCTTTTTTCTGGAAGGTTATTTTTTTTCTCGAGGTCTGTTATGCTTTTAATCACCCGCTTAAACTTTGTTCGTTTACCATGAAATCGATACTCTCTCCCTTTATCGCACTTTATGCCGCAGCCTTTGCCCTGATGGCAGGCATGGGGCTCCTTGGCTCTTTTCTCGGTGTGCGGCTCACCATGGATGGTTTTTCAGTGGAAATAATCGGAAGGGTGATGACCTCCTATTACCTGGGGCTGCTTGCCGGTACTTTTTTTTGCAGCCGGCTTATCCAGGGGGTGGGCCATATTCGTTCGTTTACAGCCTTTGCCGCCCTGACAACCTGTGTGGTCATGGTTCACGCCCTTTATGTCTCTCCTTTAACCTGGGCTCTGCTGAGGTTCCTCACTGGTGTTTCGGCCATCGGGCTATATACGGTGATCGAGAGCTGGCTCTGTGAATGTTCGGCCCCCAAGGTGAGAGGCCGGGTGTTTGCAATCTATATGGTCGTCTCTTATCTCGGCCAGGGGTTTGGACAGCAGCTGCTCAACGTGGGCGCTCCCGAGGGTCAGACCCTGTTCATCCTGTCTGCCCTCTGCATCTGTATCTGCATCGTGCCTGTTGCCACGACCCATTCCATTCATCCCAATCCTGCGGAAATAGTCTCGTTTAACTTTAAGGCCATTTTCTTGAAATCCCCTGTGGGGGTTTCAGGATGCCTTGTGGCAGGTTTGATCACCAGTTCCTTTTATGCCATGGGGCCTGTGTTCTGCCGGCAGTTTGACATGTCCCTGTTTGAACTCTCCTGGTTCATGACGGCGGCCATTCTTGGGGGGCTCCTCCTCCAGTGGCCTATCGGGGCCATCTCAGACCGGTTTGACCGATCCCTTGTGCTCCTGGTTCTGGGTGCTGTGATCTGCCTTGCAACGCCCTGCGTGTTGATTGTCGCAAAATCGAAAATGGAACTTCTGCCCTACGCCATGGTTGTTTACGGTGGGCTTATCTTCTCCATCTACCCGGTTGCCGTGGCAAGGGCCCAGGATCTTTTTGAAACCGACGAGATGGTTCTGGTAAGCTCTGCCCTGCTGTTTGCCTATGGGGTGGGGTCGAGCATCGGTCCCATGGTGTCATCCATGGCCATGGCAAAATCCCCCTTTGGGTTGTTTCTTTTTTTCATGGCCGTTTCAGCAATGTATGCCCTGGTCACATTCGGGTTGAGAAAACACGAGATTATCGAGATCATCCCCGTGGAAGAGCAGGGAGATTTTGTCTTTATGCACAAGACATCGGTGGTGGCCCTTAACCAGGAACTCCCCGAGGATGTTACCACCTGATTGGTAGTAGGCAGTAAGGTTTTATTGCGCCTTGCAGGGCAACCTGTTGAGAATACTTAAACCTTCCACCCGGGATTTCTGGCAGCAGCAACTCTTAATGTATCCTGGAGCCAGCCGTCCAGGCCGGACTCAAGATAAAATACCGGCTCAAGAAGAGTTGCATCCGGGGCAATGAGCCCTTTGTGGCGGGCAGTTTCTGCCAGCGGAGTTGACGGATAGATCCTTATTCCAGCAGTCAGCTTGACTGTTTCAAGTTCAAGGGATTCTGCAAATTCAATACTTTGCCTTACGCTCTGCCGGGTTTCTCCCGGTCCTCCAAACATGAGAAAACCCATTCGGGTTATGCCATGCCGGCATAGGAGCTCTGAGAGCCTGCGGATTTCTTTTCTGCCGTATTTTTTATTCATGGCTGAAAGCACCTGGTCATCGGCACTTTCAAAACCTATACTTGCTGACCTGCAACCGGCCAGGGCCATTTTTTCAATCAGTTTCTCACCTGTGGAAACAGGATAGATTATTGCCTGCCAGCTGATTTTAAGGTCTGCTTTAACAATCCGCTCACAAAGGTCCTGGGCATATGAGCCGGGCAGATTAAAGGTGTTGTCCACAAAGAAAAAATTTTTAAACCCGCTTTGCGCGAACAGCTGCAGGTTTTCAACGGCTTTTTCCGGTAAGCGGCAACGCAGATGCCTCCCCTCTATTGCCGGGGTTGAACAATAGCTGCAGTTCATGGCACAGCCCCTGCGGGTTTGAAACGGCACCATAATCTTCCGGCTGTTTTCAACAGGAGGCACACTCAGATGCACACCCGGTTTAGGCATGGGATAATCATCCAGGTTCTGGTCATGCAGAACAGGGGCCATAAGGCCTTTGCCAGGCGTCCACAGACCATTTAAACCATCTAACGGTGCATTATTTTCAATTCGCTCAAGAAAATCAATCATGGCCCGTTCACCTTCTCCCTGAATACCAAAATCAGCCCCCAGGTATTTAAGCGCTGATCCGGGAAATATGCTGTAACCCGGCCCGCCCAATACGATGGGGGCTTTGCAGCGCCTGCGGCACTCATCAATCACGGATTTTACCCGGGGCAGTAAAAATATGGGAGCACCCATGTTCTGATCGTCGATGTTTCTGACAGAAACCCCGATGACCTCAGGTGCAAACTCGTCTAGGGCAGGGGCAAGAAGCCGGGATACATGCTGCTTTTCCATAAGGTTAACCACCCGGATATCATGGCCTGCAGATTCAACGGCTGCTGATACACAAGCCATGCCCAGGGGCAGAACCGGCATATTAATCTGTTCAGTGTTGGCTGAAACCATTAGTACACGCATTATAATGCTCCTCTTATTGTTCAGTGACATCCATATCACACCAGGGGGTTAACTGGAAAACCGTTTTTGAAATTCTGATCCGGCATCAGGGCTCTCCTGTCGCCTTGACATGATCCAGCATTATCTACTTGAGGTGCTTACCAATGGAAAATGCATCGCCGATTTTGTTGCCGGCACTGAAATACGCCTTTTCAGCGGTGGCATAAATAATGGGCTTTAATTTATCAATGCCAGGCAGGCCGTTTTCCCCTAATATGGATTCATCAGCTTTGATATCCAGTATTTCACCGACAAACTGGGTATGCAGCCCGATTTCCAGCGTGTGTATCAGTTTGCACTCCAGAACCAGAGGAAATTCCTTGACATAAGGGGCATTGACCCGGTCGCTTTTAACCGGTGTCAATCCGGCGGTTTTGAATTTGTCCTCGTTTTTGCCGGATACCATGCCCAGATAATCTGCTGCCGCCACATGTTCTTCTGAAGGGATGCTCAGCGTGTAAGCGCCGCTGTCAACGATACACTGGTAACTGTATGTCGCTTTTCTTAAAGACACCGTGACACACGGCGGGCTGGAACAGCAGATGCCTCCCCAGGCGGCTGTCATGGCATTGGGCCTGCCGCCTTTGTCAAAAGTTCCCACGATCAGCACCGGGGCGGGATACAGAATTGTTTTTGCGCCAATGGATTTTTTCATGATATACCTCCTTTTATTTTTGAGTGACTCTCGGAGTCGCTTGTCAAACTCGGTCTGCCGGGCAAGCTCAACACCCCTCTCATAGGAGCATCAAGACTTGCAATCAGGACTTCAGCAATGCGTGCCCAGTCTGCCTCCGGTTACTTTAGTGCATCATCAAGTATTTCGTCAACGATGTTTGTCTTCATAGTACAATTCCTCCATCGTGTGCACCTAATAAAATACCATTCTTTATCCGCACCAGCTGAACCGCCTTGGTATGCAATCTTTATGCTGGGTGGCGGCAGGATGTGTCGGGGGGATTTGAAATTGTTCTGTTGCATGAGAAGTTCCATAGTGATGTCAAGGTCGCGCTTGACATTTACCGGTCTATATATGATAGATCACATGATAAATCGGGCGTTATGGGTGGTGTTGCCGGTACATCTGGTGGTTCAGAAAAGAGAAAATTGTGGTGGTTCAGCAAAGAGAAAATTGAAAGCCTGCTGTGCAGCCTGGGGCAAGGGTGAGGCCCGGCATAAAGCGTATTTTTGAAAGGGAATCTAAGCATGTCACAGCTTGAACATATCGAAGCCATTGAAAAACAGCTCTGGAGTGCGGCGGACACCCTGCGGGCCAATTCCAACTACGCCAGTAACGAATATTTTCTGCCGGTAATGGGGCTGGTCTTCCTGCGCCATGCTTACAGTCGTTATCTGGCTGTCAAGGATGTTGTCGAAGTAGGTCTGCCAACACGGGGCGGTAAAACCCGGTCCCTGACCAAGGAGGATTTTTCCCAGAAGAGCGCCATCTTCCTCCAGCCCAGGGCCCAGTTCGACACCCTCGTGGATTTGCCGGACAGCGCCGATCGAGCCAAGGCGATTATTGATGCCATGGAATCCATTGAAGCGGACTACGAGAGCCTGCGGGGTGTGCTGCCCAAGAGTGAATATCAGGAGCTTGACAACGATGTGCTCGGCCAGTTGCTGCGTACTCTCAACCCCGAGGAACTAAAGCGCATTTCCGGCGACGTGTTTGGCCGCATCTACGAGTATTTCCTCACCCAGTTCGCCGACCAGAAGGCCCATGACGGCGGCGAGTTTTTTACCCCGATCTCCCTGGTCTCCCTGATCGCCAAGGTCATCGAACCCACCAGCGGCACGGTGCTCGATCCGGCCTGCGGTTCGGGCGGTATGTTCGTGCAGAGCGCCCGGGTGGTGGAACGGCGCCACGAAAACCCCACAGAGAAACTCACCTTCTACGGCCTGGAAAAAAATGCCACCACCATCCGCCTGGCCAAGATGAACCTGGCGGTGCATGGTTTGGAAGGGAACATCCAGAAGGCCATCACCTACTACGAGGACCCCCACGAATTGCACGGCAAAGCTGATTTTGTCATGGCCAATCCTCCCTTTAATGTGGACGAGATCGACGCTGACAAGGCCAAGATCGACCCTCGCCTGCCCTTTGGTCTGCCCGGAGTCAACAAGAAAAGCAAGGTCAGCAACGGCAACTATGTGTGGATAAGCTATTTTTACAGTTATCTGAGTGAAGAGGGCCGGGCCGGGTTTGTCATGTCCTCCCAGGCATCTTCTGCCGGGCGGGACGAGGCCAAGGTGCGCCCGAAGGGTGTGCGCCATGGACGGCGTACATCAACAAAGCCGTCGACCGCCTCGCACCCCTGGCTGCGACCAGCCGCGATCTGATCAGGCAGACCGACATGTTGTTTAAGCTCGCCTCCACGGTGATGGATATAGCGCAAACAACACCCTCACCCCGGCCCTCTCCCAGCGGGAGAGGGAGTGGTTTTGCGGAGATAAGGGGGGCTCGCAAGGCCGGTGACGAGGCCCGCGCTTTGGCCGTGAAACAGCTCAAGCAGGTGCGCTACTTCTGGAAACAGGCCCGCTGGCTCACCGAACGCTTCCCCGATGCCGAGCTTCGTGATGTGGAAGGGCTGGTCAAGCTGGTGGATATTGAGGAGATCGAAGCCAACGACTGGAGCCTCACCCCCGGCCGCTATGTAGGCGTTCCTCCCGAAGAAGAGGACGAGGATTTCGACTTTGAAGAAACCCTGCGCGAGATCCATGTGGAGCTGGAGGATTTGAACGCCGAGGCCGTGCAGCTGGCTGCAACGATCAAAAAGAATTTTGAGAGGTTGGGGGTATGAGGCCGGATAAAGTTAGATTGGCTGATATCGTAAGTATGAGAACCGGAAAGCTTAATTCCAATGCTGCTGTGGATCATGGGGAATACCCGTTTTTTACTTGTTCTCAACAGACTTTCAGAATCGACCACCCGGTTTTTGATACCGAAGCAGTTATATTGGGTGGTAATAATGCTGCCGGAGTATTTCCTCTGAAGTATTATAAGGGGCAATTTAATGCCTATCAGCGTACGTATGTCATTGAAACGCTTGATTTGGATGTTCTTAGTACTCGGTATCTGTACTACGCTTTGCATCCAGTATTATCGTACTTTAAGTCAGTATCAATAGGTGCTGCTACCCAATATTTAACAAAGGGTATTCTTGATAATTTCCAAATTGTTCTCCCTCCAATTGGCACACAAAACAGCATCGCCTCCATCCTCTCCGCCTACGACGACCTGATCGAGAACAACCGGCGACGGATTCAGTTGCTGGAGCAGGCGGCGCGGCTGCTCTACAAGGAATGGTTTGTCCACCTCCGCTTTCCCGGCCACGAACACACCAAAATCATCGACGGCGTACCGGAGGGGTGGAAGAAAAAAAAGTTGGGGGATGTTGCAGCTACAAACGCTGAAAGTTACAAGGCAAACAATCTACCCAATGAAATCAATCATATAGACATCGCATCGGTGAAACAGGGACGAATACTTTCAAAGAACAAAATGCCTTCCTCAGAAGCTCCGGGACGGGCACGTCGCAAAGGAGCCGATGGGGACGTTATTTGGTCGAACGTCCGCCCAAACTGATGAACGGGGAGGTGGAGGTCTGAGCCGTTATGTGGACAGGGGTGGACCATGTGGACACGGGGTGAGTTGTGGATTGTGAGGATGGAGGATGAGTAGGAGGGCACATGTCTGAACTGATTCCCAAGCATGGCGGCTATCGTAAGTTAAAAAGTTTTCAGATTGCACAGTTGGTCTATGATGTGACGGTGCGGTTTTGTGATCGCTATATTAATCGCTTCAGTCGAACCCGGGACCAGATGGTTCAGGCGGCGCGGTCGGGTGTGCAGAATATTGCCGAGGGCTCCCAGGCTTCGGCGACCTCAAAGAAGACTGAGCTGAAACTGACCCAGGTGGCCCGGGCCAGCCTGGAGGAGCTGAAGCTCGACTATGAAGATTTTTTGCGCCAGCGAAAATTTTTCCAGTGGCAGCCGGGAAACTCGCTTCGGCAGGAGTTGATCGACCGGCGTTGTGAAACCGCCGACCAAGTGGCGGCCTGGGTTGTGGCAGTGGCAAAACGAAGTGAACCTTGTGGACAGAATGGACGGGGTGGACATGGTACCGAGTCGTCCACCAAGTCCACACAGTCCATCTTGTCCACCAGAATCTACCCCGAACTCTCGGCCAATGCCGTACTGGTGTTGTTGGCCGTAGCCTGTTCCCTTCTCGACCGTCAGGTTGAGCGGCTGGCCATCGATTTTGAGAGAGAGGGAGGTTTCACCGAACGTCTGTACCGCGTGCGCACAGCAAAGCGAAGGAAGCAGAAACGATGACGCCTACACCCTACACCGAAAACAACCATTTTCTTTGTGTGCGGGAGCTGTGGGTGCGCGGCGATCTCTACCGCCGCCGGGCGGATATCGTTGGTTTTGTCAATGGTTTGCCGCTGCTGTTTATGGAGCTGAAGAACGTCAACAAGGATATCCGTGCCGCCTTTGAGCAGAACTTTCAGGACTACAGGGATACCATTCCCCACCTGTTCCATCACAACGCTCTGGTGGTGCTGGCCATCGAGGCGATCCGCAACCGGAAAAATAGAAAGGGTAAACTGGGGGTGTTCTGACATACCCAGGGTTCGGGCAAAAGCTATTCCATGGTGCTGTTTACCCGCAAGGTGCATCGCAAACTGGGTGGCAACTTCACCTCTCTGGTTCTAACCGACCGCGATGACCTGGACACGCAGATCTACAAGACTTTTGCCGGTTGTGGAGTGGTGGACAATGACCGTGACCCTTACCGGGCAGCAAGCGGCGAGCACCTCGTCCAGTTGTTGGCCCAACACAAGACGCACGTTTTTTCTCTGATCCAGAAATTCAACCAGACAGTTGGCGAAGGTGAGGCCTATACCCGGCGGGATGATATTATCGTCATCACCGACGAGGCCCACCGCACCCAGTACGGCACCCTGGCGCTCAACATGCGCAACGCCCTGCCCAACGCCGGCTATATCGGCTTCACAGGTACGCCGCTCTTTAAGGCTGATGAGATCACCCTCCGGGAGTTTGAGCGCAGTCCGGCAAAACGCACCACCGTACAGAACCTGAAAGCAGCCATCGAAAGGCGGCTTAAACGTCTGCTCCAGCAAAATCCCCTGCGGACCGACTTCCAGAAACATTACGAGGAGATCGTGGCCGAATACAACCGGGAGAAGGATGGGGTGACCATTGAGAAGACCTTTGAAGCGCTTTTCCAGATCATCGATGAAATGGACGAGGAAGAGAGTCGTGCCATGCGGGAGGGCCTTGACGAGGAGAGTCTTGCCCTGTTCGACCTGTTGAAAAAGGCAGAGCTGTCGAAGAAAGAGGTCAAGCGCATTAAAGCTGTTGCCGTTGATTTGATCGAAACACTTAAGGCGGAAAAACTTCGGATTGATCATTGGCGTGACAAGGAAGCAACGCGGGATGCCGTTCGGCTGACGATTCAGGATTTTCTATGGGACGACGAAACCGGGTTGCCGGAAACCTATTCAGAGCAAGACGTACAAGATAAAGCAGAAGAAGTCTTTGTGCATGTGTTTCGAGCGTACCCAACGGTACCGTCACCCTACTATACTATACCAATATGGCGCTGTAGAGAGCAGGGAAGGGAGGCAGGCGTAAACTTATGCCATGCGGATGAAACCGGCAGCAATATTAACGGTAGAAAAAGCTTTGGCATCTGCTTTGCTGCCGGGCACTTGCGATAGGCCACTGCAGCTGCATGCCCGGCTAACTAACAATAATATCAGTGAGTTCAGATCGCACCAGGTTTAGCGTTGGATTAGCTCCTTGGGTATGAAACGCCCAGCTCTATTGCTACTTGATTGAGACGTCGATCAAAGGTCCAAAGAACAGCATTGTCAATAATTGCAAAAGCCAACAAATGGATATCTACATATCCAAGGCCGAAAGACCCTATCTTCGAGGTTTGCCGGTCTCATCTTACGATATCGGTCAGACAAGCCAGGTACGTGCATCTGTTCAGTACAGGGTCAGCCTTGACGACAACCGGTACACGGTCCCTGCCCAACTGG
>JAVERV010000149.1:0-6594 GCA_034006945.1 Desulfobacterium sp. | reverse complement strand
TAAAAACAATGACAAAAAAAAGGTCTATGAGATAGAGGTCCAGGGACCTGTGGAACCCGGCATGGCCGTATTTCTGGAAAGGGCCCTTAGCGTTGACGATTCAGGTGATGCAGTTTTTGTTCTCAAAATGGACACCTTTGGGGGCAGGGTGGATTCGGCCCTGGCCATTGTGGACCTCCTTGTAAACACCCGGGGCAGAACGATAGCCTTTGTGACCAACAAGGCCATATCGGCGGGCGCTTTGATCTCGCTCGCCTGCAACGAACTTGCCATGAAAGAACACACCACCATTGGCGACTGCGCCCCGATCATGAACTCCAGCGAGGGGCCAAAGATGATGGGGGAAAAATTCCAGTCCCCCCTGCGGGCAAAGTTCAGATCCCTTGCCAAACGGAACAACTACCCTGAATCCCTGGCAGAGGCCATGGTCAGCGACCACATCGAGGTCTATGAGGTCACGGTGGCAGGCAAAGCCCGATACATGGATTCAAGGGAATATGAGGATCTTAATGACGACGAACGAGGGGCCATCACCTCAAAGAAGACCGTCGTTGCCAAGGGGGAACTTTTGACCATGGATGCCATCGAGGCAGAGCGCCTGGGATTCTCCAGAATGACAGTGGCGTCGGTTCAAGAGATGCTCGACCGCATGGAACTTGGCGATCACGAGGTCATCCCCATCCATCAAAGCTGGTCAGAGACTTTTTTCAGGTTCATCACTAAAATATCGCCCATTCTAATGATGATCGGCCTTGCAGCCCTTTACACGGAGATCAAGTCTCCTGGATTTGGTTTGCCTGGAGCCCTTGGCATTGCCTGCCTTGGACTTGTTTTTGCGGGCCAGTATATTGCGGGCCTTGCCGATCACACGGAGTTTCTGATAATCACCCTGGGGATGGCTTTTTTTGCAGTGGAGATCTTTGTGCTGCCGGGTTTTGGCATATCCGGCATTGTCGGACTGATCCTGATAGGGATCGGCATGGTTCTGGCCCTCCAGAATTTTGTCATCCCGGATCCCCAGCTCCCGTGGCAGGGTGAGCTGTTAAAAAAAAATTTGATCCAGGTACTTTCCTCGTTTATTGTCGGGCTTTTCCTTGCCCTTGGCGTTGTCAGGTATCTGCTGCCCCGATTCTCCAGGGTATTTGAGGGGCCCTATCTTGCCGCAACCCTCAAGGATTCCCATGCCGATTCCATGGAAATTAAGCGGGCAAAGGCTGGGGACAGGGGCTTTGCAATCAGTACTCTTCGTCCCGCCGGCAAGGTTCAAATCGGCGGCGAACTCTTTGACGCCGTGTCCCAGGGAGAGTTCATTGAACGGGGAACCTCGATTCAGGTCCTCATGATCCAGGGCAACCGTTTGATCGTCGGGCAGGAGGAACAAGAATGACCGGTCTGACCTTTCCCCTGGTTCTTCAGCTCGTGGGGGTTGCCATCATCATCGCCGAGATCATCATCCCGTCCGGGGGCATCATATCCATTCTTGCGGCTCTGGTGTTTGGATATTCCCTTTACATTGCGTTCACACAACTTTCACCGGGAACCGCAATGCTCTTTGTCCTTGCCGACATGATCATCATTCCAGTGTTTCTCTATGTGGGGTTGAAGATGATTGCACGATCACCGGTTACCCTCAAAACAACCCTGTCCAGGGCTCAGGGAGTAGTATCCCAGGAGCTTGGCATAGAGGGGTATGCAGGTAAAGAGGGGCTGGCCAGGACGGATCTCAGGCCGGCAGGTTTTGCCGTTATCGATGGAGTACGGGTGGACGTGGTTACCCGGGGAGAGTACATACCAAAGGATACCCCCATTGTAGTTCATGGGGTTACAGGCAATCAGATTATTGTCAGAAAACGAAGTACAACCTGAATGTTTAATTAATAAAAGCTGTATCAAATAACTGTATCAATTTGTCGTATTAATTAAGGAGAGCTGTCATGGATATTACCACAATTGTGGTCCTTTTACTGGTCATTGTCTTTATAATTTTGCTTGTTTTCATTGGTTCATCCATTTCCCTGTGGGTGCAGTCCCTGGTGTCAGGGGCAAGGGTAGGCCTTTTGAACATCGTGTTCATGCGTTTTAGAAAGGTTCCCCCAAAGCTGATTGTCACCGCAAAGATTATGGCGGTAAAATCAGGGCTCGATATCTCCACCGATGATTTTGAGTCCCATTACCTTGCAGGCGGTGATGTCTCAAGGGTGGTCAAGGCCCTGATTGCCGCAGACAAGGCCAATATCGACCTTCCCTTTAACAGGGCCGCCGCCATCGACCTTGCCGGTAGAAACGTTCTTGAGGCCGTGCAGATGAGTGTCAATCCCAAGGTGATTCAAACTCCACTTATCGCCGCCATGGCCAAGGATGGTATCCAGCTGAAGGCCATATCCCTTGTGACAGTTCGGGCGAACATTGACCGGCTGGTGGGCGGGGCAGGGGAAGAGACCATCCTGGCAAGGGTAGGGGAGGGAATAGTAACCACAATCGGCTCTGCCGCTTCCCACAAAATGGTACTTGAAAATCCCGACCTCATCTCCAAGACGGTTCTGGCCAAGGGTCTTGATTCCGGAACTGCCTATGAGATCCTCTCCATTGATATCGCAGATGTGGATGTCGGCAAGAACATCGGGGCTGAGCTTGAGACGGACAGGGCCGAGGCCGACAAGAAGATAGCCCAGGCAAAGGCCGAGGAACGAAGGGCCATGGCCTATGCCATGGAGCAGGAGATGAAGGCCAGGGTTCAGGAGATGCGGGCCAAGGTGGTGGAAGCAGAGGCCCAGGTACCCCTTGCCATGGCCGAGGCGTTCCGGGAGGGCAACCTTGGAATCATGGACTACTACCGCATGAAAAACATGGTTGCAGACACGGATATGAGGCAATCCATTGCCACTCCGGAGAAGGATGATAAGGAACAGCCGTAAGTAGCTTTTAGCTGTTAGCCTTTAGCAGTTAGCTATTAGCTGTTAAGTTTTTAGCTAACAGCTAACAGCTAACAGCTAACAGCTTACAGCTTACAGTAATGATAAAATATCAGAAGGAAAAGAATGCCGTGAGAGCTGAAGATCTAATCCCCTTCCTTGCCATGGCCGCCTATATAGCACTGCTGGTTTTCAAGCGGCGCAAGAAATCGGGGGGTGATGGAAAAAGTCAGGTGGACAAAAAACCGGCCCGGGACAGGACCCAGCGGGACAGCAGGACCCAGCAGAACAGGACCCAGGATAATCTCTGGGACAGGTTTGAGGGTACGACCCAGGATAAAATCCAAGGTAGACCCCAGCAGGAAAAGCCCCGTGAATTCTTCAGGGATTCTTCCAAAGATCCTTCCAGAGATTGGGGCAGGGGGGGGAGCTCTCCTGGGGCTGCCGGCCTGCTCTCAAAGTTGGGTCAGCGCGTGGGGGCCTTTTTTTCAGAACTGGAACAACAGTTCAGAATGGAGGCTGAAAAGGCCGGGATGAAGGATCAGATGGCTGGTCAGGCTGGTCAGGTAAGGAACCATGAATCGGACAGATCCCTTGCCGCGGAACAGGGGCTGTTTGCAGATTTTGATCAAGTTGACTTTGACGCCCCTGCTTTTACCCTGCAGGAAAATGACGATGACAAAGACTCCCGCCCCATAAAAACCACCAAAACCCCGGCGGCTCCCAGTGCAAAAAGACAAGCACCGGATCGACCGGCGGTCAAGGAACCGCTGAGGGTCCCCCGCCCGGGCGTCAACCTGAGCCTTTCATCAGACGAGATCCGCACCGCCGTTGTCTGGTCCGAGATTCTTGCCCCACCTATCGCCCTCAGGACCGGTAAGAGGCCCTGGGAGAATTGATGTGAAAATACTGGATTTAATCAAGGAGACAAACTTTCCCCATCTTAATCTCTTTTCCATGCGTTACAGAGACACGAGAAACAGAGAAAAATCCTGGGTGTTTGCCTCAAGATCAGAATGTCCCAAAGCCTTTGCCGAAAAAACATCTGCCTTTGATTCCGATGTCGGCTCTGATGCCGTTGTAATCGTACCCCTTCATCGGGAGAAACAGAGGCTCGTCATCATCAAAGAGTTCAGGGTGCCCCTCGGGGGATACCAGTACGGGTTTCCAGCAGGGCTTGTGGACAGGGGTGAAAAGAGTGTGGAGGCGGCCAGACGGGAACTCCGGGAGGAGACCGGTCTTACCCTGGTGAAGGTTCTAAGGCAGAGCCCTCCTGTTTACTCGTCATCCGGCATGACCGACGAGTCGGTTACCCTGGTCTATGGCGAGTGCCGGGGCGAACCCAGCACCCTTGCCAACGAAGCTTCAGAAGATATAGAGGTGATAATGCTCTCAACCAGGGAAGCCGCTGGGCTTTTAAACACCCCGGACCTTAAGTTTGACGTAAAAACCTGGATCATTCTCTCCACATTTGCGGTCAGTGGCAAAATTTAACGTCCATGTTTACTAACTTCATCTATTTCCTTGTGGCGCTTATTCTGTACACCACCTGCCATCACCCGGGTGGCGGGGGAATGCCGGATAACGCCCTGGTGTTTGCCCTGGTTCTGGTAATCTTGTTTGCCCTTGTGTGTCACATCTCGTTCAAGCGGCTTGCAACAAGGTCTTCCCTTGCTTCCCTTGAAGCCGGTGATGCCGGTGTGCAGATCGACACCCTGCTGGACCAGCTTTTGCTGCGTCTATCCATCCTTGCCCTTTTTGTCTTTGCAGCCGACCTTTACATTTTAAAACTCAAGCTTGCCCTGGCCGATTTTCCCCTGTTTCAGATTTTCCCCACCCTCGAGGCTCTGATGTTCCTTCTGATTTTTCTCGGGTATCTTGTGATTGTCTGGACATCGGCCTGGAGGGTGCAGAGACAATTCTTCCCCGGCACTGTGTCAAAAAAGAGCTTTGTGATTTCAAACATCTCCTTCTCCCTTCCGGCTCTTCTTCCATGGTTTATACTCTCCTTTGTGGCTGACTCCATCCAGATTCTTCCCTTTGAGGGACTGAAGAGAGCCCTTGCAACCCCGGCAGGCGAGATTCTCTATGTGCTCTTTTTTTTGTTTGCCGTGGCAACCTTCGGGCCCTACCTGATTCAGAAGCTGTGGGGCTGCTCTTCCCTTGAGCCTGGTCCCACAAGGGAGAGGGTCGAAGCCCTCTGCATTCATGGGGGCATAGGCTATGCCGACATCCTCAAGTGGGAGCTCTTTGGCGGCTCCATGATCACGGCAGGGGTGATGGGGCTTGTTTCAAGGTTTCGCTATATTCTTGTCACCCCGGCCCTTATCAACCTCATGACCCCCCGTGAAATAGATGCGGTGATAGCCCATGAAATCGGCCATGTGAAAAAAAACCACATCCTTTTCTATCTTCTTTTCTTTGCAGGATACATAGCATTAATCTACGCCCTGTTTGAGCCTCTCCTGGTTCTGGTCTATGGGTTGAATCCCCTGTCATGGCTTGTCGCCTTTGCCGGCATGGAACAGGAGACGGTCTCCACCCTTGTTTTCAGCCTGATTCTCATTTTGTTCTTTCTCGTTTATTTTCGGTTTGGATTCGGGTTTTTCATGCGCAATTTCGAGCGCCAGGCCGACACCCATGTGTTTTCCCTGCTGGGCAGCGGGAGAAGCCTCATCGATACCTTTTACAAGATTGCAAGGTTTAGCCGCACCCCATCGGATCGCCCCAACTGGCACCACTTCAACATCTCCCAGCGCATCGGCTTTATGGAGAGATGTGAGCTTGATCCGGAACTTGTGAAAAAACATGACCGAAAGATACGGCAAATGGTGGCCGGTTATGCCGTGTTCATGGTGATGGTTGTTTCTGCGGGTTATTTTATTAATTTTGGTCCGGGAAAGGAGGTGATGAACAACTATCTTGCCGAACGGCTCTTACTTCAGGTCCTTGAGGTCGATCCTGAAAATGTCGATGTCTACATCCTGATCGGGGATTATTACTATGGAAAAAAAATGTTTCAAAGGGCCGTTCATGCCTATGAAAATGTGCTGAAAATAGCCCCCATGAACCTCCAGGCCCTGAACAACCTTGCCTGGCTTTTATTGACCTGCGAGGATGTATCCTTTCTGGACCCCGAGCGGGCACTTGCCCTTGCCCGGCGTGCCATTGCTGTTGATACCCCTTCCCATGTGCTTGACACCTATGCCGAGGCTTGCTGGCAGAACGGTCTTGCCCGGGATGCCCTGGAGGCAGCCGTCAAAGCCCTTGAACAGGCTGAGGATCGCCTGGACTATTACCGCTCCCAGGTTCAAAGATTTACCGGGAAGGTTTAACGGGGGAAGACCCCATTATTGACTGGGTTGATATTCCGGTACAATCTGCATCAGCATTTCCCGGATCTTTTGATCGTCCTGATCCTTTGCAAACTCGATGAGCTCATCAATCTGTCTGTTCAGTTTCGTAAGGTTACAGGCTTGTCCTGCTATCACCGTGATCTTTTTATGATTGGTGGGAATTATGTCCTCCCCTTCGGTTATTAACTCCTCGTAGAGCTTTTCACCGGGCCTGAGACCTATGTATTCGATCTTGATGTCCACATCCGGTTCAAACCCTGAAAGCCGTATGAGATCCCTTGCCATATCAATTATTTTAACCGATGTGCCCATTTCCAGAATAAATG
>JAVERV010000148.1:0-6712 GCA_034006945.1 Desulfobacterium sp. | reverse complement strand
AGAGATTAAGGCAATGGTAAAGGAATTTAAACTTGTAGATATTTAAAACCTGAAATTACAAGCGTTAGAGCGTTAGTGGGCCGGAAGTGCAAGGCGCCAGGCATGAATGCATTTTTCAGGTGAAACCTGGTAAAGGGAAAACACATGCGTAACCGGATTATAAAAAAGCTGGATGAGATTTCAAGGTCCGAAGACGTCCAGATCCTGTACGCCTGCGAATCCGGCTCCCGGGCCTGGGGATTTTCCTCCAGGGACAGCGACTTTGATGTACGATTTATTTATCTCAGAAGAAAAGAATGGTACCTGTCCATTGACCTGGATCAAAAACCAGACGTTATTGAACTTCCCATTGTAGGTGAACTGGATATCAACGGCTGGGACCTTAGAAAAGCCCTGAGGCTCTTCCAAAAATCCAACCCGCCCCTGCTGGAATGGCTCTCCTCCCCCATTGTCTACAAAGAAGGAACCAGCGTCATCAAAAAGCTCAAGGACCTGATCCCGAATAGCTATTCTCCGATCTCCTGCATGTACCATTATTATAAAATGGCCAGAAACAACTTCCGGGAATATCTCAAGGGCGATCTGGTCTGGCTCAAAAAATACCTGTATGTACTCAGGCCAGTCCTTGCAGTTCTCTACCTGGAAAAAGGCCTGGGACCGGTCCCCATGGAATTCTCCATGCTGGTGGCTAAAACAGTCAAAGATCCTGCCCTGCTGAAATCCATCAATCATCTTCTGACCCGGAAAATGGCCGGAGATGAACTGGATATGGGTCACCGGGATCCGGTGCTCAGTACCTTCCTGGAAAACCAGCTGGAGCGTATGGCTGACCAGGAGTTTGATAAACGGATACAGCGGTGTCCGGTGGAGGTACTGAATGGGTTTTTTCTGGAGAGTTTCAACGAATGTTCTGACAAACGGTAACACAGTTTTTACTTCCTGAAGCGATTAGAAATTCGTGTAGTGAAATAAAAAATATAAATTTTGGAAATGAGATGAAATATTACGCCCATAGTTTACCAGAAAAGTCAAAAGATGAATGGCAGACATTGGAGGAACACCTTGAAAATGTTGCAGAAAAAGCCGGTTCTTTTGCCGATGCTTTCGGTGCCAAAGAATGGGGGCGTTGTGCAGGATTAATGCATGATGCAGGCAAAGCAACAATGGCTTTTCAGCGAAGGTTAGAAGGTAGCCCCAAACGAGTAGACCATTCGACCCATGGTGCAAAGTTGGCGCAAAAAAAAGGGGGAAAGCTTGGCCTGCTTCTATCTTATGCGATAGCCGGGCACCATGGAGGAATCCCAGATGGTGGAGAACAAGAAACCCAATTACATTTTCGTTTAAAATATAGCAACTCATCAAATGCCGTAAAACTTGATGTGTTGAATTTCTGCCAGGGAAACATAGAATTGCCGTTTAAAATGAAAAGGGAAATGGGCGGATTCTCTCTATCCTTTTTTACCCGGATGGTTTTTGCCTGTCTGGTTGATGCGGATTTTTTAGATACGGAGAAATTTTGTACTCCGGATATTGCCAACGAAAGGCCCAATACCCAGCAAGGAGATGTACTCAAGCACCTTCAGCAAAAAATGAAAACACATATGGACGAAATCCTCACAGACGCAGAGCCTACATATGTGAACAATTTGCGAAAAAGCATACTTGAACAATGCAAAGACAACGCAAAATTACCACAGCAAATTTTTTCACTTACAGTGCCGACAGGAGGGGGAAAGACGCTATCTTCAATGAATTTTGCGTTGAATCATGCTGCCGAGCACCGATTGAACAGGATAATTTATGCAATCCCGTTTACCTCAATCATTGAACAAAACGCCGGGGTTTTCCAAGACATTTTCGGCCGTGAGTTTGTACTTGAGCATCATTGCAACTATAAAGAGCTGGACGAGCCTGAAGAAGCAGCTTACAATAGGCGGCGAGGATTGGCTACTGAGAATTGGGACTCGCCAATCATAGTCACCACGAATGTACAATTCTTCGAATCTCTTTTCAGCAACAAACCTTCCAAGTGCCGTAAGCTGCACAATATTGCTCGTAGCGTCATTGTGCTGGATGAAGCCCAGGCAATCCCAACCGAATATCTTGAATCCTGCCTTGCCGCTTTACGGGAACTGGTTGATCATTATGGCTGCACTGTTGTCCTGTGTACCGCAACCCAACCAGCCTTGGATGATAAAAGCAGCCTACGTTCAGCTTTGCCTCAGGTTAAAGAGATAATCAATGATCCCACCCTGATTTTTTCAAAATTAAAGCGTACCAATATATCCTTTATCGGCAAAAAAACGGATGCTGAACTTGCTATACTCCTTAATGATGAGAAACAGGCGTTATGTATTGCTGCGACAAAGCCACAAACCAAATCTATTTTCAATCAATTAAAAAACGAAACAGGCGTTTTTCACCTTTCCACCAACATGTACCCACAGCACAGGAAACAGGTGCTTGATGAGATAAAGAAGCGCGTCAAAGATAAAAAGAAGTGCGTCGTGGTTTCAACCTCTCTTGTAGAAGCGGGCGTTGATCTTGACTTTCCGATTGTTTTTCGGGCCATGGCAGGCCTGGACTCAATCGCACAGGCCGCTGGTCGTTGTAATCGTGAAGGGAAAATGGACCAAATGGGCCAGGTTTTTATTTTTGAACCGGAAAAAAAACCGAAAATGCCCTGGCTTAATCGGTGCATTTCTAAAGCGGGAGAAGCCATGCGCAGCATGCCGGATTCCGATCCCATGAGCATAAAGGTGATACGACGCTATTTTGAATTGCTCTATGACATAGAAGACTTGGACAAAAAGCAGATCATGAGGCTTTTGAATCCAAAGATACTGGATAAAGACCTGTTGTTCCCTTTCAAAGAGGTCGCCCGCGCATTTCAATTTATTGAAGAAGATACTATCGGCGTAGTAATCCCCAGAGAACAGGAAGCCCAGCAACTGGTTGAACGATTGCGACATACTGAATTTCCCGGTCCAGTGCTCAGGAAGTTGCAACCATACCTTGTTGCTGTACGTTCGAGAGACTTTGCTACAATGGAATCAGCAGGAGCATTGGAAATGCTGTATGGAAAAATAGGAATTCTTCGAAATAAAGCTGCATATAACGATGATGTTGGATTAACAATAGAAGATAGTGTTGTTTGGGAGATAGATGATTTGATTCGTTAAACTATAAAATGGTTAGCTAAGGAATGCGGATTATTTTTCGATGGCCCGCAAACTCTAAAAAGGAGGAGCTTATGACATTTGGAATTAAGCTGAAAGTCTGGGGGGACTATGCCTGCTTTACCAGGCCGGAGATGAAGGTAGAGCGGGTATCCTACGATGTCATGACGCCTTCAGCAGCTCGTGGGATTCTTGAAGCGATTCACTGGAAACCTGCCATCCGCTGGGTGATTGACACAATACACGTTTTGCACCCCATCAAGTTCGATAATGTCCGTCGCAATGAAGTAGCGTCCAAAATACCCAAACCCAATCCCGTCACAGCTATGCGCAATCAAAAACGCCTCTACTATCTTGTCGATGATGGCAAGAATAGGCAACAGCGGGCGTCCACATTGCTTCGGGATGTTGCATATATCATTGAGGCCCATTTCGAAATGACCGATGAGGCTGGGCCCGATGACAATGAAGGCAAACATTTGAGCATTTTTAGACGACGCGTTCAAAATGGTCAGGTTTTTCATCAGCCCTGCCTGGGATGCAGAGAATTTCCGGCGTCTTTTGAGCTGGTGGAAGGGGACATCCCTGATTCGTATTATAAAGGCCATGTCAAGGAATTAGGGTACATGTTGCTGGATATCGATTTTGCCAATAACAAAACCCCGTTGTTTTTTAAAGCTGTCATGGAAAACGGCATCATTCAGACACCTTCGCCTTTATCTTTGGAGGTGAGATCATGATTCTTCAGGCCCTGAACAGCTATTATCACCGACTGGCCGCAGAGTCAGATTCTGGAATGCCGCCTTTTGGAACCAGTATTGAAAAAGTGTCTTTTGCGGTAATTTTGGATGGTGCAGGTTCTATCAAGGATATTGAGGATTTAAGGGAAAAGAACGGTAAAAAGTTAAATCCGAGAGAGATGCCTGTTCCCGCAGCAGTTACCAGGACCTCTGGAGTAAAAGCAAATTTTCTGTGGGATAAAACCGCCTATGTGTTTGGTGACGATGCTGCCGGTCCCACCGAAGATAACAAACTACGATTTGAAGCTTTTCAAACCTTACTCCAGGATGTTTGTGAAGGGATAAAAGATGAGGGAGTCAATGCTGTTCTGATTTTTTTAAAGAACTGGAATCGCGAGTCTTCTGAATCAGTGCTGGGATACTACCATTCTTGGGAAGATTTGTGCAATGCCAATTTTGTTTTTCGGCTTGATGGGACACCTGGCTACATTCATGACCGGGAACCTGCCCGCAATGCCTGGCTTAAATATGCTCAATTGTCAAACGATGCACCTCTTATCCAATGTATGGTCGACGGAGAAAAGGATACTCCCCAGGCAAGGGTTCATACCCCAATAAAAGGAGTCCGGGGAGGCCAGACATCAGGTGGTTACATCGTCTCGTACAATGCAACTGCTTTTATTTCTTACAAACAAGAAAAAGCTGCCGTGAGTGAAATGTCGGCGTTCGCTTACACAACGGCTTTAAATGCGTTGTTGTCATCAAACAGCCGCCAAAAAATTATTATCGGTGATATGACTTTGGTGTTTTGGGCAGAAAAGCATAGCCCGGCTGAGGAACTTTTTGCCGATTTTTTTGAACCGCCGGTAGAAACCTCCGATGTCTCCCAAGACAGTCAGGAAGATCAACAAACAGCCGAAAAAATACGCAGTTTGCTCCAGGCGGTGCGGGACGGCCAGCGGGTAACTGATATTATGCCGGAACTGGATGCTTCGGTTCGTTTTTACATCCTCGGATTATCGCCCAATGCAGCCCGGCTCTCCATTCGTTTTTGGGAAGTGGACAGTTTTGGCAATTTGTTGAAACGAATCGGCAGGTACTTTACTCAACTTTCGATTGTCAGACAGTTTGACAACGAACCGGAATACCCGCCCCTTTGGCGGCTACTTTGCCAAACTGCTCCCTTGGGAAAAAACGAAAACATTTCACCTGTATTGGCCGGAGGCATGGCAAGGGCAATGCTGACTGATTCGCGCTATCCACAGAACTTGTTGCCCCTTGTTCTTCAGCGTATCCGTAGCGAACATAATGTAACATATTTTCGTGCCGCTTTACTTAAAGCGTTTCTTATTCGCAATTCATCCGCCACAAAAACAAAGGAGGTGTCTATGGCACTGGATTTAGATAGAACCGATAGTCCCTATCTTCTGGGACGTCTTTTTTCCGTTTTGGAAAAAGCACAGGAAGAGGCCATCCCTGGTGCCAATGCGACCATGAAAGATCGTTATCTTTCATCTGCATCGGCGACGCCGGGACTTGTTTTCCATATGATCTTAAAAAACTCGACAAACCATATTGCCAAGCTTAGAAAAGATCCTGAAAAAGCTGGAAGGGCAAAATATCTTGAAATTCTCATCCAGGGAATTGTGGATAAATTCAATGATTTTCCGTCAACGCTTCCCGCTGAGGAGCAGGGCCTTTTCATGATTGGCTACTATCATCAGCGCAAAGATTTTTTTACTAAAAAAACTGTGAAGGAGTAGGTTATGACCGCAATTGCCAACCGCTATGAATTTGTATTATTGTTTGATGTTGAAAACGGAAACCCCAATGGAGACCCGGATGCTGGGAACATGCCCCGTTTTGATCCTGAAACCGGACATGGACTGGTAACCGATGTTTGTCTTAAACGTAAAATACGCAATCATGTATCTATTCTAATGGACGGTAAGGAAGGGTTTAATATTTATATTCAGGAAAAGGCAGTACTCAATGAAACCAATAAATTGGCATATAAGGAGTATAACCTTGAACCGCAAAAAAAGAAGCTTCCGAAAAAGGTGGAAGATGCAAAAAATGTTACCGGCTGGATGTGCAGTAATTTTTTTGATGTGCGGGCTTTTGGCGCTGTAATGACTACTGAAGTGAATTGCGGCCAGGTCAGGGGACCTATCCAGATAGCTTTTGCTAAAAGTGTAGAACCTATCTTTTCTCAGGAAATCAGTATTACCCGTATGGCGGTGACAAATATTAAAGATCTGGAAAAAGAAAGAACCATGGGGCGTAAGCATATTGTACCTTACGGGTTGTATATGGCAAAGGGTTTCATTTCAGCACCCTTGGCAGCCAAGACCGGATTCACAGAGGAAGATTTGAAAGTGCTTTGGGATTCCTTGATCAACATGTTTGAGCATGATCGTTCCGCTGCCAGGGGAGTTATGAGTAGTCGCAAGTTGATTGTTTTCAAACACGACAGCGAATTAGGTAACGCTCCAGCCCATAAGCTTTTCGATTTGGTGAGAGTCGAAAGAACAGATAAAACCAAACCGGCCCGACAATTCGATGATTACTCAATCAAGATAAACAAAGACAATATACCTGGCGGCGTAACATTGGAAGAATTGATCTAAGTATATTTTCTAATTTTTAACCAATTACCCAAGGAACAGCGCAAAGCCTATATCGATGCCCTGTCCGAATACCATTATGCTGCGGGAGAGCTCAGGAAAGGGATGAGCTACTGCCTAAACGGAATGAGTTAGAGCCATTTACATCCTTGTGTGAACAGGCCTG
>JAVERV010000147.1:0-6738 GCA_034006945.1 Desulfobacterium sp. | reverse complement strand
ATGGCACAGAAAAATTCTTTTGATTAAAAAAGCGAGAGGGACAATGGCATTTTGGGAAAGAAGGGATATAGTCAAAACAAACAAACAACTGGAACAAGAAATCGCTGAACGTAAATTTACCGAGAAAGCGTTGCGGGAAAGCGAGGCGCAACTCCGGTTTCTTGCTGACAATATTTCCGATGTTATCTGGACGATGGATATGGAACAACGGTTCACCTATGCCAGCCGCTCTATTCAAAAATTCCTTGGATACACTCAAGAGGAGGCTTTACAGGTATATTTAAAACAGATATTGACGTCTGAATCATATGAAAAGAGTGTTCAGGTCATGACAAAAGCGTTTCTCGAAAAAAGGGAAGTCTATGGTGCAGCGGATATCTCACTAACCTTAGAACTTGAACACATTCGAAAAGATGGAGGCACGATTTGGGCTGAAATGACAACGTCTTTTACTCGGGATGAAAAAGGTTTGATATCCGGGTTTATCGGTGTATCCCGCGACATCACCAAACGCAAGCAGGCAAATGAACAACGGGACAAGTTAATTTATGATCTTCAAAAAGCACTCGACAAAGTCAAACTATTGAGCGGGTTACTACCTATTTGCTCATATTGTAAAAATATCCGTAATGACAAGGGGTATTGGGAACAAATCGAATCATATATTTATAAATATACTGATACAGAATTCAGCCACGGTATTTGCCCTGAATGTGCAAAAAAACTTTATCACGATATGGATCTTTACGGTGAAGATGAAACTCTAAAATAAATCTCAGAGTATCAACGAAACTGGTTCAAATCTTGATGAAATTTTAGACGTTTATTCATCAGGATTTCCAATCGAGGTGTAGCAGGAGATGTGATAGGGTCCGGGCAGGCCCAGCGGGCCTCTGCGTTGACCTTATTATAACGGCAGACAATTTTGCCTGCGGGGTCAATAACCAGGGCAGAATTGTAAAAAACACCGGTGTTCTTATCCTTTTCGGCAAATCCCAGGCAGATGAAAGCCCCGTATTTTTTAGCAATGGCCTGCAGACCTGTCATGGTCGGTCCGTTGTCTGGCTCGGCATGGGGAGCAATTTCGTCGAAGGACTCAAAGCTGTATCCTGAAATGCCAAGTTCAGTATTAGAGTTGTGTTCACCCAAAATTTCTGGCCCTATGGCTATTTCAAAAGTTTCCCAGTTATGTAAAGCAAGGGTCCCTTTTTTTATCCCTATTGTTTTAAAATGATCACATACCTGCCTGTAGCACCCAGTATTCGTTTTTTTGACCTTTTCCTTCAAAAGGGTGAAAAAGGCTTCAAGAAATTCCAGGTATTCTTTTTTTTGCAGACCGGAGATACTTTTTTCACCATAGCCGTCAGCTTTTTTGTCAAAGTATGGCGGATCAAAGATGATGAGATCAGCTTTTTCTTTTGAGCTTACCGGCCAAGAGAGTTCTTGGTCTGGTGAGTGTATCCATGTGTGAGGTTCGATTTCAGGACGTGTCTCCCCTCGTTCCTCCATATCAAAAGCCCAGCACCTGCGGCCCAGGGCAAGACAGGTGTCTGAAGTCACACCGCCGCCAGCCATGGGGTCAATGACCAGATCATTTTGTTTGGAAAAATAAAAGAGGATGTGTGCAATCAATTGGGCTGGTATACGACCGGGCCATTCATCCCCGAATCTTTTATCACAGGCATTGAATTCCCAAGGGGTTCAATGCTAAGCTGCAAATGTATGATCTAAACGATGAGATGGATTAACCAATGAGTGCTGTTAAAATTCCATATGAGCAATTATCTCCTGAAGCACTTCATGGCGTTGTCGAAGAATTTGTTACCCGGGATGGAACCGATTATGGAGAAAGAGAGGTCCCCGTTGAAACCAAAATTACACAGGTTATGGAAAATATAAAAGCTGGAAAAGTAGTCATTGTTTTTGACCAGAAATCAGAAACCTGTAATATATTGAGAAGTGACGATCCCCTTTTAGAACGATTGAGCTGTTGATCTTAAAAAAGGGAAAAGACCCATAATTATTAATCTTATTCCTGTTCTTAAATGCTTTTTTCATAAAAGGGATTATTGCAGATGATATTTCCATTGTCGCCCTTAGTCTGAGACATATGATGGACTAAGGTCAATCGAACCTTATAGAAATGCGTCTTTTCAGTTCAAATACATTTTAAAGTTCAGAAATAAGGCCTATAAGACGATTCCTATCAAGCCGAAAAGTTTTAATGTTATATTGATTGACAGTTTCCGGATCAACTAGTTCCAATAGCCTTTTTGTTATTTGGTAAACTCGTTCTCTGCTTATGTCATGTAGTATTCCTACATTATCATATGTCATGCCTTTTAAAACTGAAATTGCAATCTGTTTGTTTCTTTTTAATTCCATTGGTGAATAACAACCAAATCTTGTTCCTCTTTACATTACGTTTATCCACATTTGTGAATGGGCTATGCTGTGGATTATTTTCAAGGATACCAAAAATATACCTTCAGGACAATTTAAAAATTAGGATTCTATCTAAATGCAAGTATCATTCACTCTTAAGATTTGAGAAAAAGTGGGACTAACAGGGATAGTCCACAGTATTTGGGGACGATGAATAAGAAATCCAATAGATAGAAGTCAACGCTTGGGGCCACAGACTCTCAAGAAGGAAATCGAGGTTCGTTCAGGTTGCCGAAAGATCTCGGCTATTTCTTCTAATTTTTTTGCTTTGCGCAATTGGGGTTTATCAAAATTTATTTAATCTAATCTATTTGAACGGCAAGTTTATCTGCCCAGAAATAAGATATCAGCTCTCCATTGCGGGTTTTCAGCCAGGCCGGTTCCTTATGAGAAGCATCAAATACCATCTGATCCTCAGGAAAACGTCCGGCGATTCTGCTGATAATGTTCAATTCATAATCAGATAAGCTTTCTGTTTTTAAAGTATCCGCATTCTGGATATCGTCTAACAGTTCCCTGTAATTATTTAACTGCGGTCCCAACGGCAGATGGGCATAGGTCGCTCCGGTCATGCTTCTGCCAATTTCTTTTTTGGCTATCATGTCCGCATACCATAGATACTTGGCTGCAAACAGCATTTTGTCATTGGCTATGAGTATGGCGCGGCAGAGAACTTTTTCAAACGCATTGGCGACCAGTTTAATCCGGGGAATGGAAAACGCCCTGTTCCCTGTCATATTGTTTTCCATGCATTCATCAAGCAAATGCAGCCGCAATGTTCTGTCTGCGGATTGCGTTTGTATGGCCCCGGTTTCCCACCGTTTGATGGATGCCAGTCCAAATCCGCTGATCTCTGCCAGATCAGCCTGGGCCATATCTTTTTCATTGCGCAGCCGTTTAATATCTTCTCCTGTCAGCAAACCGGTTTGTTTCCGATATGCGTCGGCAATGGTTTTCTGAATCTTTCCGGCAGCCTGTACCGTTCCCGCGGAAAGCTGACATGTCGGGCAGACAAAAGCATTTTCAGCAATATTTACTTCAATCCCTTTAAAGGAAACGGTCCTGTTTATCTTTTTCGGTTCCATGGCACCGTGGCCTTTGGGGCAATTTATCTGGTTCATGGCACCTCCTTATTCTTTTCTGTTTTTGTGCAAAGACACCAGCCAAAGAACATCTTTAGAAACTGAAAATTTATAATAAATGGGTTGAAAAAACCGTTCTATCTCCACCACAAAAGCAAACAGATCCAAACCTGAAATCACATCCTCATAGGATCTTTGGGGCGGTCTGCTTCCGGTATAGTTGGTGGGATCTGTTTTTTCAAGCAGTTCATTGAGCACCTCCAACAGGTCATCTTCTATTGAATATTCCAGCTCAAGTGCATCTACTGCCAATGCGGACTGGTTGATCACAAAAACCTGTTCTTTTTTTACAAATTCACAGGCCTGTTTCAGTTTACTGGTCAACTCTTTGTATGAAGGTCTTTTCATATATTTTGGTATCAATTGATACTTTTGTCAAGATTAATTTAAACATTCTCGCTTTTAATTGTCTTAGAAACCTTATGAAGCATATGTTCTGAAGCTATTTTCCTGAATTCTTCATCGCTCATCAGTCTTGAAAAGATCTCTTCATTGCCTTCCATTCTCTCGATGACCAATCCTTCAAATGCTTTTGAAAATACATACCTGAAATCATCCATAGTATTAACAGATGCTGCCTGTCTTAATCCTTCATCTGCAACCGCTTCTTCCTGAATCTGATCGAAAAAGAGCTGGTCCGCCTGGGTGAATTCCGTTCCAAAGCGTTCATTGAGCAAATCGATCAATTCTGACAGCTTTATTTCTTCATCGACTGAATTACCTGTACCAACATCGGTTGGCCCTTTCAAGGGTTTAATTGAACCGCCTTTAAGATCAATCTGCCCTTCACTGATTTTCTGCAACCGATAATATTGAAGCTCTACGTCATCTTCCAGATGATATGCCGGACCAGAGGATCGCCTTGGCAACTTCGTCAAAAGGAATCGAAGATAGGTGTATAATTTTTCAAGGTCTGAATCTTGATAGGGGATGACTTGGGAAAGGAAACCATACATATTCCTGAAATTTACAAATAGCCCTTTCAATTCCTCTTGCCGATTTTCTTCCAGGGCTTTATATCGCTCAACTGCTTTATCAATAATACCATTTATCTTTTCATGGTCATGAACCGTTTCTTTACGGCGCGGCTTAAATAGATACTGCAGAAATCGGTGATTTCTGCTTCAAAAATAACGCCTGCCTCATCCATCTGGTTCTGGAGTCGATACAAGTGCTGGGCATCCACTAACTCGTCAACCGGTGTAAATTCATAAAACGGTTTGAAAGCCTTATAGATTTCTTCCGGCTTATTTCGAAAATCCAATACAAAGGTATCTTCTTTTCCTGCACAGGTTCGATTCAGGCGTGACAGTGTCTGTACCGCCTGGATTCCGGAAAGTTTCTTGTCCACATAAATGGTATGTAACTGGGGTTGATCAAATCCGGTCTGATATTTTTCAGCCACCAACAACACCTGGTATTCATTGGAGTCAAACTTTTCAGGCAGTTCCGTTTCCTTGATACCGTTATTCATGCCGACCTCGGTTCAGGTTTTCCCTTTGAAATCAGGATCTTCAACAATGCCTGAAAATGCAACCAGGGTTTTGATATCCTTGTAGCCGTTCGCCTTGATGTACTTGTCAAAGGATAGCTTATATCGGACGACATGAAGCCTTGAATCCGTTACAACCATTGCCTTGGCCCGCCCCCTTATTTTGTGTTTGACATGGGTGCAAAAGTGCTCCACCATAACTTGCGTATTCTGGGCCAGATTGTGCGGGTGCAGGGTGAGGAAACGTGCCAGGGCCCTGGCCGCTTTTTTACGTTCCACATTGGGATCGTCTTCTGCTGACTGGGCAATGCGAAAGTAGGCCTCATAGGTGGTGTAATTTTTAAGCACATCCAGAATGAATTTTTCTTCGATGGCCTGGCGTATGGTGTACAAATGAAACGGTGCTTCCCCGCCGGGACCGGGTTCGTCAAAAACATGCTTGGTTTTATACTTTGGGGTCGCTGTAAATGTAAAAAAACTTAAATTGGGCTGCTTGCCCCGTTTGAGCATTTCCCTGACAGCGTATTCCATGGTATCGGGGTCATCATTGTCAGCCATATACTTTTTCACTTCTTCTGCCAAGCCATCCGCATTGAGAATGCCTTTGACCTCTACGGCACTCTCCCCGGACTGGGAACTATGGGCTTCATCAACAATCACAGCAAATCGTTTGCCTTTGGTGGTCAAGGCAAGGGCCTCATCGTCATTTTTTTCTTTATTGAGCTTTTCAAGGGTTTCAGTGATAAAGGGAAATTTCTGCAAGGTTGTAATGATGATTGGCGTACCCGTTGTCAGGGCCTGCACCAATTGCCGGGTGTTTTCATCAATTTTTTGGACCACCCCCTGTTTGTGTTCAAACTGGTAAATGGTATTCTGGAGCTGTTGATCAAGAACCCGGCGGTCTGTAATCACCACGACTGAATTGAATATTTTTTTATCATTATGATCATGCAAACTGCTTAGCCGGTGGGCCAGCCAGGCAATGGAGTTGGATTTGCCGGAACCCGCCGAATGCTGGACCAAATAATTATGACCTGTCCCGTTTTCCCGGGAATGACCGACAAGGCTTTTGACACAATCCAGTTGATGAAAGCGGGGGAAAATCATGGTTTCTTTTGTATTTTTTTGATGCCCTTATCGGTCAGGATTCTTTTTTCTTCAGTTTGAAGGTGTATGAATCTGCCAAAAATATCAAGATTATTGTCACGAGCAAGAACCTTTTGCCACAGATAGGCTGACTTATATCCGCCATCCTCTGCATTGGGATTTCCTGCCCCGCCATTACACCCCCGGTTAAACGGCAGGAAAAATGTCTTAGCACCGGATAGGCGTGTGGTCATGAAAATCAAATCTTGATCCACAGCAAAATGAACCAGGGTTCTTCTTTTAAATTCAAAGATCAATTCCCGGTGATCCCGATCTCTTTTGTATTGTTTTTTTGCATCTTCCACAGTCTGACCGGATAAGGGATTTTTTATATTTTTCACCATAGTATAATTGGCGGGTGACACTGAGCTTGTTTTGCTTGTAGAGTTTCCAAGTGTCTGGATTTTTCTGATTGTTCGGGGTGTTAAGTGTCACGTTAGATTGACTTGATGAAGGCCTAAATTTTCAAAATGTGTTGACCTATTCGAAATATTATCAGATTAAATGGCCCTG
>JAVERV010000146.1:0-6798 GCA_034006945.1 Desulfobacterium sp. | reverse complement strand
TTGGATAAAAAAAAATTGGTCAGTGAAACAAAAAGATACGAGCAGTAATTTAAAAAAAAATAAGCTTATAAGCCAAGTTGAGAGGTCTAATGCCCAAAAACTTGAATCGTTTCAACACCCTTTAATACCGATCACATTACCTTTTCCATTAAATAAAGGGCCACCACTGCTTCCTGGGGATATAGGTGTTGTGATTTGAAAATATTCAATATCTTTACTCCCTCGCAACGCACTTATAATCCCTTCGGAGACAGAACCCTCAAGCCCTCTTGGATTTCCAATTGCAATGACTTTTTCCCCAATATTTGCGGTTGGGTTATTCTCAATTGTTAAAGGATTGCCAGGTTTTGATACGGTTAGAATAGCTAAATCAAGATTCTTTGAAAAAGATGCTATTTTTTCTACTTCGTTAAATAATTTTTCCCCAATATGTTTATAAACAATTTTGGAAGCCTCACTTACTACATGGAAATTTGTAGCTATTTTGTTTTTTTCAAAATAGAAACCGCTTCCCAGCGATGAAGGAATACCCATAGCGTCGTAAGCAACTAACAAAACAACTGAATCCTTAGCCTTGTTGTAAATTCCTGCTGTGGTTAATTCAGAATATGCATTTGATGAAAACAAAAAAAGGAAAAGTATAGATAGTGTAATTCTATCAATTCGCATAATTCATCCTTTTGAGCGCTAACGTCGCAAATCACGGGCGGCGGTATGCCGTACCGTGCATTTGTCTGGTTCGGTGATTCCTACTTCATCTGGACCCAAACACGCTTGCCTTCCTTCAGATTCCAAAGGTACATGCGATTTCCGGTCAGCAGCGCTTTGTATGGCGGCAACCACCAACCCGTGTCGTACCGATCATACTGCGGAATGGACAAGAGTGGACCGTCCGCCAGCTTGAGCACCGCACCATCTCCCAAGGACTCGACTACGGTAGTCAGGAACCCCGTGCTTGTGGCGTATGTCCCGCCAGCATGAGTCGCAATGATTTCTTCGCCATCGACGTAGGCGATGGCCGCCTTTACCGTTTTTTTGTTCTTCAACACCACGTCCTGAAACACAATGATGATGTCATCGGTCACTAGCGCAAGCGTCAGTGACGACAGCACCCAGGTGGAGCCCCCGAGGAGCTTGATCACCTTTCCGTCCTTTTGGGCGATTGAGTCAGACAGGTGTTCCACCTTCTGCATTCCGGGGGCGGCAATAGCCTCGCTTGCGATCAAAGCAGCGAGAGCGATGATGCTGATCCAGCTACTCTTCTTCATTTTCTCTCTCCTCCACCGAACGTCACAAATCTCGGGCGGCGCACTTCGAGCCGTACCGAGCATTTGCGGGTTCGGGTCTTCTCTCTGTCTTTGCTCTGATCAATCCGGGTGGCCGTCACCACTTGGATGCGGTTGATTTCCTCTGGCTCGGATTGTGCCGCTTCCGCCTCCGCCCGTCCAACCGCTTCTTCCCGCCGCCGTTCAGGAGATGGCCGCGATAACCCACCCCAGCCAGCCGGCGGCGCTGGCCTCAATTCTCTCTCTTCAGAGATCCGAACAAGTTATTGTGTGGTTCTGGATACCATGTAAATTTTAATGATATCCGACATTTTTTAAAAACTGAACTAAGATTTTGTAGCAATCTTTTTATTGCCTGTAAAGACATTTCAACAATTCAATAACCACTGTTCCAAAACTCAACGATCCTTGCATTATTCATAACATACCTGATACTCAACAATTCAAGCGGTATCTTTAATGATTCCAGTTAGTGAGGACTGCGTGTAGCATAGGGTCACCGAACATTCATAAGCTGATTCCAATCGGTTGTGTAGGCCGGGGAGCATTGATTGGATGCCGCCTTCCAGGATTGTCGGCCTGAAAGACCCATGGCTGCATACCGAAGGTACTGACTGCCCATGCGGGCGTTTATTTTATCCATGGCCTGCGTAAGTTTTTGTTGCTTCGATCTGTTTACGGTGTCAAAAAGGTGAAGCTGCACTTGCCCATCCTGGACCAGACTGGAAAAGACGACCCCTGTTTTTGTGTACTCTTTCCCGGTTTGAAATATTTGCTTCAAAAGTTTTTTCCCGTGCTTGGTCAACTCGGGTGTGTCGCTGGACGCTGTGGGCAGGGCCGCTGTTTTTGAATTGTAATAAAAGGGTTGGGATTTGAAACGGCTTGTCATCACATACACGGTCATAGTTTCCACAAAGCTTTCCTGATACCTTAGCTTTTCCGCACCCCGGGAGATGTAGAGTGCCAGGGCCTGGAACAGTTCATCAAAGGTCGTTACAGGTGTTAATTTGATCCTGAGTTTACCACTCCACTACAACCCCTTCAACCCCAACTTTTGCCCCATAACCATCATTTCTTCATCCTCAATTCTCAGAATTTCCCACTTGATCCGGTTCCAACTCGTCTGATGGCAGATTTAAATAACACCTCAGCCCGTTTCTGTGCATTGGTGTTCCCTGGATAGCCCTGCACCACCTTGATAAGGATCTGATCTTTTTTAGCCTGTGAAAGATTTTGGCCTTTGTCATTCTGGATCATGTCGGCATCAATAGCCTGGTCAACATCAGGTTGAACGTCATCAATGCCCTGGTCTGCATCCTGGATCATATCAACCTCCGGCAAAGCCAGAGGCTTGTATTGTGAACCGCTTAAAGCGGTGTTAAAAGCATGAGCCACCTGAAGGTGGCTAAAACAGTTCCAGCCGCTCCATTCTTTTATCAACAGCTTCCTGTTTTTGAATGTATTTCCTTACAGTCTCTTCATTACGTCCGACTGTTGAAACGTAATAACCCCTGGCCCAAAAATTTTGTACAACAAAATTGCGTTGTTTACCAGCATATGTTCGAGCTATGTGAATATCACTTTTCCCCTTAATGTAACCTACAACTTGAGCTACTGAATATTTCGGTAGCATTGATATCAGCATATGAACGTGATCTCCCATCAGATGCCCTTCAAGAATTTCTGATTCTCTTTGCAAAGCCAAATCTCTAAAAACTTCACTGAGATATTTTCTCAGCTGACCGTATATCACTTTCTTTCAGTATTTTGGAATCCAAACTATATGATACTTGCAATCATAGGTCGTATGGTTTAGTTTTCTATTGCTGTTCATTGAAAGTCTCCTTTTCTGTGATCTTTAAGCGGTTCACAGTTTGGGAGACTTTCTTATATTCCCGTAAATGTCAAACTTTGGGAGTCTCCCCGGCAAAGCCGGGGGTTTACCTTTGATGAATTATCAAATGAACACAGGATGATGGCGGAAAAACAACCTGCTACAGTGAAAAAAACATTCTGGAGGATAGCGATTTCAATGGTAGGAGTGGCCTTGCTGCTCTTGCCGTTGTCTAATCTGGCGCTTTACTTTATAGGTGAACAGGCCACTATTTTTGGGGTAAATACCCGCCGCTTTGGAGGGGCAGATATTGGAAGGCCTGCCAACGCACACTACGAATGGATGATTGATTATTCATTTAAAGACAAAAGCGGAACGGTACATTCAGGGTACACTCGTCGGCGAGGGGGACATATGGGGACGAGAATAGAAAGTAAAGTTTACTATTTCCCTTCAGCACCTTTTATCAATGGGCTTGAAAAAGAGGCAGAGCCCAATTTTGGTCAACCGATTATGTTGTTTCTTGGGGGCCTATTACTGTACGTGATGAATAAGAAAAAACATTCACCCAAGACCTCTAAAAGATCACAAGGCATTGCCTCGGGAGCCGCAACAGAAATTTGTGATTATGATGACAGCATCGAGGAGTCATTCAGTGATAATGAGGAGGACAAATAAAAAAAACTGTCCATACTACCTACTACATCCCCTGCTGATCTCGCATGAGCACAGACACATATCTGCCTTTAAGTGATCGAACCGATATCCAACAAAGATAGGTAAGTCCCGCCATGGCACAGCCGATAACAATCCATTCTCCCGCATTGAGCAACTCATACCCGCGAAATGAATAGATGTTGGCCAGCTTGATTGTTCTCGATTCGAACAGAGTCCATACCAGATGAATCGGGATATATGCTACCATGGGCAGAACAACCCAGGCAAACAGAGGAATCATCCAGATCATGGCTAAACTGAACAACATGATCAACAATGGGATCATCAAATGAAATTTGGCGATCTCTACCAGGGCATACAATGGCATGCAGGCAACAATGACCAACAGCGTTGCAAACAAAGTTCCCGGCAGTAGGGATCGTCCCTCAGCAAGGTTGTTCTGTTCCCCGTGCTGTCCCACCTTTTCCATGACCAATTCCCGCGCCGCTGAATAGATCTCCGGTGTGCAGTAGAGATGCAAAACGTCACGGTAATGATTGCGCAAACGGATAGTATGATATTTATCATCGTATCTGGCTTTAAACACTGCTTTCCAATCAAGATTGACACGCTCTTTGGAAACACTGAGCAAACCACCCCCTGCCAAGCTCGGATTGCCGGTTAATCCACCGGCCAGAACAGCCATTCGGGATATGATACGTGCCCTGTTGTCGATCGACTCATAAGAAATGCCCTTTTCAGACAGAACGAACCTTGCATTGGAATGGTTGCCAAAAACTATTAGCATGACCAGAAAACCGGCAAGGGTTATTCCGAAAATAACGGCCAGAAATATCAGTGCCATCATCGGAAGATTGTCTATTTCACCCGTAGCAATGAACACTGGCAAGAGAATCGACATAATCACAAAATAAACGACACACATCGCCTTGCCCCAAGCCATTACAATATGAGGATTGGTGAGTAAAGGGAACTTTATTTCCCATGTCAAAAGTGCTGTTTTAGCTGTCATGGCAACACCCTCCCTATCTTAAGCTTATACAAATGATAAAACGACGCTCTATGGATGATTTCATGCTGTTGGATATAGGAGACATAGACGTTCTTTGGTGCTGGATCAATTTTTATCTCTCCTATTCTTTGGAATCCGCATATCATGGTATTTACAGTCCCATGATGTTTGTGCTAATATTTTTTTATGTTTTAGCATATCTTTTGCCATTCTTACCAGCAAAGCTGGGAATTTAGCGCTGTAATTAAAACCAATAATAGGGAGTTCACGCAGTATGGTAACGTCAAATTACGTTCAAGTACAAACTTGCATTCGTGCCATCTTCTTGTTTTGCCTATGTTGCATTTTCAGCACCGCCACGGCTCGTGGACAAAATGGAAAGGATCCCGAGACGGTGTTGGCCAGCCCGGCCGTCATTGTTTCACAAGGGACCGAACCCGCCGCTGCCGCCTCACAAGCAGCCGATGTGGATGAAACCCTGCGCGACCTGGCCAAAAAAGATGCCCTGACCGTGCGGGCGCTGATCGGTTACGGTCGCATGTCAGCCTCCGCCATGGCCTCCCTGGCCCAATTACGTGGTAAAGGCATCGACGTACTCGGAGCCACGCCTGACCAGCTCGATCTCATCCTGAACGAACACAGAGGCATTATAACTCCTGCCGAAAAACAGGCTCTGGAACAAGTTTCGGAGATCATGCACAAGGCATCGAATGTGGTATCAACGCAAGATCAGACCGCCGCGTCCAATACAGATGAAACGTCTGCCGGCACTAAAGAAACCCCGCCAGGTGTGCAGGACGTCCCGACAGCGAATGAACCCATGCAGGGTAACATTTCAGCCTCTTTCATTCCCAGCCGCCCGGCCCCCGAACCTCTGCTACCCATGCCTTTACCCCCGGCCCTGCCCATGGTCGAACTTGGCGGCGCACAATACGCAGGCATGATCACCACGGCCAAGGAAGCTACACGTACGCTGATGGGCGAAATGAGCGACGCTGATGCCCAGCGCTTTGAAAATCAATGGGTTTCCTATTATGATTTTCCCTCCGCCGAGATCAGCGAATATTTCCGGATGCTCACACCTTTACTATCCGAATTTCTAAACATCAGAGAAGCCATTGCAATGACTTCCGCCGCTTTTGATGAAGTCTGGAGCGAAGCAATGGTCGCCGCCGAATACGGCAACGCCGAAGGCGCAGACGGGGCTTTATCCCAGGCGGACATGCTGAAGGACTACCTTTCCTCCCTTAAAACCAGGGGCAATCAGCTGGCTCAAGGAATCCAGGTCCTTGGCCAGGCCCCGGATCCGGTGGCGGCCAAAGAGGAAGCCAAAACCCATCACAAATCTGCCATAGAAGACATTAAAAACCTTTTCGTTAAGACTCCAGCGCTGGAGGGCGTCTGGTACGGGGCCGCAGAATACGATAAAGACAGCTGGATCAAAGGCATCAATGGTTCGCCCATTCTCTTCGTAGTCTATGGCGTTGGAGACCCGGAAAAACCGCACTACAGAGCCCTGCTTTTGGACGCCGCCGACTACGATGACAAGGAAGATCCCCATGTCGATATTTTCGGCATGAACGATGGGGACAACCCCGACATGCCCGGAGTTGGGCACGCCTTCAGTAAAAAAAGGCTTGAACACACATATAATATTCAGGACGAAGAGGGCACGCACGTGATCACCATCACTGCAGACCGCCTCGCTGAAGGGACAAACTCCTTTTACTACCCCCTGCCCGTAGCTTTGGAAACGGTGGAGGTGGCCTACAAGAAAACACAGGACAAACTTATCCAGGATAGCGCCCAGTTCAATGCCACTGAAACGGCACCGGTAGAGACCCTGGAAGAAGCACTCAGTCAAGCTGTGAAAAGCACAGTCACGCACTCAACCCTGTCCATTTTAGACAAGGCGGCATTGTCGGAACTAAATGATGTGCGTCGCCACAACGAATGGACCCCGGTCTTTGTGCATGCAGCAAGTCAAT
>JAVERV010000145.1:0-6802 GCA_034006945.1 Desulfobacterium sp. | reverse complement strand
CAGGCGATGAACGGCCGCGGCCGCCTGTTCCGGATCCGAGCCGGTGTCTTCGACTTTCAGCTCAAACCTAGTTCCGCTGGACCGGTTCCGGGCATTTACGGCCATGCGTACTCCGTTCAGCCCCCGTTCTCCGGCTGCCTGATAATACCCGGTCAACGGCAGCAGTACCCCGATGCTGCCGGGATGAAAATCCGATATTTCAAGTTCTGGTCCCTGCACAGGGGCAGGCATATCCATTTCCGGAGCATTGGCTTGACCAAGCAAATCCTCCTGCCGAACCCGATTAGCCCCAGAGCCGGGCATGTCTGTTCCCCGTGCATTGCCAGCATCCACCATGGCACGCACCTGTTCCTGGGGCAGATGGGCCGCTGCCTTTTCCAGGCTGTTAAAAAACATCTGTTTCTGCTCGGCGTCCACGGCATGGGACAGGCCCTCTTGATAATAATAAAACGCCTGGTCATATTCTTTTCTGGCGGCAAACAGATCCCCTGCGATTTTCACGGCCCGGGTGTAGTTTTTTATAGAGCACGGCCTTTCTATGATTTCGGCGGCCAGGCGCAATGTCCGGGTAAAATCCTTATGGGCAAACGTGGTTTTCATCTCTTCGATAATCCCGTCCTGACCGGGGCAATGTGGCTGGCAAGGCGTTGCCGGCTTAAACTGGTCAAAGTCGATCCGGGCATCCGCTGCAGGTCCGGTGCTGCAGGCCTGGAGGATCACCGCCAACACCCACAGTACAAGACAGCGTAAAACCTTAGAGGGGCACATAATAGGTGTTCCAGGAATCGGTGATGGTCTCCTGGGTCAGCTCAGGCTCTTGGCGCATAAACCGGGCCTTGTCAATAATGTTGTCCAGCAGGTCCCGGCAGTGGCATGCGGTAAGGGAAATATTGTTTTTTTCATACAGCTCTTTGATTAGATACTCAAACACATCGGGTTTGAATTCGATTTTATTGGCCCTGCACACTAGCTGAAATATCTTCTCATAATTCTCCCGGCTGGGGGAATCGATTTTGATCTTATAACGGATCCGCCGTAAAAACGCCTCGTCCACCAGGTTTTTGGGTTCAAGGTTGGTGGAAAAAATCACCAGCTGGTCAAACGGCACCTCTATTTTCATGCCCGTGCTAAAGGAGAGAAAATCGGTCCCGCGCTCCAGGGGTACGATCCAGCGGTTCAGCAGCACCTGGGGTGGCACCTGCTGCCGTCCGAAGTCATCCAGCAGAAACATCCCGTTATTGGCCTTGACCTGCAGGGGCGCCACATAATACTTGGAAATCGAATTATAATCCAGGTCCAGCCCCTTGAGGGTCATTTCCCCGCCCACGATCACCACTGGCCGGGCAATCCGCACCCACCGCTGATCCATCGGTCCGGTGTCTGCATCCACCTCCACCCTGCGATGGGTATTTTCGTCAAAAATGATGATGATCTCCCCGTCAACAATGACGGCATAGGGCATGTACACCGCCCCGGGAAGGACCCTGCTGATGGCTTCGGAAATACTTGTCTTGCCGTTGCCCGGTGGGCCGTACAGAAAAATAGCCTTGCCAGAACTCACTGCCGGACCGATACTTTTCACCACCTGGTCCGGAATGATTATACCTTCAAACGCCTTTCTGAGGGTCTCTTCATCCACATCGATGTTTTTGATGCTCTGCATGGCCACCATCTGGATATATTCCTTAAAAGGCACCGGCGCAGGCCCGGTATACCGGCAGATCTCCTTGAGGTCGGATGCTTTTTTCCTGCCCGTATCGGTCAGGCTGAACCGGAAGGACATCTTGGACAGATCCGCAGCCCCTTTGACCTCGATGAGCCGCTCTTGCCGCAGGGTTGTGGTGCAAGAATCCACGATCCTCGGCGACAACCCCGTTGCCTGGGCCATGTCCTGGATGTTGAATTCGGTCATGTCCATTCCGTGCTTGAGAATGAGTTCATTGATAAACACCTCGGTCAGCCCGGTTTCCTCTATTGTTCCAGGCTGCAGGGGCACGGGATTGAAAAACGCCGTCATCTCATCCTCAGTGATGGATCCCAGGGCCAGGAGGTTCTGCCCCAATTTTCCACCCTGCCGCCGCTGGCGCTCCAGGGCCTTTTCCAACTGCTCTTCCGTGATAGTTTTGCGCTGGATAAGCCGCTGGCCCATCAAATTGCTTGGCTGCACTTAAATATCTCCTTTTTCATCCACTCGAATGTCCGCCTGTGTTAAAATACAGGTCAAAATTTCATATGCATCATTGGTTGTCAAGATTCGGTCATTCAACCTACACTTTTTTAACCCATAATGCTACATCTGGACATCTTTTCATTGACAGCATTTTTGCAAGTGTATAGTTTTGCAAGTGCATAGTTTTGCAAGTCTATAGATAAGTTAGCATCGGCATGCAGTTTAGATCCTGGTTAACTCGGACTCGGATCCATAAAAAGAGATCATCCCCATGGAAAAAACAATTGCTTTTCTCAAGGAAGAACACGGTGCGACTGCTGCAGAATATGCGATCATAGCGTCACTCATTGCAGCAGTAATTGTCGTGGCCGTTACTTTGTTTGGGTTGGCCGTTCAAAATCTTTTCGAAAAAGCCAACACTGAGATGGAAAAACTTTAACATGCCAGTAGAAATATTTTATGTTTTTTACTTCAAGAACTGATCTCTTTACTTCAAAATGGCTGATTCCAAGTCTTGGAGTATTGCCTTTCCTTATTCTCCCAGTAACCCTTCTTTTTGCTCCTGATAAGATGCTGAGGGATCCCGGAGTCGGGTGGCACCTGGCAGCTGGCCACTACATGCTGGATCATCTGGTGATCCTTGACCATGATATCTTTTCTTTTTCCCAACAAGGCCAGCCTTGGGTGACCATGGAGTGGCTATTTCAATGCTTTGCCGCAACGCTTGACAAGATCGGGGGTCTGCCCCTGGTGTCGGTTGTCGCCGCCCTGATCTACGGCAGTCTGCCTATCATGCTGTATAAAAACATGATAAAAAAGAACGTGAATATCTATCTTGCCCTTGTTATGATTTTTGTCGTTTTTTTCGGACTGTCTGGGCATTGCCATGCCCGACCCCATATCTTTACCTATTTCTTTTTTATCATCCTCACGGATAAAGTTTTTTCCTATGACCGCAATGAGATATCTACGGCCTCTTTGTTTTCCTTTATCCCGGTAATGATTTTCTGGTGCAATCTGCACGGTGGATTTCTCGTTGCCATTGCCTGCGCCGGTTTGGCGTTCCTTGTGAGTCTGTATCAGTTTTTACGCTTCAGACAAAAAAAAGACAGGGATAAAACAAAGGTCTTTTTCCTGTTGGGTTTAGGGATAACTTTGGCCACGCTGGTAAATCCTTTGGGATGGAACCTGCATATTTCTCTTTTCAAAGTCCTGTCTTCGGATCTTCTGCATCAATGGAATGAATTTGCCAGCCCTGATTTCAACAGCGGCAGCCTAGATGAAACCTTGTTTTTATTCTTAATCCTGGGGTTTTTTTTGATTCTATACTGGAAAAAGAACGAAATAACCGTACTTGAGATTACTTTTCTGCTTTTTTTTCTGTACCAGTCTTTACATGCCGTACGCCATATGTTTTTGTTTTTTCTGCTTGCAATCCCCATTATGGCAAGAGAGCTGACAGACCTGATATCCAGCCATGACAACCGGTTCACCAGAAGATCAGAGATGATCCTGGCAGAACAGAAACAGATCAAAGGGGACCGTATTTATATCCCGATCATGTGCGGGATCTTTATTATCCTGAGTCTGGCTTATCCAACGCTTTTCAAAAATGATTTTTACAGTAGCAAACGCCTGACATCAGACGCTGGGCGTTACATTGAACAGAATATGGATCGGTTCAAACGACCGTTTAACACAATGGATATAGGCGGTGCCTTGATTTACCATTTCTGGCCGGGTATTCATGTGTTTGCCGATGATCGGCTGGATTATTACGGGGATGATTTTTTTAATAAACATTATATGCCGGTCGTAAAGATAAAACAAGACTGGGCCCAGGTGCTTGTGGACAATCAGATTGATTCTGCCATTATCACCAGTACGGCTCTGGCCGCATTATTGAAAGAATCCCCGGACTGGGAGATCGTGTTTGAGGAAGAAAACAGTTATGTTTTTGAACGCGTTCATGATCCAGATCTCTAAAATACAAATCCTTAAATACGGCATTGTTGTTATTGTTTAAACATTGATGGATATTGGTGTGGCATTTTTTTGTCCGTATCTCTTATGAATCTTTTCTCATTGCAAACTGGGTAGGTTTTTAACAGCCTTCACTTTTTCATACGTATGTTAAGCTAAGATTGGTATTAAACCTGACATTAAACAGCCATAATCGGGGGAAGATATATCTTTTGTATTTTTTATATGATCTTCTCGATAAAAAAATGTGGTCTCTTCTTGGTTTCCATATAGATTTTTGCCACATACTCTCCTACTATTCCAATACTTAGCAATTGAACACCCCCTAAAAAGTACATGGGTAACACAGAGGAAGCCCAACCAGGTATGGCATCTCCTGAAACAAACCGGTGCCAGATTACCCAAATAGAGGTTGTCAGAGTGAACAAAAAGATGATGACCCCTAAACCAGCAACCATTCGCAGGGGTAGTGCCGAGAAGGATGTTATACCATCTATGGATAGAGTTAACATTTTACGCAGTGGGTATTTCGATTCACCAGCAAAACGCTCGCTGCGGTCATAAGTCACTGTCGATGACGGGAAGCCAATAGTTGGGATAATGCCACGCAAGAAAAGGTTTACTTCTTTATATTCTTTGAGAGCATTTATGGAGCGTCGGCTCATGAGGCGGAAGTCAGCATGATTGGACACTATGTCTACCCCAGTCCATTTAAGTAATTTATAATAAGCTTCAGCGGTACTTCGTTTGAATACCGTATCTAACTTTCGTTTTCTGCGAACGCCATATACCACATCTTTCCCATCGTGATATGAGTCGATCATTTTCTCAATTACACTGATGTCGTCCTGGAGGTCAGCATCAATACTAACAACAACGTCGCCGTCAACGGTCAGCAATCCAGCTATCAATGCATTCTGGTGGCCCCTGTTCCTCGAAAGTTTGATGCCGTGTATCCTGGAATCAAGCGCTGCCTGATTTTCAATCAAGGTCCATGTATGATCACTGCTGCCGTCATCTATGTAACAGATATGGCTGTCGATTGAGATCTTTCCCTGACACTGAAGTTGATCCAACAACAACACAAGCCGTGTGTTAGTTTCCGGAAGCACCTCCTCCTCATTATAACAGGGGACGATAATAGTGAGAGTAGTCATGTCTGCTGCCTTTCTGTATAACTGTGGTTATGCCAATCAAGTATTGTAATTAGAAGCAATGAGATATAGACCCCCTATCACAAGAAAAATCCCTACAATTCCCGCTATTGAAACTTTTTCGTTGAGAATGAATATCCCACAGAGATAGACGAGAACGAAAGTAAGGGCGGTGAACGCGTAAACGTTAACGAGCTTTTCATAGGAAAGAACGTAGATCCAAATAATGGTGGCAATACCATATATTAGGATTCCAACCAAGATCGTAATATTGATGAACTCAAAAAAATTTTCTCGGCCACGAGCACCTATTTTGAACAGAAGTTGTCCTCCGGCGGCAGAGAATGCAGCCAGAGTGAGAAGGATCACTGATAGACGATTCATTCGGCATATTCTTTAAATATCATTGTTTCCCATCTCTGTGTTTAGTCACTATATATTCCTTGAGTTTGGCGGTCCATGTCATTGTTGGCACAGGTAGCAGCCCCACGAATCCCTTGCGTATTTTGTAGATTAACGGCGAGAGATCTCGTATTTTTTCGTTATCTGGAACACGGCTCTGCAGGATCGCTTCAGGAAGTGTTTCAATACACGCAGAAGAGACATATAATAAGGGATTATATCGATACCAGGGTTCTATAGTCTTTTGGTTCTTAATCAGTGGTCTCAGGTAGTCGAAGGGCACGTAGCCATACTTAGCAAATATAGCTCGCCAATAATCATAATTTTGTTCATTCACGTGATTATCTCCGCCCTGTCCTTTAGGGGCTGCTGAGAATAGTACTAAATCACCATGCTTGACCAAGCTATCAATAAAAACGGTGGAACTGTGTTCAGGAAGATGCTCAGCTACTTCTAAGCTCTGTACTAGGTGGAAATACCGTCCTAAATTGAATTTTTCTGCTAGGTCACAGGAAATAAACGAAGCCTTTGGAATGAGGAGTTGATTACGATCCACATAATTTCCATCGAGGCCTATTATATCCATCACACCTAATTTTTTCCATACAGAAAGCCAGGCTCCTTGCCCACACCCAACATCCAATACGCTATCAATCTTTAACGCTTTCAACAATAAAGGCAGTAACCGTCCAGCTGATTTAATCGCACCGGAGTTTACATAATTGAAAAAATCAGTATCATAAGGGGACATCATTTAATTCACTCTATTAGTTTTAATAACTACAAACATCGATATATATTAACCATTAACAGGATCTTTTGACATCGAGATGTATGCTACAAACTATCTTTTTGTCAAGTAAATTAAGAGTTTCTTGCGAAATCCTAACTGGCTAACGGGGTCTGCGACTAACGGCTAACGGCTAACGGGGTCTGACCCTGGTAAGTATGCTCAAAATAATTAGACAATTTTTGCCAGAATAATGTGCAGGTTTACATTTAGGTATGAACATTAAAATAATTATTTGTAGTGGTGCAGGGTTCTTTCCAATTCTCTGGTGATGATGTTTCGTCCGCATGGCACAGACGGATG
>JAVERV010000032.1:0-40959 GCA_034006945.1 Desulfobacterium sp. | reverse complement strand
AAAATCACATATCGTAGCAAACACAACGAAGCATGAAACTTGAATTCGGATTGAACTTTGTCTCTTGTTTCAAGTTTCTTGTAGAAAAGGATGGGTATGGAAAAATCAGACGTGTTCCGGCAAACCTATGAAAATTATCTAAAAAAAATCTCAGAGATAGATTTTGAACGTATTGCCCCGATCATCGGTGCAAAAAAAGGTGAAGGTGGAGTTGTAATCTCCTATCTTGATCGGGAGTATACGGTTGGTCCTGGGGGGGTGACCGATGACAGGGGAAAAACTGCCTTTTTCCCCGTGAGTGTGGTTCTTTTAAAGTACGTGCTCATGGCCCCTGCAGCACGGCCAATCCCCAACGATCAATGGATGAACTTCAGGGATTTCCCAGATGCTGGGCCCCTTGTTACCTATTTTGGCTCAAATGTCATTCAGGTTCTGGAGAGGGGGTTTGAGGGGCGGGTCAATATTCTCAGACAGCGCTGCCTCGCAATTGGGGCAAAGAATTCTCCCTTTGCATCAAGCTTTGATCTTTCAGTTACCATACCTGTTCTACCCAATGTAACTGTGATTTTAAACTTCAACGACAGGGACGATGAGTTTCCAGCGGCTGCCAATCTTCTGTTCGACCGGACTGTTGCCCTTTGCCTTGATATGGAGAGTGTGGCCATAGTGGGTGTAGCCATTGCAGAGGCTATTCTGGAGGAGAGGGTGCGGGGTCAAGGGTGATGTATTCTAAAAGAACAGGGCAGGTGCGGCATTCTTTTATCTTCTCTTTCCAGGTCCTGTGAACTTTGCCGTTGCATATGGTTCCGTTGATGAACCAGCATAGATCCCCTGAATTAAACTCCCAGGCAGGACATTTTTCCCTGAGTTCGTCCGGACAGTTGAGGATCTCCCAGCAAGGTGGTTTTGTCCTGTTGTTTTTGTCCTGCCTTACCAGGAGGAAGAGAAGCTGACGTTCCACATGGTGGGGAATTTTTCGCCATCCCTGTTCATAGCTGTGGACGGCCTTTATGGAAGTTCCAATGAGCTGGGACATCTGTTTCTGGGTTTTGTTCAGTCTTGCTCTTATCTGCTTAAACTGCTGTTGTTCCATGATATCTTTATCTCTTTTTTTGATTGTATCATGGAGCAGGGTATATGACACCGGCAGAGTTGTCAACGGTTGATCTGTCACATTGTGGTAGGTGTTCTCTCCCCCCATCAAATAACCCGGCATCTTTCCCTAAGGTAGTGCCGAGGATCTACGCACCCGTGTTTTTCATCCAGATGTGGAGTACCACAAAGGTCAATACAGGTGGGGACTTTTATAGGGTACTCCCACTGAAACATCACTGTGCGAGTCTCGACTTTAGAGCCCTCTTTGGTTCTCCTGACCGGAACATTCAAAACCAAAGGGGGAGCAAGAAACTTCAAACAAGAGACAAGAAACAAGGGGCCCTGTTCAAATTTTAACCTTCACTGCGGCCGGATGCTTCTCTCACTCCGGCCATGGGGGTTCTATGAAGGATCCCCGGGTTCGATGCGGATAACTATGTCTGCAATTTCCCTGGTCGTTGAGATTATGTGGGTTCTGATCCGTTCTGCAATATCGTGACCCTGCTGGATGGTCAGCTGCCTGTTCAGGACCAGGTGAAAATCAATATAGAGGTTTGCCCCAAGGTATCGGGTTCTGAGTTTGTGGATTGTGATCACCTCGGGGTGGGCCATGACAAGATCATTGATTGAGGCAAGGGTATCCTCCGGGGCACCCCTTCCAAGGAGTTCGCCAAATCCGGGGATCATAATCTTGAACGCCGCCTGGATGATAAATACAGATACAATCAAGGCCCCTGCGCTGTCAAGAAATGTGAGGTTGGGAAAGAGCATGGAGCCTGCAAGGGCAACCATAACCGGTATCGAACTTATGGCGTCCAAACGGTGATGCCAGGCATTGGCCGACAGAGCTGTGCTTCGTATTTTTTTCCCGACACGGTCGGTCCATTGAAAAAGAATCTCCTTGGTGATAAGGGAGAGCACGGCTGCTCCCAGGGCAATGCCTGTGGGTGGGGGCACGGATTGCCCGCGCATGGTTGTAATAGCATGCCAGCCGATCCCGGCTCCTGTCATGAAAAGTATTGCGCCAATTGCCAGGGTGACCATGGTTTCAATGCGCTGGTGGCCGTAAGGATGGCATTGGTCGGGCGGTTCTGACCAGAAAAATGACCCCAGGATTACGGCAAGATCCGTTACCGTGTCTGAAAGGCTGTGAACGGCATCTGCCACCAGGGCTTGGCTCTGTCCAAAAATTCCCGCCGCAAATTTAATGCAGGTAAGCAGGACATTCACTCCGAATCCGATCCAGGTGACCTTGCGTATATAAGGACTATAGTCCTTTTTTTTATTTAAGGGTTGCTGCAAAATCTGCCGCCCGTGTTTCTTTTTCAAGGAATCGATAGAGTGTGGCTCTGCCTACGTTAAGTTCCCTGGCCGCCTTGGCCTTGTTTCCCCCGGTTCGTTCAAGGGCTGTTATTACAGAGTCAAGATCAAGTTTCCCCGAGGTTGTCTGTTTTTCGCTGATAGGAGAAACAGGAATGTTCGTAGAAACATTTCTAAGCTCCATGGGCAGATCCATGGGCATGATCTCGTTGGATTTACACCGCACAATGGCAAATTGAACCGCATTTTGCAGTTCTCTTACATTGCCGGGCCAGTCGTAATCCATCATGGCCCGGATGGCGTCCTTGGAAAAGGTGGGTATGGGGTTCTGGGTGTCTTTTTCAGCCCGCTTGAGAAAATGGGCACTCAACAGGGGAATGTCATTGCGCCTCGCCCGCAGGGGCGGAAGATTTATGGGAATGACGTTGAGACGGTAAAACAGGTCCTGCCTGAAATTTCCCCTCTTCACCTCGGCTGTGAGATCCTTGTTGGTGGCGCTGATGATTCTTGCATCCACCTTGACGGTTGATTCACTGCCCACCCTTTCAACTATACCCTCCTGGAGGAAGCGTAACAGCTTGACCTGCATCTGTTTCGGAAGTTCCGCCACCTCGTCAAGGAACAGAGTGCCGTTGTCGGCAAGTTCAAACCGCCCCTTTCTATCCTTCACTGCCCCGGAAAAAGCCCCCTTCACATGGCCGAAGAGTTCGCTCTCCACAAGACCTTCTGGGATAGCACCGCAGTTCACCGGTACAAAGGGACCCTGGGTCCGTTTGCTCTCCGAGTGAATGGCGGCGGCCACCCGCTCTTTTCCCGTGCCTGTCTCTCCATGGATGTGCACAGGATAGTCATATTTTGCCACATCCACTATCTGTTGAAAGATCTGGCGCATGGGACTGGTTTTGCCGATTATCCCGGAAAAAGATGAAAGTTCGTGGGCCCGGGCCGCAAGCTCTGTGAATTCGGTCATGTCCCTGAACGATGCAATGACACCCTTGAAGGTCTCCCCGTCAAAGATGCCGGTGATGCTCATTTCAATGTGCCGTAGTTTGCCAGACCTGGTGATAAAAGTTGTGGGGAAATCCAGCCGGGTTTTCAGGTCTGGATAGTGATCATCGCAAAAGGAACAGCGATCCCCGCAAAAGGGAGCACCAAAGGCCTCGTGGCAATCTTTGCCCATGACATCATCCTTTGAAAAGCCGGTGATCTTTTCCGCCTCCCGGTTGAAGAAGATAATTCTTCTATCAAGGTCATGGGCCACGATCCCGTCCCTGAGGTTGTCAAGCACAAGCTCAAGGGTCTTTCTGTCGGATATGAACTCGTCAATGTAAACCATAAACAGTTCTCTTAGCTTTTAGCTATCAGCTGTTAGCCTAAAAAGGGATGGAAATAAAAGCTAAAAGCTAAATTAGCTGGTTATTTATTCTGCGGTCCTAATCATTAATGCCTGGGAAGTCTCGTCTCCAGGCAAGATACATATTTGTATCACAACCTAACAATAAATTCCATTCAAAATATTGCCCGGCTGTGTTCTCTCCCAACTATCTACTACCCACTACTTAACTATTCATTACCTACTGCTTTACAAGGCTGAAATAGGCCACAGGAATAACCACAAGGGTGAACAGGGTTGAGGCAAACAGACCAAATATCAGTGCCCAGGCAAGGCCGGAAAATACCGGGTCAAGGGTGATGGGAAAGGCACCTATGGCCGTTGTAAGGGCCGTCAATAGAATGGGCCGCATGCGGATGGCCCCGCTTGTGAGGATCGCTTCTTTAAGTTGAGTTCCCCGTGCCAGGGCATCCTGGATGAATTCGATGAGAACAAGCGAGTTTCTTATAACTATGCCGCCAAGGGCAATCATTCCGATCATGCTCGTGGCTGTCAGGAAAACCGGGTTTGCAAAACCCGCCACATCTGATGTGCCGATAAGGTTCAGCAGCAAAAAGCCCGGCAGAATGCCTAATAAGGTCAAGGGGATGGCCATCATGATGAGAACCGGCATGGACGTGGAGCCCGACTGGATTACAAGCAGGATGTAGATGGCCAAAAGGGCTGTGGCAAATGCAATAGCCATGTCCCTGAAGACCCTGAGGGTGATCTTCCACTCCCCCTCTCCCGACCAGACCACCCTTGTGCCTGGGGGCATGGGATCTTTTTCCAGGCGGGACTGCATGTCAAGGACAGCCTCGGCAGGGGACCTTCCCGCAGTATCACCAAGGACAAATACAACCCTTTCCAGGTTTTTGTGAAAGATGGGCTGGCTGCTTGGGTTCTTTTCAATGGTCACAAGTTCTCCAAGGGAGAGCATCTCTCCTGAACTTGTACGCAGGGGCAGGGTCATGAGGTCGCCGGGGGAGGAGCGAAGTTCCCTTGGCAGGGTGACCCTTATCTTCAACGGCTGCCTCTCCCTTGCAAGGTGTACCATTGCCGGGGTAAGGCCCGTCATTGCACCTTTCAGGGTGGTAGTTATGGTTCTTGTGGATATGCCGTGGAGGGCCGCCTTTTCTTTGTCGATAACAATGTCGATCTGGTCGTGGGGTGCAGCCTGCATGGTGTCGATGTCCACCACAAACTCTTCCTGTTCCATGATGGCTGTTAAATGATCTGCCGCAGCAACGAGGTCCCCATGGTCAAGGCTCGGCTCACCATAAATTTCCCCCACAAGGGTTGCAAGCACCGGCGGTCCCGGGGGAACCTCGACGAGTTTGATTCTGGCGTTGTTGTTTCTGGCTATCTGTTCAAGGTCTGTCCGCAACCTAAGTACAATGGCATGGCTCTGGAATTTGCGCTGCTCTTTTGGTTTCAAAAGAACCCTCAGGTCAGCAAGGTTTCCCTGGTCTCTCATGTAATAGTGGCGGACCATTCCGTTAAAATCCATGGGGGACGATGTTCCGGTAAACGAGAGAACCATGGTTACCTCGGGCACAGTTTTAAGATAACGCTCAAATTTCTGAACAACGGCGTCGGTTTGCTCGAGGGGTGTGCCTTCGGCCATGTCCACAATGATCTGGAACTCGTTTTTGTTGTCAAAGGGAAGGAGCTTCAAAGGGACCAACCTGAACACGGCAAGCAGGCAGGATGCAACGAGAAGAACCGCCACCAGGCTGAACAGAAGGGTCCTTTTGAGCCTTGATTCGAGGAAGGGCAGGATGATCCTGCGATACCAGCGAAGGGTTCGGCCGGGCCCGTCGGATCCAGCTCTCTTTTTTTTTGTGGACGACGTTGTATCCTTGTCATTCCTTAAAAGGGCAAGGGCGAGCCAGGGAACAATGGCCAGGGCGCAGAAGGTGGAAAAGGTAACGGTGAGGGGTACATTCACCGCCATGGGGGCCATGTAGGGCCCCATCATGCCCGTGATGAAAAATAACGGCACAAAGCAGACGATGATGGCAAGGGTGGACATGATGACCGGGGGCAGCACCTCGTCAACGGCGGCCAGGGTTGCCCTGAACGGATCGAGAGCCCCCTGTTTTATGTGGCGCTGGATGTTTTCCACATTGGTGATGGGGTCGTCCACCACGAGACCAAGGGAGAGGATAAGGGCAAACAGGGTAACCCGGTTGATGGTATAACCGAAAAGATAGTTTACAAAAAGGGCCAGGGAAAAGCTGATGGGCACTGCAATGGCAACGATCAGGGCCTCCTTCCAACCCAGGGTAAAGGCAAGCAGGATCACAACCGACAGGATGGCAAACCCGAGGGAACTGATCAGTTCTCCCACCTTCGCCTGGGCCGTTTCCCCGTAGTTTCTGGTGATCTGGGTCAGGACGTCATGGGGGATGATGGATTGTTCAAGATTTTTAAACTCCCTGATGATCTCCTGGGCAACGGCAACGGCGTTGGTCCCTCTTTTCTTTGAGACTGCAAGGGTGACTGCAGGAAACCGTTGATTTTCGTCGAGGGTATCAATGGCTTTCAGGCTTCTGGTCTCTGTGGCCCCTCCAGGGGGTTCAGGTGCAGATCCAGGGGTTTTTATGAGGTTTTGGGGATGGGGAAAACTTATATGGGTGTAGGCGTTGGCCCTGGCAGGCTGATCCGTGATCCTGGCGATCTCCCTCAGATACACGGGTCTGTCCTCTTTTACTCCCACCACAAGGGCGCTGACCTCATCCATGGAGGTGAGAAACGAGCTTGTTGAAACCTTGAAGTTAGTGTTGTTTCTGTCAAAGTTACCCGCAAGGAGAGATGCGTCGGCCCCCTGAAGGGTCTGCTCCACCTCGGTGAAGGAGATGTTGAAGCCGCTCATCTTTTCCGGCACAAGCTCCACCTGGATCTCCCTGTCCCTGCCGCCGTGGATGGTGGTTTTCGAGATGTTCTCAATGCGGCTGAGCCTTGCCAGGAGTTCCTGGCCGATTCGCCTGAGCTCGTGGTCGCTCCTTGTGGGCGAATAAAGGGTGATGTTAACGATGGACACATCATCAATCTCAACGGGCTTCACCACCCATCCCTGGACAATCGACGATGCCTGGTCGATGTGCATGGAGATTCGGTTGTAGAGTTTGATCAGGGATTCCTCCCGGTCCTCGCCCACATGGAAGCGAACAGTTACAACCGCCATCTCTTTATGGGATATGGAATAGACATACTCCACCCCGTCTATCTGCCACAAAAGCCGTTCAAGGGGGGTTGACACCAGCTGTTCGACCTCCTTTACAGTGGCTCCCGGAGCGTTGACGATGATGTCGGCAAGGGGAACGATGATCTGGGGTTCTTCTTCCTTGGGGGTGACCATGAGGGCTGCGGCTCCAAGGCAAAGGGCGATGACGATGAGGATAACGGCGATCCTCGCATCCAGAAAATGTTCTACAATGGTGGAAATAAAACCGGTATCTTTCGCCTTTTCATCCATGATTACCTCTACTTTTGTATTTCCACGGTTTCACCGGGTGAAATTCCAGAGAGCACCTCGATGTTCCCTCCGTGGACCTTGCCCGTGGTGATGTAGCGGCGTTCCCACCCCTGGTCTGTCTTGACCCTTACAAGATCAAGCTGGCCCGTGCGTATCACCGAAGAACCTGGAATGACAACTATTGTATGTTCAGATTCAGGAATCAAAAGTTTTGCATACATGCCTGGATAGAGTCCCTGGGTCTTGGTCTGATCTATGGCCGCCTTGACCAGAAAGGTGCGTGTTTCAGGATCTGCATAGGGAACGATTTCCTCGACGACTGCACTGCACAGGAGCTTCAGGGTGGGGATTTCAGCGGTAAGCAGGGCACCGAGAGACACCTTTCCCACTAAGCCTTCCCGGACATGGGCCTCGATTCTAAAGCCGGTTTCTGTCCTTAACAGGATCATGGGTTTGCCAGGAAGGGCAAGATCGCCTGGTTGCACAAGCTGTCGGATCACCTCGCCCTTTACCGGGGATCTGAGTGTGGTGAATTCCAGGCCTACTTGGGCCTGTTTGACCGTTTCCTCTGCCTGGTTGATGGTTGAATCTGCCTGGCTCAAGGCCTCCAAGGAGATGGAAAGGCTGGCCTTTGCCTGGATGAAGCCGGATTCTGCAGCCTCCAGCTCCAGGGGGGTGGCGGCATTGGATTCAACATAGGTCTTTATCCGCCTGTAGTTGAGTTCAGCCTCGTTCAGCGCCGCCTTTGCCGCCTTCACACCCTGGATAGCGTTTTGTCGTGCGGAGTTTGCCGCTGTAACTCCCTGGCGTGCCTGATCAAGGTTTGACAGGGGGGTCCGGCTGTCAAGGGTCACCAGGAGATCTCCGGGAGCGACCCCGTCCCCGGCCTTTACATGAACGGTCTTTACCTGGGCCTGGATCTGGGCGTCGATCTGGATTTGACTCCTGGGTCTTACCGTACCAACGGCAGGCCAGGTATCTATAATGGTTTTTGTCTCAGCCCGTACGGTTTTTGACTCTGTTCCGGTTGTTGTTCCGGCAACTGCCGTTGCCAGGGCAAACAGACCTAGGGCGATGGCTAGGGAAAGCTGTTTTAAAAGGCCCATTAATTTTTCTCCTCCTTAGCTATTAGCTGTCAGCTATTAGCTATCTATTACCGGCTAACGGCTAACAGCTATCGTGTTTCCTCGTTCGTTGTGTCCGTAAGGACATGTGGGTTATAGAGACTCCTTGTTCCAGAGGGTTCTGAGGATTCCCATTGCCCGTGCGATCTCGCTCTGGGCGATTTTTTTATCATAAAAGGCTGCGGCCATGCTGATTCTTGCCCTGTTCCAGGCAAGTTCGCTTTCAAGGTAACGGGTCACAGAGTCTGATCCGCCCTCATACCTGATCTTGATCAGGTTGAGGGTCTCTTCGGCCATTTCAACACTGGTTCGGGTGACCCGGATGCGTTCTTTTGCATCCTCAAGGTTGAGAAAAGCGTTTTTAAGCTCGCTTAAAATCATGAGTCTCATTTTCTGTTGAAAACTTATGGCCCGGTCGAGCTCCTGCTTTGCCAGGATAATCTCCTGACCGGAGGTGCCGCCGGTAAAAAGGTCCCACTTAAAGGTCAGGCCTGCCGTGTAGTTCTCTTTGCTGGTTGAGTAGGAGAGATTGTCGCTGTCCATGTAATAGCGGGCCCCAAGATCCAGGGACGGCAAATAGGTGGCAATGGCTCTCTCCTGACCAAGGCGGGCCTTCTTGGCCAGGGCTGCGGCACTGAACATTTCAGGCCTCGCCTCAAGGGCGATCTCCATGGCCTGGTCATAGGTTGAGGGCAGCACAACCGGGCATTCACAATCACCGTCAAGCTCAAGGATCTCCACGGGTTCATGGGCAATAAGGGTGGTAAGGGCGTTGATTGCGCTTGAATGTCGGTTTCTGCTCTTTACAAGTTCCTGCCTTGCCTCGGCCGCCCTGACCTCAAGGGAGAGAATGTCTGATCGAAGAACGCTGCCGCCGGCATGCCTGATTCTCATGATCCGAAGCTGTTCCTCAACGGTCGCCAGAGAATCTTCGGCAATGGCGACATACTCCCCGGCCTTTAATGCTGAAAAAAAAGAGAGGATCACCATGGAGACGATTTCGTTCTGAACCCCATCAACCATGGACTCGGCCGAGGTCAGGTCGACCGTTGCCATTTGTTTGGTCAGCTCATCCTGACCTCCTCTGTAGAGGTTGACCCTTGCCATGACCCCTGTTTCAAGGTTGGTGAAGCTGCCGGGATGGTTGAAGTCGAGATTGTCCGGCAGGTCTCTCTGGTCAATTTTTTTAAAGAGATAGGCAGAAGGTGCGTCTCCTGCCGTGTATTCGCTGAACAGGGTAAGGGACGGCATGAAGGCAGCCTCGCTTTTTTTAAGGGCGGCCCTTGCCTTTTCAATTTCAGTTGCTGCCATGGCAATGTCATGGTTATTTGCAAGGGCCATCTCAATCGCCTCTTCCACGGCAAGGGTGCGGTTAAATGGCAGCGGCCCCTGGGCTGCAACGGCCGGGCAAAAGAGTAGTGCTGTCACAAGCATGATCAGGATAAAAGAGGGATGGATCTGCATCGTTAATAGCCTCCATTGATAATTGACCGAACAATATCGTGTGGAAATTATCCTGTCAATGTTTCATCTTCTGTCTGGCTGTATGAGGCACAGTTGTATCGCGATACAGCTAAGGTGTCTCGCTGTGGCGATTATGCCACCACGGTCCATGGATTCGTCTGATCACGAGGGATGACTCCAGTGGGGCCGGCACTACGGGGTAATTCACGAATTGCCCTTGCGCGGATTTTTTTATATGTTTGTTAAATAAATCTGGCATACTGCTTGCAATACTGTGGAAAATAAATATCATAGACCAAATGACCATGATGTGGTATATTGTAGAGGTTAAATAGCGAACTCTCTTAGCCTTGGTGGTTTCAATTCTGGAACCGTTGCCGGGGCATTTCGGTACTATGGCTGGAACATTCACAACAAAAACAAATAAAAATAAGGAGAACAGACGCCCATGGGCAATCTAAAGGGAACAGAAACTGAGAAGAATCTACTTAAGGCCTTTGCCGGTGAATCCCAGGCAAGAAATCGGTACACCTACTTTGCAAGCAAGGCAAAACAAGAAGGATTCGTACAGATTCAGGCCATTTTTGAGGAGACTGCAGATCAGGAAAAAGAGCATGCCAAACGGCTCTTCAAGTTCCTCAACAGCGGTGAAGAGCTTGAGATCACGGCGGCCTTTCCCGCCGGTGTCATCGGCTGTACCAAGGACAACCTTGAAGCCGCTGCAGCAGGCGAGAACTATGAGCACGTAACCATGTATCCCGAGTTCGCAGTAACAGCCAGGGCAGAAGGGTTTGAAGAGATTGCCAAGGTTTTCGAGGCCATTGCAGTTGCAGAAAAACAGCATGAGAAACGATACCTGGATCTCAAGGCGAATATCGAAAACAACAGGGTGTTCAAACGTGAGAAGAAAACCACCTGGCGATGTAGAAACTGTGGCTACCTCCACGAGGGTACAGAGCCCTGTGACGTTTGTCCTGCCTGTGCCCATGCCAAGGCTCATTTTGAACTTTTGGGAGAGAATTACTAACCGGTGGTGCCATGGGTGAGTTTTTTGCCCATGGCACCGGCCAAATTTGAAATACCTCCAATGGGGATTGTCTGGTTGGAGATTGTCTGGTGGATGTAAATCTTAAACAATAAGGAGAAAAACATGTCAGAAAAACTTGGTGTTTATCGATGCAACGTGTGCGGTAATATAGCCCAGATGCTTCATGCAGAAGACCCTGCAATGAGCTGCTGCGGTGAGGAGATGACCCTGTTGAAGGCCAATTCCGTAGACGCGGCCAAGGAAAAACATGTGCCTGTGGTGGAGAAGATCGATGGCGGCTATCTTGTCAAGGTCGGTAGTGTTGCCCATCCCATGGAGGAGAAGCACTATATCGAGTGGATTGAGCTGAACACCGATGACATGGTCCTGAGAAAATTCCTCAAACCGGGCGATAAACCAGAGGCTGTTTTCCTCACCGACGCTACTAACGTGACGGCCAAAGAGTACTGTAATCTTCACGGTTTCTGGCGTTCGTAGTTGCCAGTAGTTAGTAGGTAGTGGAGCATAAATAAAAAAGGAGTCAGGTTTTATTATCTGGCTCCTTTTTTTGATTTTATGCTACCCTCACCGTTAAGGTTGCGGGCTTGCTAATGGGTAGCAGTCAATATGGCCGTCTTGTTTTGATGGATCGACGTGTAGGGACAATTCACGAACTGCCCCTATGTCTACTGACTACTATTTAAGCTCGAGAAGTTTCCCGGACAACAGTCGGATATGTGACATCTCCTCTTTGATGATGTCATCAACCCGTTTTTTCCCAAGCTCCCCTTTTACCATCTCTTTCATGCCCACATAAAAGACGATGGAATCTTTTTCCGCATCAATGGCGGACTTGAAGATTTCCTTCATGTTGTTTTTTGGGGTCTCTTTTTTAAAGAAAATTCTGGTGTCGGCAAGGGCCTTGAGGTAGAGAACCGATTCCTCCATGGGATCGAACACCTGGCTCTCCTTTTCCTGGTCGGCAAGCTCTTTCTGCATCTCTTCAAATATACGCTCATGGGCCTCTTCCATGGCGGAAAGGCCCATCAGAAAACTCTTTTCCTTTGCTCCCTCAACGCTGTTTGCCGCATTCCGGTAAAAGATTACACCGTTTCGCTCGATCTGTTTTGCCATCTCAAAAATTTCATCAGCACTAAAATTATAAGACATTTTTCCTCCGAATTTATTTTGATTGCAAGTTTCAGGTTATGGGTTTCCCCTTGGCAAATGCCGTATTTATTTTTTGCCCGATGGTCTCACCCATTTCAAACGAACGGGCAAGGTCATCGGCATCGGGAACGTACTTGACGGCAAGTCCCGGTGTGACGATTTCAAGCCCCATGGTTTCAAACTCCCGGTTGAGGATCTTTACGGCTTCACCGCTCCATCCATAGGATCCAAAGGCAGCGGCCATCCGGTTCTTCGGCCTGAGCCCCTTGATGTAGGTCATTACATCAGCCACAACAGGGAAAATACCGTTGTTCAGGGTTGGCGAACCGACCACAAGGGCCTTGGAATCGAGCATTTCGGTCATGATATCGCTTCTGTGACATTTTCTTGTGTTCATGATCCGCACCCCGACACCCTGGGATTCTATGCCCCTGGCAACTTGTCTTGCCATGGCTGCGGTGCTCTCCCACATGGTGTCAAAAAGGATCAATGCCTTTGGCTCACACTCCTGTCGGCTCCATCGGGCATAGGCGTCAATTATAACACCCGGATCCTTACGCCAGAGAATTCCATGGTCCGGACAGATCATGCTGATCTTCATCCCTGAATCTTTAACAGTGGCTAAAAGCTGCTCCACCCTTGGAGCGTAGTTTAAAAGGATGTTGGCAAAGTACTTGGCCGCATGGGACATGATCTCTTCGCCTGCTTCATCGTCAAACATGGCATCCCCGGCATAGTGCTGACCAAAGGCGTCGCTTGAGAAAAGGATGCCCTCATTCTTGATATAGGTGAACATGGAGTCCGGCCAGTGGAGCATTTTTGTCTCTATAAAGGTCAGGGTTCTTTGACCAATGGAGAGATCTTCTCCGTCCGTGATACTTCTGAGGTTCAGATTGCCGGTAAAGTGCTCCTTCAGATTTTTTTCCCCCATTTTGGAGCAAAACACCGGTTTTTCTATTCCTATTCTGTCCATCAAAGCCGGAAGGGCGCCTGTATGGTCCATTTCCGTGTGGTTGCTCACCACCATATCGATCTTTGCAGGGTCGACAATGGCGCTGATATTGTCCAGAAGCTCCTGGGTAAACTCTTTTTTTACCGCGTCCACCAGTACAATTTTTTCATCCACAATGAGGAACGCATTGTAGGTAGTTCCCTGGTAGGTGGAGTATCCGTGAAAATCCCGGATATCCCAGTCCCGGCAACCCACATTGTAGATGCCTTTCGCAATTTCAACGGGTTTGTACATACTGCCTCCTTGCAGGCCCAGCCGGTCTTTAATCCATTTTTTCGAAAAACTCTTTTTCCGCTCCGCACAGGGGACAGACCCAGGTGTCTGGAATATCCTTAAAAGCCGTCCCCGCCTCTATGCCGTTTTCATAATCTCCTTTAGCCGGATTATACACATACCCGCAGGGACATTCATACTTGCTCATTGTTTATCTCCTTTTTTTATGAAGCGTACTCAAAAGTTTCGGTATCGATCTATGTTTAATTGCTCGTTGATGCCTTATTCCTTCCTTGCTTTTTCCGTGCCAGTTTTTCAGAAAAACTAAATACTTGATGATCAAGTAGGCACTACCTACTACCTACTGCCCACTACCTTCAACCACACTGGCAAGAGCTCCGGAGAAATCTGCCTTTACCCTTTCGAGAAAAAGGTCCCATTCAAGACCGAATCGGTAAAAAGCCATGGATGCAATTTTTTTTGTGATAATCGCATCCCTGTATGCGTGCATTTTATCAGAGTCAAAGATATCCATTATTTGCTTTTTGCCAAGAGTCTTGATCAGAATTGCGGGGATATAGGCCTCCATCACCTTCCATACCAACGCTTTCTGCTTCAAAACATCCTCCAGTCGTTCCTCTACCAGGGCCTGGAGGGCGAAGATCTGCTCGCTTGTTTTTTCTGACAGGGCAAACAGAGCCTCCTCAGGGTACTTCTTATGGATATTGATCAGCATGTTGGTCTCGTCACATGCGAATTTTTCCACCAGCAGCAGCATGTCTTTTATCAAGGCCCAACGGGTGGCTGTATCGTTCAAAAGTTTTGTCTCATAATCTTCACCCATTAGAAAGCCAGTGAGAACCTCGCCGATGGAGCTTGAAAATACACCTCCCTTGTTTGCCGTGGTATCCTTGATATGCTTTATCTTGGTTCCTGCGGCGATGTGGCGGCGGGCCGAATCGGAAAAAAAGACGTTTGCCCCTTCCACGATGAATCTAAGCTCTTTGAGGTTTTCAAGAAAGGCCTTTACATTGCTGCGGTTCACCGTGTCCTTGAATCCGCCGCAGGGTATGAATGCCTGGATGTTTGCCTTTTCCATGTAGATTCGGTTTGCCGGATCAAAGAGAAAGTTTTTATGAAACACGGCACCGTTCTCAATTATCCGTCCGTCCGGAAGGGTGGTTTTGGTTGACATCCTGGGCACCCTGAATCCCTGGGGAGAGAGCTTTTCAACCGGAAATGCCATTGAATTTTCCCTGGGCGAAGAGTGACGCATAAATGCGATTTTTTTCAGGGCCTTTTTATCGAGACCACTGGGGTCAAACAGTATAGACCCCCCGTCAACAATAAGGCAGATTTTGCCTCGCCAGGTTTGAATCTCATTGGCCCCAAGGTCACCGTCAGGTCCGCCGATCATCATGAGGTTGAGATCCTCCTCCCTTGCGTTATAATGGGATATCAGGGTCCTGAATGCCCCCATGATGCCGGTGGTTGTCATGCCGCTGGTTCGGATGTTCTCTCCGATGAGATCATGGATTTTGTCCATGTCCGTGGTCGTCAGGATCGAGCGCCCGTTGATCTGAAGGTCCGTGCCGGCCTCGTGGGTCTCCACAAGCCCGAAGATATCGTCGTTGTCAAGAATCCCGTAGATGTCGTGGGGAATGCCAAAACTCTTGCCCGTTGTGAGGGTCCGCCAGTGGGGGTAACCCCGGTGGCGTGCCTGGAGGGAAATGGCATCCATGAAAGGTGCGCTCCCCTCATCCGGGCCGAAAAAAATCATCTCGGGTTTGCCATAGTAGTCGACCACAGAATCATCCGTAATCATCAGGTCAAGAATACCTTCGGTGTAGTCGTAGAGGCAGTCCATGCCGTAGGCTGCATAGTCGGCATGGGGGACTATCACTCCTTTGGCTCCGCTTTCGCAGATATCCTTGTGCTTCAGGCGCTGGCCCTTTGGGCCAAGGGCAAAGTTCAGGAGTACGGAGTTGTCAACCTCGTTGGCGTGGTTGGACGGTGTGACCCGCAAAAGCCGCAAGCCGCCCCTTGCAATGTCGCCTGCCCTTAAATGGGTACCGCAGGAGTAGTGGCCGTTTACAAAAAACACGCCAAACACAAATTGATTGTAGACCAGGGGGTCAAGCACACAGCTGTCAAACCGGAAGCTGAACGATCGTTTTTCCGGTTTGTAAAAATTGGTCTTCAGGGTGCAGGTTATAAGTTTTGTCATGAACTTGAATATATCCTGACCAATGGTGTAATCTATAAACCTTGATTCGACTGTCCTGTTGAACTCGTTGAGCTTCTCTTCGAGGTTTATGGCCTGGTCCTTACCCGCCAGAGCCGGATCAAACTTGTTCTCAAAAAGTGAGTAGAGAAATTTTAGAAGATCCGGGTTTTCCATGACCGCACTCTGGATCGTTCTCAAGTTATAGGTGGATTTGTTGGATTTGTGTATCCTTGCGGCAAAGGCATCCTCATGGTCCTTGCTCGTCAACCTTGTCATGATCTCCCGGTCTGTTGCGGTTTCACTCTCCCTGAAGATGAACATGTTTGTAAAGTCAATTGCATTGCCGGCAAAGAGCATCTCGTTAAAGCTGAGTTCTCCATGTACATAGAGTTCGGTCACAGGACTGATGCATAACGATAGAAATCCCAATAGGTCCTTGAGTAAGTCAGCCTCTTTTTTTCTTGAAAGTTCTCCCTGAGCATAAAGAGAACAGATGGATGCCGGTACCGTAGATCTATCAAGGTAGGGTTCCCAATAGGCCCGGATCAGAGTCAGCCCGTGATCTTCGAACAGACGTCTGAAGATGGGCAGCTGGGGCCAGGCAAAGTCTGAGTCGAACATGAATCTTGTCTCACCTGTGGCGGGCAGGTTGAACACCTCCACAAGGGGAGTTACCGATGCCTGGGTAAGGGTAAGGAACTTTTCGTACCGGCTTCGGGTAGGTTCAGGGGTAACGTTGAAATCACCGGCAAGATTAAAAAGGAACTTTGATGCCTTGAATTCTTCTTTTGTATAGTCCTGAACTGTCTCTGGGCGGATAATATAGGTGCAATAGCCCTTTTCAGGGCTGAAGTAATATTGGCGCCTGTGTCCGGGTATGAGGTTCTCCAGCACCTTTTCCATATTGTCCCGGGTGTCCCGGGTGGCAATCCTTACCCGTTGCACATTGTTTCCATGGGTCAGGTCAAAGTCGATGTGGGCCACCCGACCGACAAGGACCACCTTGCCGTCCTTGATGGTGATGCTGGAGGCGATGGAAGAGAGAATCTGCTTCAATGAATCCTTGGCGATGTTTTTAAAAAAATAGTTGGGAAGTCCCAGATCGTTGAGCAGTATGCCAGCCGCCATGTTGATACAGGTTGCGGTAATCAATCCTTCGGATGAGAGGTCGATGACGGCCTCGTAAAGAACCCTGGGGTCAAGGTTGACGTTTTCTGCCCTGGCAATGATATCAGCGCCCTGTGAAACAGAGTCTGTGGAATGGTCGTTCATTATGTCTCCTCAAAATCGTGGTTAGTCTGAATGTAAACCAAAAGGTCACATCCCTAGCAAAACTTGTCAGTTTAAATTTGGTAAAAAAATGACTATAAGGGATGGACAAATCTTTTTCAACCTGAATTTCAATATTTGAATCTGTTTCAAATTGTGGCATGATTATTAGTTAACCAAATATAGTTGGTTTCTTATTGGTATATATTTGATATCTAATAGATGTGCGCTTGATTTACTAACCAGAAAAACAGAAGGAGGCATCATGATTAGTTGGATTTGTGATAAATGTGGTTATCAGCTCGAGGCTGAGACTCCGCCGGAAGAGTGTCCCTCGTGTAAAAAAAAATGCTCGTTTGTCGATAACTCCTGCTACACGCCGGACTGCGATGGCCAGCCCATTGACCCCAGAATAAAAAACAACTGATACCCCCAGGGGATGAGATTGGCCGCTGCCCCTGTTCCAGGGGCAGCGGATCTATAACCCCATCCACCTATGTGACGGGGGCAATTTATGTTTGACAAAAATGGCCATTTCTCTTAGTCTGTTTTAACTTTCGATGGGATTCTGCGTATCCGTTGAAATAGAATAGGTCTCTATTGTAAAAACATTACAGAAACGAACGAAAGATGACAGAAACGAACGATGTATAAACGGAGGTGGTCGTGCCGTCAAACTATGGGTTCCGTCTTATTTTCGTGGGGGTGACCATTTTGGTCATGGCCGGTGTCGGACTTTTTCTCAAGGGTTTCCTTGTTCCTGATTCCTTTGGCCGCTATGGCAGCTACCGGGCCGACACCATTGTGGAAGAGGCCTCCCTTCCCATTAAGCACGCCACCAACTCCTCCTGCTTTACCTGCCATCCCTATGAGGCTAAGATTCACAAGGCCGGTCGCCATTCCACCATATCCTGCGAATTCTGCCATAGCACCTATGCCGATCATATCAGGGATAACAAGAAATTCGCCGCCCTGCCGGTGAAAAAAGAGGGTGAGATCACGGTCTTGTGTCTGCGATGCCACAACACCGAGATCAAGGCCCGCTCCCAGGAAGTGATAAAGACCGTTGCAATGCCCGCCCACCTGGCGGATCAAAATGTCAAGCTTACCCACAACTGCAATCAGTGCCACCATGTGCATGCGCCCTTAAAGTACATCGACCGGGCAAAAAAAATAACAGGGATAATGGAGAAAACACTATGAAGCCCATTGGCCCCTCCCACAACTCATCCAGTGAACCCGTGCATTTACCCGACCAGGCAGAGCAATTAAATCAGATGATAGATCAGATGGGAAATAAGATGGACCGCAGAACCTTCATTCAAAAGGTGATGAACGGCACCATTGCAGGCTCCCTGCTGCTTGTTTTTCCCTTGACCGCCGACACCTTTGTTCCAGAAGAAGAGATCCCGGGTGTCAGGAATGAGCCCTACGATATTTTTGATCAGCACTTTGCCTTTGTGGTGGATATCACCCGGTGCATCGGGTGCGGGGCGTGCTGTGTTGCAGACAAAAGGGAGTATAATGTCCCGGACGGTAATTACCGAACCTGGGTGGAACGTTATGTCAAGGACCTGGATGACAATATCCATGTGGATTCTCCAAACGGCGGGCTCGACGGATACCAGACCCCGAGAAAAGACCTTGATGACAGGACAAGGGACACCTTTTTCGTGCCCAAGCTCTGCAACATGTGCAAGGAGGCTCCCTGTGTTCAGGTTTGTCCTGTGGGTGCAACCTTTAAAACTCCAGACGGATTTGTTCTTGTGGACAGCACCCGGTGCGTCGGATGCGCCTATTGTATTCAGGCCTGCCCCTATTCGGTTAGATTCATCAATCCCCGCACAAGGGTGGTTGAAAAGTGCACCTGGTGTTACCACAGGGTCAGGAAGGGACTTCTTCCCGCCTGTGTGGAGGTGTGTCCCACGGGTGCAAGAAAATTCGGGAGCCTCAAGGATGAAACCTCTGAGGTTTACAAGATTCTCAGGGGGGAAGGGGTGCTTACCGTTCTTCGAAGGGAGATGGGCACCTGGCCGGGACTTTACTATAAGGGTGCAAGAATGGAGGTGATTTGATGGATGCAGCGGCCATGGGAGCGGCGATGTTCGGCTCAAACTACGTGTTCCCCAACGATCTCCATGTCCACTGGAGCATGATGATCGTTCTCTACCCCTATATCACGGGACTGGTTGACGGCGCCTTTATCATTGCGGCCCTCTACTATCTTTTCAAGGTTGAATCCTTAAAACCCGTGGCGAGATTCTCCCTTCTTTTTGCCCTTGCCTTTCTCTGTTGTGCAACCCTGCCTCTGCTTCTTCACCTCACAAGGCCGGAACGAAATTTAAACATGCTCATCACCCCGAGTCCGAGTTCGGCCATGGCGGGTTTCGGTTATATCTATGCGATTTCCATGGCCCTTGTGATCTTTCTTGTGCTCTTTGTCTACCGGCCCGACCTTGTGCGCCTCAGGGCTCAAAGTTCAGGAAAGATGAAGCTCATCTACAGGGCTCTTACCTTTGACAGCAAAGATCTCTCCCCAAGAGCCCTTGAGATTGATCGAAAGATCATCAAGGTGCTTGTGGGCTTCGGAATACCAGTGGCTGCAGTTCTCCACGGGTATGTCGGATTCATCTTCGGGGGAGTCAAGGCAAATCCCACCTGGTCCACACCCCTGATGCCGGTGATCTTTCTCTTTTCAGCCTGTGTGTCGGGTATCTCGGCCATTGTTCTCGCCTATATCGTAATTCGAAAATTTAAGGGCCGAACCATTGATGCGGCCTGCATTAAGACCTCGATCAATACTTTGACCGGTTTTTTCATCCTTGCCTTCACATTTGAGATGCTGGAGGTGTTTTCCCACTCCTACCTGAAAACGGGATATCACCACATGGTCGAGGGACTGCTGAACGGGCCGCTCGCCTCGTCGTTCTGGCTCTGGCAGGTAAAGATTGGTTCCCTGATTCCTCTTTTTCTGCTGGCCGTTCTCACCCTCATACGCCTCAAGGACTCCTGGTACACCTTTATCGCCGCAGTTGTGTCGGCAATTCTTCTGCTCCAGGTGTTTATCATGCGGTGGAATGTCGTTATCGGCGGTCAGCTCATGTCAAAGAGCGCCAGGGGATATGTGGAGTTTCATCCGGTCTGGTTTGACAAGGAGGGAATCATTGCCGTTATAGCGGTCATGATCATTCCCTTTGTGATTCTCTATCTCCTTGGCAAAATTTTTCCCTTCTGGTCCCGGGAGGAGATGGTGTAATCAAATAAACGATAAAGCGGGCGTTTTGTGTGGCCACAATCATGGTGCACTAAGCTCAAAAATAGTTTTAACCTAATTTTAAGGAGGTGTTTGACATGACCCTGTCAAGGTGGTTGTTGATATCTGTTTCGGTATCTTTTCTAACATGCGTTACGGCCTTTGGTCTGACCCAGGAGTCGTTTGACGTGAAAAATAAGAAGGTCCAGGAGATGAACAAAAAGTGCATCACCTGCCATCTCAAGGAGAACAAGAGTCTGGTGCTCCAGTGGGAGGCGTCTGCCCATGCCGCAGCAAAGGATGGTCAGGTGGGCTGCTACAACTGCCATGCCGCAGAAAAGGATGATGAAGTGGGCTACATGCACGAGGGCGCATTCATCAAGGCGATCCTTTCCCCAACCGACTGCGGTAAATGCCACGAGCCAGAGGCAAAAGAGATGGCCATTTCCCACCATGCCACGGCAGGAGAAATAATGGCATCCCTGGACAACATGCTGGCCGAAGTTGTGGGCGGCATGCCTTCCAACAAGGGCAACATGGTCAGCGGCTGCTGGCAATGCCACGGTTCCATTGTGACCCTTAAAAAGGATAAGGACGGAAAGACCCTCCGCTCAAAGACCGACGCACCCCAGATGGAGCATACCACCTGGCCCAACTCGGGCATAGGCCGCATCAACCCCGACGGCACCAAGGGTGTCTGCAACGCCTGCCATTCCAGGCACTCGTTCAAGGCCTCCACGGCCCGCCAGCCTGAAAACTGCGGGAAGTGCCATCTGGGGCCGGATCATCCCCAAAAGGAGATCTATGAAGAGTCCAAGCACGGCATCGCCTATTTTACCGCACCCAAGGGCAGCGGTCCCGAGGGCATGAACATCGAAAAGGATGGGGCCTGGGTCCTTGGGGACGATTATTACTCAGCTCCCACCTGCTCCACCTGCCACATGGGGTCGTTTGTAAAGCTCAACGGAGCCGTTCAAAAGAACTCCCACAACGTGGGGGACAGGATCTCGTGGAACCTGAGGGCAGTTGTCTCTTCAAAGCTCAACCGGGTCACCTTTGTGGATGGAACGGTTGCCGATATTACAGGTGAAGTTCCTCCCAGGCCCGGCCAGAAGGCCATGCATCAATCCTACGTGCGGGATGGAGATCGCTTGAAACAAAACGTTGAAGAGAAGACCATCAAGGAGGTTGTCTCCTGGTCTGAGAGACGTGAATCCATGCAGGGTGTCTGCAAGTCCTGCCATGGTATCAACCATGTCAGGGATTTTTACACCCAGTTTGACGATCTTGTGCACCTCTACAATAACAAGTTTGGAAAGCCGGGGGCAGATCTTGTAGATATGCTCAAGGCAGACGGCATCTGGGAGAACAGCGGGTTCCAGCATAAGGTCGGTTACACCTGGTTTGAGATCTGGCACCATGAGGGTCGAAGGGCAAGAATGGCAACCGCCATGTTCGCTCCGGACTATACCCATTGGCATGGACTCTATGAGGTCTCAAGGAACTTTTACCATGAGTTCCTTCCCGGAGTCCAGGAGCTTGCCGACCGTGCCGGCAAGGGTGAAAAATACAAAAAGTACATTGCAGATCTTCTGGCAAAGCCCGAGAATCTGTGGATAAAAACCGGGGGAAGCGCCGAGACCATGAAGCTGATCCAGGAGGAGAATAAGCTTAGGTATAATCAGTAGTCAAGAGACTTGAAACTGGAGACAAGAAACATAGTTCAGTCCTGATTCAAGTTTCATCGTTCGTTGTGGCCGGATGCCATACCTCGCTCCGGCCGTGCCGGTTATAAAAAATAAAAGGTCCGGCAGGGAGACTATTATGGATCCCTGCCGGAATATATTTATACACCCCAGCGTCTTGGGGGTTTAATGTGGAATCCCAATGAAATTATACTTTAAGTGCATGTTCCTTTTATCATTCATGATTGGTGTGTTTGGTGTTGTGACAGGTCTTGTTTCGCCGATTTCTGCATTTGAATCAAACTCTGTGTTGGAGTTGTTTGTAAAGGTTGAAGGGCTGTCCCTTTCCCGGAACGGATATACCCTTGGGGCTGTGCTTGATGATCGTCAAAAAAAGATTGCAGAGTCGAATCCAGTTCAGTCGGACACGGCAAAGAGTTACAAGTTCCAGGACAGGGGGATGAACCTCGTGGTTGATGCGGAGACGCACAGAGTGATCGTGATGTATGAATATTTTGAATCCCTGGATGAGCATCAGATCAAAGAGCTTGCCGGTGCACTGCTCCTGGATTTTGGTGAACCCACCGTGGTTGCCCATGACGCACTTTTTTACTGGGCCTATGACGGCCAGGGACGGATGACATCCGAGGTGTTTAATCAGGCCAAGGCCAAGAAAAAAGATCCAGGCATCCTTGCCACTGTTAAGCTTAACAGCGAGATTCCCATCATGGGAAAGCAGGAAGAAAAGGAAGAAAAAGCCCTTGGAACTGCCTATTACATTATCAGTTCAAACCCGCTGCTCGTTCACTTTGCCCCATAATTCTTTACTCCAGGAGTAAAATCATGCTTGTGCTTGGCATAAAGGGAAGTCCCAGGAAAAAGGGGAATACCGATTATCTGCTCGGCCTTTTCATGGCCGAGGCTGAAAAAAGAGGCTGGGAAACAGCGGTTGTGGATGCGGTAAAGGAGAACTTTGAAGCCTGTATCGGCTGCGGCAGCTGTGATCGGAAAGGTGTTTGCAGTATTAAGGATCAAATGCCTGAAAGGTTTTTTTCCCTTGCCCGGAGGGCCGATGTCGTGGTCGTTTCGGTTCCCGTTTATTTTTACGCAGTTCCGGCCAGAATTAAGGCTCTTATGGACAGGACCCAGACCCTCTGGGCCCGCAAGCATATCTTTAAGATCAAGGACTCAGGCCACGACCATCGAAAAGGGGTGCTCCTTGCAGCTGCTGCGACCCAGGGCAGGGATCTCTTTGTCGGCATAAAGTTGAGCGTCAGGTATTTCCTGGATGCCGCCGGTGCAAAACTTGAAGAGAGTCTCTGCTACAGGGGAATCGACGAGCGGGGAGCCATGGAGAAACATCCCACCGTCCATGAAGAGATGGCGCAGCTTGTCCAAAGGGTGTTGTCCCCGTTTGAGCTACGCAAAACGATCGTGTTTGCCTGCCGGGAAAATGCAGGCAGAAGTCAGATGGCCGGGGCCTTTGCCCGTTCGTTTGCAGGCGCCATAATCGAGGTGATCAGTGCAGGAACGGCTCCGGCGGAAAAAATCAACCCCATGGTTGTCGAGGCCATGGCGGAAAAGGGGCTTGACCTTGCCTTTTTAAAACCTGTTGCCCTCGGCCCTGCCTTGGAAAAATGTTCTCCCCACACCCTTGTTACCATGGGATGCGGCGAGGAGTGCCCGTTTATTCCCGGGTGCCGGGTGGTTGACTGGGACCTGCCTGACCCTGCCGCCATGGATCTTGACGGAGTCCGGGCGCTCAGGGATGAGATTGAAAAAAGGGTCAAGGTTTTTGTCAGGGATCTTTAACTCGATGATCAAGTTTAAGGCTGGACCGGTTATAATATGGTTGGTTGTTTTTATTCTCACCGGCTGTCAGGCCCCGGGTGTCTACAGGGCGGAGGTGGATCAAAAGGCTCTGGCCATGATCGCCCGGACCCGGGAGCAGGCCCTTGGCAACAGGGAGGTCTTCACGGTTGACAGGCCGAGCGACAGGCTTCGCACACGGCTCATTCAAGATCTTGGTCTCGCCGTGGCAGGGCCGGAATCCCTTGGTGCGAATCACCTCCCCCCGGTGCCCCACTGGCCTGAACCGGGGTATCCCGGTGGTCTGGATTCCCGGGCCGGGCAGGCGCCTTCCTCTTGCGACTTCCTGGTTCTCACCCTGTTAAAGGCCCTTGAGGTGGGTGCCGGGAACAGTTCCGAATTTCAGACTGAAAAGGAGTTTGTATTCCAGGCGGCCCTTGCCCTTTACCTTGAAGAGGAGAACTTTAGAAATCATTTTACAGGTCATGTGAAGAACCTGTTGCAGTCCGATACCACGGGTCCGCAATCCAGGGATGGTACCGTGACCTCCGGCGAACTTGCCGGGCTGCACAGGTTTAAAAGCGGCATGAACCTTAGCACAGCCCTGGCCGCCGATCTTGCGAAACTTTTTACGAGCGGTGGCGGTTCTTCCCTGGGCATTACATCGGACACCTCCCTGTCCATCCCTCTTTTAAGGGGCTCAGCCCGGCATATTGTCACCGAGCCCCTTAAACAGGCTGAACGGAATCTGATTTATGCGGTTATCTCCTTTGAGTGGTTCAAGCAGGAATTTGCGGTGAGAGTGGCCACCGGTTTCATGGCCCTTCTACGCCAGGAAGACACGGTTAAAAATACGGAGGAAGACTATAGGAGCAGACGGGTATCCGCAACGAGGAGCAAGCGCCTTGCAGATGCGGGCAGGCTCAAGGAGATCCAGGTGGATCAGGCTGTTCAGACCGAGCTCCTTGCCCGCCAGCGCTGGGTGTCGGCCCTGGAGCAGTATAAGCGGCAGATGGACACATTCAAGACCCTTCTCGGACTTCCCCCGGACGCCGGCATCAAGATCGATCCCGACGAAAATCTTCGTTTGACCGAATCTGGTGACGACCTTCCGGGCCGTCTGGAGCTTGATCCCCGGACGGCCGTGGAGCTTGCCCTGTCCAGGAGGCTGGATCTGGAAAAAGTCCGGGGCAGGGTGACCGACGCCCAGCGGGCCGTTGTCGTTGCGGCCGATCGCCTGGGTGCAGAGTTGACCTTTCTGGGATCTGCAGCTCTTGGAGAGCGCCGCACCATTACCTCGGCAGATCTCTCCAATGCCAGGCTCCGCACGGACAAAGGCGTATTCTCGGCCCTGGTAACGTTGGATTTACCGTTTGAACGAACGGCTGAGGCTGTGGCCTATCGCAACAGCTTCCTGGAGTTAGAGCAGGCCGTCAGGACCGCCCAGGAACTCGAGGACCGTGTGAAACTTTCGGTCTATAACCGTCTCAGGGATCTTCTCGAGGCAAGGGAAACTTTGAACATCCAGGCAAGTGCTGTGGATCTCGCAAAAAAGCGGGTACGCAGCATCAATTTATTCATGGAGGCTGGAAGGGCTGAAACCCGTGATCTGCTGGAGGCCCAGGACTCGCTTCTTTCAGCCCGGAACAGTTTGACATCTGCCCGGGTGAACTATAGGATCGCAGAGATTGAAATCCAAAGGGACATGGGGGTCCTTGCGGTTACCGATACGGGAATGTGGCATGAGTATCTCCCTGATTTGAATGAGAATACTGACATTCCTTGAGGAGTTTAAAAAATTTAACCACGAAAGGCACGAAAAAACACGAAAGAGAAAGGCAGAGCAGGGAATAGTCTCATATCAGTGTAAAGTGAAAATAAAGGATGCTGAGGGAAAGATCTATTTTTTTGTGCCTTTCGTGTCTTTCGTGGTTAATAAGTGCAAATTACTTTTATGCTGAGATGAAGGGCCTGAACTTGATTCTGAAAAATAAAACAGTCCATTATACCGTAATTATCCTGGTCCTGATCGCCTTTCTGGCTGTTTTCCTGTACCTTTTTATAACGCCTGATGATCCCGGGTCCATGGCGGCCCTGACTTTCACTGTTCAACCAGGTCCTTTAACGATCAATGTTGTGGAATCTGGAACCATCAAGGCAAGGGAACAGATCATCATCAAGAACGAGGTGGAGGGTAAAACCTCCATCATCTTTTTGATTGCCGAGGGCAGACAGGTGACAAAGGGTGAGCTTCTGGTTGAGCTTGATGCAAGTTCCCTCATGGACGAGAGGCTTGACCAGGAGATAAGGGTTCAGAATGCCGAGGCCGCATATGTCAAAGCTACGGAAGACCTGGCTGTGTCTGAAAATCAGGCTAAAAGTGATATGGATCTTGCAGAGCTGACCCTGGAGTTTGCCAGGCAGGACCTTGAAAAGTATACCAAAGGTGAGTATCCCAATGAACTCAAGCGGGCCGATGCCCAGATTACCCTTGCCCAGGAGGAGTTGACCCGTGCGGCTGACACCCTTGGCTGGTCCGAGACCCTGCATGGAGAGAGGTACATCTCCCAGACAGAACTTGCGGCCGATCGCCTGGCCCAGAAGAAAAAGGACCTGGATCTTGAACTTGCCCGGAACAACCGTGACCTCCTGGTCAACTACACCTATGGACGGGAGCTTGCCCAGCGAAAGAGTGATGTGAGCCAGGCCGTTATGGCCCTTGAGCGTACCCGGAGAAAGGCAAGGGCAGATGTGGTTCAGGCCGAAGCCGAACTCAAGGCCAGAAAGGCCGACTACCTGCGTCAGAAGGACAAGTTTGTAAAGTACCAGGAGCAGATCGAACGAACAAAAATTTATGCCCCGGCCGACGGTCTTGTCATCTATGCCACAAGTGCCCAGGGCGGGATGTTCCGGCGAAACACCGAACCCCTGCAGGAGGGACAGGATATCCGCGAGCGCCAGGAGTTGATCTATCTTCCCACGGCTAATTCCAGCAACGCCGAGATTGCCATCCATGAATCAAGCCTTAAAAAGGTGCGGCCAGGGCAGGATGTCAAGGTCACGGTGGACGCCCTGCCTGGCCGCAGCTTCACTGGCAGGGTCCTTCATATCGCACCCCTTCCCGATGCCCAGAGCCTCTGGATGAACCCGGATCTCAAGGTGTACACCACGGAAATTTTCATCGACCAGAATGACCCCGCCATACGGACCGGCATGGGCTGCCAGGTGGAAATCGTTATCGAGCACCACGACAGGGCTCTGTACGCTCCTCTCCAGGCAGTTCTCAAGGTTGCGGGTAAATCCACGATTTACGTCAAAACTGGGTCGGAATTTCTGCCAAGGACGGTGAAGACGGGTCTCGACAACAACCGGATGATCCACCTGATAGAGGGGATTGAACCCGGCGACGTGGTGCTTTTGACCCCGCCCCTCAAGGCCGCAGGGGTGGACGGTAAGCCCCAGAAGGCACCTTAAATATGTCTTCTCAGATATCCCCGGGTGTTCTGGATACGGTTGTCAGACTCGAAAATGCCCACAGGGTGTACACCATGGGAGACCAGAAGGTTGCGGCCCTGGCTGGCATTGACATTGAATTTTCAAGGGGCAGCTTCTGGGCCATCATGGGATCGAGCGGGTCCGGCAAAAGCACTCTGATGAACATCGTGGGCTGTCTTGACCGGCTGACCACGGGTCGGTACATCTTCCAGGGAAGGGACATCAGCACCCTTTCTGACGACGGGTTGAGCGACATCCGCCTCAATTACCTGGGTTTTATCTTCCAGAGTTTCAACCTGATACCCCAGTTGACCGTGCAGCAAAATATCGAACTCCCCCTTTACTACCTGGGCTGGGAGAGCCGGAAGAGCGTGGCCCATGCCCGTCACCTTGCAGGTTTGGTGGGCCTTGAACAGCGCCTTAACCATCGTCCTGCAGAGCTTTCAGGCGGCCAGATGCAGAGGGTGGCCATTGCCCGATCCCTTGCAACCGACCCTGACCTGATCCTGGCAGACGAACCTACAGGAAACCTCGACAGCGCCACCAGCCGCCAGATCATGGAGCTTCTTTCCGGGCTGCACAGGGCCGGAAAAACCATTATCATGGTCACCCATGAGCCCCATATCGCCGACTATGCGACCGAGAGGCTCTACATGCAGGACGGCCGCATTCAGGAGATACATGGGGTAGATGGGATGGAAAACCCATGAGCAGGATGCCGTTTTCAAGGGAGCTTATGTCGGGGGTTCAAACCCTGCTTCTCCATAAACTGCGGTCATTTTTAACCATGCTGGGTGTGGTGTTCGGGGTTGCAAGTGTGGTGGCAATGCTGGCCGTGGGGGAGGGTGCCGGCAAGGATGCCCTGGAGCAGATCCAGAAACTCGGCAGCAACAATATCATCATCTCATCCATAAAATCAGTGGACCAGGAGGGTGGAGCGTCTACCCGATCCTTCCTGAGCATGTACGGGCTTACCCTGGCCGACCATGCCAGGATCGACCAGGGGTTTTCCAGCGTTGAAAAAAACGTGCCGGTAAAGCTCGTGCGAAAAACAGCACGCCTTGGCCGTCGTTCCCTTGACCTGAGGGTGGTGGGAACCACACCCCAGTGGTTTGAGGTGATTCCGAGGGAGATCCTCGGGGGTCGAATCCTCACTCGATCAGATATCGTGAACAAGGCAGCCGTTGTGGTCTTGACCGAATTTGGAGCTCGAAAACTTCTTGCCAACATGAACACAATCGGACAGCCCATCAGAATAGGGGGAAACAGCTTTGAGGTGGTGGGCATTGTAAAGAGTGAGACGGGCGAGGCAGGAACCATGCAGATTCCAGACTCGGAAATAGACGCCTATATCCCGTTGACCACGTCCCAGAGCCATTTCGGGGACATCACCATGACCTTTACCTCGGGATCAAGGGTGAGCGAACGGGTTGAACTCCACCGGATAATTGTCCGGGTCGACGATATTTCAAATGTTGAGTCCACGGCCCTTGCCATCGAGCGGATGGTGACGCTGTTTCACAAAACCAAAGATTTTCAGATCAATGTTCCCCTGGCCCTTCTGAAACAGGCCGAGGCCACCAAACGAACCTTCAACATCGTCCTTGGATCCATCGCAGGTATCAGCCTTCTGGTGGGAGGTATCGGCATCATGAACATAATGCTTGCCTCGGTGACCGAACGAATCCGGGAGATCGGTATCCGAAGGGCAATCGGCGCAAGGCGAAGCCAGATCATTGTTCAGTTTCTCATCGAGGCAATGGTTCTTTCCACCGTGGGGGGGCTCATCGGTCTTCTCCTTGGCATCATCATCCCCGTGGCCATCACAGCGTTTGCAAAAATGCCCACGGTCATTACTCCCTGGAGTATCCTCCTGCCTTTGACGGTGAGCATCGCAATCGGCATCGTGTTCGGCCTCTATCCTGCGGCCCGGGCGGCCCGTGTGGACCCCATCGTTGCCCTGCGCCACGAGTAGTTCCTAAAACAGTTGAAGAGGCTGAGGCTTACCAATGTGATACCCCTGGGCGTAGTCGATATCATACTCCTTTAAAATGGTGACGATGGCTTGATTCTCGACAAATTCTGCAATGGTCTTCTTGCCAAGGGCATGGGCGATCTCGGACATGGATTTCACAAAGATTCTGTCTGCATGGCTCTTGTCGATCTTTCTGATAAAGCTTCCGTCTATTTTGATGTAGTCAACGGCAAGATTCTTTAAATAGCGAAACGAAGAAAAACCCACACCAAAATCATCAATGGCAAATCGGCAGCCGAGGGTCTTGATCTCATTGATCAGGCTCTGGGCGGATGCGAAGTTCGAAATTGCGGTGGTTTCCGTGATTTCAAAAATGATTTTTCCAGGGATCACACCGGGCAGGGTCAGCAATCTTCTTATCTCATGGGAGACAGCCCTGTCATTGAGGGAACGACCCGATAGATTGATGGAGAGGCCAACCGGGTCTTCCTGTCGGTTGAATTCAAGGTGCTGGTCAATCGCCTTTCCAAGGGCTATCCGATCAATTTCACCGATAAGCCCAAGTGTTTCCGCATATCCGATAAATTCTCCAGGTAAGACAACAGTCCCCTTTTCTAAAATCAGTCGAACCAGGCATTCATAATGGCTGATCAATTCGGTTTTTAAATCCAGGATCGGCTGAAAATAGAGAACAAACCGATCGTTTTCAATGGCATCTTCAATGACATTTTTCCAGTACATCTTTTGAGTTAAATGCACCTGGTATTGCTGTTTGCGGGAATAGACGTGAAATCGGCCGTACCCCGATTTTTTGGCATGATACATGGCAAGATCTGCGTTGGACAGAAGATCATGAATGGAGGTCCCATGCTGGGGGAAAATGGCAATACCTATGCTGGCACTGATTTTAAAATTATGTTCCATGTCGTCAACCGGTATTTTGATCAGAGCCTGATTGATCTTTTTTGCCAGGGCTAAAATAGTCTTGCCCGTTGCATTGGGTATGAGCAGTGTAAATTCATCCCCACCGATGCGGCAGATCAGATCAGACTTACGCGTTATCTGTTCAAGGGTCTGAGCCACGGTCTTGAGTATTGCATCCCCCACGGGATGGCCCTTGGTATCGTTGATGATTTTAAACTGGTCGAGATCCAGATAGAACAGGGCAACCTGCTCGTCATACCGTCGTGCCTGATCAAGGATTCGTTCGAACTCGCAGTTAAAGTGCCTTAGGTTGCTCAGTTTGGTCAGGTGATCATGGGTGGCAAGCCATACCATCTGGTCCTCGGCTTTTTTTCGGTCTGTGATGTCAAGGCCGATGGTCAGAACTACAGGCACCCTTTCTTCCTGGGGATAAAGTGTGGAATGGAACCAGGAGATAGAGTGTGGGGTTCCCGAGGAGGATATCATCTCTGTGTCGTATTGAATGGATTTTATCTCTTTCCCTTTTCGCAGGGCCACGAGTTCATCCTTGTGCTGATTATGCCTTTCACCGAAAAAATCATCAAACATTTTTCCAATAAGGGCATCTTCTTCCGCTCCGTAAAGGACAAGGGCCTCATTGTTGATAAATAATATTTCACCCTCGCAGGTTTGAGTGATGATCAGAATCGGGGCAGACTGAACGAGTTTTTGGATAAAGTTCTTTTCCTTCGCAAGATCCCGGCTGTTTTTCGTTAAAAGAAGGGTCTTTTCCTGGGTTTCGTCTTTTAAAGCTTCCAGTTGATCGGTCACCTCCCTGGCAATGGCAACTAAATTGTCGATTTCATCATATCCAAGGCGAAAGCCCCTTGGCCTGTTCAGGATCTCACGAACCTGGCGGTACTCATGCCGGGTGAACAACGGGAGTACCGAGGCAAGGCCGGCTACCCGTTTTAACAGGGCATGGACGAGTAAAAATAGAATTATAAGAATTGTCAGCAGGCCGGCAATGCTGGTTTTGACCATGCGGGCAAGGTGTTCCCGCATCTCGTTGTATTCATAGGTGATATCGTCAATGATGAGTACCAGGGACTGGCGGTCGTTGGGCTCGCCCATGGCATGGGCCTGAACGTTGTAAATTTCCTTGTTATGGGGGAATATGATATTCCCCTGGACAAGGTCGTCCAGGGAGTGCCGTTCTCTAAGTGCATGGATCAGGGGGGTGGTCTGGGCTGTGTGGGTCATGGCTGACAATTGATAAGTGTCCATAGCCGGACGCCGGGCCTCTCCGGTTCTGGTCAGAATCGCCATATCCGCATGGGTGACCCTTTGAAATTCGATCATCCCGTCTGCCAGGGGTCTGCCAAGGGTGAGGGTTCCAACGGGTTTAAAGGCCGATATCAGGGGAATGGTCATGACGGTGTAACATTCATCGCCATAGGACATGGTATGCACGGGCGCTTCTTCGGTTAACACCTCCTGGATCTGGGTGTCCAGGCCTTTAAGGTCAAGACCCCAGTGTTTGACTCTCCTACCCTGGTTGTCGGTCAGGAGTGCGCTGTTAAGACCCCAGATGAATTGCCAGTTTGACCAGTTTTTGTCGATCAGGGAGATGGTCTGTTTCCAGGATAACCTGGTTGTACTGTCCGATGCCTGGGTCAGAAAAATTGATTCGGCAAACATCTCCAGCACCTTTGAAGAGTTGTCCATGATGGTCTTTGCAATATGAAAATTACGATTTTGGGCCTTTTCCCCCTGTTCCAGAAAGGCCCTTGTGGTATCAAAATAGGAGAGAAAGGTCAGGTAACCCTGGAGGAGAATAAGGGTGGCGCTGATTAAAAGGATGAATTTCCACTTGAGGCTGAAAAAATTTTTTTTAAACATGGTGACCTTGCTAAAATTTAAAGGCAAGCTGCAATGCAAAAAGGTCGTGGTGCTGCTCTGTGAGGTTCCTGTCAGGGTTGTCGGCTGTTGTGAGCCACGATGTTCCGTTGAGCCGGTGGTATTCACCCCGTATCATCATCCATGGCTTGATATCCCAGCGAAGGGCCAGGGTCAAGTCTTTGGTAAACCCCATGTGGGGCGGCAGGCCTATCTGTTTAAAAAAATCTCCCTTTCTGTTGTCTCGGTCAATGTAGTGTTCGCCATAGCGGCCGAGGAGCTGCCAGTTGTAATTGAAACGATAAGCAGCCTGGACGTACCAGCTTTCGCTGACAGTTCTTCCACCAGGACTTAAGGGGCCCAAGTGTGAGAATTTGTTTTTTTGATACAGGTATTCGCCTGTCAGGCTGATCCGGTCGCCGTTATATTGGGCTGATAATACCATGGGATAAAAATGGATGGTTCCATTGGTGTATCTATCCATGGAACCCGGATCATAGTCAAGGGTGACATCGGCGTAGCTTATGGCCGCCACATATTTCCCGGAATTGATATCATAGGTCATTTGTCCCGCAAAAGTGGCCTGGGTATCCAGGTCCCCTGTGGCATTCAGGGGAAGAACGGCATCCCGCATCTCATCATTGTCGTTTCTGACCTTTCCATAGTTTATTTTACCGGACAGGCGTCCTGTTCCCAGGTGGTAATCCATGTACAATTGCCCTCCGTCGGAGGAGAGGAACAGGGACCTGGAACGATCGAAATAAATGCCAGGGGGCAGGATGATTGTCGGGGTGGTAAAGGCCACATCTCTTGTCTCGTTGTATAGTCCCAGGGGGTTTTTGACTCTGCCCAGCCTGACCCCGAGGCTGCCCATGGGGTGTTGAAACAGTGCCAGGTCGATCAGGCCGTAATCAAGGGTAAGGCTTCCGCTGTCAAGTTCTCCTGCCCGACGGAAGAGGCCCTGGGCTGCGAAGCTGACCCTTTCCATGGGCTGATAGCCCAGGTTGAGTCCCGCCTCGGTGAGCTCGTAGGAAACGCTCTCTTCACTACTGCCATAGGCTTGATTGGCCGTGGTGTGGATGGCGTTCTGGGTAAAGAAACCATGTATCTGAGCCTTGTCTGACAGGTCATAGGCGCTTGCCAATGGGGCAGAGGTTAAAATAATAAGTATCAGGGCAAGCCTGGCGAAGCTGTGTTTATTCATATCTTAATATCCTGATATTCTTATTTTTGGGTGCAGCCCCGGCATAGCCGATACTGTTAGGCACTGTACTGATTTTTTCGATCATCTCCTCGAGGGAATCAACCTGCCTCGGGGGGTGACCGGTTCCGGAAAAGAGCAACCTGTCCCAGATCCTTCTGAACTGATGGGGAAACATGTTGAGTCTTGTTTTAGTGAATTCACGATGGAGAGGATTGTCATCGGGGAGTACAAAAACCTGTATCTTTCCCCCGTTGGACCAGATGGGGCGCTGCATGGCAAAGATAGATCGTAGCTCCTGCACCGTGTATGATCGGTCGGGCACGGATGCATTGACGATTATCTCGACCCCGGGGCAATTGGAAACCATGATAAAAAAGAGGATGGTTGCCAAAAGAATTTTTCTTGCAGGCTTTGTGGAGAAACATTTAAAAATCATGGGAAACCATAACTGCATTGATCGACAAAATCAAATACAAAATCAGCTAGAATAAGGTGTCCCATGATTTTGGATAAGAACATATTGAGGTGTTGTTTTGACGGACGATGGTTGTTCAGGGGTAATTCACAAATTATCCTGGGAAATGATCCCCCAGGGCAATTCATGAATTGCCCTGGGGATGTGGATGGCGGTACCGTCATCCATCTGGATTAATGAACAAGGTCCTCCATGTTGAACCGGAAGACCTTGATTTATAGTTGCTTGATCTATAACTGTTATCTAATTCATTGACCCCGTGCCGTTCCTCGGGCAATCCATGACTCCTCTTTTACCCTCGCCTCTGCCACCATCCCTGCCGAATGCAGGAAAGTTGATTTCCGGAGCAATTTTCTTTGCCTCAAGGGCAAGGTTGATTCGTTTTTCCATCAGAGCTTTTTTAAGATCGCCGGTCTCATTGGTAAGGCTTATAAGTCTTTTTTGATCCGGGTTTGATGTCTGCATGAGGATTCTCATCTCCTCTTGTTTCCCATGCATGGCAGCCCTGGTATCTGCTGTTTCATCAATGAACTTCTGATGAAGTTCGTTCAGCTGGGTTTGCTGTGCCTCAGTAAGGTTTGTCATGGGAGCGGTGCCGCCGTTAGATCCCGACCAACATCCTCTTTTCCCCTGACCCTGTCCGTGGTGGTTCCAGGCAAATGCCGCTGCCGAAAACCCAACCAGGGCAAATACGAGCGCTGTAACTATGATGATTTGTTTCTTCATGGTACTCTCCTTTGTGGAAGGCCTCGGGACCTTTTATCCACATTTTTATCTGTTTATGTTTTCCGGTCTGGCCGCACGCCTTGTGCAGTTGAACATAGATCTTTGCAAGGGGTGTGCCATAGCGTAGTAAAAACAATTAAGTCGTTGTAATTCAATGTTAAATGTTGTTTTCTCTTCCCGGCGTGAATTGGTTGTGATATACGAATATGGGTATTTTGTATCCATAACAAGGTCTCCATGGGTATAAATTACTCGGGTTTTTAATTTGTGTTGGGTTTTGCTGTGCTTTACTCAACCTGGAATACCATCCACCGGATCAGAGTATGTTTCATATAGCCCCCATGCCCTGGCTGGTACAACGAAGCACGAAACTCGATAAAACAAGCAGAGACCAGTGTAGGGGCGATCCCTTGCGGTCGCCCTTTGTGGCTCGATAAAATAAGCCGGGTGGCCAGTGTAAGGTCTCCCCCGTGGTGTGGATGTGGTTTGTCGAGTATCTGTATGGGCATTATAATTGCTTGTATGTTCGAGAAAGCAGGAGAAAGAAAATCAAACCTAAGGATTTTACAGGGATTTTAAAAAGATAAGCCAATGCCGGATTTAAAAAAAATATCAGGCCCCAAAAAAAGAACTATTGGAATTTCTCCGTTTATCATATCCGGCGTACTTCTTGTGCTCATGTCCATTTTCGTGTTCATGGCCATGGACAACATCAAGGAGCATGACGCAAGGGTGGTTGACAAGCTTACGGCAAAGGGGACCTTTCTAATCAGGGCCTTTGAGGCAGGCACCAGAACTGGCATGATGACAATGAAATGGCGGGCTCCAAGGGTGCAGAGTCTCCTCTCTGAAACGGCCTTTCTGCCGGAGGTGAGCTATCTGATGATAACGACTCTGGGCGGAAAGATCCTGGCCCACAGTGATCCTGAAAAAATCGGAACGGTTTATGCCGGGATGCCCAAAACAGATGCCCTGGGGGACGGCACGGCAGTTTTCCACCGGAAAATCATCGCTGAAAGCGGGGCAAAGACCTTTGAGGTGTTCAAGGTGTTCACTCCGGCAAGGCGAGTTCACGGTCCGGGATCGGGCATTCGGAAGGGCAGAAAGATGGGTGCCGGGAATGTCCAGGGCTCTTTCAGGGCCATGGAAGAGGCTCCTGAAAGAGCGAAAGACCCGGAATTGTCGGGGTCTGAATCCCCTGGGCCTGAACTGCCAGCGCCTGAACTACCTGATCTGAAATCGTCGGCAGGCGATCAGGCCGCCAATCATCCCTCCCATAATTCTCCAGGGACAGACTGGTTCAGCGCCCATTTTTCCAGGTGTCCTGACGATTGCCTGGAACAGGGGCCCCAGATCATCATTGCAGGCCTTGACATGGAGGGGGCGGAGTTCGGGAAAAAAGAGTATATCAATCATATTGTGGTCAACGGCATTGTTCTCTTTCTCATCGCAGGTTCGGGTATTGTCGGTCTTTTTATGCTCCAGGGATACCGCTCCACCCGATCTTCCCTCTCCAGGGTCAGGGCCTTTTCCAACAACCTTGTTGAAACCATGCCCGCAGGTCTTATTGCGGTGGATCATGATTTCGGGATTACCTCGTGTAACAGGGAGGCCATGGCAATTCTTGGGGAACAGGGTAAACTCGTCCTGCCCCCGGTCCTTGTTGAAATGGCCGGGACCATACGTGAAAACGATCAAAAGATCTCGAGGGAAGTGGCCCTGTCGTCCCTGTCCGGCAGAACTCTTGTTCTGGACGTGGTCGCCTCCCCCATACCCGATGACGGCCAGGGCAGGTCTGGGTTTCTTTTCCTGTTCAGGGATTTGACCGAGCTTGCAGCTTTAAAACACGAGGTGGAAAGGAGCCGGCGCCTTGCAGCCGTTGGCAAACTTGCCGCAGGTGTGGCCCATGAGATTCGAAACCCCCTAAGCTCCATCAAGGGATTTGCCACCTATTTCAGGGAGAGGTATAAGGATGTTTCCGAGGATAAAACAACGGCGGATATCATGATCCATGAGGTGGAACGGCTCAACAGGGCCGTTACCCAGCTTCTGGAGTTTGCAACTCCCCTGCCAGTGGTTGCAAGACAGGTGGATGTCAAGGCCCTTGTGGACCATTCGTTAAAGCTTGTGGAAAAAGACCTTGCCGACAGATCAATAAAAATTGAAAAGAGTTTTCGAACGGATCAAACCGTTGTGGTTACAGATCCCGACCGCCTCAATCAGATCCTTTTGAACCTCTATCTGAACGCCATCCAGGCCATGGACAAAGGCGGAACCCTTGAAGTAAAGGCTATCGTTGAAGGGGGTTGTCTGTTGGTGGAGGTGAAAGATACCGGCTCCGGCATTGCCCGGGGTGACATGGAAAAAATATTTGACCCTTATTATACCACGAGGGCCAGGGGCACCGGCCTGGGCCTTGCCATGGTACACCGGAACCTTGAGGCCATGGGGGGCGATATAAGGGTGGAGAGCCAGGAGGGCAAGGGAACCACTTTTTTTATCAATATCGCCTGTGGAAACCCTGGGGAGAACGATTAAATGGAAGGTACAAACAGGATACTGGTTGTGGACGACGATGCCGGCCACAGAACCATGCTCAAGACACTCATGACCGGGTGGGGGTATGAGGTGACTGTGGCCGATGACGGGATAACCGGGGTTGAATCGGTGAAAAAAGCCCCGTTTGATATCGTACTCATGGATATGAAGATGATCACCATGTCCGGCATGGAGGCCCTTGAGGAGATTCATGGGTTCAACCCTTCCCTTCCCGTGATAATAATGACCGCATATTCTTCCGTGGAAACGGCCGTTGCCGCATTAAAAAGGGGGGCTGTGGATTATCTTACAAAGCCCCTTGATTTCGAAAAGCTCAAGCTGACCCTGGCCCGCATGGTCGAAACCCTGGGCCTTAAACAGGAGAACCTTAACCTGAAGCAGAGCCTTGGCAAACGGTTTAACCGGGAGAACCTCATCGGCAACAGCCCGGCCATGCTCGCTTTGCTTGAAACAGTTGAGATGGTGGCGCCGTCTGAGGCCAATGTTCTTATCTTTGGTGAGTCTGGCACGGGCAAGGAGCTCATTGCCGGAGCCCTTCACCACAATTCGGCAAGAAAAGATTTTCCCTTTGTCAAGATCAACTGCGCCGCCATAACCGAAACCCTTCTTGAGTCGGAACTCTTTGGCCACGAGCGGGGCGCCTTTACCGGGGCGGACCGCAGAAGAAAGGGCAGCTTCCTTGCCGCCCACAGGGGGAGCATTCTCCTGGATGAAATCGGAGAGATGAATTCCGCCATGCAGGCCAAGCTCCTGCGGGTTCTCCAGGAACGGGAGGTGACCCCGGTTGGCAGCGAAACCCCGGTGCCCGTTGATGTGAGGGTGATCGCTGCGACCAACCGGGATTTAACGGAGATGATCGACCAGGGTAAATTCAGACAGGACCTTTTTTTCAGGCTTAACGTGGTCAATCTGGAGATCCCGCCCCTGCGCCTTCGCAACCAGGATATTCCCGAACTTGCCCTTCATTTTTTAACTCACTTTGCCGCAAAGAACAGCCGGGACGTCAAGGGGTTTACCCCCGATGCCATGGACGCCATGATCCGCTACCCATGGCCGGGAAATGTAAGGGAGCTTATGAATTCCGTCGAACGGGGGGTGGTCCTGTCAAGATCGGACTATCTGAGCCTTGTTGACCTGCCGTTCATCAGGCAGGATCAAGAGCTCAAGGCTGGGGGGGCGGGAAACAGCCAGGGGTATGATCCGGTTGACCGGCCCCTGGCCGAGATCGAACAGGAGGCCGTGCTCAAAACCCTTGCCTCGGCCGACAACAATCGGAGCGAGGCTGCAAGGCGTCTGGGCATTACCCGGAAAACCCTTCTCAAAAAACTCAGGCTCTACGGCAAAGCGTAAAACCTGAAAAAAGTATTCATGTTTTCTGGTTTAAGACCTCATAAATCCAAATCTTCAAGGGGACTTGTGATGCGGGAGATGTCTTTATCCATCTATTCTCCATGGCGGCATTTTTATATTTTCGGCCCAGGGCTGCCGGGATGTATACTTCTCCGAATCCTTCTTCAAGATCCCGGTGGTGTAATGCCTTTACCTGTTCAATATGGATTTTAAGCTCATGAATAATCGGTTCAGCCAGAATGGTGCTCCGCCATTTGTTTCCCTTGCCCAGCACATGAATACGTTTTCGGTCAAAATCAACATCCTTGATGCGGAGCCTCACACATTCCATGAGCCGCAGGCCTGATCCATACATGATTTTTGCCATCAATGCGTGGGTTCCCTCAATGTGTTGAAAAAACTCTTTGATCTCTTTTTTACCAAGCACAGTGGGTAACATCGGTCTTTTTTTAGAACGTATTGGCTTAATTTGCCCTTCTAAAGGGAGACCAAGAACCTCGCGGTAAAGAAAAACAATGGCATTCAGTGCCTGGCTCTGGGTGGATGCAGATACTTCACCTCTAACCACCAAATCTGACAAAAAACTCTCCACATGGTGGGCCTTGAGATTGCATGGATGGGTCTTACTACCGAAAAACCGGATATACCGCAACATCCATTGACAATAGGTCTGTTCAGTCCGATAGGCGTAATGATGATATCTCAGAACCTCACGAACCTGGTCCATTAGTTTTAACTTGGGATTGGGACGGAATTTTGATTGACTTTCCATGTTAAGCTGATTATGGCGTAATAAGAGGAAAAACAAAGCTTAAAATGTCATAAGTGGAAAATTTTTACACGTTTATTAGTTTCATATCCTAATATGTGGAAAATCAGGCTATCTATAGAATCAATAGCATGGAAAACTTCCACTTATTAACACTGTTATGTGCAAATAAAATTAAACTAATTCAGCCAAAGGGAATACATTATGAAGTTGCAAAAAGTTGTAATACATAAATATAAATCTTTTGTATCAGATCAAGAGTTTGATTTAGATAATGGAATAACAATTCTTGTAGGCATGAATGAATCAGGGAAAACTTCTGCATTAGAAGCAATTGCTAAAACAAATTATTTCCAAGACGATATACAATTTCAGTATAATCTCACCCACGATTACCCAAGAAAAGAAAAAAAGAAAGTAGACAAAAGCGGAGAAGACCCTGCCGCAATTACATGCACATACTCAATTCCAGACTGGCTATATGATGAAATAGCAAGTGATGTCGGCAAAGGTGTTTTTGAATCAAAGGACTTTAGCATAACAACTAAATTCAGTAATAGCAAAAGAACTTTTGGCAACATATCAGCAGACACAAAAAAGTTTCTCCAACACAAAACAAAAGAGTTAAACATTTCAAGTAATACTACAATTGAAAAACTTGAAAAGGTTAAATCACTTGCTGAGTTTGATGAACTTGTAGCTACATTTAAAGATGAAAAATACCTAAATGCATTTCAAGAACTAAGAAAATATTTTGAATTTAAATGGTCTGTTACTAATCCTATACAAGAATACATTGCATGGGTTTACATAGATAAACATTTGCCAAAATTCTTATACTATGATGAGTACTTTACTCTTCCATCAAGAATAAGCATTGAAAAACTTGAAAAAGACGAATTGGATGACAATGAATACAAAACGGCAAGAGCATTGTTTGAATTGGCTGACATTAATACAACAGAACTTCTTGAAGCTGATGATTTTGAAGACTTTATAGCTGAGCTAGAAGCAACAGAAGCTATAATATCGGACGAACTTTTTAAATATTGGCAAACAAATAAAAATCTTCAGATTACATTCCAAATTGACAAGAAAGAACAAACAGATGCTCAAAACAACAAAAGGATAATAGAACACATCCTAGATGTACGTGTAAAAAGTAAAGGTGTCTCACTTCCGTTAAAAAACAGAAGCAAAGGGTTTAACTGGTTCTTTTCATTTCTCGTATGGTTTAAAAAAATACAAGAAGATGACAGCTCTAACTATATTCTATTACTGGACGAACCTGGGTTAAATTTACATGCATCTGCTCAAGCAGATCTTCTTATGTTTCTCGAAGATCTTTCTGACAACTATCAAATAATTTACACGACACATTCACCGTTCATGATTTCCTCTGAAAATCTTGATAGAGTAAGAACTGTATTAGAAACAGATAAAGGCTCTATCATTTCAGATAGTCTTCAAGAAAAAGACCCCAACACCCTATTCCCTCTACAGGCTGCCTTGGGTTATGATATTGCTCAAAATTTGTTTGTAAGCAAAAAAAATCTCTTAGTGGAAGGTGTTTCAGACCTTGTGATATTAACTGCACTTTCTGGAATTTTAGAATCTGATAATCGTACTGGATTAAGATCTGATATTACAATTGTTCCCACTGGTGGGCTTGAAAAAGTTGCTACATTTATTTCTTTATTAAGAGGGTCTCAGTTAGAAATTGTTTGCTTACTTGATTCATATACTGATGCTAAAGGAAAAGCAAAAATGGACAAAATGATATCCGAAAAAATAATCCATAAAAATAAAATTAGATTCTTTAATGAGTTTGTCGATGATTACACACAAGCTGATTTAGAAGATTTATTTGTAAAAAGCGATTACTTGAAATTGTTCAATTCTGCATTCAATGAACACTTAGACATAAAACTAACGAACTTAAATTCAAAAATTAAGCGTAAATATTCGGGTTGATAATTTTGCCATCCTTTATATTGGATAAAAGTGGCATACACTTTTGAAGAAACCCATAATTATTATCGAAGTTTTTAAAAAAGTTCGGGACACAGGTAAAATAATTTGA
>JAVERV010000144.1:0-6839 GCA_034006945.1 Desulfobacterium sp. | reverse complement strand
TAACCGTCAAAGCCTTGATCTCCTGGTTCAGATATCCCAGGGCAATATAGCCGATGGCACCCGGAGTGACTGAGACTGCCTGGACCAGTCCCCCGTTGGAGGGAACGGTCAAAGCCCCTGGAATGACCCTCTCCTTTTCCATGACCAGCTTTTCCCATACCTCAAAGGTGCCGGAAGAGGTGTCCCTTGAGATGACGACAATCTTCATATCCTTTCCACCCACCTCGTTCCAGTTCTTGATTTTACCAAGATAGATATCCTTGAGCTGTGCGGTTGTAAGATCCATGGCCGGATTCTGGGAGTGGACGACCGGCACAATGCAGTCCAAGGCGATCCTGTGGGGAACCGGATAGATGCCCTTGGTGGAGGCAAGTTCGATCTCCTTTGATTTGATAAAGCGGGAGGCGTTTCCAATATCGGCCGTACCGTCAAGGATGGCCTTGATGCCGTTGCTTGAACCGCCGCCGGAAAGGGAGACCTTCACGTCCGGGTGAAGCTTCATGTACGCTTCGGCCACCTTCTGGGTAATGGGCAGGACCGTTGTGGAGCCCTTTATTACAAGCTCTTCACCAAGGGCCGGAATTGCCGTCACCACGGCCATGCACGTACTGATAACGATGGATTTAATACAGGCTTTCATTCCTTACTCCTTTTATTTCAGTTTATGTTCCAGTGACTCCAATGGAAAGGATACTACCTGGACTATGTTAGGAATTGATTAGGAGTGTGTTTGCAGACGATTAAAAAGGGGCAGGAGGTTTTACTACATCCTGGGGGTTGACAAACCACTCGGGTTCTTTTATACAGAGGCCATCGCTAGGGGCGCAACTGTGCTGAGAGGAATAACATCCAACCCTATGAACCTGATCCGGATAATACCGGCGAAGGGAAGCGGACAAGAGACAAACTCCTGGAACTGTACACCAGTCTTCCGGAATTGAAAGCCGCTTGCCCTTCCCTTAAGGACAAGCGGCTTTTATAATTCTTATCTAACGCCAGGAGAACAAACTATGACCTATGCAACCCAGATGGATGCAGCTCGCCAAGGCATCCTCACTCCTCAAATGCAACAGGTACTCGCCGACGAAACGATCCATGAAGCGGACCTTCTTGCCAGAGTGGCGGAAGGGCGGATCGTCATCCCGGCCAACCGTAATCATCCCAACCTGATAGCCAGGGGGATAGGTGCCGGTTTACGGACCAAAATCAATGTCAACCTTGGTGTTTCCGAGGATTGTTGTAATGTGGAAAATGAATTGAACAAAGTTCGCCGTTCGATCGAACTCAAGGCTGATGCCATCATGGATCTCAGCACCTTCGGCGATACCCGCACCGTTCGCAAGCGAATTGTTGAAATCAGTCCGGTGATGGTCGGTACCGTTCCAATCTATGATGCCGTGGCCCACTACGGCAAAGAAGTGGCCAGCATCTCGATCGACGATTTTTTTGATGTGGTACGTATTCACGCCGAAGAAGGTGTTGATTTTATGACCATCCACGCTGGATTGACCCAGATGGCAGTGCAGCGCTTACGCAATAATCCCCGCCTTACCCATGTGGTTAGCCGTGGCGGATCGCTGCTGCTTGACTGGATGACGACTAACGATAAAGAAAATCCATTTTTTGAACATTTCGATCGGCTACTTGAATTGTGTCGGGAATATGACGTAACCCTAAGCCTGGGCGACGGCTTGCGGCCCGGTTGTCTGCAGGATGCCACCGACGCAGCCCAGATCCAGGAGTTGATTATTCTGGGTGAATTGACCAAACGTTGCAGGCAGGCAGATGTGCAGGTAATGATTGAGGGCCCAGGACATGTGCCGCTCAACGAGATAGTTGCTAATATGCAGCTGGAAAAGAAACTTTGCCACGGTGCACCTTTCTATGTGCTGGGGCCTATTGTCACCGATGTAGCACCAGGGTATGATCATATCACCGCAGCCATCGGCGGGGCATTGGCAGCCACCTATGGTGCAGATTTCCTCTGCTATGTCACCCCTGCGGAACATTTACGGCTGCCGGATCAGGATGATATGAAAGAAGGAATTATCGCTTCGCGCATCGCTGCCCATGCCGCCGACGTGGCTAAGGGAATTCCTGGAGCCATTAAATGGGACAACGACATGAGTCAGGCACGCAAAGAGCTGAACTGGACCCGGATGTTCGAGCTGGCCATAGATCCGGAAAAGGCCAAGGTCTACCGGGCTTCTTCCCAGCCAGTCGATCAGGACGTCTGCACCATGTGCGGTGATCTCTGCGCGGTTAAACGAAGCCGGAAAATACTTGAGGCATTATAAGAAATTTTTTTCTCTGTTCTTTTTCAAAGTACACACAGGTTCTTGCAAGTGGATGTTTTTCTCTATCTTGTTAATGATTGGGATTGAGTTTTTTTTTAAGAACCAGACGATTGCCCTTTCTGTTGTAGCAGTAGGAAGAAAAATAGGTGGTCATAATGGCAAGACCCCTTCCGTGGTCGTCGTTGGCCCCAGGTGGTGATTCCCTGGCCTTTTGCCAGTCAAATCCTTCTCCCTGGTCTTCTACGATTATCCTGAGCCTCTTCTTTCGTTCTATTTTAAGAAAAAATTTAACTTTTTTTTCAGGGTCAAGGTTGTTGCCGTGGCGAACTGCGTTGGTAAGGGCCTCACGTATCACAAGGTTTATGGAAAAAAGATGTGCCTCCGTGCACTTAAGGTTCCGGTCAAGGAATCGGGACACCTCGTCACAGATTCGGTCAATATTTTCCAGTGTGGAACTGAAGGTGATGGAAAGTGTGTTGGGCCTGATTGTCCGGTTAAAGATTTGCGACATGGTTACACCTCCACGCACAAAACCACGATATCGTCTTCAGGAACTGCACCCCCGGAAAAAAGGCTTTTAACAAGGGCTGAAGAGGTCTTCGAAAGGGGGAGATGTCTGATCTTTTTGAATTTGGTCAGAAGGGTCTGGGCTCCGGTGTTCCAGGTGATCTTTTGACGCGTAGACTCCACAAGACCGTCCGAATAGATGAAGAATCTGTCTCCAGGGTTAAGCCTCATGCGATGAACTCCAAACTTTGCGTCCTTGAACATCCCCAGGACATCGCCATCCACCTGTATCAGCTGGGGATCACCAGTAACAGGGACAAGGACAACGGGTGGGTGACCTGCGCTGACTATGCAGAGGTTACCCGTGGTACGGTTTAAGCGGGCATAGCATGCAGTCAAATATTTGTTTTTTGAAAGGATCTCCATGAGAACGTCGTTGATCATTTTCATGGTTTCAAGGGGGGAGTAGACCGGGTTGCTGTTCTGGGCCAACAGGGCCTTGATTGAGGCCGTCATATAGCTTGACTTGATATCATGGCCTGAAAAATCGGCAACAAAATAACCGGTGATCTTGTCCGAGATGGAGAGAACATCGTAAAAATCGCCGCCTGCCTCATGCAGGGCATTGTAGTAAACCCCGAACTTTGCCTGGGGGAAATCTTTGGGCAGGGGAAGCATCGAGGTCTGGGCTTCGGTGATCTCCTTGAGCCGCATGGCCTGGTTGGCAATCAGAGAGTTGGTTGCAATGGAAAGTTTAAGATGAATTGCCACCCGGGCAAGGACTTCAAGGGGATGGAACGGTTTTGTGACATAATCCACGGCCCCCAGTTCAAAGCCCTTGAGCTTTGAATTAACATCGGTCATCCCCGTGAGAAAGATAACCGGGATGGTGCTCGTTACGAGGGTTCCTTTTAAAAAGCGGATGACTTCAAAGCCATCTCCCCCCGGCATCTGGATATCCAGAAGGATGAGATCAGGTCTTTTTTCCATGGCAAGGGTCCTTGCATCAGCCCCGTTGTCCGTGGTTATTACCTGATATCCCTCCTTTTCAAGGGTCTTTTCCATGAACTTGAGGTTTACGATATTATCATCCACAATGAGAATGGTAAACGCATGTTTTATATCCATGGTTAGTAGCCTTTGTCCCCAGCTTTTTTGATAAGATCGAGATCTGCCTTCAGGGCAGCTGCCTTTTTCTTGATTTTATCCATGTTGCCCGTATTTCCCTGGTTTGCCAGAGTTTCCATCTCCCTGGCCAGGTCTGCCATATGCATAAATCCAAGGTTCCCTGCAGCCCCCTTGATCGAGTGTGCCGCCCTGCTAACCCCGGCGCTTGAGCCAGCGGCAAGCTCCTTTTCAACGGTCAGGAGTTCTGACTGGGAGGTGGTGATCAGGAGTTGAACAAGTTCAATAAAATCTTCCAGGCTAAAGCCGAGCTTTGAAGCCATTGCCTTAAAGTTCATAGCTGCTCCCGGGAAAAGAGGTTCATATTCAATCATTTTGATCCAGGTCGAAAGAGTTCTGCAAGGCGGGTCTGGCTTTCGGTATCAAGGGTGTTGTTCTGTTCTGCGATCTTGAGGGTGTGCCGACCAAGGGTCTTATAAAATTCCAGATAGTCTGGTCGTTTTTTTTTTAAGTCTGCCAGGTGGGCTGCAACGATTTTATCATCTCCCCTTGCCACAGGGCCGGTCAGGGCCGCCATGGTTCCCCTGCGGCCAATATTGGCAAGGGTGCCGAAAATCAGGGGTTCAAGAATCTCATAGGCTCTCGGTTCTGAAAGATCAGCCTCTTTTAAAAGCTCCACGGCAAAGTGCTCAATGGTCACAAGGTAGTTGGAGGCTACGACCGCTGCTGCATGGTAGAGGGTCTTTGCCTGGGTCGGGATGGTAAAGGAAATGCCGCCAAGGTCCCCTATTATTTCTGTTCCTAGAGCAACGGCAAGGTCGTCACCTTCAACGGAAATGTTAACTCCCTTGAACGGGGATGGCTGGCCTGGTTCGTGGGGGGCAAAACTCTGGAGGGGATGGATGGAGCCCCTGGCTAAATCCGGAATCTTTGAAAAAAGGCATGAGGATAAGGCTCCGCTACAGTGAAACACCACCGTTCCCGGCAGAAAGCCCTTTTGCTTTTGGGCGGCAAGGGTTTCAAAAACTTCCTGAATGGCCCCGTCCGGTGTTGTAATAAAAACGATCTTCCCCCTTTGAACGGCATCACCGGCATGGGCAAATACCCGGCCTGTTCCGGCAAGGGCTGCGGCGTTTTCGGCAGATGCGATGGTTTTACTTGCAAGGCCTGCAATCGGGTATCCAGCCTTTGCAAGAAAAACGGCAAGGGCCGTTCCCACACGTCCGCAGCCGATGATTGAGACCCCGGGTTTCATTTGTACTCGTGCTCCTTTGAAGGGAAGGTTTGGTTCCTGACCTCGTCCCTGTATGCTTCAAGCCCTTTGAGTGCATGGGTCTTAAGATCTGCAAACTGGCGCACAAACTTTGGCAGGTGGCGGTCATGGAGGCCGAGCATGTCGTGGAGAACCAGGATCTGACCGTCGCAAAGGGGACCTGCACCGATGCCGATGGTGGGGATCTCAAGCCTGGCTGTGATAGTTCCTGCAATGTCCGAGGGAATCCCTTCGAGTACAACGGAAAAAGCACCAGCATCCTGGACCTTGAGGGCGTCGGATAGCAGGCGTTCTTCGTCCCGCTGGACCTTGAAGCCACCCATCTGGTGAACGCTCTGGGGGGTAAGACCTATGTGGGCCTGGACCGGTATGCCGGCCTTTGAAATGGCCTCGATCACCCTGCAGACATCGGCCCCGCCCTCGAGTTTCACGGCGGAAGCATTGGCCTCCTTGATGAACCGTCCTGCATTCTCAACGGCCAGGTCAACAGAACTCTGGTAGGACATGAAGGGCATGTCCCCCACCACCATGGCACGCTTGCAGGCCCTTGTGACCATGGAGGTGTGGTAGACCATTTCGTCCATGGTCACGGGAAGGGTTGTCGCTTTTCCTTGGACCACCATGCCCAGGGAATCTCCCACAAGGATCATGTCAATGCCGGCCATATCCACAAGGGTTGCAAACGGGTGGTCATAGGCGGTCAACGCCGTTATTATTTTTCCTTCCAGCTTCATCTTGATTAGATTAGTGGTGGTTACTCTGGGCAGCATCTCTTCTCCTTTTTTTGTGAGTTGTTTATCCGTCTATTCCTGTTACCACTAATTCGAGCCGGGTTCAACATCTATCATTAATTCAAATGGGTGCGGCTCTTTTAAAACAAACAAGCCCCCTTGTAAATAAAGGTTTTCAGCGTCATTCGAAATGTTTTCAAACTGATTTTTTCAATATAGCTGAACAACCCATTGATATCTGGCCTGATTTTTAAACTGACATATCTCAAATTTACACGATGAAACAAATTGAAGAGTAATATTTTTTTAACTGGACAGCAAGTCATCTTTCCGTTATAAAAGAATAACGGAGGTGAATGACATGCAAAAAATAAAGCAACAAACCTTTTGTGGTAGAGAGTTTACCGGCGAAGAAATTTTATTGATCCAGGAAGTAGTTGATACCTGCGGCGGCATCAGTCGAAGGGAGTTGGCGCATACAGTATGTGAACTCCTGGAGTGGAAACGGCCCAATGACAGACTAAAGGCCCGGGAATGCAGTGATCTTCTGGAACTTTTAGAATCTAAGGGAGTGCTGATCCTTCCTGAAAAGAAACGAAAAGGGGTCTCCCATTCCCAAAAGATCGTTCCTGAAATCCCACTCACTCAACCCGTCAGCACCCTGAGTGGCAGCGTAGAAGAGTATATCCCCCTTGAGATCCAACGTGTTCAAGACCGAGGCCAGAGGGATCTGTTCAAGGAACTTATTGGCCGCTATCACTATCTGGGATATGCCATGCCCTTTGGCGCAAGAGTGCAATACCTTATTTATGTAAACCGACCCCATCGAGAGGTGGTGGGCTGTGTTCAATTTTCAAGTCCTGCCTGGCGCATGCGTGCCCGGGATGAATGGATTGGTTGGACAGA
>JAVERV010000143.1:0-6842 GCA_034006945.1 Desulfobacterium sp. | reverse complement strand
TGGTCTTGACCATCATTTCAACCAATGAAAAATTTATCCGGATAGGGGCAGGTCACGCTGTGGAAGGGATTGAATAAAAGTTGACAAAACATCAAATTTAAACTACCAGATGGGGTTTAATTTTAAGGAGAACCAGTGATCCCATGAAACTCAAGATACCCGAAAAAATGCTGTCCATCGATCCCTATGAACCTGGAAAACCTATTGACGAGATCGAACGTGAATATGGAATCTCCAGGAGCGTTAAGCTTGCCTCAAACGAAAATCCCCTTGGCCCCTCGCCCATGGCCGTTGAGGCGGTAAAAAAATGCCTCCATGAAATGCATCGGTATCCTGACGGTTCCTGGCACCGCCTTCGTCAAAAACTTGCGGACAGATTCAAGGTCGATGGTGAGTCAATTATCGTTGGCAACGGATCAGACGACATCATCGCCCTTCTATGCCATGGTTTTTTGAGTTCAGGGGACAATGCAGTGATGCCATTTCCCTCATTTCTCATGTATGACATATCGGTCAAGGCTGCGGGTGCAACTGCCGTTCGAGTTCCCCTGAATAACCTTACCATCGATCTTGATGCCTTGGCAGGGGCCGTGAACCCTGAGACCCGCATGGTCTTTCTCACCAATCCAAACAATCCAACGGCAAGCCACTTTTCAAACGCTGCGTTTCAGGAGTTCCTCAAAAAAGTCCCGGAGGATATTCTTGTGGTGGTTGATGAGGCATACATCGAGTTTGTCCGGGACCCCGACACCTTCAACGCCCTTGACGATCCATTGTCCGACCCCAGGATCGTATCGCTGAGAACCTTTTCAAAGGCATATGGGCTTGCGGGTTTCAGGGTGGGGTACGGGATCATGGACCGATCTGTGGCGGATATTCTCCACAGGGTAAGGCAGCCGTTTAACGTCAACTCCCTTGCCCAGGTGGCGGCAGCGGCAGCCCTGGACGACCTTGAGTTCCTGAATAAAAGCATTCAGGTCATGCATCAGGGGGTGGATTTTTTACGGACCGAGTTGGCTTCCATGGGGCTCGTCACCCATCCCACCCAGACCAATTTCTTCCTGGTGGATGTGAAACAGGATGCCCGTCAGGTGTTCCAGGCCCTGCTGCCCAGGGGAATTATCGTCAGGGCAATGAACGCCTATGGTTTTGATACCTGCCTCAGGATAAATGCCGGGCTTGAGTCGGAGAACATCGCCTTTATTCAAGCATTAAAGCAGGTTCTTGCCGGAGGGGCTGAAAGATGAAGCCTAAGATCATAACCATTGACGGGCCAGCGGGGTCGGGCAAGACAACGGTCAGCAGGTTTCTTGCCCTGGAGCTTGGCTGGATTTACGTTGATACCGGGGCTCTTTACCGGGGAGTTGCCCTTGAGGTGCGACAAAAAAATATCAATTACGATAATGAGCGGGCTCTGGAAGCGTTCCTGGACACTCTCGATTTCACGATTGTGACACACGGGGAAACCATGAGGCTCTTGAGTTCAGGGATTGATATCTCCAATAAAATAAGAACGCCGGAAATAGCCATGCTTGCATCGACTCTGAGTGCCAAACCCCTGGTAAGGGGGGCGCTCCTCGGGGTCCAGAAGGCCATTTCCGCCAAAGAGAATGCAGTGTTTGAGGGAAGGGACATGGGAACTGTGGTCTTTCCCGGGGCAGACCACAAGTTTTTCCTTGTGGCCGATCTTAAAACCCGGGCTCTGCGACGCTTTAAAGAGCTTAAGGAAGTGCCGGGTCAATCTCTTTACGATGTTGAAAAAGATATGGCGAAACGGGACAAAAACGATACCCAGAGAAAGGCAGCTCCTTTGAAACCCGCAGATGACGCCATTGTCATAGATTCATCAACCCTCACCATGGAGGCGGTTGTTGCCCAAATTATGCGTAAAATCAACCCATAACAGGACCTTCTTTTTTAAGTTTTCGCATATTTTTATTGCTTTTTCTGATTGGCTTCTGTTATACATTAACGATTATCCAACTCCTTCGGGCGGGGATAAAATATTGTCTATGGAGAATTTTTATTAATGATCACCATTGCTGAAACAGGCGAGAACAAAGAAATGAACAGTGAAGAATTAGAGACAACCCAGGAATCGGAGGCCATCAAAGACGAAAAAAACCATGTGGACCCGCTGGATAGCATTACGGGCGAAGAGAGCATGGAAGAGTTGATGGGAATTTACGACGAGAGCTTCAGCAGCTTTGAAGAGGGCCAGGTCGTAACCGGTACCATAATTGCGGTGGACAAGGACCATGTCCTTGTTGACGTTGGCTACAAATCCGAAGGCCAGATCTCTATTCACGAGTTCAGGGACGAAGACGGCAACCTTGATGTCAAGCTCAACGACAGGGTTGAAGTCATGGTTGAAGTGTGGGACGAAGAGGCCGAGACCGTTATCCTGTCCAAAGAAAAGGCTGCCAAGGTCAAGGTCTGGGATGCCATCAAAGACGTATATGATGCGGACGGAACCATCGAGGGCATTATCACAAGCAGGGTCAAGGGTGGTTTTTCCGTTGATATTGGGCTCCCTGCCTTTCTACCCGGTTCCCAGGCAGACTTAAGACCCATTCGCAATATGGATGAGATGGTCGGGCAGACCTACACCTTCAAGGTCCTCAAGTATAATAGAAAGAGGAGCAACATTGTTCTGTCAAGGAGGGTCATCCTTGAGACAGAGCGTGAAACCGCAAGGGCTGATACCCTTAAATCCATTGAGACAGGCAAGGTCATGGAGGGTATCGTCAAGAACATCACCGAGTATGGTGTGTTTGTCGATCTTGGCGGCGTGGACGGCCTGCTTCACATCACAGATATATCCTGGGGCAGGGTGAAGCATCCCTCGGAGCTCTTTTCCGTGGCTGACAAGATCAACGTTAAGATTCTCTCCTACGATCTTGAAAAAGAACGTGTATCCCTTGGTCTCAAACAGCTCACCCCCGATCCCTGGACAACCGCCAAGGATAAATATCCCGTTGGTGCCAGGGTACTTGGAAAGGTTGTAAGCCTGACCGATTACGGCGCATTTGTGGAGCTTGAGGAAGGAGTCGAAGGACTTATCCATGTGTCTGAGATGTCCTGGACAAGGAAAGTTCGCCACCCGTCCAAGATCGTATCTGTCGGCGAACAGATCGAGGCTGTTGTGCTGGATCTTAAACCGGACAACCGAAGAATCTCTCTCGGTATTAAGCAGACTGTGGAGAATCCCTGGGAGGTAATCAGCGAAAAATATCCCGTGGGTACTGTGATCGAGGGTAAGATCAAAAACATCACCGATTTCGGTCTCTTCATCGGTATCGACGATGACATCGACGGTCTTGTGCATATTTCAGATATCTCATGGACCAAGAGAATCAAGCATCCGTCTGAAGCCTACAAGAAGAACGATACAGTTCAGGCCGTTGTCCTTGACATTGACAAGGCAAGCGAGCGCTTCAGTCTCGGTATCAAGCAGATTCAGCCTGATCCCTGGGAGACGGTTGAGGAGCGTTACAAGGTCGGTACCGAGATCAGCGGTGTAGTTACCAATATCACCGACTTTGGTGTTTTTGTAGAGCTTGAGGAGGGTATTGAAGGTCTTGTTCATGTCTCTGAAATCAGTAAGGAGAAAATCAAGACACCGGCCGGCCATTACACCATCGGTGACACTCTGACCGCAAGGGTGATGAACATCAACAGTGATGAGCGTCGCATCGGTCTTTCCATCAAGCGTCTTGATGAGGATGAAGAGGAAATAATTCTCAAGGATTTTGCCAAGAATATGAAACCTGCAACCTCATCCTTTGGTGAGCTTCTCAGGGATAACCTTCAGGAGCAGATTGCCTCCAAGGAAAATAAAGACGAAGAGTAGCAGCGTGTAAAAAGATATAGCCCGATTAAGGGGGTCGGCTTCAGAGTTTCCTCTGAATCTGACCCCCTTTTTTTATAGCCTTTACAATATCCGACCCAATACTTTGAAGCCAGGGTCTGCCCTGGGAGGAGTTCTAATGTTTTCACGACGACATCCTTTTTTGTTTTTCACCATGATAATCGCCACCATCCCGGCTGTTGCCATGGTTATGGTTGTGGCAATCCTTGTGGGCGGGTCGGCCCTGTTCTCTTCATCCATGTCCACCTTTAAGCAGGAGAAGGGGAACATCGGTGTCGTCGAGATTGTCGGTGTCATTGCATCGTCCAAGGAGGTGAGCCGACAGATAAAGCTTTTCAGGGATGACCCGGCCATAAAGGCCATCGTTCTTAGGATTGATTCTCCCGGCGGCGGGGTAGGCCCCTCCCAGGAGATTTACCGGGAGATTATTAAGGCCAGAGAGGTGAAAAAAGTCATTGCTTCCCTTGGCTCGGTTGCAGCCTCAGGGGGCTATTATGCCGCATCGGCAGCGGACGCAATTGTTGCCAACCCCGGAACCATCACCGGAAGCATCGGGGTGATCATGGAGTATGCAAACTTTCAGAAGATCATGGAGAAGATCGGGCTGACGCCCGTTGTGATCAAGAGTGGGGAGTTCAAGGACATGGGATCACCCGTTCGGGAGATCACCCTTAAAGAAAAGGCTATCCTTCAAGGTGTGGCCGACGAGGTCCACCTGCAGTTTGTCAGGGATGTCGCTGAAGGTCGAAGCCTTGGGATGGAGCAGGTTGGAAAACTTGCCGACGGCAGGATCTATACCGGAGAAAAGGCCCTTGAATTGAACCTTGTGGACAGGCTCGGTAATCTTGAGGATGCCCTGGCATGGGGGGCGGAAATGGCTGAGATCAAGGGAAAGGCCGTGCCTGTCTATCCAAAAGAGAAGCGGCTCGGAATCCTTAAAGAGCTTGTTTCAACCCTGTTCAAACAGGCTGACATCTCCGGCACCGTAACGGATTACTTCCGGTATGTCCTCAATTAAAGAGACTACGCTCGAGTCTCGTCCCGGTACAGGTCCGCCGTCGACCACCAGGTCGAGTCTCGTGCCAAACCAGTCATGGAGAAGGGATGGGTTCTCAAAGGGAATACCATCCGGCCCTGTTGCACTGGTGGAAAGAACCGGGTTGCCAAGTTCCCTTGCAATGGCAAGGGATATGGGGTTGTCCGGAACCCGGATTCCCGCTGTTTTTCGCTTGGTCAGCATAATCTTGGGCACAAGCTTTGATCCGTCGAGGATAAAGGTGTAGGGGCCTGGAAGAAGCCGCCGCATGTTTCGATAGGCAAAGTTACTCACCTTTGCATACTCGCTGATATGCTTCAAGTCTGCACAGATAAAGCTGAAAGGCTGATTTTTGCTGCGCTGTTTGATCTGATAGACCTTTTCAATGGCCTTTTTGTTCATGATGTCGCAGCCAATTCCATAATGGGTGTCGGTGGGGTAGGCAATGATTCCTCCCTGCCTGATTACGTCGACAACCTGGCTGATGAGTCTTGGCTGGGGGTTGTCCGGATTTATATATACTATCATTTTGGCTTTCCATTGGTAATTTTATGTTTACTCGCCCGGCTTGCTGGAGGTACTCAAGGTGAACTCATATTCATCGGCATCTAAGATTCTATTGGAATATCAAGAAAAAGTCAACAATGACCGCAACTGAACTACGGTGAATTGATTCTAACCGTCAATCCATCAATTTTAGGGCCTCAGGGGCGTCAAATTATTTTACCACGAAGAACACGAAGAGCACAAAGATTCCCTTTCTTCGTGGCCTTCGTGTTCTTCGTGGTTTTTTAAAAAATCATCCTGGCACATTTTAAGGCTGTTGCTGAAAAAACCAGCAGAGCATGGCATTTTTTTTATCTCTAACAGAACAACTTTACCCTGGCAACTGAACAGCAATTCTAATTAATTATTGCTTTGAAACGGCAAATCTGATAGTTGTTTATGTTTATAAAATCTTGAGACCGGCTTTTTTTGAACGGGTCCGACCAGGGGATTCCATGATGGGGGCCGGCCCCGCATTTACCTAAAATTTCCCGCCAGGAGATGATTTATGACAAATATAGCTTTTGATGATGGTTTATCCTTTGATGATGTTCTTCTTGTGCCTGAGTTCTCAGCCATTTTACCCGACCAGGTGAACACTGTGACCAGGCTTACCCGAAATCTTGAACTGAGCATCCCCATTGTCAGTGCGGCTATGGATACGGTGACTGAGGCCCTTACCGCCATCAGCATGGCAAGGGCAGGCGGGATAGGGTTTATACACCGCAACCTCACGATTGAAGAACAGGTGATCGAGGTGGATCGGGTTAAAAAATCAGAGAGCGGGATGATTGTAGACCCCATAACCATATCCCCGGATGTCTCGATTTCCGAGGTGCTCGCCATCATGGCCAAATATCGTATTTCCGGCATTCCAGTGACCCAGGGTGACAAGCTTGTGGGGATCGTCACCAACAGGGATTTACGTTTCGAGACCGAGCTTGATAAGCCTGCAAGCGCCGTCATGACCAAGGAGAACCTGGTTACCGTTTCAGAGGGGGTAACCCTTGAAGAGTCAAAAAAGATGCTGCACCAACACAGGATCGAAAAGCTCCTGGTGGTGGACAACCAGGGCAAATTAAAAGGTTTGATCACCATCAAGGATATCGAAAAAATCCGCAAATACCCTAATGCCTGCAAGGACTCCATGGGACGGTTAAGGGCAGGTGCAGCTATCGGTGTCGGGTCGGACATGATGGATAGAACCGAGGCTCTTTTAAGGGCCGGAGTCGATGTCCTTGTCATTGATACTTCCCACGGTCATTCTCAGAATGTCATCTCAGCAGTACAGTCCATCAAACACGCCTTTCCAGAGTGCCAGATCATCTCGGGCAACGTAGCCACGGCAAAGGGTGCCAAGGCATTGATGGATGCGGGTTCAGACGGGGT
>JAVERV010000142.1:0-6986 GCA_034006945.1 Desulfobacterium sp. | reverse complement strand
ACCCCCCGTTCGACGGAATTCATAAGTTCCCTTACATTGCCCGGCCATGGGTAGCGGATCATGGCGTCCATGGCATCGGGGGTAAAGCCCTTGACGTCCCGGCTGTTCTTTGCGGCAAAATGGCTTAAAAAATGAAGGGCAAGCTCGGGGATATCCTGGTTGCGAAACCGCAGGGGCGGGATCTCCAGATTGACCACGTTAAGCCTGAAAAACAGGTCCTGTCTGAATTTACCCTGGTCGATCATCTCCGTTAAATCCCGGTTGGTCGCTGCGATCACCCTCACATCAACGGGCACCGGTGTTTCGCTGCCAACCGGGGTCACCTCCCGTTCCTGGAGAACGCGCAGGAGCTTGGCCTGCATGGCAGAGTTCATCTCTCCGATCTCATCCAGGAGAATGCTCCCCCTGTGGGCGGCAAGGAAGCTGCCCTTTCTTCGTCGGTCCGCCCCGGTAAAGGCACCCCGCTCGTGGCCGAAGAGTTCAGACTCGAGAAGGGTTTCGGTTATGGCGGCGCAGTTTATCTTGACAAAGGGAAAATCTTTTCTTGCCGAATTGTGGTGAAGGGCTCCGGCGATGAGCTCCTTGCCCGTGCCTGATTCACCGAAGATAAGAACATTGGCCTCAGACGGCGCTACCATCTCAACGGTTTCAAGCAGTGCAAGCATGGCAGGGCTGTTGCCGATGAGGTTCTCCCGGTTAAACCGTTTGCCAAGGCTCTGCTTCAGGTTAAGATTCTCCTGTTTAAGTCCCAGGGTTTCGACCATGCGGGCCAGGGTCAGCTTGAGCTTTTCAAAATCAAGGGGCTTGGTAAGATAATCAACAGCTCCCCTTTTTAATGCGGTAACAGCCGTTTCCACGGAAGAATATGCGGTCATTATGATCACGGGAAGCGAGGGGTTGAACCCATGGATCTCCTCAAGGGCCTCCATGCCGGACATGGTGATCATCTTCATGTCCATGAGCACAATATCAAACGGGGCTTTTTTCACCGCTTCAACCCCGGTTATCCCGTCATCGGCCACGGTCACCTCATACCCCCACCCGGTCATGAGTGTCTTGAGCATGGTTCTGTGACCGGCATCGTCGTCCACAACCAGTATCCTGTTTGTACCTTCCATTTAATCGTTCTCCCCAGAGTTCCCACAGGCGATATTGATAAAAAAGGTGGTTCCCTTGCCCTCCTGGCTCTCCACCCTTATATCTCCCCCCATGGCCTCGAGATTCCGGTGTACCATGGCAAGGCCCAGTCCGGTGCCCTTGGCCCTCGTGGTATAATAGGGGTCAAATATTTTTTCCATGTCAGCCCGGGCAATGCCTGAGCCGGTATCTTTCACCGCAACGGACAAGCAACCCCTTTCAACGATCGCCCTGACCTCAAGAATTCCGCCTTTGTCCATGGCCTGGATGGCGTTGAGATAGAGGTTCAAGAGAACTTGGTTGAGGCGGTCGGGGTCTGTAATCACACGGGTTTGATCCGTTTGAACGATCTTTTCGATTTTTATTGATCTGTCGGCAAGGTCCTTTTCCACAAGCTTTAACGAATGGTCCACAAGATTCTTGACATCCACCCGTCTTGCAACCACGGGCAGGGGAGTTGCGAACTCCAGAAGCTGGGTAACTGCCCGGTTGAGCCGTTCGACCTCATGGATCATTATGTCCGCCGTTGTTTTATCCTCCACAACATCCCTGTACCTCTCCCTGAAATAGGTGGCAAATCCCTTGATGGAGCTCAGGGGGTTTCGAATCTCATGGGCTACTCCTGCGGCAAGTTTGCCAACGGCTGCAAGGCGCCGGCTCCTTTCCAGTTCGTGCTTTAAAGCGGCAAGCTCGGTCAAATCCCTGAACAGGAAAAGATACCCAGACCTGCCCTGTCCGTCATCGGGTATGGGGGAAACAACTACGTCCAGAACAAGAATTCTGCCGGACAGGGATGACAGGGCGACTTCCCTTGAAATTTTTTGATCGTTTTCACGTATGGTCCCAGCCATTTGAACAAGAACCGGGGGCAGGACGGGTTTGCCCCATTCCCCAAGAATTACCATGGCCTCTCTGTTACACGAGGTGATCCCAAAATCGTGATCCACCGCAATAAGACCTGCGGGCATGGTTTCAACAAGATTGTTGGAAAAAGCCCTGACCCTGGAGAGGGAAGACCGGGTGGACCGATATCCCTGGAGCATAAAAAGACCGACAATACCGGAACCTGCGATGAGAAAAAGAACAATACCGTTGACCACAATATGGTTGACATACTCTTTTTTCCCGAACTCAGCTTCCTCCATGTCAAGGCCTGCAATGATGATCTGGGGCCCCTGTTCCAGGCAATCGTCAGGGCACCTGGAGAAATGGGCGCTGAACCAGTCTGACCCTGGAGAATTATGGGAGGGATGCCTGGCGGCTTGATCACCTGGCGATGTTTTCAGATCCTGCAGTTCAGGCGCTGGCAGTTCAGGCCCAGGGGATTCAAGCCCCGGCAATCCCGGGTCGTTCGTTCTTTCAGAAGGTTCTCCCATGGCCCTGGAAATGCCCTGAACTTTACCGGCAGCCATCTTTCTGCCCATGGGCATGCCCCGTCCCGGACCGTGAAACCGCCTTGCCGGAGTGAACACCTTGAACACCTCAAAGGTCTTTACCCTATTTTCAGCGATGACCCTCCGATGGGAAACTGCCGTGCCGTCCCCCAGGGCATCTGTTTCGGGCATCCCGGCATAAACAGTTCCGATTTTTTCAGGATCACTGTGGGCCAGGATCTTTCCGCCCAGAGTCGTTATCATCAGATAGCTCACCTCGGGCAGGAAGGCCGTTTCAGAGAGCAGACTCTGCACCTTTGGAGCACGCCACTTCATTGTCATCATCCCGGTTCGGGTGCCTGCCTCAAAGGCCCTGATCAAAAAGGTCCCCTTTGCCGTAAGCTTTTCAACCACCCTTGCGTCATGTTCCTTGATGTTGTCCATGGCCATGAGCACGAAAATGGACATGAGCACAAGAAGTACACCAGATATGATAAACGGAGAAATTCCGATGGTTCTTTTTTTGGGGTCTGATATTTTTTTAAAATCTGGCATTGGCTAACCTTTATTCATATTAACTGAAAACTTAAAATCAAAAGCAATTATAGTGCCAGGTTCCTATATAATCCCCACGAAGATTGAAACTCGAACAAATTCGCATCTTGTTTCTTGTCTCAAGTTTCAAGTTTCTTGACAAAGCCGGGTAATTTATACCCATGAATACCTTGTCATGGATACAAAATACCCACTTCCATATATCATAACCAATTCACGGCGGGAAGACAAAACAACATTTAACATTGAATTACAACGACTTAATTGTTTCCACCACTCCATGGCACACCCCTTGCAAAGAACTATATCCAACTTCACAGGGCGTGGAGCCAGACAGCAAAACATAAACAGAATAAAATGTGGGAAAAAGGTCCTGGGACCACCACAAAGGAGAGTACCATGAAAAAACAGATTGTTATAGTTACAGCGCTCGTATTTGCAATAGTTGGATTTTCCGCAGCGGCATTTGCCTGGAACCACCATGGACAGGGGCAAGGACAGGGCCAGGGTAAAAGAGGAGGTGGGGCGGGATATAACTGCGGCGCAGCTCCCATGGCAAACCTTACGGAGGCACAGCAAACCCAGCTTAAAGCGCTTCACCAGAAATTCATTGATGAAACAGCAGAGACAAGGGCTGCCATGCATGGAAAACAAGAGGAGATGAGAATCCTCATGCAGACTTCAAACCCGGATCAAAAAAGAGTTACAGACCTTGCCAATGAGACCGGTGATCTTAAAAAGGCTCTGATGGAAAAACGAATCAACCTTGCCCTTGAGGCAAAAAAAATTGCTCCAGAAATCAATTTCCCTGGATTCGGCAGGGGTTTTGAGGGAAGAGGAGCCATGGATTGCCCAAGGAGCGGCATGGGGTCAATGAATTAGATAACAAGTATAGATCAAGCAGCTATAAATCAAGGTCTTCCAGCTCAACCTGGAGGACCTTGTTTGTTTATAGGCAGACCCATTGACACACAATCATGGGGCATCTTATTTTAGCTGATTTTATATTTGATTTTGTCGATGAATGGGGTTATGGTCTGGCATGATTTTTAAATATTTTTCCAGAAAACCAGCAAGAAAAACACTATTGGCAGCCATCCTCTTTTTTATCATGGTTTCCAATTGCCAAGGGGTGGAGATAATCGTCAATGCATCCGTACCCGACCTATTATATACGGTGCAGGATCTACGATCTATCTTTGCCATGCAGCGCCCCATCTGGTCCAACGGGGGAAAAATACAGGTTTTTGTACTTGCAGATAACAATCCTCTCCACCGTGAATTCACCAAAACAAAACTCAACATGTTTCCCCACCAATTCAGAAGAATATGGGACAGGCTGCTCTTTTCCGGAACCGGTCAGCCCCCGAGGCAGGTTGGTTCCCCCGAGGAGATGATCGAAAAAATCAGCACCACCCCTAACAGTATCGGCTATGCCGGGGCTGCACCCGACAATAAGAATATCAGGATATTAATATATGAATAAATACAGCTTCACCAGGCTTGCCCTGATACTCGTTATTTTGATCTCTGCCCCATGGGCAAACGCATATAACCTGTCAGACAAGGCTCAGATCCATGGTTTTTTTACCCAGAACGCCATCCACACAACGGCCAATCAAGCCTATGGCAATAGTGAAGACAGCGTTTCCTACAAACTCACCGAGGCGGGACTCAACCTGGGTTATCAGCCCATGGAAAGGATCAGCTTCGCAGCCCAGGGCCTCTTCCGCCAGGCAGGAGAGCTTGACAGCGGAAGCCTTTCCCTTGATTACGGCCTGATCGACCTGGCCCTGTTTCAAAACCCCCTGGGCAGCCTCGGGGTCAGACTGGGCAGGGTCAAAAACCCCCTGGGATTATACAACGAAACAAGGGATGTGGCCTTTACCACCCCCACAATTATCCTGCCCCCGGGCATTTATTTCGATCGTTCCAGATCCCTTTTCCTATCCTCCGACGGAGGGCAGTTCTACATGGATTTTCAACTGGGAACAGGACGCTTGTCCGGAAAGTTAAACTATGGAGAGATAAGAAACGACAACGATGAGATGCGGGATGCCGTTCTTCCCCTGAACGCCACAGGGGATCTGAGCACCCAGGCAGATTTTGCGGGACAGCTGACCTATGATATCAATTCCGGGAAATATGTAGCGGCCATAAGCTACGCCGATGTCACCCTTGACTATGACCAGGGCTCCATGGATAGATACACCAATGGAACCATCCACTTTTATCCCATGGTATTGTCAGCCCAATATAACGGCGACCGGATCAGCCTGACAGGCGAATACCTGTATCAAAAGAATGAATTTTCAAACCTCGGCCCCTTGAGCCCTGATGGGAAATCTGTCAGCGAAAGCTGGTACGTCCAGACTGCCTATCGTTTTAATTACAACTGGCAGCTCCTAGGCCGCTATGGCGAACACTACCTTGACCAAGATGACAGAAGTGGAAGTTTTTTCAAACAGATAGGCCTGCCTACCCACATGGGGTTTACCAAAGATGTTACCCTCTCCCTTCGCTGGGATATTAAGCCGTGGATGATGATACGAGGTGAATACCATTGGATCAATGGAACATCATGGCTGACAACCGCCGACAACCCTGACAGAAGCATTACAGAAAAGCACCATGACCTTTTTGCATTGCAGGTCGCCTTTAAGTTCTAACTGGGGGGTACATGTTAAAAAAAAACTTTTTCAGCCTCAAGTGGAAATTTATTTTTTTAATCAGCGCCGCCCTTGTGCTCCTCCAGGGTTACCAGACCTTTCTCTCTTATTTTGATACCACAAGGGCCTTTCTCGAACAGGGGGGAAAAGCGCAGAGTCGTTATTTTCATATTGCAACGACCGTCATCAGCAACTCTTCAAAGGTTTTGGAGATGTTTGCCGAGTCAATTTTTCTGACCCAGGCACCCGTCAGTACAGCCAGGTTATCCTGGAAAGAGACCATCTCCCTGATCGACAAAAACTGGTCAAACTGGGAATTCATCTGGGGTCTTAACAGGGCAGTCCTAACCGACCACCAGGGGCTGACAGTCAAGAGCTGGGGCATTAACCTAAAGGGCCTGGACACCCAGATAAAAAAGGTGTTGACCGAAGAAGAGCCCTTGCATACCATGTCCTGTGACAATGAGTGCTACACCATCATGACTATTCCCATAGTTTCGGCCTTTAAATCCGTTGGCACCCTCACCCTTGGCAGATCCCTGGCAGACGGGATGATCGAATTTCAAAAGGCCACCCATGCTGATATGGCGATTCTGACAAAAACCGGGGAGGCCCAGCATCCGACCAGGGACAATTATCAACTATCAGCTATAACCCGCACAGCCCAGACCACCCCCCTGATCCATGCACTTAGAGAACACCACTCCCTGGACGAGCTTATCAAGGGGAACATCATATTCCCCCATAATAAGGCTGTTTACAACGTTCAGGCCCATGCCATGGACGAGTCCAACGACCCCCAGTCCCTCGTACTCATCATTGACGAGATCACCTACGAATATAACGCGATGAGAACACACCTTGCCCGCATGGTCACAACCAGCATTGCCGGTCTGCTGACAATTCTTCTGGTTCTATTTTTACTCGCCCATGCCCTGTTAAAACGGATGGGTGACCTTGCCTCGGTACTCCCGCTGTTTACCCGGCATGAGTATCAACAGGTTCACCAGATCCTGAACAGGCAAAGGGGCTTTCGCCTTGGGTATGATGAGGTCGACAATTTAGCTGCCATTGCCAGGGAGGTGGCAGATCAACTGGAAGCTTTAGAAAACGAGACCCAGGAAAAGACCCTTCTTTTAACAAAAAAAAGCCTGGATCTTGAAAGCGAAAAGAACTTTATCGAAAAACTTGTTCAGTCCGCCCCGATTCTGATCATAACTCAAACCTACAAGGGTGAAATATTATTTATCAA
>JAVERV010000031.1:0-41880 GCA_034006945.1 Desulfobacterium sp. | reverse complement strand
AAAGTAGTGAAAAAATATTGCCTGCAATTAGGAAAGTGATAAAAAATGCTGACCTGACAATGAAAATATTTTCATTGTTTTCAACGGACATCAAAAATGATGCCAACCGTCATTTGCGCTCATAGGTTAAAAGAGAGGGGGAAAGTTAAGAAGGTTGCCGTTCCAAAGGTTGAAAAAGGGAGAAAAAGATTGTAAGTCAGGAGTTTGGAAATAAGTTAATCTGAAAGGTGGGATCCTCAGCGAACTAAAGGGGATAAGCATGGCACAAAAACAGAGAACATGCACGACTCCTGCGGGAAAAAACTCCCAGATACGGACACGATCTGTCCATTCTGCGGTGTCGGTCAATTAAACAACTGCGACAGATGCCAGAAAGAAACCTATATCGCCGGTGACTACTGCAGGCACTGCGGGCACAGGCAGAGAAACATCCAATCCAAGAATGCTTTATGAGATTGGGAAGGGTGCAACAAACTTGAGACAAGAGACAAGATGCGACCATGTTCAAGATGCAACCTTCGTTGTGGCCGGATGCCTCTCTCGCTCCGGCCGTGCCGGTTATAATTAATTAAAAATCGAGGAGCAATGGAAAATAAAAAAGAGTGGAATTTTGACGAAATTATTGACAGGAGCAGCACAGGTTCCTTGAAATGGGAACCTGAGGTGTTGAGGGCAAAATTTGGACAGGGAGGAGAAAATCTCCTGCCCCTGTGGGTGGCTGACATGGATTTTAACTGTCCCCCGGCCGTGGTTGAGGCCATGGAAAAACGTTTGGCCCATCCAGTTTACGGATATACAATCCAGGACCCTGATTACAACCAGGCATTAATCGCCTGGTATCAGCGGCGGCACGGGTGGGAGATCAAAAACAGCTGGATAATGACCTGTCCCGGTATTGTTCCAGCCACCAACTATATTATCCAGCGATTTTCCAAGCCCGGTGACAAGGTCCTTATTCAGACACCGGTCTACTATCCCTTTGCCCGGTCAATTTCCCTGAATGGACGAAGTGTTGCAGACAATCCTTTGAAAATCGTGAACAACAGATATGAGATGGATTTTGATGATCTTCAAGAAAAGGCAAAGGATCCAAGGGTCAAGATTGCCATCCTCTGCTCTCCCCACAACCCAGTGGGCCGGGTCTGGACCCTTGACGAACTTGAACAATTTGGAAAAATCTGTATCAACAACAATCTCCTTGTGTTTTCCGATGAAATTCATTGCGACCTTCTAATGCCAGGTTACAGGCATATCCCTTTTCAGTCAATATCTGAACGTTTTGCACAAAATTCCATTGAGGCTAACTCCGGAAGCAAGACCTTCAACTTGGCAGGGCTTAATCAGTCAAACCTCATCATTCCCAATGACCGGATCCGCAATGAACTTTCAATCTATTTTGAAACCCTGGGCATGGGTTCACGGGGGGGCGGCAGCCTGTTTGGGGAGGTTGCCACCCTGGCTGCCTACAACGGTGCAGAAGAGTGGCTGGACGATCTTCTCCTGTACCTGCATGGAAACTTTATCTATCTTAAAAGAGAAGTGGAAGAGCATTTGCCAGGAGTCCGGGTGTTTGATCTTGAGGGGACCTATCTTGCCTGGGTGGATTTAAGACCCCTGGGACTGTCACCGGAAAAAATCATCCAGAAAATTGAACAAGGTGCCGGGGTGGCCCTTGACCACGGCGACTGGTTTGGTGAAAACGGGGCAGGGTTTGAACGGGTAAACCTTGCCTGCCCCAGGTCCATTCTGGGAAAAGCGGCTGAGGCTATGATTGCCGCACTTAAAAGTTAAAAGTAATTCCTGAGTTTGAGTTCAAACGGATGGGGGTTCAAATATGTCTGGACCTTCAGCCAGGGCTGATCATACTTCATGACGTAATGTTTTAGCAGGGTGATCGGCACAATCAGAGGCACGTAACCTGATCTGTATTGGTCGATCACTGAGATCAGCTCCTGCTTCTCATCGCCGGTCAGATTCTTTTTGAAATACCCCATAATGTGCTGAAGGACATTGATATTCTTTTTTAACGTGGTTTGAAGACTCAACGCCTTTAAAAGGAGCTGTTCATAGGAGTCAAACAGCTCTGCAGGATCATCGTTTTTCCCCTGTGCAACAAGTTTGCCCATTGTTCTGTAAATGGCCTGGTTGTGGGAAAGTATCAGCAGCTTGTTCCGGGTGTGGAAATCCACGAGGCCGCCCAATGTCATGTTATCGCTGCACAGCTTTCTCCACCGTTTAAGGGAAAAGATGCTTTCAATGAAGTTTTCCCTTAACTTGGGATCATTGAGACGGCCCGCCTCTTCAACCGGTATTCTTGGAAAAGCTCTTGTAAAGGCACGGGCAAAGAGTCCTGTGCCGGTTTTTCGAATGATGCCGTCATCGCCGTAAACCTTGATTCTGTAAAGCCCGCTGCTGGGGGATTTGCCTTTAAAGATAAACCCGCACAGATCCTCTTTGGCCAGCTCCTTTAAGCGCCCTTCAATCCAGCTCTTCATCTGGCCGGTCTTGTCCAGACCTGTTTTCTGAGTCTCAACTCTTGGATCTTCAGGGTCACCCATCAGTCGAATCGCCTCCCTGGGTGTGGGCATGCCGCACTCGACCTCCGGACACACAGGTACATATTCGGCAAAAAGACCAAGGGTTTCGGTGAGGAAACGATCATGGCTGTGTCCGCCGTCATATCGAACATTGCGGCCCGTAAGGCAGGTGCTAATACCTATTTTTATGGGTTCTAACATTCCATTCTCCTGGTTCCTTTGAGTGTTTTTTCATCTCGTTAATCTCCATAAGGGGCAAGGTTTGCGCTATGCCTGCACCTCTCCCTGTTACCCCATAACAGCTGTTTGTACAGGTGGCAATAGCTTTAAACAATCAAGGAGCCTAATAACCGGTCAATTCTATATATCCAAGCCCCCTGATCTCTTTGCCGACAAATCGTGCAGCCCCCTCCCAATAGGCCAGCATGTGGTTATGCTCCTGATTCTCCACAACCGGTGTGACCGTGAGGGCAATTTTGTAGTCGGGAAGTTTAATCTCCCACAGGCTGGGGTAGCGGTTGCCGGTTGCCGGGCTCCTCCAATGGCTGATGGCACGGATGGAGAAGTCTTTTTCAGACAAAATCTCATAGGTCCCATCCCCATGGACAAGGCTGCCGAACCCGTAACCATTGGGAGTGCCATCCGACCTTCTGATCTTGCAGACCATGAGATCCCGTCCATCTTCAAAGTGGACCGAAAACCAGTCCCATCCCTTGATCTCATCCCCGAGTACACTGGTGCTCCACTCGTGGTCAAACCAGGTTTTCCCCTTTAATTCATACTCCTCACACCCCATGAGGAGGGTACCTTTAGTGTCGAGCCTTGGGATGGAATAGTAATATGAAGAATTATAAGGCTTCGGGCCTTTTCTGCTCAATCCCCGGTTCCCCTGGAGCACGGCCTGTTTTTCAGCGGTTAATTTCAGGGAGAGGCTTATGCTGTCTGTCTTTGCAAAGAGTACGAGATCTTCACCTGCCTGTTTCACCTGCCAGTCATCGATCCACACCCTGAAGGGATGGGCTGTTGTCCCGGCAATATTAAGGCTTTGGCGGTTCATGCGCGAATCTGAGTAAAAACTATCGCCCTTTGTGTCGGTCAATGCGAAATGGGCAAAGTAAACCTGCCGGGTCCGCCATTTGGATGTTCCGGAAATCGGCTCACAGGAGAGGGCCTGCCTGAAGAATGTCAGCTGGTATCCAAAGTGCCTGTCAAGGTCTGTTTTTAAGTTTCCAGTGTAGTACCACCATTCAGTCTTAAAGCTGTCATGGGAGCCTTGATCCCTTGGGAACTCTATGGAGATGGGGGCGTCTGCCTTGTCAAAACAATGGGTTTCCTGTGTGGATGAGAGCGTTTTGGCAATATCGATTCTCTCCGGTTCCGGGGGCTGCCTGCACCCGGGGGCGATGAAAAGCACCATGGCTGAAAGGATAATATATGTCTGTATTTGTTTCATCATCTGTCGCTCCTCCCGTTGCTACTCCATGTGAAGGGCCTTGCCGATATCCGTCCTGGCGGCCCTGACCCCGGGGAAAATGCCTGCAATAAGGGCCGCAACCATTGCCAGGGATACGGCTTGGACAAAAATACCGGGTGAAAGAACCATGTCGTAGCTCCATCCAAAAGAACGCTGGTTGACGACGTGTATCAGCACCCAGGCAAGGCATACGCCAAGGGGGAGAGCCATGATCCCGGAGATCAACCCGGCCAGACCGCATTCCAGGAGCAAAAGAGCACCCACCTGGTATCTCTGGGCACCGCAGGCCCTTATCACCCCAAGTTCCCTTGTCCGTTCAAGGAGCAGGGCCATGACCGAGCTTAGAATCCCGGTAAAGGCAACGATGGCTGTGAGTATCTGAAGGGCCGAGGTGATCACAAAGGTCTTGTCAAACACCCCGAGGATGTTTTGTTTGATGGCGGCTCCAGAGATCATCTTGAGGCTTGATGGATCCGGCCCAAAGGATCTGATCTGAGCCATCACAGGCTCGACTGCCTGGCCGGGATGTAAAAACAGCTGGATGGAAGTGATGTCATTGTGTCCCCAGAATCGCTCCATGGAGTCCCGATTGACGATTATCCGTCCGCCTCCCATGAAAAAGTCCCTGAAAATGCCGGCAACTTTAAAAGATCTCGAACCTTCCAGGGTCTCCAGAACCACGCTTGCCCCCTGGGTCTGCTGAATCTGGTTTCTCCGGGCAAAGATCTCAGAGACCACTATCCAGCCCTGGTCAAGCAGGGAGTCTATTTTTCCTTGACCATGGGCACTCCAGGTCCACTGTTTCTCTGAAAGATCGGCCAGATAGGAAAATATGTGAACCTCACCGGAGGTTCGGGAAAAAATGCGGTGGGTGTTGTAGGCAGACACAGCGCCAACTGACGGCAAGGATTGAACCTTTTCCAGAAGGCCCTGGGGCAGGGAAGGGCTCAGTTGATCCGATGCAGAGAGGTGGATGTCACCTCCTATATGGCCGTCAACCCACTCTATCAAAGAAAGCCTGAAGCTTCCGGTCATGACATCAATACCAATATAAACAGAGGTAACAACCATAAGGGAAGCGATGAGAACCCCGGTTCGGCTCAAGGATCTGACGATGTTCCTGAGGGCCATCCTTGTCAATACCCCAGCCCATGGCTTTGCCGTCATCCCCATGATTTGTATGATCACCACGATCGCCAGGGGAGAGAGGAGTGCGGCACCAATAAAGATAAGGAATACCCCGCCAAAGTCATAGGTCGGCCCAAGGTTTGAGTTGACCAGGGTCAAAATAGCGGCCCAGATGAGAAATCCTCCTGCCATACCAAGCCTGGGGATATGTTTCTTCAATGAGGTTTCAGCAGCCGATCTTTGCATCAGGGTTATGGGGAGCGTCCGGGCGGCAGTCAAGGCCGGCAACAGGGATGCAGCCACAGCAGAGGCTACCCCTGCCGCAAGACCCTTGATAAGAGTAGTGGCTGCGATGTGGGTCTTGCTGACCGTGAGCACAAAGTACATATCCGACACCGTGGTGCACACGGCCAGAACCGCCGCCTTTCCAAGGAGAATCCCAAGGGCCAGGCCCGCAACAGATCCAACCGCTGCATAGACCGTCACCTCAACCATGACCGAGTAAAAGATATCCCCCCTTGTTGCCCCAAGGGCTCGCAGGGTTCCGTTGAGTTTTCGGCGCTGGGCCATGGAAAAGGAGATCGTGTTGTAGATGAGAAAAATCCCCATGAACAGCGCCAGCATGGAAAAGGCAGTCAAGCTTGTCTCAAAGGAACTTGAGAGTCTTCTTATGGCCTGGTTTTGATCGTCTGTTTTTACCAGCACAACTCCGTCCGGCAGAAGATCCTTGACCTTTCCTGCGGTTGTTTCATCGGGCAGGATGAGGTCTATCCGGGTGATCGACTCTTTAAATCCCAGGATCTCCTGGGCCATGGCGATGTCCGTAAGAATCAGGCCTTCAAGGGAGATGTTTGTCCGGGTATCCTTGCTGTCGAGGGTGCCTGATATGAGTGTTTTAACCTGTCGGGTTCCAAATGTCAGGGTGAGGAAATCACCCTGTTTCAACCCATTTTCATCGGCAAGCTTCTGGGCGATTAGAATGCCGGAAGAAGCATCTAAAAGATTGGCGAGGCCCTTATTGCCGCTGCCGGGTTGTGCCAGGACGCTGAATTGTCTGAACTGGGTTTCGGAAAAGGGGTCTATTCCCATCATCGTAAGCGATGCATCGTTCAGCTCTTTTACGAAGACATGGGTGGTAATCACAGGGGCTGAGCTGTGAATACCGAGATCCGTCCTGAGGCGTGTAAAGATCGATTGGGGGATCTTAAAATCACTGCCCGTAATCTGGTGGGTCGATCGGGAGGTCAAAACGGTCGTGGAGAGCTCAAAGGACTTACTGACGCTGGTTTTGGCAATATCTATGGCAACGACACCGGCGACACCAAGGGCAATGCCGAAGATCAGGAGAACCGTTTGTAAAAAATGTCTGCTAACCTGTCTGAGCCATATCTTTACCATGGGGCTGGAAATCATTATGGTTCAATCCTTTGAATATAAGCTGGGTTGAACCACCAGAGTCTGATTCTCGACCCTGAAAACCCGGTCGGCATAGTTAACCGCCTCAGGGCTGTGGGTAACCATTACAAGGGTCTGACCGTTTTTTTGGGTAAGCTGCGCTATCATTTCAAGGATCAACCGGCCTGTTTCCAGGTCAAGATTGCCCGTGGGCTCATCTGCAAGAATGATTTGAGGCTCGATGACCAGGGATCTTACAATTGCGACTCTCTGCTGTTCACCGCCGGAGAGTGTGTCTGGATAGTCGTTCCTGCGATCATAAAGTCCGACTGTCTCAAGCAGTTGATCTGCCCGATCCTGATATGTTTTCCTGGGTTTACCATCCAATTCACAGATCAGGGTGACGTTTTCCCTTACCGTGAGTACGGGTATCAGGTTGAAAAACTGGTATATGAAGCCGATATGTTTTCGCCTGAAAACGGTTCTCCCGCTGTCACCCATTGCGGTCAGGTCAGAATCGTCCATGAGGATCTTTCCCCTGTCCGGCAGGTCGATTCCGCTGATCAGGTTGAGTAGGGAGCTTTTGCCCACACCGCTCCTGCCGATTATCACATTGAAGCTGCCCGATTCAAACCGGGCGTCCATATCTTTAAACAACGATCTATGGGTGTTGCTGTCGCTGTATGATTTAGAAATTTTAGAAAGATGAATATCCAAAAAAAACGCCTCCCTCCTTATCTTTCTTATTGTTTTCAACATCACTGTCAACTTTTTTCTCTATTTGCATTCGGCCTTCACAGGTCTGATAGGGGTTAGTGCGTTCAGTATAAATGTGGCTAAAATGAGTGTCACATCTTTCTTTTTACTTGACACAAAAAAATCATCAGATTAAGAGTAACGATAACAGTGTTTACATAAACTCAACGATCAAGTTACACAAATATTACCCTGGAATGTTCAGACTTGCGTTACCCCCGTAAATAAACCGAACTTGATCATATAGTCAAACCTTTAATTGTTTCTGGAGAGTCACATCATGCGAAAAATTTTTGCCTTTTTACTGTTGATTGCTGTTTTTTCCCTCTGTGTTCTATCCGTATCATTTGCCCAGGAGAAATCCATCGTCGGGAAATGGAAAACCATTGATGACGAAACCAATGAACCCAAATCCATTGTTCAGATTTACGAAAAAGATGGGCTCTATTTCGGTCAGATCACGGAACTGTTTCGAAAACCAGGTGAAGATCCTGATCCTGTGTGTGATAAATGCCCGAAAGATGACGTTCGTAAAGATCAGCCGATAAAAGGAATGGTCATTTTAAAAGACCTGGTCCAGGACGGAGATAAATATAAAGACGGAACCATACTGGACCCCAAAAAAGGTAAAATTTATAACTGTAAGGTGTGGATTGAAGGAGGGGAACTAAAGCTCAGGGGTTATATCGCATTTTTATTCCGAACTCAGACCTGGTTAAGGGTTGAGTAGCTCAGCCGGTTATATCTTTTTAAACTTTTTTTTGTCCTTTTTATGGTAAAGGTCAAAAAAAACAGCGCTGTTATCCGGGAGGATCTGGCAATTTTGACATTCTTTGTTAAGCCTGCGGTTCTCCTTGCGGCACAACAGGCACCAATAGTAGATGATCCGGTAATCCCGGCGTCCCACGTATTTTTTATACCGACCGTTGTAGAGACCTGTCATTTTGCCGTCGGAATTGCCGGGCTTGAGGAGCAGACGATGGATCACATTTTGAATCCTCCTGTACCCAAGGGGGTCTGAGGCTTTAACCTGACCGAGCTTTTTGCTGAAAAGCTCGGTGGGTTTGTAGGTAAGCTTGATATTGCTCATAAGACTCCTTTCCTGGTTGGGTACACTCTTCAGGCCTGTCTTTATGTTAGGAATTCGTAAGTAGATGTCGCTCAACAAGGCGTGCAAGGGCCTCATAGGGCTGTGCACCCACAAGTTTATCAAGGCCGATCCTGAAGGTGGGAACGGCCATGATACCGGCTTTTCTTGAAAGCTCCCAGTCTGAATCAACGGCAGTCGAAAAGGTTCTATTGTCCAATATAGATGCCCCCTCATCTGGGTCAAGTCCGGCCCTTTTGATCAGGTCCAGTAAAACTTCCGGCTTTGCAATGTTCCTGCCATCCACAAAATAGGCCTTGAATACCTCCAGGTGGAATTGATGGCCAGGCTCCTTTGTATCAGCCCAGAGTCCTGCCTCCTGGGCAAGGCGACTGTTGTAGGCCATTTTTCTGTCGCCCATCTCAAGTCCCTCCCTCGCTGCCGTGGTCTTGAGGTCTGCCATTACTTTGTCCACGTCCACCATTAATCCCTTTTTTTTGAACATCTCGTCCAGGGTGCATCCCTCGACGGGTGTGTCAGGGTTCAGGGGAAATGCTCGCCATTTAATACGGATGTCATAGTTTTCTTCAAGTCTTTCAATACGCCCGGTAATGAAATAGCACCAGGGTCAAACATAGTCTGAGAATATCTCAAGGGTCAAAGGTGAAGCATTCATTTTTCTATAACTCCCGATTGTTTTTTTGCAAATAAGAAGATGGATATGATCGAGCACACGAATAAAATCATGCAATAGTGAACGTTGGGGATGACCAACAGGGGGGAAATTGCAAAGATGGATGCGGTCAAAAGAATCTGTGCACCCCAGGGGATCAACCCCTGGCAGATGCAGGAAAAGATATCGAGAATTCCGGCCGAGCGTTTGGGTTGAATCCCGTTGTTTTCAGCGATGTTTTTGGCAACCCCGCCCGTGACCAGGATGGCAACGGTGTTGTTTGCCGTGCAGAGGTTGGTCGTAAAGACCAGAATCCCGATGCCAAGTTCGGCAAAAAAAATTTTGCCCCTGCCCTGGGAGAACCTCTGTATGAATTGCTCCACTTTTTGTTCAAGAAAGGCCAGGCCCCCCTGTTCCTTCATCAAAGCGCCAAGACCGCCGATGAAGATGGAGAGTATGAAGATCTCCTGCATGCCTGTGAACCCCTCATAAATCTTCTGTGCAAAGAGAAGAAGGGTGAAGCCCGGTACGGTTATAAAGCCTGCAACGCCTGCCAGCACAATTCCTGAGAATAAAACCGCAAACACATTCAGCCCTGAAAGCGCCATGATGAGGATGGTTGCATAGGGAATTACCTGGAGAAGGCGATAGGGTCTGTCTGTTTCAACGGCGCCATCCCCGCCCAGGAGGGTCAGAATTATCACGGTGATAAGGGCCGCCGGCACTGCGATGAAAAAGTTGACCCGGAACTTGTCCCTCATTTTGCATCCCTGGGTTCTTGTGGCCGCAATGGTTGTATCTGAAATAATCGAGAGATTATCGCCGAACATGGCACCGCCCATCACAGCTCCGGCCGCAAGGGGGAGGGCAATTCCTGCCTTGGGTGCAATACCGAGGGCAATGGGTGCAAGGGCTGCTATGGTTCCCATGGAGGTTCCCATGGCCGTTGAAATGAGGGCTCCCACCAGGAAAAGCCCGGGAAGAATAAAAAAGGATGGAATAAAGGCCATGGCCAGATTCACCGTGGACTCAACCCCTCCTGTTGCCTTGGCAACCGAACTGAATCCTCCGGCAAGGAGATAGATCATGCACATGGCCATGATGGTGGGATGACCCGCCCCGGCAAGGAAGCCCTCGACCGTACGGTTCAAGCGTTTTTTCGACAAGATAACTGCAAGTAAAATGGCCGGAAGGGCTGCAACCGGTGTTGCCACCTGGTAAAACGCAAATTCGGCCCCGGTTGTCTGAAAGTAGATCCCGCTGCCCACAAAAATGAAAAGGAAAAGGGCAAGTGGTGTAAGTGCACGTTTGGATATTATTTTTTCTGAATTCAATTTGTGTTTTCCGTATTTTTATGCATCTTTATGTATCATTGGTAATTTTCGATAATTTGTCCAATAATTTGTCCAAGGAGCTTGCCATTCAAGCACAATTTTTAATTTAATCACAATATGCAACGGTTGTGAAGTGCAAAATGTCCATTCAAGGCAGAGGGCTGCTATGTCTGTTCCACTGTTGCCTTGATCATAATGTCCAGAAAGGCGGCTCACCCCAAAAGCCAAAGACCTACTAATGTGGGAGCTTACCGCACAAAAGGGATGCATGGTTGACATGCACTGTGATGAATTAGATGACCCCCATTCCCGCCACATCGAAAGCCTCTGCTTTGAGACCCGGCGCCTCGGCCTCCAGGGCAGGGTGACAGGCTCCCACCCTGAGAACTACGGACTTCACCCGGGTTGCCATGCGAACATGGTCGTTCTCCAGGTATCGTCCAAGCAGGAGGCCATCCGCCTTCGACCGGCAAGGCTTTTTGTCATCCCCAGGGGCCGGGTGATCAGTCAGATGCCGGAAACCGTTGCAAAGGTGAACCTGGGGACAGGGGATATTGATGTTGATTTTTGTATTTGATAAAGTCATCATTACAATCTGGTTTTAAAGTGGTCAGAGTCAACAAACCGATTTGGATCAAAAACTGACCACCACTAAGGAGCAGGCGTTCATCTCCCATTTCCATGAACTCCTGGTTTATATTCAGCTCAATATCGGTGATGGTTGAATAATAGGTGGATCATTCCCTTTTTTAAAAATCAGGTACGGAGCCGATCCATAATGTTTTTAAGTTTCATACTCAGTTCTGCCAGATCCTCTGAACTGGAACTGACCTGGGACGCTGTTTCAGATATCTCTTTTGCCGCATTGTCAACCTCGTCGATATTCCTGGACATCTCTTTTGTGGCATGGGCGCTCTGATTCAGATTTTCGTTCATTCCATGGATTTTTCCAGAAGCCACCTGGAGATCCTGGAGCACAGTTTGTGTTGTCAGGGCCTGCTCTTCCATTGACGAGGCGATGGAAGAGACAATATCATCGATTTCAGAAATAATTTCTGATACTTGTTGGATTTCTTCGGAAGTGGAGACGGTTGTGTGCTGGACCCGCTGGATGCTATTCTTAATGTCCTGGGTGGCATCGGCAGTCTGTCGGGCAAGGGTCTTGATTTCATTGGCCACAACTGCAAATCCCTGGCCTGTGGTTCCGGCCCGGGCAGCTTCAATGGTGGCATTAAGGGCCAGAAGGTTGGTCTGTTCAGAAATTTCTGTGATTACTTCTGTTACCTTGCTGATGTCCTTGGCAGAATTTTCCAATTCCAAAATTTGAGCGGAGGCCTTCCGGGTTTTAGCAACCGCCAGACCAGATACTGTCCTTGCCTGTTCGGCATTTCGGGCGATATCTTTTACATTTGAACTCATATTTTCGGTAGCCAGGACCATCTGTTCTATGCTGGCATTGGTCTCCAGGGATGCAGTGGTGATGTAATCCATATTGGTGTTCATCTGTATCCCAGCTGCGGTCATGGCCATTGATTTGTTTGAAGTCATTTCTGCATTGACTTTAAGTCCAGTGGAAATATCATCCAGGTGTTCCGAGGAAACCGCCAGTATCTTGATATTACTGGAGACGTCTTTAATAATATTCTGAATTGCTTCCACAAAAACATTGAAACCATTCGCCAGATCACCTATTTCATCCTTTTGCCTGACAGACAGACGCAAGGTCAGATTCCCTTCCCTGGATGAGATCTCCTTGAGCATATGCGCCAGGTCAACAACCGGTCGGACCAAATTGATCATGAGAAAATATCCAAAAGCCGCCAAGGCGATAACCACCAAAACTCCCAACATATAGATCAACATCTCAGATTGGCGCATGATGGTTCCCTTTCGTAGCTCCTCAAGGTCTTGGATCTTCAAAATCATGGCCTGACAACTCCGGGCTTTTTTTACGACATCATTGTCCAGGGAAACATCCCAGTCCTGGATATCGCTCTTCTCCACTTGCATCCAAAATATTTTTCCATAATCCATCATGTCTTGATTTATCGATGCCAATTGACTGGGATACCGGTCATTCAATTCGTCCTGGGATTTTTTCACCAGATCAAGAGCCTTTTCCAAAAGATTTTTCCATTTTTCAGCGGAATTGAGGGTATCCTCCCCATGCCGGGTAAATCCCCGGAGTTGAAAATTTTTTTCCTGACGTCGGCATTCCAGAAGATGAATATTAATCTGGGTCAGCACCTTTGCCTGTCTATCAATCTCAGAAATGCGTTTGAGGCTGATCACGCTATCAAAACAGATTGCCGCCACCAATACCGTTACAACTGTTATTAATAGCCAAGCCTTGGTTCGAATGCTCATTCTATGGAATCCCCTTGTTTAATCATTAAAGAAAATAGTCTTTTCTTGGTGAATATCTCCATTATCACTGTTCACATTCAATCTGCAAAGACCATGCCTTTTTGGGGAAGACCCAAAAAAAGCTGCAGTATCGGGTAAAAGCAACAAAAAAATCTGGGGAAAATCCCTATTTTTAATTTTCAGGCAGGTATCGAGTGTCGTCTTTTTTTACTATGTGCAAAGAAAACTTTCCTTTAAATAGACTGATATCGGCGTCATTAAATTTCTGATGATTTTGGGCAGAATTCACCAGTAATTCCACAATTCAATTTTAAAAAAAAAATCAATTTTAATAGTCAAGGGCTGGAACCTGGCGGCTGAATCTTCGTAAATCAATTCAGAGATATAACCTGAATGTCATGCGTAAATCACAGTCATGACATATGTCCGCCAATAGCCATAGCGGGATTTATACATATCATTCCATGTTTGCTCTAATTCTTCAAAGTGATTTTCAACGCATTTACAGTAAGCGCTTGCTTTGGGATTACGAGGCTGATAAATATCACAATCATAAACAGCTAGGCATGCACGGCATAGCTGTTGAGTGTTCATACTACAGGCAAGTAAATATTGAAGAGCCTGGCATTCAGCATGGATAAATTAAAGGGAGTACTTATGTGGGAATATGAGAAGCCTGACAATCTGGTTGAATGGTGGGAGGAAAGCGTCCGTAAATTTAAAACCAATACCCTGTTCTGGGTCAGAAACGACAACGGCACCCTGGATTCGGTAACATACGGACAAATTGGCGAACGCATAAAAAATGCCCGGGCCGGACTTGCCCTGGCCGGCATCCGGGAAGGGGATTACATTGGTATTATCGCCAACAACCGTCCGGAGTGGGCGGTGCTGTCATACGCGACATATGGTCTCAAAGCCCGCTTTGTTCCCATGTACGAGAAAGAACTGTTCAGCACATGGAAATATATCATCACCGACAGTACAGTAAAAGTTCTGATTGTTTCCACCCGGGAAATTTATGACAAGGTCAAAGGGTTATTAAAAGAGATACCGACCCTGGAGAAAATCTTTATCATTGACGGGGATGGTGAAAACAGCCTGAAAGCCCTTGAAGATGCGGGGGCAAAAAAACCTGTTGAACCGGTTATCCCGAAACCTGATGATATCGCCGTGCTTATCTATACCTCAGGAACAACTGGAGACCCCAAGGGTGTTTTGCTCTCCCACGGAAACCTTACCTATGTTTCAAGAGGCGGGTATAAAATTTATCCGGCACTGGATGAAAACCAGGTGGGCCTTTCAATCCTTCCCTGGGCTCACTCCTATGCCCTGAGCGGGGAGTTGAACAACTGGATACAGTTCGGCGGTTCCCTGGGATTCATGCGGGATGTGACCACGCTGGCCGAAGACCTGAAGCTTGTAAGACCCACCTTCCTGATCTGTGTGCCCCGGCTGTTTAACAGGATATATGACGGCATCATGGCCCGTATGGATGAGGCGGGCGGTATAAAGAAAAAACTTTTCAATGCGGCCCGGGAAACTGCCCGGGAAAAAAGAGAGCTCAAGGAACAGGGAAAATCCTCCCTTCTGACAAACGTTAAATTCGCCTTTCTTGACAAGCTGGTTCTCAGCAAAATTCGGGCCGGTTTCGGTGGCCGGCTGGTCGGCGCGTTGACCGCAAGTGCTGTGATAAACCGTGAAATAGGAGAGTTTTTTTATGACATTGGCGTGCCAGCCTATGATTGTTATGGATTGACCGAAACGGCTCCGGCGGTAACCATGAACTGCCCTGATTCCTATCGCCTAGGCAGCTTGGGAAAAGTGCTTGCCGGACAGAAAGTCCTTATTGACAAGTCCGCTGTAGAAGAGGGTGCGGATGACGGTGAAATAATCGTCTACGGGCCAAACGTCATGAAGGGATATCACAATAAACCCGAAGAGACCCAAAAGGTCATGACAGCGGACGGCGGATTTATCACCGGCGATCGGGGCAGATTCGACAAAGACGGATTTCTCTACATAACCGGGCGTATCAAAGAACAGTACAAGCTTGAAAACGGCAAGTATGTTTTTCCAGCTTCAATTGAAGAGGATATTAAACTGCTTCCCAAGGTGGCCAATGCCATGGTTTACGGCGACGGGAAACCCTATAATGTTTGTCTTCTTTACCCGGACTTTGATGTTCTGGGAAAATATGCCGAAAAAAACAATATCCCCTCTGACCCAGAATCCCTGGTGAACAACAAAGCGGTCACGGGCATGATTGAAAAAGAAGTTGTTAAATCCTTAAAGCAAAAATACGGCGGATATGAGATTCCTAAGAAATATATATTTCTTACCGAGGATTTTACGCTGGAAAACGAAATGATTACCCAGACCATGAAGCTGAAACGAAGGGTGGCGATGAAAGAGTATCAGGGACTGATTGACGCAGCCTATTCGAAAAAAGGGCCGCAGGTTTAATAAGGTGTTATCCAGTTAGATAGGTGAGTTTGAAAAGCATACGAAATCACACAATTACTTGTTCTGCAAAACCGGAGAGAAAACAGGAGATAAATATGAGAATACAGAAAGCAGTTGCTGGGAGCGTTATGATTCTGGCCCTTTTCGCGGCTGGTTGTGTCACCATGATGAGCTCCGGGCTGACAGTGGCTGGGGGAGACACCGTGATTTACCGATGTGAAAAAGGAGATTTGATAACCGCAAAATACTATCGGCTCTCCGACCACAGCCTTAATTTTGTCAAGGTGACCATGCCCGATGGCCAGGAGTATACCCTGCCCCAGGTTGTATCGGCCTCTGGCGCTCGATATACAGATGAGCACCAATTAGTATGGTGGATAAAAGGGGATGTCGCCCTGGTTGAGACACTCGATGAGAACGGCAAGTGGCAAATGAAGTACCAGCACTGTGAAACAATATCCGACACTGAATAGAGCGCAGGACAAATTTAAGGTTTTTACCCCAATGAAGCACCACACACAAGCACCCCGTGCCGACAGTTCTCCTGGTGCAGTACTGTTCATAGTTTCCAGCGTTCAGTTTCTCACCCCCTTCATGTCCTCTTCCGTGGGCATTGCCCTGCCGGCGATCGGTCATGAGTTCCAGGCCAGTGCCATGGAGCTGGGGTTGATTCAGATGATGTACATCCTGGCCGTTTCCATCACCATGCTCCCGGCGGGCCGGTTTGCCGACATCCACGGCCGGAAACGTATATTCATTACCGGCACCGTTGTATCCATTCTTGCCACCCTGGCAATTCCCCTTTGTATGGGGATACGCACCTTTATCCTGTTTCGTCTGCTCCAGGGAATCGGGGCGGCCATGATCACGGCCACCAGTTTTGCCATCCTCACCTCTGTGTTTCCGGCATCAAAACGGGGGAAAGCCATGGGCATCGTGACGGCCTTTATCTATCTTGGTCTTGCAGCAGGCCCCACCCTTGCCGGTGTCATGATCACCCATATGGGATGGCGCTGTATCTTTTATTTCATGCTGCCTGTGCAGATCATGGCGCTGGTGCTGACTCTGATGTACCTTCACGGGGAATGGGCCGATTCAAAGGGCGAGACATTTGACTGGCAGGGTTCTGTTGTGTTTGCCCTGGCCCTCTCCACCCTCGTCATGGGAATGACCTGGATCAACAAAATGTCGGGTGCCTGGATTATGATCCTGGCGGGCCTGCTTGGGCTGGCACTGTTTTTCCAGATTCAGAAAAAAACAAAACGCCCCCTCATTGATGTGCATCTTATCACCACCAACCTCACCTTCACCCTGAGTAATATCGCCACCCTGATCAACTATGCCGCTTCCTTTGGGATCATCTTCCTATTCTCTCTTTACCTGCAGTATACAAAGGGCTTCTCGGCCCAGACCGCGGGCTTCATCATGATGGTACAGCCACTTACCCAGGCCATGCTCTCCCCCCTGTCAGGTCGACTTTCAGACATCTATCCTGCCACATGGATTGCCACCCTGGGCATGGCCGTGTGCACAATGGGACTTTTCCTGGCATCCTTCATGGGAATTACAACCTCCCTTGCCGTAATTTTTACCATACTCATTCTCCAGGGCATAGGATTTGGGCTTTTTTCCACCCCCAACATGAACGCCATCATGTCCAGTGTCCAGCCCCGGTATTACGGCATCGCCTCCAGCATGGTGGGAACCATGCGCACCCAGGGCATGCTGGTGAGTATGGCAATAGTTACGGTGATCATCACCCATTATCTGGGGGATCAGGCAGTAACCCCGGAGAACATGGGACACTTCATGAAAAGCATGCAGATATCATTGCGGATTTATTCGGTCATGGGAGTTGTGGGTATTATTTTTTCTCTGGGTAGAGGATCCAGACGTGGCAACCACGTATAGCCTGAAGGAGCGGTGGATGTCAAGCAAGTGTCACCTGTATTTGAGACAACACTTCCTTCAGTTCGTCATAAAAATATCGTTTCTGTCCGCAAAAGTTTATGGGGTCGATTTTTTAATTCCACTCCTGATCATGTACCCACTAATGCCTCTGTTAGCGCTGTCTTCGTGGGCTTCCCCTTTAATTCAAAGAAGGTTTTCAAATCTTCCACATTAGTAGGTATAAAACATTCCTCATCGTTGTTACTTTTATCTCATATTTTAGCACATTGTTTTCATAGGAAAAATCCTGTTGCACAATAAGGTATCAATATATTAGACAATTTAAATTTTAACACTAAGGTACGACTTTTGCTTTAAATTTAATCAATATTATTGGGGGAAAGGCCAAAAGTTTATAGATGAATAGTAAGATAGCTTTATTCCCTTTCAAAAAAAAAGGAGATAGTTAGAATGAAAATGAAATTTTTAGTAGTGCTCATGATTGCATTGTTATTAGCCTTTGGTGGAATATCTGCCAATGCGAATATCATTCAAAATGGAACATTTAATACTGATCTTTCTGGTTGGACTGAGGTAGGGAATAATACTGTAATAAGCGGAGTCGCTAAAATTGGGCAACCAGGACCTGGCGGAATCTCTTATATTCAGCAAGAGTTCTTTTTGGGAGCAACCACAACAGCACTTGACATTAGTTTTGAATACACATGGGAAATAACCCGCCCGTCACCAGGTGCTGATATTTTTATTGCATCGTTTGGGCTATGGGACGGTTCTGGTTGGAATGATGTAGAGTTGATTAATCAAGACAGCAACGCAGGTGTTTTCAACTCAACAGTTAGTTTCAACGAACTTTTAACAATTGGAGCTTTTAATAATTCAAATCCTAATGCAAGATTAACATTTAGTTTGGATGAAACCCCTACTCCATCTACTGTAGGTACTAGGATTGCACTTGATAATGTTAGTGTGAATCCAATACCCGAACCTGCCGCAATGCTTCTTTTCGGAATTGGTCTTTTAGGCTTAGCAGGAGTCAGCAGAAGAAAAAAACAAATATAAAAATTTTATTTAAAAGCAGAGTCGGATGATAGGCTCTGCTTTTTTTTGTTTCATTGCACTTTATAACTTCTAAGTAACTCATTTGAGTTACTGATCGGTTTGGTGCCAGGGATTGAACGTTCACCATACGCAATCAAAGCTTATACCTCGTTCTATAAAACCTCCTCTTCCTGGGGCCGCATCTTCTTGCGCTGGATACTTCTCTTATTCCCACAGCCCCCATTTCCAGCAAATACACCTTCTCTTTGTTATTTGACGCCTAAAGCCTTATAAACAGCATCCACAGGATCAGAATAAAAACTCGTCTGGAATTTGGCAAACAGCTCCCCGGGGATGGTTGGGATATCTCCCACGCTGCTCATGGGAATCAGGATTCGTTTTGCACCTGCGTCAAATCCGACCTGCAGTGCTTCTGCAAGATTTGATGCTTTTTCAATGGTTCCACCCAGGCTCATATTCCCCAGAACGATCATCTGACTCTGGATGGATCTGCCCATGAGCCCGGAACAAAGGGTGATGAAGCTGCACAGGGTTAAATCAGAGGCAGGGCCGGTGCTTTGCATCTCAACAATATGGAGGTGGTAATCATGATCCCCGACCCTGGACATGGAGCTGACCCTTGCCATGTTAGCCTTGAAATAGTCCTAGGCAATTTTGATGGCCTCCCTGGTTATTAAAATATCATCAAGAAGCATATTTCTATGGGGTCAACCCCTTTTAGCTGTCATCTGTGTTTATCAATCCCTGTCCCTTTGCCGTGAGCCGGTATTTTTGCGTTGGACTTTTAGGAGAATCCGGCTGTGTCATTTCTACCAAATCTGCCTGCAATGCAGGTTGGAGACAGGTGTACAAGAAAGTGGGGCGGTGATTCAAGTGCAGATACCGCATGGCCTCTTTGGTGTTCAAAGGCTCGTTTTCAAGGCTCTCAAGAAGATTTATTACTTGTTCGGTTACTTGTTCGGTTACTTGTTCGGTTTCCGGATCAATCTGAATGCGTACCTGCTCGGCCAGATACACAATAAACCTGACCCTCATGCCCAATTCCCCAATCTGGGGTTCCGGCAGCCCAAGCTCCTCTGCCTGTTTAAACATGCGGGGTACACCGGTTCCCCATTGTTCAATGAGATTCATTTCCCAACAGTCCCTTCAGGCCCATGGGTCTTATCCCGTGCCATCAACGTTGTCTCCTACGGGGTATTTCTACAGGTGCTTCTGGTTCATATGCTTTCAATCCTGTATCCCCAGTCAATATTTCAATTTTCCATCCCATCCGGGCATAGTATTCAGCCACATCTTTTATGGTTGCGTCCCCAAGGGAAAGTTTTTGACCCTGGGCCAGGTCGGGCCAGTATTCAGACAGTTTTTTGAGTTTTTCCGGAGTCCAGAGGGTGTATTGGTCTGAAAAAGCCGCCCAGGGCGTTTGTTCATCGGCGCTGAGCCGCATTAATTCTCCCAGGTCCACGGCTCTTTCCCTGCGGCTGTGTTTTGCCTGGGCAATATGATTACCCGTTTCAATCAGGGTGGCCAGGGGCAATACAAGGGTCGCCTTGGCCTCTATTTCTGCCTTTATTTTCGTATCCACCCTTGGCTTATCCCATTTATCATCATCCGGCCCGCAGGTCGCCATATTGGGAACTGCAAGCCAGACACAGAGAATGCTGGTATCCATAATCAATACTTTTCTCATGCATTGCCTCTGGATTTGAGGGCAGCTTCAATGCGCCCCTGTGTCGCGATTCGGCCGAGGCTTCCCCCGGCCATCAGCTTTGGCAGCTGCTGGATATCTTCCAACTGGGTCAAAAGACTGATCCCGGTATGATTATCCCTGTGGGCCACCGCAATAAAGGGCACCATTTCTGCCCCTGCGGCATCCAGGAGGGCCGGATTATGGGTGGTCACAATTACATCGATGGCCCGTTCCTTGCCCAGAGTTTTGAGCATTTCAATCAAAAATTGCACCCTCGAAGGATGCAACCCGTTATCCACCTCTTCAATGACCAGCAGGCTTTTGGATTTCCGGGTTAATAATGCCGTAACAATGGCGAGGTATCGAAGCGTTCCATCGGACATCCCCCGGGCATCAATTTCATGGGATGTGTCGCCTCCCCATCCTTCCCGGCAATAGAGCATGGCATCGGTTTTAAATTTGCCTACCGGCTCAGCCCAGATTCGCTCAATATCCCTTTCCGGCAATTTTTTCAGATAGCTGGTGAGAGTTTCTTCCAACTCTTCCCGGGATTCTTTTTCTATTCCGGCCAAAACACCGGCGATGTTGGAGCCGTCCGCCCTAAGGGTCTCGGAAAAAGATGAGTAATCCCGCATATGACTCGGAATGGGGTCAAATACAAAGATATTCTTGAGCTGGGACAAAACCTGTTGTGTGCCGTCCTGGATTTCTTTGCGCAAATTCATGGTTTCTGTTTGAGAAAGAACAGTATGGGACCGGTTAAGCTCCACAAGTTTTTCACGGCTCTGGCCCTGGGTTCCCGTGGAGAAACAGGTCGGTATCCCAGGGGTAGTTGATTCTTCCTGTTTGGTCACAAAAAGAGTATTAACCTTTGGCTGCCCATTGCCTTTTCCATAGGTCAACAAGGCCAATTCCTCCTTGAAAACCTCAGCTTTGCTGCCGTTTATCTGTATGGTCAAACTATACCGATAATCCTGGGAGGCCTTTAAACCGTCAACCAGGATTTCCAGGGAAAACTGGTTCTCAGGTTTACGACAGACCCATTCCATTCCGCCCCGCAGCAGGGGCAGATTCACATCCCCGTTAATAGCCTGGAAAATTCCCACACCGGCACTGACCCGGCTTAAAAACACAAAGGCATCCAGCAAATTGGATTTTCCACTGGCATTGGTTCCGATGAGAATGGTCAAAGGATCGATATATAGGGTTGAATCCTTAAAACTTTTCCAGTTTTTCAAGTTTAATTCTTTGATCATGATGTCTCCTAAACTTTTTGCCTTGTCGCCTTTTTTCAGAAAGATTCAATGGTGGTTTAAGACCTGTAATCAAACGGGCTTACAAGTGATTATTCATCTATTTGTTCCCACAGCCCCCATTTCCAGCAAATACACCTTCTCTTTATTATTTGACGCCTAAAGCCTTATAAACAGCATCCACAGGATCAGAATAAAAGCTCGTCTGGAATTTGGCAAACAGCTCCCCGGGGATGGTTGGGATATCCCCCACACTGCTCATGGGAATCAGGATTCGTTTTGCACCTGCGTCAAATCCGACCTGCAGCGCTTCTGCAAGGTTTGATGCTTTTTCAATGGTTCCGCCCAGGCTCATATTCCCCAGAATGATCATTTGACTCTGGATGGATCTGCCCATGAGCCCGGAACATAAGGTGATGAAACTGCACAGGGTTAAATCAGAGGCAGGGCCGGTGCTTTGCATCTCAACGATATGAAGGTGATAATCATGGTCCCCGACCCTGGACATGGAGCTGACCCTTGCCATGTTAGCCTTGAAATAGTCATAGGCAATTTTGATGGCCTCCCTGGTCTTTGTGTCGGTTCCAGAGCCTGAGATGGAGAGTTTACCGTTGCCCGCCGTCACCTGAAGTTCCAATCGGTATAAGCCGAGATGCCCGGATGTTCCGAGCTTTACAGTGTGCATTGTTCCAGGGTTCATGGGGCCTTCAGGAATGAGTGTCCCTCCGCCCTGCTCAAGAACAGTGACGAATTTTTCTTCCAGGGATTCGTTATCGATGTAGCTGAAATGCACGTCATAGAACTCCATGCCCCCGATTTTTTTCAGCTGTTCCTTAACACGCCTCCTGGTTTCCAACGCATAAACCAGGCAGCGTTCAACCGCATCTTTATCAAAATCTCCATGGGGATATATGATTTTTAAAAGCCCGGACACTGTCTTTCTAACGGCAATGATGTCCCTCTGGTTCAGGTTGTTTCCGATTTTAAAGTATCGATCAATGGCATCGGCAAAGCTTCTTTTCCGCATCTCCCTTAAAAATTCAGCAAGAAAATCAACAATCAGTCCATACTGGTTGGTGAGAAACTCGGGCCTCATCTTGGGAATTTCCCAGCCCGGAACATAGGCATGCATCCGGTCGAAAAAAGCGGCATCGATCATTTCTTCAGGGAAGGGCGCAAAGAGATGGCTGGTTTTAACAAGCGTGTCCACGCTTTGGTTGATGTTGCCCACAAAGACCATGGCGGCATTGGCATTAATCTCATCTCTTCCCCGGGAAAAAGAACCGGATGCCATGAAATCCTTCATGATCTGTACGCCGTCCTTGTCTTTAAACCGGATGCCGGCGACCTCATCAAATGCCACCGTGTCCCAGACCCCCACAAGACCTACCTTCCTGGTGCTCATATTATAAAAAAGGTTTGCCACGGTTGTCTGACCGCCGGACACCAGTATGGAATTGGGACTGATCTCCTTGTAAATATGACTTTTACCCGTTCCCCTGGGACCGAGCTCACACAGGTTGTAATTGTTTTCAACCAGAGGGATCAACCGTGCCAGAAAATGCCATTTGACACGCTCCTCAAAAAGAGTCGGTTCAAGCCCGGTTGATCTCAGGATCATGTCGATCCATTGTTCTTCAGAAAATTCTTTTCGCCCCTCAAAAATCGAGTTCATATCAAGATTGGGCATTTGAATGGGTTTGAGCTCTGATATGAGAAAGGGAGAATCCTTTGACCCCTCCTCATAGTAGTATTGAAGATTCAAAATACACCAGATGCCTCCCACCAGGAGTTTTTCATATCGTTTTACTATATCACTTGAAACCTCAAGTCCCCTGACCCCAAGGTTGGAAAGCATGGCTTCATAGATATCCCGTCGTTCGTTGAGCCTTACCGTAACCTTATCAATAATTTTATAGCTGCCGAGCTCCTTGATCTTGGATTTGACCTTTTCGGCCTCATCCGGGCGGACATAATTGTCTGACAGAATCTGCTTTACCGTTTTAAGACCCTCCTGAATCACCTCTTCATCTTCCACCGCACAATACATCCCCAGAAGATACTCAAGGACATAAACAGGGACATTGGCTCCCTCCTTGAGAAGCTTGGTCAGGTCTTTTCGTACCACACGGCCTGCAAAATGAACGTTCAGCAATACATCAATATCCACGTCGCCTGTTTTCATAAATCCACCTGAAAGTCGTTTGCAAATGCAATATCTATCATGATCGGCATTCTGTCATACTCTGTATCGTCATCACCATTCCGAAGCACCAGCGCATATGTTTTTTTATTGTCAAACGGTCCTGACTTTAAGGGCAGCATGACTGATCTCTTGCGCTCATCCATGGATGAAGAGCCGCTGTCAAAGGTGATGGTCTCCTCCTTGCTGATAATATCGTTTCCGTCCCGCAGGGATACTTTCAAGGTCCTGGGTTTCATGCGCTGGGAAACTTTGTCCGTCTGGATAAATTCAAATCTTGGCATGTTGGTTACAATCTTTTTGGAAGATCCCAGCAAAGAGACACCCACGGTGCCGACCTTGGATTTCTCCAGGTGGATGCCCTTCATTTCAGAGACTGTTATAACCGGTATGGTGATCTCCTGGAGCATGGCCCCGCCATGAAAAAACTTTGCCCCTCCGACAAAGTTGAACCTGTTGGTTCCCCTTGGCAGCCAGAAACCCATGTCTGAAACAGTGTTGGCGGTCTGTTTCGTGCTGCCGGCAAAAACCTTATCAGATTTTCCAAGGCTCGTTCCCATAATGAATCGTTTATGCTTTTTAACCGCTCCGTTGGGCTCCAGATCCAGGGTGCTTTTGTCCAGCGCTGCCGGATCTTTTTCCTGGTAAATAAAACCATGATCTGCGGTAATAATGACCCGGGTGCCGTTCAGACTGTTAATGATAAGCCCCACAAGGGCCGTCAGCTCATCAATGGCGGTTCTTACCGCCTCAAAGGTCTTATCCTCTGAAACGGCCTTGTCTCCAACGGCGTCAATTTGATCGTGATAAATATAAATGACCCTGTGGGGTTTTACAAACGCCCGGCCCTTGTCTTTGCTCATGGCTGTAAGATCTTTTGCCCGAACGGCTGTTCCGTTAAAATTATTTAGAATGGCAGCACGCTGATCAAATGAGGCGGTTGGCTTCCCGTCAACTAACGGAGAGGCTGTGCCTTCTTTAAAGGACAGGGATTCATGGGGCAGTAACGCCGCCATTCCGAGAGCTGTAAAGCTTGGCAGAACGCCCAGCATGGGCTCAATCTCAGCCTGGAGTCGATACTTGCCATTAATCAGATCTGTCATCTCTTTTGCTGCCTCATAGCGGAAGGCATCACTGACAATGACAAATATCCTGTTTCTATCCGACTGGGTCAGGGTCTGGCTTATTCTTTTTTCAAAAAACTCATACTGATTATCGACCCCCTTAAGGCGCCAGTGGTCGAGCAGCCCTGATTTAAAATCAGGGGGTGGTTCCAGAAAATCACCCCATCTGATGGAGAGGTGTTCCATAAACCAGCCGCTGTAACAATCCTCCACACAGGATCTAAGCTGTTTCAGCACATCCCATCCGCCCTGTTCCACCTCGTTGGCAAGCTCATTGAAAACTCTATGGAATTGATCAACGAGAAAAAGTTCCCGGGTATAGGCCGCAAACATTTCATCGGCACTCTTGTAATTAAATCCGGCATTATATTTCTTTCTCAGCTCAAACAGCCTTATGGCAGTTTCCAAGGCATGGTAGGCAGAGCTATAGAGATTTTTTTCAGGGGGATCCTTAAAAACAAAGTTTGCCCAATATCCATCCAGCCGTTTTTTTATGGCCGCTTGGATGTTTGAAAAATCCTTATCAAAACATGTCCGCTTAAAACCATCAATGATCTGGTCCCTGAATGAACTGATAATCCTCTGCTCCACATCTTCAAATGTGGAGACTTCCAGAAGGTCTTCAATTTCCAGGCAGGAAATCGTGGGGGCAATATTCAGTCGTTTAGCAATAGTCTTTGAGACCCGGTTGAAATTCTCACAATAAAGGGTATGGGTCTGCCACTGGTTTAAAAAGACAGATGCGTTCACAGCTTTTGACGTTCCCGACATCCTGAAATGTTCAAGGGAAACCGGCAGATCTTTTTTCAGGTTGTTTGAAAAATCCGTGACAAAGATTCTTATCAAAAGATCCATCAAGCCGGGTGATGATTCGTTCACATATCCAAATGTCTGAACCATGAATTTCCAAAAAGAAGGGGCAAGCCCAAGGGTATCAATCTCCTTCCAGGACTTTGATTCATTTGTCGCATCAAACTGGCCGTCCAGGCAGAAAGAGTCCATCAATTTCATGAGAACGGCAAAGGGTTCAGGATGATCCGCCCTTGCAAGAACGGTAATCATCTTAAGGTCTATATCATCCTCCCGATCCTGGGGTTCAACCCATTTTTTTAATCGGTCAAACCTGTCCCGGCTCCTGCAAAACGCCTTTCGCTCTTTAAGAAAAGGCCTCAAGCTCTGGTTCTTGAGGCCCAGTTCCTTAATCAGGATAGAAGCCCGGTCGGCATGGAAAAGATAGGAGTATAATTTGATATCAAAAAGCCAGTCTCGTTCTGGAGCGGGCTCATAGTACGGGGCATAGAGGATGAATCTTTCATTAACATCCCGGGTCTCAAGCCGTATCTTTAAATCAAGGGCTGAGGTCCCATCAATCCTTAGTAGGGTAACTCCATCCACCTCTATTGACGGCAGACTCTCTTCAAATTCTTTTTCCCCGTCATACCAGAAGACAAGTCGTTTGTTCTCTTGTTTAAAAATCCGTGTCAGGGTCTGGTTTATCTGTTGGATATCCATTTACGTTGTCCGTATGCCACGTTACAGTCAAAACTTACCACACCATTTTGACATTGTATTTACTGAAAAACCCATCTGCTGACGCAAGCGTATTCAGAAAGTTTTTCATCGTTATTGAAAAGCCAGAGCATGGTGTGTGTATCCATTAAAATTTTCATTCCATATATTCCTTGAAGTCTTCAAGAGGTTCATGAAAGTCATCGCTTATATGGATCATGCCCTTGAGAGTTCCGGCTTTTCTTGCAGACTTTGCTTTCTTTTTTTGCCGCTGAACAGCCGACAGGGGATTTGTTAACTTCAGGTTCAATGCTCATTTTTTCCCGGCAATCGCTTTCTTTTCTGCAAGAAGGTTCCCAAATTTCCCATAGTTAACCTTTACACCGTCATCCAGATCAAGGGAAATTCTCATGTCTGCCAAATGCCGCAGCTCGTCGTCAAAGGCTTTGAGCTCAATCTGCTTTCTCTTTAACAGGTCGATTTCCTTTTGAATCTTTTTCTGGGCCGATGCCGTTGTGGATGCATCCCTTTCATGGTCAAGGAACTCAATCCTGGCAGTGATATTTCCCTGGAGGGGGGTCACATAGTGGGATCGAATTCTGGACAGGGTTGAATCATTATACCGGTGCAGATATACGAGGCATTCAAACGCCTTTTGTCTGCCGCTTGAAAACAGCCAGTATATGGGCCGTTTTTTGTACGTTTTCATGTGGTCTTTAAAAAACGTGGTGCTCAGGTATCGCCTGATGGTGTCGGTGGGCGATTCGCCGGATCTGGGTTTCAGGGCGTCTGCGATGAACTTCAGATTCTCATCAAGGGTTTCTTCGGGCCAGGCCGTTTTAATGAAATGAACAAATCTCCGGGCTGCATCATCCTCGAACCACTCCATGTCCATGATGGGGATGATGCCGTCGTCATCGGCTGGAAAGGTTTTGTATCTTGCAGCATCAAATCCTTTGTTGCCGCTGTGGGCATAAATCAGGCCTGGCTCATCAAGGCTGTAGCGTCCCATCATGCAGCCTATGGCGTAGGAGATCAGCTCCTTCATGGTATCGGTGAGAAGGAGGGCTTCGTATTCTTCTTCTGTTTTTCCTTTTCCATAGCGGTAGTGGGGGTTGCAGGTGAGGGTGATTTCATGAAGAGGAACATCCGGGGTGAGTTCCTCTTGCAGGTCAAACGCATCAATGAAAATGCTGTTATTTTTTTCTTCCAATCCTTGCATTTGAGCGGTCATTTCTTGCCAATTCCTGCACAAAGTGCTGTTAGTTTCTTTTAAATAAGGTTGATGATAGTCAATATGCAAAAGAGGAAGAGAGGTGAAATCCCAAGACGTTTCATAGTAATCCCAGTCTTTTTTACTAATTAATATGCATGTATTGACATTTTCAGTTATTGATAGAGGAATGTTTTCATTAATAAAGGGCAATGTAAATACATCGTTTATTGTTGTGTTTAGCGTTGGATTAATAGCCTTTAAATAATAGTCAGACACCGGTGTGTTTAAAAACGCCAATACTTTATTGTCACATTTAAAATGTGAATTAAAGATGGTTGGGGAGCCAGAACTATATTGCGAATACTCTGGTTTAATACGAAAACTATTAATTGCAGATGTTATAAGAGACCAGGTAATACCTTCTTTTCCCCAAAATTTCATATTACACAAGCCACCATGTGATTCATAGTATCGCCGAGCACTGTTTGACCAGTTTACTACTTGTAGTTCATTGCCTGCATATTTTCTAAAACCTCCTCCATTTGCGTAACTAACCCAATCAGAATTTTTGTTATCAATTTCCCAAAAGAAACGTAAATATTTATCATTATTATGTGTTTTGTTTCTTCCTCCGGAAACAAATATATCACCAATTAATTTTTGCTCAAACAAGTGTGTACCCTTTAACCAATACGCAATAGGACTCACAGGAATCTTCTTAAAATCAGCAGCAGAGGCATTGAAAAACCAACCACAATCTGGATTTTGAATGGCTTCACGAACGGCAATTTTTTTTGCAGTCTCCGACTTGCCTTCAATCAGACGTAAGTAATTTCCTTTTAAAGTTGGTCTGCTGGCATTTTCCAAGACAAAAGCCGTTGTTGAAACCACCTCACCACCAATGCTATCAAACCCCCTTGCTCCAAGGTGGGCCATAGAGAGTATAGCTTTTTGATCAAGGATCTTTTGGCGAAGTTTTTCATAAGATGAAAGAAACATCCAGCTCTGCATGGTGATCATTCCAACGAGGCCCTGCTCAACTGAAAGTTCAAGATTCCGTTCAATAAAAATGGCAAACAAATCGGATTTGCTGGCAGGGTAGTGTTCTTTTGCAAAAGCTTTTAGCATAGAGTTCATCCCGTTGCCACCCATATAAGGCGGATTAGCCACCACACAGTCATATTTTTTCCCCAGGATTTTTGCCTGGTTTATAACCGGCTTCAAACTCTCCAGCTCTTCTCCGGCAGCAAAGTCAAAAAGATCGTCGCTATCGGTTTGCCCTGATTTAATAATCCCTTGGATGGCATCCAGTTTGTCAGCCAGTTTTTCTGGGATCATTAGCAAAGATCCAAAGGTTTTTGCATGTTCAAACAGATCAACCAGCTCCTGAATCCATTTTAAGGCAGAATTCCCACCCTCCCTTTTTGAGACAGCATCTGAGAGCTTTTCCTTATCAACCCCCCTGGTTTCAGCAATGGATATGATATTCAGCTTCAGATCATCCCGGGTGAACAGCCGTCTGTCATCATTTCTGGCCCTCATTAAAACGGCAAAACCGGCAAGCTGGGCCGCCCTGTCGTCTATATCAAGGCCATAAAGATTCTTCCCGAGGATCAGGCCGGGGATATCCCGGGTTCTGTAGCCCCTTTCAAGATAGATCTCTTTCAGGATATCGTAGGCCTCCACCAGGATATGGCCGGAACCGCAGGCTGGATCTAAAAAGGTCAGCTCTTCAGGATTCAACTCCCCGGGCGTTGCTGCATCAAGGGCTTGCTGGACTTCAGGCTCCTGTTCTGCCGGTTCAATATAATAGGCCATCTTCTCTCTTAACGAAGACTCGGGGTAGGTGGCCATCCACATTCGCCCAAGGGTGTTCTGGACCATATATTTAACGATCCAGTTTGGAGTGAAGAGCTGGGTGGCAGCGGGGATGTCTTCGCTCTTTACAACTTTCCCGATGACCTCGTCTTTTTTCTCGGAAATATAAAACTGATAAATCCAGCCGATGATCTCAACGTCATTCCAGAGCTCTTCATCAATTTCAGTGATCATCTTTCTGACCGGGGAGTTTGAGTGCAGGAGGTTGTCCGGCAGAAGAAGTTCGGCCTCGTTGTCAATTTTCTCAAACAGAAAGGGCATTGCCCTGTGAAGGGCGTTGCACTGGGCAATGATCAGCATCCGGTAGAGCTCGTTGTCCCTGTCACCGGCAAGCCTGAGTTCGATCACCCTTTTTTTGTCAAGGCCCGGCAGGTCAACGTCCGTTGCGTTCTCAAGGATTTCAGGGATGTCAGAGCCGTTGGGGTTGCTTAAGACCCTGAACCCATGGTCCAGAAAGCCGTGAACCTCCATATAGCGGATGGCGACAAACCGGTTAAACCAGGTGTAGGCAATGGACCGAACAAACATTTCAAACCCGGATTGTTTTAACCTGTTGACAAGCTTCTCCCGAAGTTCACCTGCTTTTTTAGAAAAGGCCCGGGTGCCGATGATGGAAACATCGCCCTTAATTTCAAGGGGCTCGATATCGTCATCCCCGTGGATGCCGAACCGTGCGGCCCTTTCCGTGACCGCCTTTATAAAATCGGTCCTTGCCCTGGGTGCATATGCTTTAATCTGTGAGGTGTTCATATTTTACCTTTGGTCGTGGCGATTAGAGAACCCTGATCCGGAAATTGTCCTTGATGGCGTCGAGGAGCTCGGCTTTAACCTTTTCAATAAAAACAGCCACGTCTTCTTCAGTATCGAGATATGCCTTGTGCTTGAAGTTGGCGGGTTTTATGGTTGTTATCTTTTTTACCGGTGGTAGCGGCTTGCTGTTCTTTTTATCCGGCACAGTTACAACAGGGGCGAATTCTTCGTCAATGGCCTCCAAAGCATCCTCAAAGGCTTGCTGGGATTCATTAACGCTGTAGCTCATTTGGGGGATGCTCTGTTCTGCGGCTATCTTTTTCTTGAAATTCTGAAGGGGGAAAAGGGTTTTATTTTTAAAGGCATCATCTGCGTCTTTTTGGTTTAACAGTTTAGATACCTGTTTGATCTTATTATCGATCTCGTCAGTGGCAGATTTTCGCCGTTCATCCACGTGTTTATCATTAAACCGCTCCACAGTTGAAACCAGCATGCTGACATCCTTAAGCATCTGATAGGGACTCCTGGCAGAGACGATCTCCTCCATCCGCTTCAGGGCCTTTTGCGCTTCGGCATCTTTTTCAATGGCATATTTATTGGGCAGAAACCGCTTTAATGCACCTTGCAATGTCTCCCAGGTCTGTTTCTGGTTTTCATAAAAATCCTGAATATCCAGAAAATCCTCATGGGCATCAAGGAGATCAGCGTTGCGGCGGTTGAACTCTTTGATCATCTCAAAGGCGTCATGGAGATCAAGGATGGCGGCTGCAACTTTCAAGCAGCCGTCGATCTCTCGTTTACCGGGATAACCGCCTGTATCTGCCAGGGTCTTGTATTTATACAGGGGCGTCGTCCATTTTTTCAGACCGAGTTGTATATATTGACCGATCTTTTCCTGACCGTCCGGAGCCAGAGAGCCAAATATCTCCTTGCCAAGATCTTTTGCCGCTTGAAGATCCCGGGTTGCCATGGTGATCTTTTTTACGATCTGGACATTCTTCCATTGATTCGTTTTTGACAGAAGAGGGATGGCATCCTTGGGCCCGATCCTGGCCTTGTCCACGAACAGGCTGATGTTTCCGGCCATGAACAACTTGGCCGTGAGGATCACAATCTGGAACGGCGGCCAGCCAAACGGCCGTTTTGAAAATTGTTTTACCAGCTCATCCAGAACTATGGTTTTATTGCTTGCGGTTTTAAGTTCAACAAAGGTTCTGAGCTCTTTGATATCCTGAGTCTCTTCCCCGGCAAATTCAAGGAGGAGCTGTTTCTGTCCAATGTCATCGGACAGCAGGATCTGCCTGATCTCTCGTATGGGATCATCATGTACATGGGTCAGATAATTAAACTTGCTGAATGTATTTAAAACCAGGTAGTCAAAGGCCTGATCAAGGGCTTTTGAGGTCGCAGCGGCACTTATCTCAAGGGTTTTACCAAGGGTGTAGAAATCGGCATTGAGAATCAAGTCATCCACCCTTGAGATGAGTCTTTCCCTTCTGCCTCTGTTGTCGTCTGCCCGGTCCCTTAATATCTGTTTTAAGCTGGTTGATGCGGCTGCATCACTCTTCTCCTTGATGTATTTGTCCGTCTGGATATAGGTGCGTATCTCAGAAAAAAGGGCCTGATCATTACCCATTTTTATGAGGACAGTTCCCTCGTCATTCAGGCTGTGCATGATACATTTTCCGGCATTGTACACTGAATACTCATCGTGCATGGGGCTTATGATCTCAAGGGAAAGCTCATCCTCCAGTTTTTTCCCCCAGGGTTTTTCATCACAGATCCGGTTAAAGACATAGTCCCTTTTAAAGGGGAGGTATTTGTGCTTGGATTTGTTTTTCAGGATATCATCAAAAACAATATCCCCCAGAAGCTCTGTCTCTGCATGGGAAGAGATCTCAACGCTTTTTATCTCCCTGGAGACTTCCCGTTCTTCGTTGGTGAGGAAGAAAAAGAGGTCACCGTTGCGGCTGATAAGGTTCTCTTTTTCAAGACGCACGAGCGCCCCGTCAATTTGTTCCTTAAGGATGATCCTGTCCGCATCCACCTGGTCGATACAAAGGGTTGCAAGGTTATCTATGTTGGGTTTGATGATATCCACATAACGAATTAGAAAAAGCGTCTGGAGAATGTTAATATCAAAGGGTGCGTTTAATCCTCTATTCTCCCTTGCCTGTTCAATGCTCCTTTTAACCGAGGTGTCCAGGAAACTTTCTATACAGGGAAAAAACTCATACAGGGGAACCAGTGCGCCGATCTCCCTGGAAGAGATGTTCTTGGCAGCAGATTGAAAGGCATCAAGCATGGACCTCTCCCCCCGGCTGAGGTGGAGGCCTGTTGCTCCTGCCTTTCTGATGGACTCAAATATCTTTTGAACCAGTTGGAAATGGTAGGGGGTGAAGGGGTAATTAGTTGCAAACTCCTGGTCGCTGGAGAAGTTTTTTAACGTGGTGGTATCATGGGTGAAGCTGAGCTGATTCTTAAGAATATCCCCTTTTTGAGAGAAAAGTTCTTTAAGCGCTATCTTTGCATCATCCTGCTTTTCAAGAAGACGCGCCTGGATCACCTCGTCGGTATTGGCACTGGACAGGGATAGCCTTGTGTTGAATCTGCCCTGGATTTTAGAAAAGTCATTTGCCTTGGAGGATTTAATATCCCCGAGCACTGCGTCAATATCTTCCTGGGATGTGACCAGAACCCAGGCCCTGCCGCCGCAAATTCTCCCCAGGTCTTCAACAATTGTCTGCAGGTTCAGCATCAGATGGGTATCACTGCCGATAAATTGGCCAATTTCATCCACCAGAAATATGATTCTATGGGTTTTTGATCGTGTATCCAGATATTCCTTTACCCTTCTTGCAAATTGTTCGACGGTGAGGTTGAAGCTCTCCTCATACTTTTCAAACCAGTCCCGGGTGGCATCCGGGTTTTTATCAAGGACCAGGGATAAGGCTTCAACAATTTCATCTTGAAAAAGGGAGTAGGCGTCCCGTTCATTCTCCCATTCAGAGCCGTATATCTCCTTGAACCTGGTTTTAAACTCCTCATATTTGCCCTTTATGCTCAGGTATCTTTCTATCTCGGCAAGGGGAAGGGAATTTGAACAAAAGCCCTGGCTTTCATTGAACAGCCTCCAGAAGACGGATAAAATGGTGGATCTGCCGTCCGTTGCATCAGCTCGGCTGTCTATATTAAAGAGGATAACATCGGCATCAATGGCTGCAGTCCGCCTGATATCGCCTAAAAGCATGGGGTCTTTTATTTTGTCAGAAAAAAAATCAACCGCTTTTTTTTCAGAAGAGCCATCAGGACTGTAAGCTGCCCTGTTACCCAAAAGATAGGAGAGGATTTTAATAAAGTGGGATTTTCCTGAACCAAAAAAACCGGATACCCAGACGGCCATCCTGCCAGCTAATATGGGATCATTGGGATTATCTGCACCACCAAGGTAGGATGACAGGAAGGTTCTTAAATGTCTGTCAAGCTCACGGGTAACAACATATTCATCAAGCTCCTGCCATACAACAGACTCATTTAGCTGATCTGCCTTTACAACCCCGTTTATGGGGCGTGAGATATCCTTTGTGAATATATTTTGAATCAGCATTGCCGAATTTCCTTTCAGATATTTGATCTGCCTTTATCAACTAAAGATTGCATTTTTTAGGTATCACCTAAAAGTTGCAAGCGTTAGTTGGCCGGATATGCAAGACGCCGGGCATGTAGCTGTAATCGTTTACCGCAAGTGCCCGGCAACGCAGCAGATCCGGTCAAATAGCGCTCCCGCAGGGTTCATGGTTTTTGGTTTTGAACCCTGCACAATTTGGTGAATGATAAATTTTTAAAAAACATCATAACAAACTAATATAAATGCTAATTGGTTTAAAAACAAAAAACATGAATGCAACTTTTAGGTGTCAAACGAGCCGTTGATTACACAACCAGTCGAAATGCCCTGTAATAATTAGCCTCTTTTAACCGGCCAAAGAGGTTGAGCCCCTGTCCCGTATATACCCCGGGATAGAACATGACCAATGGCGTCTCTTCCATTAAATGGTGAAGATTGTTCAGGAGATTATGGCTTCTCAACATGGGATATGCATTCCCAACACCCGATACCAGAACAAGATCCTGTTCATCTGGACGGGCAAGATCAACAAATTCGTTTGCAATTTTTTTGGCCTCCATCGGACCTTTAAGGGCTTTTAGAACCGCCTCGTCCCCCTTTTCTGCCTGGAGAGTAAGAACACGGTCAAGCAGGTTTCTGCTTTTAAGATACTCAACAATAAGTTCAAACAGGTTGATGTGCTTGAAACGCAGGGCAGGCTTTCTTTTTGGAATCTGTTTTAAGAGAAACTCAATATGATCTCTTACTTCCAGTTCAAACTCAGGGGGATAATCAAAGATATAAAAGCCGATTTCATTCCCAAGGCCGGAATTAGAGAGGAGTTCATCGGATGTCAGCCGATCAAGAATCTTGTCCAGACGGGTTTTAAATGGTGCCATAGGAAATCCTTATGGGGCTACATAACTTTCATGCACTTTAATACATAGGCTTCGTTTTTTTTGGCAAGATATTTCTCTATTTCCGGCGCCAGGGATACGGGAATTAACTTACAGGTCCTTGTACTTTCAATATATTTTGCCTCGGCAAGCATTCTAAACACAACCTGTTTCAGCTTTGATCGTGTCGATTCCTTCCATGTGTCAACCTGGGGGTCAACCTGGACACAGGTATCGAGGAATTGGTTCCAGTCACTTATGCCGATTTTTTTGGTAAAGGTTTTCCAGTGCAGCCGTAAAACCTTATCCATAAAATCACCAACCAGCCGGCTCTGTTTTATGGTTGCCGCAAGCAGAGCCTGGGCCGTTATTTCGGATGAACCGTCATGGACAAGCTGCCACAACTCTCTGTCCATGGTTGTGAGACGTCTTTTTATCAACAGTGCCTGTTTTTTTGCGGCTGCAGGGCTTCTTTTCTGTAAGATATTGTCAAGAATAATTGCCTGATACCATCCATCAGCGTTTACCTCTTCCAAGAGCAGGCATGCAACTTTACGGCTTTCTTCCATGAGCAGGGAGCCTGCCACAATATCACCGTTATAGATTTTATTTTCAGGGCTACTCATAACTCATACTTTCAAAGTTACACATAAATACATTATCTCAATAGGTACAGTGAAATCAAAAAGCGCCATCTTTCTTTACCATGCGGTCTTGTATCATTCAAGGGGGATCACGGTTGGGGCTTTCGAACAGAAAACCTGGATATTCGGACCACCCCGTCTATTTTACCAAATTTTTGTTTCAACACATGGCGGAAGAAGAACAGCAGAGCATTAAATGCCTGGTTCTGGTAAGAAGAGGACCCTTTTTCTTTACAGCAAGAAATGTCAGAAAAGCCTTTACATCTTCAACGGTAATGGTTTCAGGTTTTTTGTCCTTAGCAAAATACCGGAGTTTTTCAACCCACAAAGAATAGGCTTTCAACGTCTTCTTTGAATAGTGACGGACCTGTATTTCATTTTTTAAAGTTTCAATGGACCGGTCCCAGGAGCAGCTGTTTTCATTTGTGGTAAAAGACTGTTTTTTCTCTTGAACCAGGTGAATTGTCCCGGCGCCTCGGCACCTGAAAAAGGTACTGGACCGGTCACTGCACACCGATCAATCAAACTACCGTTTGCTTGATCGGCGCACAGCGCCGGTCAGCACTGCGATTATGGAGCAAAAAGCCATATAAATTGCCATGTTTTTATATTGACAGATTTTCTTTTCCGACCTAATATGAAACAATGAAAAAACACTCTGATTTTGATTGGGACGTCAATAAAGACAGGCTAAATCAGGAAAAGCATGGCGTTTCTTTTGCCTTGGCACAACTTGCGTTTCTGGATACTGATCGTGTTATCCTCGAAGATCTTGAGCACAGTGTTGAAGAGAAGCGCTATTACTGTCTTGGCAGGGTTTCTAATGGAATAATGACCGTTCGATTTACATACAGAAAGAACAAAATCAGAATTTTTGGCGCCGGGTATTGGCGGAAAGGAAAAAAAATATATGAAAGGGAAAATCAAATACACGGATGAACCCATGGGAAAGGTTAAGGTTATTCCCGATTTTCTCCCATCCCCAGAAGAACTCGCCCTGAAAGACGAGACCGTAAAGGTTACAATTGTGTTAAGTAAAACAAGTGTCGATTTTTTTAAAAAAGAGGCCCAAAAGTATAATACGCAATATCAAAAAATGATTCGCAGACTTTTGGATGAATATACAGCCCATCATTAATAGCGGATCCATAATCGGGTAGCCGGGGGTTTTATCCCCTATCCCTCACAACACCCTGCATGCGGGTCCGTACAGGGTGTTTTTCATTATGGTGGGCTTTGAGATTGCGTGGTTGGGTTTTACCACCGAAAAACCGGATATGCCGTAATATCCATTGACAATAAGTCTGTTCAGTTCGATAGGCGTAATGATGATATCGCAGGACCTCACCAACCTGATCCATTAATTTTAACTTTGGATTGGGATAAAATTTTGATTGATTTTCCATATTTAAGTTGGTTGTCTCGCAATAAGTGGAAAAATAAAGCTTAAAATGTCATAAGTGGAAAAGTTTTACACGTTTATTGGTTTGATATCCTGATATGCGGAAAATCATATCATCTATATAGTCAATAGCATGGAAAACTTCCGCTTATTAAAACTGTTATGCCAGCCGCAATTAAAGACGCCAAAACTTGATGATCAAGTTTTTTAACCAATAAAAGAAAAAAAGAATATGAAAAAAATAGTTTTGCTTTTATCACTATTGACGATGGTAACGGGTTGTTCATCTGCACGTATTTCAAGTCAATTATCAGCTGGTATACTCCCGTGCAGACCAAATGATATAATTATCACAGAAGAAACATCAAGCACCATATCAGGAATGCACAATTGGGTAGCAGAGTGCAATGGTAAGAGGTATATTTGTAGCTATCATCATGGCGATGGCGTAAGCTGCACGGAAGAAATAGGGTCACAAACTATGATAGCAAATTTAAAGGATATGCTTAAATCTGACTTGATGAAAGTAAAAAAGGAAGCTGCCAAAAGAATCACCACAAGATCATACACGGATCAAGATCTCTATGAAGTGGTTAATGAGGAACTTTTAAAAGGTTATCAGACCGCTTCAGATAAAGTAAGCATTGACACAATGGCTTGGCTTTGCAAAGCCTTGGGGACTTCAGGCAATGAAAAATACAAAGATACACTTCAGAAAGTGAAAAATTCTGATAATCGCAAACTTGCTAGGTCTGCAGTCATAGGATACGACATGCTAAAATAAAAACGATGCATAAATGAACAAGATTTGAACCTTTTTCTGAGCAGAGATAATGATAGATTGGCACTGTTTTGAGCTAATCTCGACCAGTCCAAACTGTTGTATATTCTATCTATATACGAAAAAACCCCGGACAGTTACCCGAGCCTTTATGAATGGTTTCGTTGTTTTTTTCCTTTTTTAAAAGGCATAACCAACGGGTCAACCCGACGGCAAGGGCCTGCACTTTTTTAAGGCTGAAGCGGCTTTTAAGTGATTCGCTTTTTGTTGGTTTTATGGTAGCCCTTGCCGCCGGTTACCCTTATCGTTAGCTATACCAGGAAAAAACAATGACAATATACAGTTTCAATGAAAATAAATTGTTAAAAGTCGAAACTACCACTTTTAATAATGAAGGCATACTGGAACGGCAACACCTTCAATCAACCCTAAAAAAACAAATTAATGTGATTGCACCTGATTGTCTTGTCATCTCTGAAGAATTTTCTGAGTGGGCTGGCTCTCAGAGAAGAATTGATTTATTAGCAATTGATAAAGAAGGGAATTTAGTCGTTATTGAATTAAAACGCACTGAAACAGGGGAGCATATGGAGCTTCAAGCTCTTCGATATGCAGCAATGGTATCTACCCTGACGTTCAGTCGTGCTGTTGAAATATTTGAAAGATATCTTAAATCAATTGACAATGAAGATCTTGCAGAAGCTATAATGCTTGAGTTTTTAGAGTGGGACGAACCGCAAGAAGATAATTTTGCTTTGGATGTCCATATCGTTTTAGTATCAGCCAATTTTTCTAAGGAACTTACCACCTCCGTTATGTGGCTTAATGATAGGAATTTGAACATTCGTTGTATTCGATTGATTCCATATAGATATAAAGATCAGATTCTTGTAGATGTACAACAGATTATTCCGCTACCAGAGGCCGAAAGTTACCAGATAAAAATCAAACAGCAATCAGAAGAAAGAAAAGAAGCAAAGAAGTCACAAAGAGATTATACCCGTTACAGTTTTCAGGGAAATACATTTAATAAAAGAAAATTAGTTTTAGCAGTTATTCAGCAATGGGTTTCTGAAAATTCTCCTAAAAATATTGATGAATTATTGCAAGTATTCCCACAAAAAATTAGGAAAGGTGGACTGTTCTTCCCCGTAGAAGATGCTAAAGCAATTTATAAACGGCAAAGTATATACAGGCATTTTCTGGGGGACGATGAAATATTGGTTTTCTCTGATTCCAGTCAATATGCGATTTCTAATCAATGGGGAAAGGGGAATATAGAAAGATTTATTACCCAAGCAAAAAACAATGGATATAAAATCGAAGAAATTCGCTAACCCAACGCTAAACCTGGTGCGACTTGAAGTCGCTGATATTATTGTTAATTAATGCAATTTAACCTGCCGTATCACCGGCAGTTTCTTACCCTGGCATGCATTACCGGTAACGGTTTTGTGTGAAGCCCGGGAGACAATGAAGCCCTTGGTCTTATGACCTGGAGAGCGAGCCGTGAGGCAAGCTCAACTCTGGCAGCATCAAGCCGGTTGGGAGCTAAGAATGATGGTATGCGTAACACATGTGAACTGTTGATAAACGCCGTGAGCGCTGAAAGGCCAAAGATGCTGACAGGTCTTGACCAAAATGGTAAGGGGTATGGTTGTGATGATCAGGTTTCATCACACGTGATCCATGATTCCCCCGGCGAATAGACAGACGCTAACCCATTGTGTAATATCAGTGGAATCAGGGTAAGCCCAACTGTCTCCATTTCAGTATGGAAAGCAAACCGTAAGGCGAGCCGATAGATAAGTGGGTAGAGGATGTCGGAAAAAGCGAATGCTGTCTTGTAATGGGGCAGATACGGGGAGTTCCCCGGCACGAAAGTGAGCAGACTTCCGACGGGTGTTGAATCCCGGGAAACGTTTGGACGGTTTTATCTTCATGGTGAGGATAGACGGTGACTGTTATGTCATTGACGGCCTGGAGAGCTTTGGGGGGCTTTGCCGAACAAAGTAAATCGTTTACAAGCACGTATCGAGAAGGCAGTGGAGGTGTAAACCGATACTGCCGGGTTTTGAAAAGAACTTTATCAATGCTTGAGCCGTATGAGGTGAAAGTCTCACGTACGGTTGTGCGTCCAGCTAAGGCTGGCATGTTCAGCAGGAGTCAGTCCTGCCGGGGTAAAAGTCAGAGCCCCGTAGCTTGAATGGCAGATAATAGGGAAATCGAATTATCTGAAGCCCATTGACAAAGCCATCTTTAAGGGTGGTGAGCGAGTTGCCGGGCCGTAACGAGAGTGAACGCCCAGGTGGCCCCGAAAGTGAGAAACCTCGGAGGTCGAACCCGCAGCCGTAGGGTGAAGACAGCATGGGTAGTCGAAGTCTGACCGATACGACTGCTCACTCCGGCGGGGTGGTAGCGACAGCACGGTAACAAGGACATGCCGAGCAACTGGAGAAACCCTCCTCGTCCCGAGAAGAAATTGTCGGAGCAAGGTAGATGCTATAACCGTGAACAGCGGGAAATGCATCGAAGACGAGAGGGTGGCGGATAGGTTCGTAGTAGCTGTGAATCGGAATAACATCCGGGGAGCGAAGGAGCCTTGCTGTTAACAATTTTCCAACAACATAGGGAGGTAAGGGCTTTATGATAAAGAAGTCCATTAGTTTACAAGACCTGAGAAGGAAAATATATTTAAAAGCCAAGTCTGACAAGACATCGCGGTTCTGATGCGTGCAAAGAAACGTGGTGGCTTCGGCTGGAACAGGTGGAGTAGAGCATGGTTGTATAAAACTTTCGGGTTATTTAATAACTATAAGGTTAGACGGTACCAGGCTTGAAAGCGCTGCTGGCAGATAGGTCACATAAACTTTTAAATGAAGTTGACAGGGAAGCGTAGTGCGGGAGATCCGCATGCTGCGTTTGATGTGGAGGGGATTGGAAACGGGCTTAATTTGAACCGCGCCAGTCTTCGACCCTACCTTAGGGGGCCTGGGGCTGGAAACAGCCTCCGGCTACCCGACACTGCGAGCAGCTCATCGGTTCCCTCGGAGGCTATTGGCGGGGCAAGTTAGCTTACCGTTATATTCGTTTTGTAACTGCATTATTAAATAAATTTTCAAAGGGTTAGTAAATGAGTCTCCCTAAAGAATTGTTGGACAGATTGGTATGTGCCAAATATATTTTTCGTAAAGGAATAAAAATATTAGAAAAAAATGAATCTTTCGCTTCAGGAATAGCTGTCTCGCATTTTCAGGATTCTGCGGAAATTATTTTACGGGTTATAATAGAGTACTTGCATTGCAGCATCAAAGATAATGCCCCTTTCAACCAAATAATGGATGTCATTGATAATAAAGATAGTCGAAAACTCTCTCACCGTAGTGCTTTAAATCAATTAAACAAAGCTCGTGTGAATTTTAAACATTTCGGTCTTGAACCAAAAATTGAGGATGCAAAAAAGTTAAAAAATGACCTTGAGGGTTTTTTTCCAAATTCTTTAAGTACATTTTTAAATATTGATTATAATTCCATATCATTAACCAATCTTATAAGGAATACTCGTATAGAGAATTTTCTAAATAAAGCTGAAGAATGTATATCAGATAACAATTACGGTGAATCTGTTAATAATTCAGCAATTGCCTTTGGAATTTATCAATCGCATTTTCTTAATGTTTATAACTCACTGAAACTAAACTCTTTTAACCGATCTGATGATAGGGAACTTCAACGATGGGCGCAAGATATTGAAAAAATAGTAGTTGAACACCAAAAACAGCTTGATCTTATTATTCACGGTATAAATCAGAGAGAATATATAAGATTTAAACAAATTATACCGCCAATTCACGTTATGGATTCAGGAAATTATTCAATTATTAACAAACTCTCAAACACATCGATTGAATCAACCAGGAAAAATGCTTTGTTTTGTCTTCGTTTTGCAATTGATGCTATTCTTTTGATTAAACAGAATCGCCTTCCGTCATATTATCTCAAACTAAAACCGAAAAGACGAGTAAAAGTTCTCAGGAAATCACCAATAATAGTCTACCCAACTAATACTGATGATGATAATGAAACAATAAGATTTGCAGAGATTGATGAGATTCTTTGGGCTCTTTCTGAAAAATTTCATAGATTGGAATATATCTCGGTTATCCAAGATGAGGAGAAAGCTTATATCAAAGAAAGGGCGGTAATGTATTTGGATATGTAAAATTAGCTTACCGTTCGGCAGACACAAAAATCAATTAAATGAACTACTAAATTGAGGTTAGAAAATGGAAGATGCCCACATCAAACTTGCGCAGGATAAGGCGAAATGGGACGCTGAACAAGAAAAAAAAAGACAAGATCTATTAACAGCAAAAAAAGTTGTCATAAAAGGAATTGATATTCCTTTTTGGGATTTAGTCTCTTTGCTTGTCAAAATTTCTTTTGCTGCAATTCCTGCTGCTATTATTGTGGCCATAATATGGGGAATAATTATGTCGTTTTTAAGCGGGCTCGTGGGTATAGTTAGATAAATTTTGAACAAGAAATTATCTATTTCAATCCGGCTCCTCCGAATCAAGGCATACAGCGGAGCGCAAAAAGCGGGCGCCCGCTTGAAATCAAAGGGAACGTGTTCTTTGATATGCTTCGCCCGGCTGAGCAGGCTAAAATAGATTGCGGTCAAAAACATTTCATTGCCCTGGATGAAAAAGTCGGATTTGCCATTGCAGATAGATTTGAAAC
>JAVERV010000141.1:0-7014 GCA_034006945.1 Desulfobacterium sp. | reverse complement strand
AGTCGACTACAGCCTCTGAAATTGTATTAAAATCTACCATGGTTTCCTCCTGATTTATTTTTAAAGCACGATAGGATGTCTGACGTGCCTGTCAAGGTTTAAAACAATTACTTTCCAGGGTAAACCCAAATCCCTGACACAACAGCTGAAAAATTAATTTTTTCCGTTATCGTTATTGGTGTGTGCGTGTTTTACTCGTATCATACACAGGAAATTTCACAACAGTCGCTGTGCAGGAATTTGTTTCTCCTAAAACATCCAGCTTTGTACCGATTTTAGCAACTTCAGGATTTAAGCGCACCAGTGCCAGAGACTTTTTCAACCGGTGAGAATATGCCGGTTTATCATTAACAACACCCACCTCCTTGCCGTTGATCATCAATTTCTCTCCTCCTGCAAGGGCATGGTCAATATCTGCCTCAATCCCGCAAAGTTTGAACCGCTCTTTCCCTTTAGCGGTCACAAGGGCATCTTTCCCTCGGAAATCCCCCTTGTTTAAGTCAACGGCCCAGGACATATTTACTTCCCATGGCGTATTCTCCATCAGATCAAACCTGCGCCAAAGCAGGGCGGCTTCCATCCTGACGGGAAATACGCTGGCAATGGAACAGGGCATTACTCCCATCTCTTTTCCATAGACAAGGATATTATCCCATATGTCACATGCCAGATGGGGATCTACAAATATTTCATAGCCCCTTTCACCGGAAAATCCTGTCCGGGAAAGCAGGCAGGGACAGCCAAACAGCTCTGTTTCCTGGTGGTGAAAATATTTCATCGCCGCCAGATCCATGGGCGTGTGCTGATCCAAAAGTTCGACAGCTTTGGGCCCCTGCAGGGCAATCAGGTGAAGACCTCCCTCATACTCAACCACGGCATCCTTTCCTTTTGCAGACAATTCCGCCATTGTCCTTGCACAACCGTCACCATGTACGACCATGTACTCATCATTGCCCAAGTTAAAAGTGATGCCGTCATCACAGATCACTCCAGTATCCCTGAGAAACGGACCATATTTTGACTGGCCGGGCTTTACCTTTGTCAAATCAAAAGTCATTGCATGATTCAGGACTTCAAGAGCATCCGGACCTTTTACACGGAATTTCAAAAAAGCGGTAAAGTCGTACATTCCTGCTGCATCCCGCACGGCATCATGCTCATCCCGGGGATCCGTGCTGTAAGTCATGGGGACACCCATGCGAATGTACTCTTCAAACTTGCCGCCCAAATCCTTATGACGAGCTGTAAGTGCTGACGTTCTTGTAATTCTGGTCATTTTTAACTCCTATAAAAAATTTTTGATGATAGAAAATCTGGCCGGCAGACCAGATTTTCTATTCAAGGCGTTTGGTTTTATTTTCCTGATGTATCCTTTTTGAATCCCTTGACCATAGACACCATCATGGCAATCATAACTACTGTAAAAGGAAGCGCACAAACAATTGAGACCGTCTGTAATGCCTTGAGGCCGTCGCTTTGGAGCAGTATAATCGCAAGAGCACCCAATACAGTACCCCAGAGTATTTTCATTCCTGCTTTCGGCTCCAGCTCTCCTTTGGACATAATCATGGCCAATAGAAAGGATGCTGAATCTGCTGATGTAATCAGAAAAATGATCAGGCTTATGAAAATTATAATGGAGGCGAAATAACCAAAGGGATACACCGTCAACAGCATAAAAATACCTGATCCCATATCAGCCTGTACGGCTTTCCATAATTCTACGGCACCGGATCTTTCTGCTATAATTGCTGCTCCACCAAAAACATCAAAACATACGAACATGACAAGGGAAGGAACTAATACTACCCAGATGATAAATTCTCTAACCGTCCTGCCTTTGGATATACGAGCGATAAAACCCCCGACAAAAGGCACCCAGGCGATCCAGAATGCCCAGTAAAAAATGGTCCACCATCCCAGCCATTTGCCTTCAAAGGCCTGCTTCATCGGATCACTCCAGAAAGTCATAGTGATGAAACCAGACAGATAATGACCTAAAGAGTCGGTAAACAGGTCAAGAAGCTGAAGTGTTGGTCCGACAAAAAATATGAACGCAATAACACCAAAAGCCAGCCATATGTTGACAAGGCTCAAATATTTCAGCCCGCGTTTTAACCCGGAAACCGATGATGAAATGTAGGCCGCCATAAATAGAATAAGGACAAAAATGGTGACGCCAGGGGTCATTTCTAATCCGGTAATATGGGTCAAACCAAATTTAATCGAAAGAATCCCAAGCCCTAAGGCTGTACTGATCCCGGCTATGGTGGCAATCGTCGTAACTTGATTGGCGACCCTGCTCCAAACACTTGTCTGGGTATTTTCGCCCAGAAGACCATAAAGAGAAGTGGCAATAGTCATCGGTTGATCGTGCCTGAAGGAAAAATACGCAATCCCCAATCCCCCCACTGCATAGAGTGACCATGGGTGAAAGCCCCAGTGCAGATAACTGATCTGAAGTGCAACAGGTACAGCTGCCGCAGTTCCTGGCTCAGCACGGTAGGGTGTCAACATATAATGGTTTAACGGTTCGGCGATCCCCCAGAAGATGAACCCCAGACCTACTCCAGCACTGAAAAGCATGGCCATCCATGAAATCGTGCTGAACTCTGGTTTGTCATCATCTTTGCCCAATTTTAACTGAGCATAGGGACCGAAGGCTGCCCATATTGAAAACATCAGACAGGAAGAGGTAAACAATAGATAATACCATGTGAAGTTAGTTGTAATAAATGACTGAAGTTTCTGAAGTACAGATGCAAGTTTCTCCGGTGTCAGGACTCCAAATATGGCGGTGATGATAAAAAGGATTAAGGTTGTCCAGAACAGTTGGCGGTCGACACTTCCCAGGTAACGTTTCATTATACTGCTTTCACGATTTTCTTGTTTTAAATTGCTTTGTTCCATAGTCACCCCTCTTTTTTTCTGTTTTAAATTTTTTATTGTTTGGTTTTTTTGTCAACATAGGCATTGAGATCCTTTTCAATCCCTGGATCTATATCTGGCTTGACATAGGCATCAAGCCGTTCCTTTACATGATCAGCAGCTCTACCAACGATGTCACCGTGTCGCTTAGCTTCCCAGTTCTCATAGGTACTTTTGCGTGTCAAACGGGAAGGAAAAAATGCTGTACGACATTTCTTTGCAGTTTCCGGCTGCATCAAGTAGCTTCCACCATGCCCTACCCGCTTAATCAGGTCTGTATTAATACTTTCTTCAGAGATCTCAAGGGGACGGACTGCCTGCTTGATAATGCCGCACACCTCTTCATCAATGACAAACTTTTCAAAACTCACCGCTGAATATGAGCCTAAAATCCCGCAGGACTGGTGAATAAAATGGACACCGGATATAACGGGGCAGACCATGAGCAATGCAGACTCGATACCAGACTGAGCATTGATGGAATAAGAATCGGTAAGATTGCCGCCATATCTGCAGGGAAGGCCGTAAAATTCGGCCATTTGCGCTGCAATTCCAATAAGCTGAAGGGATTCTGGACCACCCAGGCTGACTCCGCCTGTTCGCATGTCAGATGCACAGGAAGTGCCGCCGCAAACACAGGGTACTCCTGGATTGATCAACTGGGCCAGAACAATACCGGCCAGGCTTTCAGCCATTTCCAGGGCTGCTGTGCCTGGAATGTCAATGGGTCCGGAAACCCCTGCCAATACCATTGAAGAGATCAACAACGCCTGGCCCTGTCTGGCAAATTCCATCAGCCCCTGGAGGGTGTCGTCACTGTAGGACAGGGGAGATAACGGGTTAACTGACACAATGGACACCGGATGATCCAGGCTGGAAACCTCCCTGCCCCATACAATAGACGCCATCTCAGCTATTTCCAGACCATTTTCACGGGTACAGGGGTTGGATATAAGGGGCCTGTCTGAAAGGGTAAAACAGGCAGCCAGCATCCTGGTGGCTGCCTCGGGTGGTGAAAATTCGGCTGGAACAGCCATGGATCCGGCAACCAAATCAAGGTATGGTGATGTCTGAACCAGCTTGCAGAGATTTTCATGGTCCTTAAGGGTTCCGGTTCGGCGGGTGCCATCGGTATCAATGATAAAGGGAGCTGCCCACGCCGGACCAAAGGCAAAGTAATCGCCGCCGAGTTTGATGTTGTTTTTTGGATTTCTGGCCTGGATAGTGAATTCTGACGGTACAGTTTTCAAATGCCTGAGCACCTGATCTTCTTTGAAAAAAACTTTGTTCCCGTCAATTTTGAATCCGTGCGTTTTAAACATTTCAATGGCTTCCGGGTCGTTAAAAGACACACCAATCGTGTTCAAGATACGCATACAGGCGTTATGAATTATTTGCAGCTGATCACTTTTGAGCGGTTGCAGTCTGTTTTGCATGGGATCTCCTTAAAGTGTACCGTCTATGTTACATATCCATGACGCAATGCCCCATGGCACCATGTCAATGCGCCGGCACAAAATCACACACTGGAGCCGACACTTAACTACTTAGATTGCAATTGACGTGCCAAAACGAAATGGCAACCATTTTTCATATTAATACGAGCACTTACGGCGCGAAACACAAAAACAACAAGGCAGCGTAACCCAAGAGAAAAATAATGAAATTCTTAAAAACAAATCTTGAATTTAAGAAAAGTGTCAAACTTCTCATTTGATTTTAATTGTCCCAGGATCGTGTTATAAATATCGGAACCGAAAACCCAGAAAACCATCGGCAATCGTATATACAATCCGATTGAAGGAAAATAATGACCAACTTTTTTAAAACACTTTATCTTTGTTTCATCCTTTTATGGGGGATTTTGTTTTTATGCCCCAGCCTTGATGCGGCTGTTCCCGAGTTAACGCCGGAAGAAAGATTATGGCTCTCCGCCCACGATGGCAAAATAAGGCTGGCCCATACACCGGATTGGCCGCCCATGGATTATTTAGATGAAAACGGTAAACCCACAGGCATGGTGGCGGATTACATTCAATTAATCGAAAAAAAACTGAACTTCAGGTTTAAAAAAGTCCCGGTCAAATCCTGGGATGAACTGCTGGATCTTGCAAAAGCAGGGGATATTGATGCAATCAGCGCAGGGCAGCCAACCGAAGGTCGACGAAAATTTATGACCTGGTCCACACCTTTTTTAAATTTAAAGACAACCATTATTGTCAAAAAAGAGCATAGGGGCAAACTCGTTCTGGACAAAATGCAGGGGATGGAAATCGGTGTGGTTCATCAATATGCCGTGGGGGAATTTATAAAAGAGATGTATCCCTATCTTACCATAGTGGATGTAGCAAATCCCCTTGATGGAATACGAAAGGTTTCCTTTGGTGAACTTGATGCCATGATCACCGAGGTGCCCAATGCTCTGTATATAATCGATACCGAAAAAATACCCAACCTGCGCCTGGCAGGCGATACCGGATTTGAATTAAAGCACGGCATGGGCATACGTAAGGATTGGCCGATTTTCAGCCGTATTATTGAAAAGGGTCTTGCATCCATTACGGACGAGGAGCACAAGGAAATCTATCACCGCTGGGTAAAACTTGAGACTCCAAATTTTTATCTGACCCGTGCTTTCTGGTATTCGATTCTGGGCTCAATTGCTTTGGTTATGCTCTCAATTGGTATCGTTCTGTTCTGGAACATGGAGCTCAAGAAGCTGGTTCTACAGCGGACCGAAGACCTCAGGATCAATGAAATCGGTCTGGAAGCCCTTCTGGCACTCAACGAGCATCCACACAAATCCATTCAGGATATCATCGAGTTCGCCTTCCAGCAGATGATGGAACTTACCCAAAGCAACTTTGGATATCTATCACTTGAAGACCAGAACGATCTTATCTATATTATGGAATCTGACAATTCCACAAAAGGACGTAGATTCATCCTGCAAGATCGTCGTAATGGGCTAAGTAAAAACACCAAGGGCCTCTGGGGGGATGCGGTCCAAAGCGGCAAAGCGCTTGTTTCCAATGACTACCACCTGTCAAACCCCGGTTTGAAAGGACTGCCTGAGGCCCACAAAAAGATTGTCAGGTATATGAATGTGCCCATTTTTGACCATGGGAAAATAGTGGTGGTGGCCGGTATGGGCAATAAAGAGACCGATTATACTCCGTCAGATTTAAGGCAGCTCAACCTCATAGCCCATGGTATGTGGCGTCTGATCCAGCGAAAAAAAGCTGAAAGAGCCATGCATAAAAGCGAACAAAGATTTCAGGATCTGGTTGAAACATCTCCCAATGGTATTGCCATTGTACAGGACAATATCATTGTATATAAGAATTCAACCCAGGTGAATCTGATAGGAGATTTAAATTTTCTGTATCCCTATGAAGACCACAGGATTAATAAGGAAGATCTGCCAAAGGTCAAGGCATTCTATGAACAGATAACAAAAAACAACTTAAGCCAGACTGAGGTGACTTTCCGGTTTTATTCAAAGGAACCTGCGGATAATAATGACACCATGACCTGGGTTTCCTGTATTGCCACCCCCATCGACTACAATGACCGAAACGCCTTCATGCTCATCTTTATTGATATGACAGAGTCTAAACGGTTCCAGCACTTACTCATAATTCAGGACAAGATGGCATCCCTGGGAAATGTCTCCGCCGGTATTGCCCATGAAATCAGAAATCCGCTATCCGGTATCAACATATATCTTGGAACCATAGAAAAATACTTTAAAAACCCAGATAAGGTAGAAAAGATCGAATCATCCATACTGGCGATCAGGTCAGCATCCCAAAAGATAGAATCCGTGATCAAACGTGTGATGAATTTTGCCAAACCTACAGAACCTAAGTTTGAATCAATCAATTTAAATATACCTGTTAAAGAAGCTATAAACCTTACTATTTTCACCTTGAACAAGAAAGGAATTAATATCCTCCAGGACCTTGACCACAACCTGCCCAATTGTTATGCCGAACCCCACCTGATTGAAGAGGTGGTGCTGAACCTCATCAACAATGCAGCCGACGCCATATCCCAGACACAGGATAACGGCACAATTAAAAT
>JAVERV010000139.1:0-7113 GCA_034006945.1 Desulfobacterium sp. | reverse complement strand
CAGATAGGATTGTCAAAGAACAACAAAAAATATTTATCTTGCTTCATAATCATCAGTGGAATTGACAAGCAAGGCAAAACTTAGGTGACCGCCAAGCTCAAAAAATAGGGTTTTCGGTCAGGCACTAATTACACCAAAAGACTTAACTCAAGTAAGCGTTCGTTGGCTCTATTTTCGCATTCAGCACGTGACTACAGAGTTGCAACAACTATCAATCGGTACATCGACAAAATTTCTCACGAAGAAAATTCTTGATGCTTTTGAAATAGAACTACCAACCCGTAAAGAGCAAGAGACTATTGCAAACATTCTTTGGTCTTTCCAAGACAAAATAGATAATAACAAACAAACAAACAAAACCCTGGAGGATATGGCCCAAGCCATTTTCAAATCCTGGTTTGTAGCTTTTGAACCGGTCAAGGCCAAGATCGAAGCCAAACAAAATGGTCAGGATCCGGAAAAGGCTGCAATGTGCACCATCAGTGGAAGTTCCGATGATGAACTGAACCATCTATCCCCCGACCAGCTTGCCCTACTCAGGGGTATAGCTGATCTTTTCCCAGATGAATTGGTTGACTCCGAACTGGGGATGATTCCAAAGGGGTGGGAGGTACAAAAAATTGAAGATATTGTCAAAAGATTTCCAGTTGGGAATAAATATGCTCAAAAAACGGCTTGTGAGAAAGGGAAGGTTCCTATACTTGATCAAGGGAAGTCAGGCATTATTGGATACCATAACGACAAACCTGGAGTTACGGCCTCGCCTGATGACCCAATTATAGTATTTGCGAATCATACCTGCTATATGCGACTCATAATGCATAATTTCTCAGCAATACAAAATGTACTTCCATTCAAAGGTATTGGTCTCGACATTTATTGGACATATATCGCAACATACGGCAAACAGGAGTTCGTTGAATACAAAGGACACTGGCCTGATTTTGTCATTAAAAAGGTTGTAGTCCCAAACAAGCAACTTGATAAAAAATATGGAGAACACGTAGATAAATTCTTTAAGGCAATTTATCAGAACGATCTTCAATCGTTCAATTTGGCTATGTTGCGTGACACCCTCCTTCCTAAACTCCTCTCCGGTGAAATAGACTTGAGCAAGGTAACCTGATGGTGAGTTGTGAATACTAATTATTGGAGCAACATCCCTCTCTGGTCCAAGAATGAAAACCGCTTTGAGGTTCTGGCAGACAGCCTAAGCGGTCGCATACCGGTTACCAGACTTGAACACTGGCAAAATTTTGCGAACCTATTGGAGGACGAATTTTTTAATAGAAACGGAGTACAGTTTGTTTTTCGAGGACACCGTCGCTATGATTGGAGTTTACTCCCCACATTGGGACGGTTAACGGGAAACGGTATTGTTGGAGAAGAATTGGCGGAGAAGCAGCTTGAACTATTTAGGCGAGCAGCGCGTGGAAGACTAAAAGATACGTCTTTGCTGGTTGAGGATAATCAGAATGCTGAGCTATGGTCGGTAGGGCAGCACCATGGACTGATGACCCCTCTGCTGGACTGGACTTATTCTCCCTATGTCGCTTTGTTTTTTGCCTTTGCTAAGGAGGATCAACAAGGCGAGGAAGATAACCCATATCGTTCTGTTTATGTCCTCAACAAATCATTTGTGACCGATGATGGTCTTTGCCCGGATATTAGGGTCCTTGAACCCCGCAAAGACGACCATGGTCGCCTGGTGAATCAAGCAGGACTTTTCACTTTCTCTCCTTCTGATGCCACTATTGAGAACAAGCTAATCGAGATACTATCTGACTTTGACGAGTTTAAGGAGGTTGATGAAAAAAGAGAAGCAGAAGTACTCGCCAGATATATTTGCAAAATTTATATCCGCAATGAAGACCGGAAAGGTTGCCTAAAAAGCCTACGTCGAATGAATGTCCATCATGCCAGCCTTTTTCCTGACCTAATAGGAGCCTCTGACTACTGTAATCTTTTGATGGAAGAAGAATACAGACAACAGGTAATTGATGAGGAGCAGATAGGAATACAATTAACTGAAAATGTTGTGGTGAGCGACGAAGCTGCAGGAGAGCCCCATCAGGCAGATAAGCCTGAAGATCTGAAAGAGGTAGAGCCTTTGACGGCAATCTTAAATGAACCAAAAGAGAGTTCTCAGGTTGAACCTGGCCGAATTCAGCTTATTGCGAAACAACTCAGCAAAGAATTTGAGAAACACAAGGTTGTTGACTGGGAAAGTCGGGATACCATTCAGGCCAAGCTGCGCAATGTTACACGAGTTATTTTAAGAAAATATGGCTACCCTGCCGCTGTTAGAGAGCAACTGATAGAAAAAATATTGGAGGTTATGGCAACAAAGCAAGGAGTGGCCAATGATTAACGAAGATCAGCTTGAACAGCTCTGCTTAGAATGGTTCAGTGAAGGTGGCTATGATTGCGTCTTTGGTCCGGACATCGCCTATGACGGTAAATTTCCAGAGCGGACCGACTACCGACAGGTAGTTTTAACTGGCCGTCTTATCGCTGCAATGCAGAAGATAAATCTTCACATTCCTTTTACTGTCCTTGAAGAGGCAGCCCTCGCAATTACCAAACCGGAATCTCCGGTGCTAATCCACAATAACCGCACATTTCACAGGTTATTGTTGGAAGGGGTGCCTGTAGAATACAACGATGGCGACGAAACCCGGCACGATCATGCTCAGCTCATTGATTTCAACAGTTTCCAAAACAATCAATTCCTGGTGGTCAACCAATTCACCATCCAGGGCACCAAGGTGAACCGTCGGCCTGATGTTGTGGTGTTTGTTAACGGTTTGCCCATCGCAGTTATTGAGTTGAAAAATCCGAGTAACGAGCAGACCGATGTCTGGGATGCCTTCAACCAATTACAGACTTATAAAGAGGAAATTTCAGACCTCTTTGTTTATAATGATGCTTTGGTAGTGAGCGACGGCTGGACGGCAAGGATCGGTTCGTTAACTGCCAACAAAGAAAGGTTCATGCCTTGGAGAACCATTAAGCATGAGGATGACAAGCCACTACTGACCTATGAACTGGAAAAAATGGTGAAAGGATTTTTCAATCCTGAATTGCTGCTTGACTATATCAGGTATTTTGTGATTTTCGAACAAGAGGGCGATACTACTGTTAAGAAAATTGCTGGATACCACCAGTTCCACGCAGTTCGTGAAGCAGTGCGGGTGACGGTTATTGCATCGCGGCAACCGGAAAGTTTGCAGATTAGCGATCGAAGGGCAACCTATGGTAATGAGGTTATTCCAGGCTCACGCAAGGCCGGAGTGGTCTGGCATACTCAGGGTTCAGGGAAAAGTATCTCCATGTGCTGCTATGCCGGAAAGCTCCTGCAGCAACTGGAGATGAACAATCCAACGATTGTGGTGGTCACTGACCGCAACGATCTTGACGGACAGCTCTTCAACACCTTCAGCAACGCAAGTGAATTGCTTCGGCAGACTCCGGTTCAAGCGGGCAGCCGGGATGAACTGCGGGAAATGCTTGCGACCCGGCAGGCAGGCGGCATCATCTTTACCACGGTGCAAAAATTTTCTTTGCAGGGTGACGAGGAAGAGTCCCACCCTGTTCTAACCCATAGAAGCAATATAGTTGTAATCAGTGACGAAGCCCACCGAAGCCAATATGGTTTAAAAGCCCGGCTCGACACCAAAACCGGTAAATATATCTTCGGCTATGCCAAACACATGCGGGACGCCATCCCCAATGCGTCGTTCATCGGTTTTACTGGTACCCCGATTTCACTTGAAGATAAAGATACCCGTGCTGTTTTCGGTGATTATGTTTCCATCTATGACATTCAAGACGCTGTGGATGATGGATCTACAGTGCCGATTTATTATGAATCTCGTTTAGCCAAACTCGATATTAATCGTGATGCCGTTGAAAAACTGAACGATGAAGTTGACGAAGTCATTGAGGATGAAGAAGATATTAATCTTCGGGAGCGAACCAAGTCCAAATGGGCGGCCCTGGAAAAGCTTGTGGGCTCTGAACCGCGACTGAAGGAGGTTGCCCAGGATTTGGTGAGCCATTTCGAGTCACGAACTAAGGTTATTCCCGGCAAAGCAATGATCGTCTGTATGAGTCGGGAAATCTGCGCCCATATATACAATGCCATTACATCATTAAAACCAGCCTGGCATGATTTGGATCCTGAAAAGGGAGCAATCAAGATAGTCATGACCGGATCTGCTGCAGATAAGCCCCTTCTGCAACCCCATATATATAGCCAACAGACCAAGAAACGACTGGAAAAACGCTTCAAAGATGTCGATGACCCTATGAAGTTGGTGATCGTTCGTGATATGTGGCTGACCGGCTTTGACGCACCCTGCTGTCACACCATGTATGTTGATAAACCCATGCGAGGGCATAACCTGATGCAGGCTATTGCCCGGGTGAACCGTGTCTTTAAGGATAAGCCCGGCGGCCTGGTGGTGGATTACATAGGAATCGGCAATGAGCTTAAACAGGCTTTAAAGACTTACACCGACTCCAAGGGCAAAGGGACTCCAACCCTTCTGGCAGAAGAAGCTTTTTCCCTGCTTCTTGAAAAATTGGAGGTGGTGCGGGCTATGTATCATGGTTTTGATTACAGCGACTATGAGGCCAATGCAATCAAGCTACTACCTATGGCTGCTAACCATGTCTTGGGACTTAATGATGGTAAGAAGCGCTTCCTTGATAACATGGCTGCAATCACCAAGGCATTTTCATTATGCAGTACACTCGATGAGGCTGCTCCTCTCCGAAAAGAGATCGCCTTCTTCTCTGCAATCAAAGCGGCAATCATCAAGCATACCACAATTGATAAGAAACGAACCGAGGAGGAAAAGAACTCAGCACTTAAGCAGATCCTTGATAATGCAGTAGTTGCCGATGGCATTGCTGATATTTTCGAATTGGCCGGTCTCGACAAACCAAATATCAGTCTCCTGTCTGATGAGTTCCTTGAGGACGTGCGCAGGATGCCCAGTAAGAACCTGGCGCTTGAATTGCTTGAAAAACTTCTGCGGGATGCGATCAAGGCCCGAACACGAAACAATGTGGTTCAGGAAATGAAATACGGAGAAAGACTTCTGGAGACACTGCGAAAATATCATAACCGGGCCATTGAAACGGCTCAAGTTATCGAAGAGCTAATCCAGATGGCCAAAGATTTTCAGGAAGCCATGAAACGGGATGAAGAGCTTGGTTTATCATCTAATGAAATTGCCTTTTATGATGCCCTGGCCAACAATGAAAGTGCTCTGCGGGAATTGGGAGATGAAGTGCTAAAAATTATTGCTCAAGAACTGACAAAAAAGCTCAGGGCCAGTACTACTGTAGACTGGCAGGTTAGAGAAAGTGTTCGGGCCAAGATGCGCAACATGATCAGGAGGCTGCTGAAAAAATATAAATATCCGCCAGATAAGCGGGATGATGCCATTGAGCTCATCTTAAAACAAGCGGAAGTATTATCACATTCTTGGGCAGCTTGATTAATACCCAAAGCTCCACTGACTGCTATTGATTGATTCAACCCTTCCAACAGACATGGGAGTTGAACTGACCTCCGACAGGTATTAAATAATCCACATAGGGCCAATAACCCAAGCAAGAGGTTGCGTTTTTTGCGGCATTTGACAACTGGAATACATGTCAGCGAATAGGAAAGTTATAAAATGAGCATTTATCTTGATTGTTGCTGTTTATAAAGACCGTTCGATGATAAGTCACATCCAAGGATAGCTGTTGAGGCTGAAGCAGTCCTCGTTATTCTATCATTGTGCGAGTCAGATGATTTAAACCTTATCTCATCAGATGCTCTATTATTTGAGATTGGTCGCATTCCTGATCACGATCGTAAGGATGCTTCATTGAAAATTCTTAAAATTGCAAAAGAATCTCTTGAATTATCTCAGGAAATAGAAGGATTAGCGAAAAAACTGGAAGTGTCGAGTTTGAAACCACTTGACGCTTTGCATTTGGCATTTGCATCTGCTTCAAAAGTAGAGTATTTTTGTACATGCGATGATAAGTTTTTGAAAAAAGCTAAAAGTTTCGACCTGTGCGGATACTATGTTAGGAGATACGACCATCCTAACTTAGGTCAGGTTTAGCTGATGCAACGTAGAGACGCCCAATTTGGGCGTCTCCCAGATTTAAGACGCCCAGATTGGGCGTCTCTACCCAACATTCTTGATAACCTGGCCCCCTAAATTAATGGGCTGTAAGGTGCGTGTGGAATGAACCGCACAGGTCGAAAAGTTTTGATGGATTAAATACCAAGGTAGTATCCCCTACCGAATTGGTGATGGAGCTATATATATGAATACACAAACAAAGCCAGTATTTGAAATCAGCCGTAGGGCTACTCAAATTCTATTCAAAGAAATGGGTGTTGTTGACACCATTCGGTTTATGAACCAGCTTTCGGTAGGCCAAGGTGACTATACAAAAGATCGCAATAATTGGTTGGATAAGATATCCATGGATGATGCCATTGCTCAAATTAAAGCTGAAAGAAAAAGAGCATAACCAACGAGTCAACTCGACGGCAAGGGACTGCACTTTTTTAAGGCTGAGGCGGCTTTGAAGGGATGCGCTTTCTGTTAATTTATAGTAGCCGTTGCCGCCCGGTTACCCTTACTCGTTATATGCATTGCTGCACGACCGTGGTGCTCTGAGACGCACAGATTGGGAAGACGCTTGTAAGACGCCCAGGTTGGGCGTCTCTACAAAACCAAAAAAGCCCCGGCCATCAATAAAGATGACCGGGGCTATATAAAAATAATTCGGCAGCGTCTTACTCTCCCACAGAGACTCCCCTGCAGTACCATCAGCGCTCAAGATCTTAACTTCCGTGTTCGAAATGGGGACGGGTGTGGCCTCCTGGCCATTGCCACCGAATTAAAATAGAGTCTTAAAAAAGAACAGGACACCCTGAAGCAAAAGACTTTAGGGTGCCCTTTTATAAAAGATAATCCGGCGGCGTCCTACTCTCCCACAGAGACTCCCCTGCAGTACCATCGGCGCTGGAGATCTTAACTTCCGTGTTCGGGATGGGAACGGGTGTGGCATCTCCGCCATTGCTACCGGATT
>JAVERV010000002.1:0-147052 GCA_034006945.1 Desulfobacterium sp. | reverse complement strand
GAATTTCATATAAACCGGCACGGCCGGAGCGAGAGATGGCATCCGGCCACAACGAATATTGAAACTCCGCTACCTATGGCGCTTCGAAGCGAGTTTCATATAAAAAAAAAGGCCGTTATCCGGTGAATCGTCGGTCGGCCAAGATTGCACAAAGCCCCTGTTCGAGAGTCTCAATACACTTTTTTTCGGTTATTCCGAGGCGATGACGGTTGCTGATGTCAACCACGTTCTCTTTTACTCCTGTTTTTTCCCCGTGGGAGCCTCGGATCTGGAGCTGATATCTGTCGGCTGTTTCAACGATCTTTTTTTTCCAGGTTTTAAAGCCGGGCAGACAAATGTGAACGCCGGCCCTCATTCCCGTGCCAAGGTTGGATGGGCAGGATGTGAGATACCCAAGAAGGGGGTCTTTGGCAAATTTTAAATTCTGTTCAAGGTGGGCCATGGCCTGTGCAAGGCGGTTGTAGGTTTTTTTTATGCCGTCTGTTGTCCGGTGCGTGCCGGGCCGGTCCAGGGAGATGATTCTTAAGTGATCCTCCTCATTGATCCAGACGGCAAACCGATGGTCTTTGGATACAAATATTCCCCTTGAGGCTGGCCAGTTTCTGTTGATTCCTGCGGCCTCCATGAATCTGTCTCCCCGTCCAAAGAGCAGATGCTCTGCGGCAAGGGCAGCTCTTTGGGATTCGGTTAATTCACCGAGGGGTATGTAGCTCCCCTTGAGGTCGCCTTTTAATTTTAACAGCGCATTCACCGCAAGCTCTTCAACCCCTGTGCGATCCATGTCATCCATGAGGGGTGGGAATGCAAAGCCTGCAAGGTTCCTTGCAATGCGGATTCTGTAGGATAAAATTGCGTGACTCAAGGGAATGGTTGAACCATCATCCATGGGGTTAAGGTCCGATGGATGCAACCGGTCAATTAAGACCTTGTGGTAGGTCTCAATGATGGGTTTGAAAACTTTTAAAAAAAGCCCGTAGGATTCCCCATCTCCGGCATAGATTCCGATGGTTGAATCCGGGTTTTTAAGACCGGATTCAATAGCCTGGTTAAGTGAAAACCCGGCCTTTGTCTGTAAGTGCTTTAGCTCGTTGAATATCTCAGGGGTTAGATACCGGTTCAAAAGGGAGGTGTTTGTCTGGGCTGGGGGAAAAGACATTATTTGTACACACCTCTTATCGAAAGGTAGATCGCTGGCAGGAGATTCCCCGGGCGAGCAGGGTTCTCAACTTGTCAAGCAACTCGCAACGCTCCTGGCATTCTGGAAGATCTTTGCTCTTCTTGCAGGTCAGGCAGGGGCTTTGTCGGATGTATCCCAGTTCAAAGTCAAAAACATCCCTTTTTTTGGGGTCATCGTTCATTGGATTTCATCCTTAAAATTAAGCATATTATTTCTCTTTAATACGCCTGAAACATATCAGTTTTGCCATTACTCTGTCAATAATTCAAAAGTAACACCAGCAATTCTCCTTTTGGATGTCGGAGCCCAGAAGGGCCACCGCAAGGGATAGCCCCTACGTTAGATCTGATTGAACACTAACCCAACCTAGGAACTGATTGCATCATGTAGGGGCTCCCCTTGCGGGTGCCCTTGCGGATAACCGACCCCGTTATCGCCATTCCCTGCTATCAGACGGGTCGACCGGGAGGTAGTTTTTTGTTGTTACTAAACAAAAACAGTGATAGGTGTTTTACAGAAATATCATCATTCTTGGTTTGGAACCCAAAACTTGATCATCAGCTAAAAGATGCGAGAGGATTTCAATGAACACAGAATCCAGGTTTGCAGAACTAAAGGAAAAGGAGCGGGAAGCCAGAAGGCAGATCATTATTGAATCTGCCCTGGCTCTTTTTGTGAAAAGACCGTTTTATGAAGTCGGCATGCGGGATGTGGCTGATGAGGCGGGTGTTTCTCCTGCAACCCTTTATCGGTACTTTCCAAGTCAGGAAAGTCTTTTTATCGAGGCTTTTCTCCAGGATATTTCCTCGGTCAGCAGCCAGTTCAAGGCCCTGGTAAAGGGGGATAAACCCGCCTCCATCGAGGACTTTGCAGTATTGTTTGTGGAGCATCTTTTTGAGAATGAATCAACCTTTCAGATGATGACCTATCTGATGCTCAAGGATAACCTTGCAAACCCTGCCATGGGTAAGTTTGACTCGGTAACCAAGATCTTTTTTGACGGTTTTGCCGATTTCCTTGTGCGTCTTGGGGTAAAGGAAAATGCAAGGATTTATTCCCATTGTTTTATTGCCTCCATAACCGGCATTATCATGACCTTTAGAAATCATCCCCTCAAGAAAAAAGAGTTAGTCCGGGAGCATATCATCAAGCTGACAAGAACTACGGCTAAACTCTATACTCGTCAGCTTCTGGGGTAAAACAAGAAAAGAAGGATGCCAAGAGAAAGACCTATTATTTCGTGTCTTTCGTGCTTTTCGTGGTTAAAGCATTTTTCTTTAATCTCCTAAAGATATGCCAGAAATTCTCATTTAGATGTCAGCGTAGGGGCTGTCATAAATAAATTGATATAAACCACGAAAGGCACGAAAAACACGAAAGAGAAAAGCATCCTTTAAAGACAATCCACCCAAGGGCAATTCTCGTCCTAGCCAGTGATCAGCCGGATCGACCGGCAGTGGTGTAAGGCAGGGTCGTCTTAAACCGACTTGACACCTTTATAACCGTTGATATACTTAGGACCGCAGATTAAAAAAATGACAAACTAGGGACAACTGCCTATATCATCGGGGAATTATGGAACATCTTAACAGCAAGATTCAAGAGCAGCATTTGTACATCAATCGAATACGACAGGAGATGGCAAAAAAAATCGTCGGCCAGACCGAGCTTGTGGACGGGCTTCTGGCTGGGATTTTATCCAACGGTCATATTCTCATCGAGGGGGTCCCGGGCCTTGCCAAGACGACCGCGGTAAAGGCCCTTGCCTCAACCATAAAGGCCCAGTTCAAACGCATCCAGTTTACGCCTGATCTTTTGCCGGCAGACCTCATTGGTACGGAGATTTACAGACCAAAAACCGGAGACTTTGTCACGAGAAAGGGACCGCTCTTTAACAATATCATCCTTGCGGATGAGATCAACAGGGCGCCTTCAAAGGTTCAGTCAGCCCTGTTGGAGGCCATGCAGGAAAATCAGGTTACCATTGGCGACACCACCTACATGCTCCCCAGGCCTTTTCTGGTTCTTGCCACCCAGAACCCCATTGAGCAGGAGGGGACCTATCACCTTCCAGAGGCCCAGGTGGACAGGTTCATGCTTAAAATCATAATCAACTATCCAGACAGGAGTCAGGAGCTTGAGATCCTGAACAAATCCGGCTTTGCTGAGGAAGATTCCGTTGAGCCGGTCATGGATCCGGCCCGCATCGAACTGATGGCGGATCTGGTGAGGCAGATATACGTTGATGATAAGCTTAAAGAGTATATTGTCGACCTTGTTCTTGCCACGAGAGAGCCCAAAAAGTACGGGATAAGTATAGGCGATTATGTTCAGTTCGGAGCATCCCCCAGGGCCACTATCTTTCTTGCCCAGGCGGCAAGGGTAAGGGCCTTTCTCCAGGGAAGGAGCTATGTGACTCCCCAGGACATAAAGATTGCGGCTCCCGACGTTCTCCGCCACAGGATCATTCTCTCGTTTGAGGCCGAGGCCGAGGATGTCACAACCGATGAAATCATAAAGACGGTTTTTGATTTTGTTGAGGTCCCGTAAAGTTCCATGATTCCAGGCGAGATAATTAAAAAAATACGGCGGATTCACATCAAGAGCCGTCGCTCGGTGAATACGTCCATGGCAGGCCAGTATCGATCGGTTTTCCGGGGGGCGGGCATTGAATTTGAGGAGGTGAGGGAGTATGCACCCGGGGATGAGATAAAATCCATTGACTGGAAGGTCTCTGCAAGGCTCGGGCGTCCCTTTATCAAACTCTACAGGGAAGAGCGTGAGAGCGTTGTGATGCTTCTCATTGACATGAGCGCCTCCCAGGGTTTTGGCACTTTTTTCGGGCTCAAGCTTGAAAAGGCCGCTGAGGCGGCCTCGGTCCTTGCCTTTTCTGCCATCAAGAACAACGACCGGGTCGGCGTGATTTTCTTTACAGACCGGGTTGAAAAGTACATTCCGCCCCAAAAGGGTACAGGCCATGTGTGGCGGTTGATCAAGGAGATCTTCACCTTTGTACCAGAGGGTCGAGGGACCAATATCTCTGCGGCCCTGGATTTTTTCTCCAAGGTTACAAGGAAAAGAACCACAGCCTTCATGATCTCGGATTTTCTTGACACTGATTTTGACCGGACCCTCAGGCGGGTTGCCCAGCGCCACGAGCTGATTTCGATTCTCCTGTTTGATGAAGGGGATTTTGAGCTGCCTGCCCGGGGAATCGTGACCCTGGCCTGTCTTGAAACCGGGAGGACGGTTCTTGTCGACGCATCCGATAAAAAGACCAGGAACGTCTACAGGGAGCAGCGGCTGTCCATCCATGGGCTCCTCCTTGATGGTTTCAGGCGGATCAAGGTTGACTGCGTGGAGCTGAAGACCGATGCATCCGTGTCAGACACCCTTCAGCTCTACTTCAGGCGCAGAGAACGGAGAATGCGATAGATGCAGGATATCCACGATATACGGCCCCCGGTTCAGGTGGGGATGGACCCCGCACTCTTAAAGGCTGCGCTCATCGTTCTTGCCCTGGTGCTGCTGGCGGTTGGCGCTTTCTTTGCCCTGGGGTATTTCCGGCGTAAAAGGTCGACGCTGAAATCGAACCTTCCCATGCTTCCTCCGCCCCCACCTCCCCTGAAGGCGGCCCTTGACGGGTTGAATCGCCTGGATGATCCCATGGTCGCAGATCCAAGGCTCTTTTACTTCCGGCTGACTGAAATAATTAAACGTTTCCTTGGAAAAAAGTTTATCATCAAGGCCCCTGAAATGAATACACAGGAGCTGATTCCTGCGCTCAAGGTTCTAATTGAACTTGACAGGGAACTGTTCGCCGATATGCGTGAATTTTTGATCTTCTCAGACAGGATCAAATACGCAGGCGAGGCTCCTCCATCCTCTGCCATGGAGGTTCATCTAACCTTTGCCAGAACCTTTGTCACCCTTGTCGATCAAAAACTGGCCGGTCAAAAGGAGGAAGAAAAAGACGGGGAAAGGGAGAGTCAGAAAAAGAAGCAAGGTGGGACCCATGTTTAAGTTCGCCTCCCCGGGGTTTCTGACCCTGATGATCTTTATCCCCCTTATTGTTCTTTTTCGGGCAGGGCGATCGAGACCGGCCACCGTCAAGAGTTCTGGTCTCACCATGCTGAAGCCGCCCCCAAGGACCCCGTTTCTGATCCTTTCAAGGGGGCTGCCCCTGGTGAAGTATTGTGCTCTCATCCTTTTGATCGCTGCCCTGGCAAGGCCCCAGTTGGGAACAACAAGCATAAACATCAAGACCGATGGTATAAACATCATCCTTGCCCTGGATATTTCCGGGAGCATGGCGGCCCTTGACTTCAAGCTTGAAGGATCCATTGTCAACCGCCTCGATGCGGTCAAGAGCGTTGTCAAAGAGTTTATCATGGGGAGGAACAATGACAGGATCGGCATGGTGGTATTTGGATCGGAAGCCTTTACCCAGCTGCCCCTGACCCGGGATTACGACACCCTCGCCTTTGTTCTGTCACGCCTCACCATCGGTGTGGCAGGGCCGCAAACGGCCATCGGGGATGCCATTGGCATCTCCCTTAAACGTCTTGAAGACGTTGAGAGTAAATCCAACGTTGTCATTCTACTCACCGACGGTAAGAGCAACAGCGGTGAGATTACCCCGGAGTCTGCCTCACAGATTGCAAGCGCCCGGGGGGTGAAGATCTACACAATCGGGGTAGGGCAGAGGGGCAAGGCCCCCTTCCTTGTTAACGATCCTCTGTTCGGTGAGCGCTATGTCTTTCAGATGGTGGATATGGACTATGACGCATTAAGGGAGATATCCGCCATGACCGGGGGAGAATTCTTTGAAGCCGGGGACACCGATTCCCTGAAAAAAATTTATCGGATGATCGATTCCCTTGAAAAAACCGAGGCCGAAGTCAAGGCCTTTGCCGAGTATGATGATCTCTACCTGTGGTTTGCAGGGACGGCCCTTGCACTCTTATCCCTGGCGATCGTTCTTTCAAACACCAGACTTTTGAGGATTCCCTGAGGTTTAAAGATGAAGCTTTCAAATCCCCATATGCTCTATCTTGTCTGGGTCGTGGTTCTGCTTGTCGGAGTCATGGTTTATGGCAACCTGAAGAGGGCGGCAATTTTATCGAGGTTTGCTGCCCCAAAAGCCCTTAAATCCATCGTTCCCGGCATAAACCCAAAACTCAGGTGGGCCAGGGTGTTTTTAATCAGTCTCTCCCTCTTCTGCCTTGTGGGAGCCATGGCAGGCCCCCTTGCAGGGTTCAGATGGCAGACGGTGGAACAAAAGGGGGTGGATCTCATGGTCTGCATTGATTGCTCAAGGAGCATGCTGGCCCAGGATATCAAACCCACCCGTCTTGAACGGGCCAAACGGGAGGTTGTGGATCTCTTGGGGATGATCCAGTCCGACAGGGCAGGGCTCGTGGCCTTTGCCGGCAAAGCCATCCTCCAATGCCCCCTGACCCTTGACCATGCTGCCTTTAATCTTTTTCTAAACGTTCTTGAGCCCGACTACCTTCCCGTGGGCGGTACCGACCTTGCCGGCGCCATCGAAACCGCCCTGGCAGGGTTTGAACAGGGGGTTGATTCGGAAAGGGCAATTATCCTTATCACCGACGGGGAGATCACCACGGGTGATGCCTTTGAAATGGCAAAAAGGGCGGCAACCCAGGGTGTTAAGATCTTCTGCATGGGTGTTGGAAGCCCCGAGGGGGCACCGGTTCCAGACAGTGACGGCGGATTTAAAAAAGATGAATCAGGTAAGATCGTCATCTCCCGGGTGGACGAGACCGGACTTGAAAAATTAGCAACCATGACAGGGGGTGTTTATGTCCGGTCTGTCCCGGAAGACATGGATATTGACAGAATCTATAACCGGGAAATCCAGGGAGGGATGGAGAAAAAGACCCTGAAGAGCGGGAGGCAGAAGGTGTGGCATAACCGTTTCCAGTGGCTCCTCCTTCCCGGGATTATACTCATCATGATCGAGATGATGCTCGACTACAACCGCAGGGGTATCTTCTTTTCGGTTCTGCTCGTTCTGCCTCTTTTAACCCTGAACCCAGGAGTCTGTGAGGCCCATGCTTCGGCAAGCGTTAAAAAGGGGATCGAAGCCTATGGGTCGGGGGACTATGAAGGGGCGGAAAAACACTTCATAGATGCCCAGCTGGACAGGCCCGATTTGGATGAACTCTACTACAATATAGGCAGTGCAGCCTATAAAAAGGGGGACTTTGATGCCGCTGTCAAGAATTTTACCAGGGCGAGGCAGAGCGACGATCCAGCCCTGAAACCCAAGGCTATTTACAATCTCGGCAATGCCCTGTATCGTTTGGGCGATTTAAAGGGTTCCCTTGAGGCCTATGAGGAGCTTGTCGACCTTACGCCCGAAGACAAAGAGGCAATGGAGAATCTTGAATTTGTAAAGAAAAAGCTTGAAGAACAGGAGAAACAGGAGAAACAGAACCAGGACAACCAGGGCCAGAAAGAGCAAGACCAGAAGAAAAAAGATCAGGAGAACCAGGATCAGGATAATCAGAGCAAGGATAATCAGAGCAAGGAGGAGCGGCAGAACAACGATTCGAAAGATGAGGAGGGTGAGAACATGAATCAGGCGAACAGGGCGCCCCAGCCTCAAGAACGGCATAATGAAAATCAGGAGCAGAAAGACCAGCAGAATAATGGGCAGGAGAATAATGACCGGGAGAGCGATCCCCGGGAGGCTCGGGGCCAGACGAACAACGATGAAGCTCCAGGAAAAAATGGGAAGGGATTCCATGATCCCGTGCTCAACCGCCTCAAGGACAAGCCGGGACGGGCAATGATGCCGGCTTATGGTAAGGGTACGGTTACCAAGGATTGGTAAACAAGGGAATGTAGGGAATGTTTCAACCAATAAATAAAAACCGGGGCCGAATCAGCCTGGGACAACAGCTTTTATTCGTTCTGCTGCTGCTGATTGTTCCGGCCCCTGTGTTCGGGCTTTCAGCAGAGGCAAGGGTTGATAGAAACCGGATTTCCCTGGACCAATCTCTGACCCTTACCGTGGTTGTCAAGGGAGGAGACGCCCTTGTGGATACCTCAGTAATAAAGGGGTGCAATGTCGTTCCAAGGGGAACCAGCACAAGCGTCAGCATCATCAACGGTGCATATTCAAAGAGCGTGACCCACCAATATCTGCTCATGCCTGAACGGCCGGGTTTTTTGCTCATTCCCCCCCTTCCGGTGTCCCTTGACGGGGAGATCGCCTACACCGGGGAGATAAGGGTGGAGGTGGTTGAGGGCAGGGTTGACAAGGGTTCTGACAGGGACGTTTTCGCACGTGCCACCCTTTCCCACACAACCCTGGTGCCGGGTCAGCAGGCAATCTATACCTTCAGACTCTACAGGGCCGTGCAGGTGGCCAATCCCCAGCTCGCCCTTCCCAAGTTTAACGGGTTTTCAGTTAAACAGGCCCCGGATCAGGAGAATTTCAACGAAACCGTTAACGGCAGGCCCTACACGGTTACGGAGCTTTCCTATATCCTGGTTGCGGAAAATCCGGGCGGGTTTGAACCTGGAAGCAATGAAGCCCCTACCATCGAACCGGGTATTGTCGAGATAGGACCTTCCATCGTCACCTGCGACATACCGGTTGGCGACTCGAACACCCCATTTGGTGATCCATTTTTCGGCAATCGCCTCTTCTCCATGGGCCGCCATGAGACCCGGCGGTTTGCAACCGAGTCGTTCAAGGTAAGGGTCAAGCCCCTGCCTGCCCCTGAACAGGCTGTGCACTTTTCAGGACTTGTGGGCCATTTCAGCCTTGGGGCCGGACTTGACCGTGAATCTGTGAAGGCGGGTGATTCAGTCACCCTGACGGTGACTGTCTCTGGAACGGGAAATGTCATGGATGCCGCAATCCCTGAGGTTGATTTTCCAGATTCGTTCAAGATTTATGAGGATGCTCCCCAGGAGAAGATCACCCTGACCCGGGAGGGTTATAAGGGGGAGAGGACATTCAGGCGGGCAATTGTGCCCATGGAGCCGGGGGAATTCTTTGTCGAGCCGCTTAAACTCACATATTTTAGCACAGAGACCCAAAGCTATGAGACTCTTTCAACACCCCGTCTTTTCCTTGTTGTTGAACCCTCTGCCAGGGAAAACGCCCCGGCGATTTATTCCCCTGGGGTTCAAGAAGAGGTTAAAAAGCAGGCTGTTGAAATGGTTGGTGATGATATTCTTGCCCTGAAAGAAGGGCCAGGGGTGCTTGTTGACCACCGTTCAATTGAACTGGGTCTTTTTGTTCTGCTGCTCAGCCTGCCCTTTTTTTCGCTGCTTTTTGTCGGGGCTGCAAGGCATTTGTTCAAACGGGAGGAGTCCTTTGCCCAGCTTATGGAAAAAAGGGCAGGACAGGCCCTTAAGGCTGCCGAAAACAGAAATATTCCCGATCAGGAGTTGCTTCGAAATCTTTACACGGCCCTTGTTGCAAAGGTAAGGTCCAGGGGGAATATGCCCGGCGAGACCATCACTGCTGGAGAAATCAATGGGATTCTGTCAGCAGCAGGTTTGGGGGATCAACAGATCCAGGATGCCGTTGCCATGCTCAACGAAATTGAATCTGCCCGGTACGGCAATGCTCTGTTTGACTCAAGCCTGAAAAAGGATCTTGTTCGACGGGTGGAGCGTTTTCTCCTTGCCCTGTCTGTTGTTATTTTATGCCTCTTTGCCGCCATGCCGGGGGAGGTTCGGGCCGATGATTCAGCCGATATTTATGTTGAAGGATCTGTGGAGGAATTTCACGAGGCCATTACCCTTTACAGGGCGGGAGAATTTCAGGATGCTGCAGCAAGGTTCGAAGGGATCGCAGCAGAAGGAATCAGGAACGGCGGATTGTACTACAATATTGGCAACTCTTTTTTAAAGGCGGGAGATCTTGGCAGGGCCATTCTCTGGTATGAGAGGGCGCAAAAATTGATCCCCCGTGATCCTGACCTTAGATACAACTTTGACCACGCCCTGGGCCTTGTCAAAGATGTGCCGGCGGAAAAGAATATCGACATCCTGGAGATTGTCTTCTTCTGGGATAACTATCTGCCGCCAGGAGCTGTGGAGTATGCTGCTGTTTTCCTGTGGTTCTGCTTTTCCCTCCATGCAGGGGCTCGTGTTTTTTTCAAAAAAAAGGTGTTTACCCTTGCGGGTTCCATCCTGTTTGTTTTATCACTTATGGTAATTGCCACGGCATCTTTCAACTACCATGACCGATATTCACAATCCCATGCCATTATCCTTGCCGACCAGGTTCCGGTAAGGTCGGGATACTCGGTTGATTCAACCGAACTTTTTTTCCTCCACCCTGGAACAAAGGTGAGGGTGAAAAGGGTGGAGCAGGGATTCCTCAGAATTTCGTTTTCAAAGGATAAGGAAGGGTGGATAGAGGCCTCCCTGGCCGGTATTATTTAAAACCTGAGCAGGAGTAAACAAACGAGGAGAAGAATGGATACAGGCGTCGATATCGGTGGAGTACACCTTGAAAACCCAGTGATCACCGCATCCGGGACCTTTGGGTATGCGGCAGAGTACAGGGACCTCATGGACCTTGACGCCCTTGGAGCCGTTGTGGTCAAGGGGCTGTCTTTAAAGCCAAGCGTTGGAAATCCCATGCCAAGGGTGGTTGAAACCCATGGCGGTCTGTTGAATGCCGTGGGGCTTGAAAACGTGGGGGTTGAACGGTTCATTACGGACAAGCTTCCCTTTCTCCAAGGGCTACTCTGTCCGGTGTTTGTCAATATTTACGGGAAAACCGCTGAAGAGTATGCAGAGCTTGCCGCAATCATTGACGGCCTTACGGGTATAGCCGGCGTTGAGGTTAATATCTCCTGTCCCAATGTCGCAGCAGGCGGGTCAGCCTTTGGGGTTGATCCTGGGGCTGCGTTTAAGGTGGTCCAGGGGGTCAGGCGATCCTTCTCAAGGCATGTGATGGTAAAGTTAAGCCCTAACGTTACCGACATCACAGCGATTGCCCTTGCAGTGGAAAGGGCAGGGGCCGATTCCATCTCATTGATCAACACCTTGACGGGGCTCGCCATTGACTGTGAAACCGCAACTCCCATGCTTGCAAATGTCACGGGTGGTCTTTCAGGCCCCGCCATTAAGCCCGTTGCCTTGAGAATGGTGTGGCAGGTGGCAGGGGTTGTAAAGGTTCCGGTTATCGGAATCGGAGGCATAATGACGGCAAGGGATGCCCTTGAGTTCATCATTGCAGGGGCAACCGCCGTCCAGGTGGGAACGGCAACCCTTGCCGATCCTGACGCTCCCCTGGGGATCGTAAGGGGGATCAGGCAGTTCATGGAGCGGAAAAATATTGAGCGGCTATCCCAAATCAGGGGAACGCTTAAGGTTTTATAAATCTGAGGGGGATACTATGTTTGAAATCAATCGTACGGTTTTGCTGCTCATTGACGTCCAGGGCAGGCTCGCCGAGATGATGCATGACAGGGACGAACTGTTCAAAAGTCTCCAGAATTTGTTAAGGGCAGTAAAAATCCTCGACATACCTGTAATCTGGATGGAGCAGATTCCGGAAAAGCTTGGCAGAACCACCCCGGAGATAGCAGAGATTGTAGAGACTACCAAGGGCCAGGCTCCCATCGCCAAAGAGACCTTCAGTGCCCTTTTAAATCCTGAATTTGTCCAGCGTTTTGAAGCCCTGGGCCGGGATCAGGTTCTTCTCACCGGCATAGAGTCCCACATCTGCGTGTACCAGACAGGCCGGGACATCATCCAGCAGGGGCATGAGGTTCAAATCGTCACCGATTGCGTATCTTCACGAACCAGGGCCAACAAGGAGCTTGGGATTCAGCGTATTCTGGACGCAGGCGGCCTTGCAACAAGCTGTGAGATGATTCTATTTGAGTTGATGAAAGAGGCCAGGGGGGAGGCGTTCAGGGAAATTGTGAAAATTATAAAGTAATTTTAGGGACTTTCATTGGCCGGTTAATTTTCTTGTGTATCGTCCTGTGTCGTTTGTGGAGATATGGCGGGAGGGGTTGATTGTCCCTCTTTAGACACCTCGTCTGCCACGGGCAGCTCGGGCAGGTCCTTCACCGTTGGACGGCGTTTGCGGCGAACCTTTGCCGGGATAAGGTCCCGCATGAGGTCAAGTTTGCCAAAGCAGAGAATCCGGTCTCCTGCCTCAAACTGTCTGCTGGATCGAGGATTGGGGATGACGCTTGTTCCACGGTAGAGTGTCAGAACGGTGATGTCCTTGTCCCGTATTCTGGATTCCTGGATGGTTTTGCCGATGTACTCAGATCCGCCTGGAATGTATATCTCTGCCACTCCATACCCCCGGCTTACGGTGAGCCTCTGGCGCAGATCTATTTCTGGAAAGTTTATCTGGGCTGCAATGTAGTCGATGATGGAGCCTGCAATGTCGAGTTGGGTGCATGCCTCGATTCCCTCAAGCCCGGGAGAAGAGTTGACCTCCACCACCTGGGGGCCGTCTTTCCCCTCGAGAAGATCAACGCCTGCCACCCTCAGACCCATGATCTGGGCCGCCCTGACGGCGGTTTCACGGTATAACGCATCCAGGGAGACGGGCTCGGTAAGGCCGCCCCGGTGGAGGTTGCTGCGAAACTCCTGGCCTTGGGCAATGCGGCGCATGGCGCCCACCACCTGGTCGCCCACCACAAAGGCCCTGATGTCTCTTCCCTTGCTTTCAGCTACAAATTTCTGGATCAGCACACTCTGCTTCTGACTCTGGAGAAGCTCAATGATCGCCTCGGCAGATGTCACCGATTCTGCCAGAAGGACGCCAATCCCCTGGGTCCCCTCAATGAGCTTGATGATGACCGGGGCTCCGCCAACCCTCTCGATCGCCGCAAGTACATCTCTTTTGTCTCTAATAAAGGTGGTCTGGGGGATGCCGATGTGGTGCCGGCTCAGGATCTGGAGGCTGCGAAGTTTGTCCCTGGAATTTGAGATGCTGGCCGAAGAGTTGGCGCAGAAAACATCCATCTGTTCAAACTGGCGGACAACTGCCGTGCCAAAATAGGTTATGGAAGCACCAATTCTTGGAAGCACCGCATCGTAGGTGGAGAGCCGTTTCTGGCGAAAGTAAAGGTCGGGTTTGCCCTGTTCAAGGTCAATGGCAAACTTGAGGGTGTTGAGCACCTTGACTGTATGGTGGCGCTGTTCGGCAGCCTCTTTCAGGCGGCGGGTGCTGTAGCTGTTGGGGCTGCATGATAAAATGGCAAGTTTCATGGTGTTTGTTCGGGAAGTTTTCCGGATGTTTTTCATAGGGTTTCCGGGCAGGTGTCTTGTTTAACGGGCGTCCTGGTTCCTTTTTTGGGTTTCCCGCCGTAAAAAGATCTGCCCGCATCAACAAGGAAACGTCGTCGGAACGCCTCCCGGCCAAGCAGCATTCTAAAGCCCATGGTGCATCGGTTGGCAAGGGTCAGTTCCACTGGCCAGGTGATGCCGAGCAAAGTCACATGGGTCACAATGACGGGTCTGAGTTGTGCACAACCGCTTGAACTGCGGACAGATCGGAATTCAAGAACTCTTGCTGTAACCTTTACATGTCGGTCGGTTTTGTTCTGAATCGGATTTACCTGGAAACTCACCCAGTTTTCGCCGTTCTGCTCAAACGTTTTAAGGTCAAAGGAGTGCAGGGACGACGATCTTGCCCCTGTGTCCACCTTGACCTTAATTCGCTGGATACCAAGATCCGGCAGGCCCACCCATTCCCTCCAGCCTATTATGGGCAATCCCGGTTTTCCCTGTTTTGCCATGGTAACTATTTGCTTTTCTTTTTTTCCCGTTTAGCATCTTTTTTTTCTTTGGCTGTTTTCTGGGGTTTTTTCTTTGTCGCTTTTTTTGCATCTTCTGATTTTGCCATTGGGGCTCCTGTATAAAACCATTGACACCGGCCGGGTGATGATTGTATGATTATAAATCCGCATTTTAAATGGGATAGCTTCTTATTTGGAACAATAACTTACACTGGCAGCCGGTAATATGCAAGGCTAATCTTTATTCAAAACATGGTGTATTAAAACATGGCATGGACCTGGTATTGATATGGATAGAGCAGCAAATGTAGACAGAACTACCAAGGAAACAGCCATTGAGGCTGAGTTGAAAATTGACGGGTCAGGTAAGGCCGATATCTCTACGGGTATTGGCTTTTTTGATCATATGCTCACACTCTTGACCGTGCATGGCTTCTTTGATTTGACCCTCCGGGCCAGGGGGGATCTTGAGGTGGATTTTCACCATACGGTTGAAGATGTCGGGATTGTTGTCGGTCAACTCCTGGCCCAGGCCCTGGGAAAAAGGGAGGGTATCTGTCGATACGGGTCGGGTGCCGTTCCCATGGACGAGGCCTTTTCAAGGGTCAATGTGGATCTTTCCAATAGACCCTATCTTGTGTATAATCTGCCGTCGACCATCCGTTCTACAGGCTCTTTTGATGCATATCTTGCCAAGGAATTTTTCAGGGCATTGAGCGTCCATGGTGGGTTGAACCTTCACGTCAATGTTGATTATGGCGAAAACGAACATCATATTCTTGAATCAGTTTTCAAGGCCCTTGGTCGGGCGTTGAATGCCGCCTGTATGCGCCATGAAGGGTTGGGCAGTGTTCTTTCCAGCAAGGGAGTTCTCTGATTCTCGGTTGACATTTTGTCGTCTGTTATTAGATTAAGGATTTAGATTTAACCTCTGGTTGGAGTCCGCCTTTTTTCCATGCTTATTCCCAAGGATAAAATTTCAGAGATCATCGGTGCCTCTGACATTGTGAATGTCGTATCAGAGGTGATAATCCTTAAAAAATCAGGTCAAAATTATTTTGGTCTCTGTCCCTTCCACTCTGAAAAGAGTCCCTCGTTTTCCGTGAGCCCGGAAAAACAGATTTTTTATTGTTTCGGGTGCGGAGTCGGGGGCAATCTATTTGCATTTCTAATGCGCCACCACGGGATTTCTTTTCCAGAGGCAGTCAAAATGGCTGCCCGTCGCTGCGGGATAGTGGTTGAAATGGGAAAGTTGGACCCTGAAAAAAAAAGGGCTATAGCCCTTAAAGAGGGGTTGTTAAGGCTTAATGCCCGGGTGATGGCCCACTATGTTCAGATTCTCAAGGATGCTCCCGGTGGAAGGGCTGCAAGGGCTTATTTAAAAGAGAGGGGCATAACTCCTGAAACCATCGACACCTTTTCCCTTGGTTTTGCAGAGGACCGCTGGGATGATATTGTTCTGTTTTTCCGGCAGTTAAAGCTCGGTCAGAGAATGGCAGAGCAGTCAGGGCTTGTGCTTTCCAAAGATCAGGGCCGGGGTCATAAGAAACGGTATTATGACCGGTTCAGGAACAGGATTGTCTTTCCCATATTCGATGTGAGTATGCAGGTTGCGGGTTTTGGCGGACGGGTCATGGATGACGCCATGCCAAAATATCTTAACTCACCGGAGACACCTGTTTACAGCAAGGGTCAAATTCTATACGGGCTCCATATCGCAAAGCAGCATTGCCGACGGGCAGATTGTGTTTATATTGTTGAAGGATATTTTGATTTTCTTTCCCTTTATCAGAATGGGATCAAAAATACGGTGGCAAGTCTTGGAACTGCATTGACGGTTGAGCATGTAAGGCGGCTTAAGGGGTATGCCTCCAAGGCCGTGCTTGTGTTTGACTCGGACAATGCCGGTATCAATGCGGCAAAGAGAAGCATTTCAACCTTTGTCGCAGAAGGGGTTGAGCTTAAAATCCTGGTCCTCCCAAAGGGGCAGGACCCTGATTCCTACGTGCAGAGAGAAGGTGCTGATGCCTTTAAACTGGCTGCTGACAAGGCCATGTCTGTGATGGATTTTCTGACTGACACTGCCATGAAAAAGTTCGGTCCTTCTGTAGAGGGGCGGATAGCTGTTTTGGAAGAGATGATACATCCCATTGCTCAGATTGAGGATAGTGCCGCAAGGTCCCTTTATGTGCGGGAACTTGCCCAGCAGCTTGGGATCGACGAAGCAGCGGTTCTCGAAAAGGTTCGAAATGCGGTTTCGGGCCAGGGGGGCGGGAAGTTTTTAAAAGCGTCCGGTAAAGGCCATGTGTCAGGTCATGGTTCTTCAGGTGAGGAGCTTGAGTCCCACAGAAGGGAAGAGCAGATGCTTGCCCTGATGATTCAACACCCCGGGGTCAGGCAGGAAGCCGTAAAACAGGGTATTCTGGACTGCTTCTACTGCGAACGGTTCAGGCGGGTAGGCAGGGTTGTAGCAGGATTTGATGCAGATACCCAGGTGACGGCGGCAGGTATGATGGCAGCCATGGAGGACGATCAGGATCGACAGCTTGTGGCTACCCTTGCCATGATGGATAGTGGTCACATAAATGATCAAAGCAGCGACCGAAATAGTGATAGAAGTAATGATGTTCTGGAAAAATCTGTCTTTTTAATGAAAAGGATTGTCAAGGTGAGGGCTAAAACAGAAAATACCCTGACAAACGAGATAAAAAGGGCGGAACAGGGCGGCGATTCCCAGCTTCCTTTCGAGCTTTTAAAAAAGCGGCAAATGGAAATCAGGAAACTGCATGGATATGAATAACAACAAAAAGCCTTCTGGAGGCATTTTTTATGGCAGCAGAATCGGTTGAAACACAGGAGAATACAGCTGTCTCTAAAGAAGTATTAAAAGGGCTGATTGCACGGGGAAAGAAAGAGGGTTCTCTCTCCTATGCCGAAATCAATGAGGCTATTTCAGACAACTTGAAATCTTCGGATCAGATTGATGACATAATGGTGATGTTCAAGGAGCTTGGAATAGATCTGATTGACACGGACAAGGGTGAGCAGCCAAAGGGTAAAAAGATTAAGGCGGCTGCTCCTAAGGCGGCTAAGGTGGCTAAACCAGTCAAGGCGGTCAAGGTGGTCGAGGACGATGCCGGGGAGAGTGATGACGGTGCTGCTGAAGATGATGATCAGGCTAAAAGTCCCAGGAAGAAAGCCAGGTTTGGCAAGGCAACGGCCGCAGATATGGAATTTGGGACAGTTACCGACCCTGTCAAGATGTATCTCAGGGAAATGGGAATGGTCACCCTGCTCAGTCGTGAAGGTGAGATAGAGATTGCAAAAAAAATCGAAGTTGGTGAGCGGGAGGTCTTAAAGGGACTGCTGGCAAGCCCAATTGCCGTTGATCATCTTCTTGCCCTTGGCGGTAGGATGAAGGCCCAGCAGGCCAGGGGGGAGGACAGCCGCCTTCGGCCCAAACATATCTTAAGGGATGTGGACGAGGGTGATGGTGTGGTTGACGAGGTTGCCAAGCTCGAAAAATTTCTGTCCTGCCTGGATGAGATTAAGACGTTTCATCTTCTGAATCAGGAGAAAAGGAGTGAAATTCTTGCAGGCGGTCTTGAACCCCAGGCGGTCCGCAGGTTGAGGGATGATATCCGCAGCAAAAATGAAAAGATATATGAGCTCCTCAAATGCTGGCGGTTTGAAAGCGGGGTTGTTGACAAGATCGAAAAGAGTATCCGGTCAAACATTCACTGGTTTGACACCATGGACGACCTTTTAAAGCGCTGCTCTGCATCGTTAAAGGCCAGAAGGGATGATATGGTCGAGATGCTCGAGGATCGGGAAGAGTTTGTCGCCTGGGTTATGGAGCGCTCTAACATGGAAGAGGAAAGGGCGATAATTCTGCACCAGGATCTGTCTGCCATAACCACCCAGATGGCCGTTCGAAGGGACAATGTCAAAGGGGACGCCCAGGCCCTTAAGAAGATCATAAAGGGCATCGACAAGGGCAGAATGATGGCAAAGTATGCCAAAAGTGAGCTTGTCCGGGCAAATCTTAGGCTGGTGGTGAGTATAGCAAAAAAATACACCAACCGGGGTCTCCAGTTCCTGGATCTGATCCAGGAGGGAAACATCGGGCTCATGAAGGCGGTGGACAAGTTTGAATACCGTCGGGGTTATAAGTTCAGCACCTATGCAACCTGGTGGATACGACAGGCCATTACCAGGGCCATTGCCGACCAGGCAAGAACAATCAGGATTCCCGTTCACATGATCGAGACCATTAACAAGCTGATCAGGACATCCCGGTATCTTGTTCAGGAGATGGGCAAGGAGCCTTCACCCGAGGAGATAGCCGAAAAAATGGAAATCCCCCTTGATAAGGTGAGGAGGGTGTTGAAAATCGCCCGGGAGCCCATTTCCCTTGAGACCCCCATCGGAGAGGAAGAGGACAGTCACCTTGGGGATTTCATTGAAGATAAAAAGTTTTCCCTGCCGTCGGAGGCCGCCATTAACCTGAACCTTGCCGAGCAGACAAGAAAGGTGCTGGCAACCCTGACTCCAAGGGAAGAAAAGGTGCTTCGCATGCGGTTTGGAATCGGAGAAAAGGCGGACCACACCCTGGAAGAGGTGGGGCGTGATTTTACGGTAACAAGGGAAAGGATTCGGCAGATCGAGGCCAAGGCTTTGAGAAAGTTGCGTCATCCTACCAGAAGTCGTAAATTAAAGAGTTTTATAGAGATTTAATGCTTGACATACCAATGCCAATCTATATAATACTCAAGTTTTGTTGATGGGTGATTCGGGCCCATAGCTCAGTTGGAAGAGCCACCGGCTCATAACCGGTCGGTCCCTGGTTCGAACCCAGGTGGGCCCACCATCATTACGAGTAGTAAAGGCTGTATTTAAACGTGACAATGGGTAAAAATGCACATATGACAATGTCATTGAAGGCTTGCTTTAAAAAAAGATGTTCTGATATAAAATGCCCTGATCAAGATAGAATGGGAGCGTGGTATCTGATGCCACGCTCTTTTTACTTTTATCCATTTGGTCATCGGGTTGATGATGAAAAAATGAGGAAACATTGACACCCTCACTAGGGGATCTGCTCGACTTCATTGACCAAATGGCTCCCTTTGCCCTTGCCGAAACCTGGGATAATTCAGGGCTTCAGATAGGCGACAGGCAATGGCCCTGCTCAAAGATTCTTGTGGCCCTGGATGTGACACCGGCCGTCATGGCAGAGGCTGTATCCTGGGGCGCCGATCTTGTTCTCACACACCACCCGCTGATAATGAGCCCGCTTGCTTCCATTGATTTTTCTTCCATTCCAGGTTCCATCATTTCCCTTTGCGCATGTCACAGGATTTCCGTTGTTTCTGCTCACACAAACCTTGACAAAGCAAACCCCGGTCTGAACGATTATTTTGTACAGAAAATTGGTTTGGTGTCAGTTGGCAGCCTTGAACCATTGATACCGGAGAAACAGACACCCTTTGCCGGAACCGGCAGGGTATTAACCCTTAAAGACCCTTGCACCTTTCGCACTCTGAGTGAGCAGGTCCGGTCAAGTCTTAATGTCTCCGGGGTGAGGTGTGTGGGTGGCCTGGATATGATGGTGGAGCGTGTTGCCGTATGCACGGGAAGCGGTGGTTCCCTTGTGAAGACCTTCCTGGAGTCGGGGGCCGACGTTTTTATTACAGGAGATGTCAAGTACCATGAGGCAAGGGATGCTGAACAGGCAGGTGTAGGACTCCTTGACGTGGGACATTTTGCCTCCGAGCGAATGGTTGTGGATCTTTTTTGTGAGCGCCTCACGCAATGGGCTCAAACATCGGAAGTTGAGGTCAAAGTCAGAGTGTTTGACGGCGAGAGTGATCCTTTCAGGATTGTGGGTGGTGAGTAGTGGGTAGTGGATGGCTGCAGGGGCTCCCCTTGCGGGTGCCCTTTATGACGGCTTTAATAAAACAAATACCCAGCTACCAGTTGGAAGCGAGTTTCATATATAAAAGATAAGGCCTGGTCACCGAAATATGGCTGCCAGGCCGGCACAGGGGAAGAAAAGATGCAGGAGATAACCAGGGAGGATATCGGTATCCTTGTCAAGCTTCAAAAGGCCGAGACAGAGACCGTTCGTATTGAGTCTTTTCTTAAAAAGATAGAAACGGAAAAGATCGGTGTTGAAAAAGAGCTTGTTGCCTTTAAAACAGCCCTTGAAAATTACAAAGACGCACTGGGTAAGGCCGAGGCCCTTTGCCGGGATACCGAGGCTGAGGTTCAGATGCTTGGCGAACGTGTCGTTAGAAGCAATGAAAAATTAAGGCAGGTCAAGACCAACAAGGAGTATCAGGCTCTCCAGCGGGAGGTTGACGACAACCGAAAACGAAAGGAAGCCCTTGAAACTAGCTTTGTCCAGTTCCTTGAAGACAAGGAGGCAAAGGAAACCCTTGTCTCCCATCGAGAGGTCGAGCTTGCCCAGCTGACAGAAAAGATACGGGCAGAGCAGGAGGAGATGGATAAAAAGGGGCAGAACGATCGGGATCTCCTCGATCAATACCGCCACCAGCGGGAAGAGATCGGTGAAAAGCTTGAACCTTCCCTTTACCGGCAGTTCAATCAGATCTCTGATGCCAACGGCGGTCTTGCCGTGGTGGAGGTGAGGGAACGCCTGTGCAGGGGATGTTTCATGAGTATTCCCCACCAGCTCTATATTGAGGTCCAACGCTGTAACAGCTTGATTTTGTGCCCCCAGTGTAATAGAATCCTTTACTTTGCCGAACCCGAGAAAAGCACGGTTCAGACAGAGTAACGGCATATTAGGACCAGAAAAAATTTAGAGGCGAACAAAATTTAGAATTAGAAAAGTATACGGTCGGACCAGACTAAACGATCGCGGGATCGAAAGATCCGGAGGAAAGTCCGAACACCCTAGGGCAGGACGCTCCATAACGTGGAGTCGCAGCAATGTGAAGGAAAGTGCAACAGAGAGTAGACCGCCTGACATCCTAAGGGATGACAGGTAAGGGTGAAACGGTGCGGTAAGAGCGCACCAGTTTTCCAGGTGACTGGAAAAGCTTGGTAAACCCCGTCCGGTGCAAGACCAAATAGAGAAGCGTTTGAGGGCTGCCCGTCCGAGCTTCCGGGTAGGTCGCATGAGGTGCACGGCAACGTGCATCCTAGATGAATGATCGTTGCCTTAACATCGGGTAACCGTGTTGGGGAACAGGATTCGGCTTACTGGCTGATCCGACCGTATTTCTATAAAAAAGCTGATGCTTGAGGATAGATTATGTTAGTAATCGAAGAACTTAAGGTCGAGGTTGAAGGAAAGGAAATTCTCCAGAACGTCAACCTCCATGTTCCCAGGGGAGAGACCCATATCCTGTTCGGGCCCAACGGGTCGGGTAAGACATCCCTGATGATGACCATCATGGGCTTTTCCGGGTACAAGGTGACCCGGGGACGGATCCTGTTCAAGGGCCAGGATATCACCCTGATGCCCATCCACGAACGGGCAACCCTTGGTATTGGTGTGCTGTTCCAGCGGCCTCCCACCATCAACGGTCTCTCCACCCGCCGTATGGTTGAAATTTGCGCCAGGGGAAGAAAGATCGATGTTGATGCCATGTCTGAGAGCCTTAATTTCAAGGATTTTCTTGAAAGGGACGTGAACAGCAACCTCTCAGGCGGTGAGATCAAGCGTAGCGAGCTCCTCCAGCTTGCTGCCCAGGCCCCTGATCTTCTGCTCCTTGACGAGCCTGAATCAGGCGTGGATCTTGAGTCCATTGTCCTTCTCGGAGAGAGCATCAATGAGCTGCTCAACCGGGGGATAAAAAAACAGCCTGCCTGCCACAGGCTTTCCATCAACGGCAACAGAAAATCAGCTTTGGTAATAACACACACCGGTCACATCCTTGATTACATCACGGCCGACAGGGGCCAGGTGCTCTACAATGGTCAGCTCCGCTGTTCACGTAATGCCAGGGAAATTTTAAAGTGGATCAGGGAGTATGGATATGAGGAGTGTGTAAGATGTTCAGCTTGAACGACCCTATAAATAACCCTGGACATCAGTCCAGGGGTGACCTTGAAAATGACCCGAATGTTGTTGAACTTTCGAGCTTCAGTCTCCAGGCCGGTGAGCATGCTTTTAAGGATAGTCTTGACGGCTTAGATCCTGACGATGCCCGGGAGTTCATCAAGGTTGGTATTGAAAAACAGTCGTTGCTGAGGTCTGGTTCTTTTATTCAAAAGGACGCCTCAATAGTTCATTGCAATCGTTCAAGTGAAGGGGTTGAGATCTCGGGTATTGCCCAGGCCCTGGAAAAAGACCCGAGTCTCGAACAGTACATGTGGACCCTGCTTGATCCTGAAAAGGATGATCTTTCAAAATTTGCCAAGGATTCACCTCTCCAGGGATTCTGCATTCAAACAAAGCCCGGGGTCAAGATAGAAAAACCCCTTCAGACCTGTCTTCACATTGCAAAGGATGGTTATGCCCAGAGGGTGCACAATCTCATCATCGTTGAAGAGGACTCTGAGGTTCACATCATTGCCGGGTGTTCCACCGCAGGCCACGTTGAATCTGGACTTCACCTGGGGCTTTCCGAGTTTTTCGTTAAAAAAGGGGCAACCCTCAAGTATACAATGATTCATGAATGGGGCAGGAAGATAGTTGTCCGCCCCAAAACAGCCGTGCATGTTGAGGAGGGTGGGGTTTTCATTTCAAACTACATCTCCCTCAAACCAGTTGGCTCCCTTGTGTCTAACCCCGTTACCTATCTTGAAAAGAACGCCACGGCAAGGTTTAACTCCATTCTGGTGGCGGGTGAAGGAACATACATGGATGTGGGTTCTGTTGTGGAACTCAGGGGTCCCGGCGCAAGGGCCGAAATCATCTCAAGGGCCATTGCAGCAGGTGGCACCATCATCTCAAGGGGACATTTGAAGAGTATGGTGCCCGGGGTCAAGGGACATCTTGAATGCAAAGGCTTGATCCTTAAAAATGGACTCCTCCACGCCATTCCGGAACTTTCCGGTTTTACCCCCGGGGTGGAGCTTTCCCATGAGGCGGCTGTTGGAAAGATTGACCGGCGTGAGATCGAGTACCTCATGGCAAGGGGTCTTGACGAGGAAGAGGCTATCTCCACCATTGTCAGGGGATTTCTAAACGTGGATATCGATGGCCTTCCGGCAGAGTTAGTGGCCAGGATGGACAGGGCGGTTCAGGAGACTGAGCAGGACATGATGTGATTCCTGGTCTGGAGTTTTAATATTTCCCATGGCAAATTCGTGTGCAATTTCATTCAGGGAAAAGGCAAACCTCTTTTCCTTTGAGTATTTAAAATGCGTTCGTTTTATAGAAGGTGTGGATTCAGAAGATTATATCCTCACCAAGAAACTCTATTCCAAGCTGATAACAGCCTCCCATCTGTTGGAGGATTTTCTGGATTTCCACGGGGCAAAGAACAATCGAGAGTGGGTCTTTTACCGGGAGCTGTCGGCGGCAATGCGACATCTTGCCCTTGCCGGTTACTCCCAGAAGCATATCCTCAACCGCATCGGGTTTTATGAACTCAAAGAGACCGGGAAGTTTAAGCTGGAGTCCACCGATACTCTGTTGATGATCCAGGACTCGTTAAAGCTTGCAGCTCCGGTAATCCTTGCCGAGGCATCTAAGCTTGGCATCGAGATTCCAGCCATTGGTTATGATATACGCTATTTCCCGGGGATCATGACCGGCGAACAGTTAGAGCATAACATCGACGACCTTGAGGACCGGGATCGCCAGCAGCAGAACCTGACAAGCATTGCAAGTGATTTTCTGGATCTGATAAAAACCTTTGAGCCTCTTTTCTTCTATGAGCGTCACAACAGTCACACCATCAGGGAGCTTGTTCCATCCAAGGTTAACGAGGTGGGTATCCGCCGTTTTGAGATGCTTCTGCACAACCTTCAGAGTTCGTTTGACTCCTATGTGATCCATGGTGGTTTTTTCCACGGAAATAGAAGGCTCAAGGAGCTTCGAAGCCATTTTTCCATTGTGTTTCATATCCTCCAGGTGATGGGCCGCCTGCTTCACTTTTACGAGCGTCATCTCTATGACGTTGAGTATAAGGACATGTACAAGAGTGTGAGCGAGTCTTTGGCCAATATCATTGATCCAGACCTCCTCCTGGATCGGGCCATCAACTACGGTCTTTTTTACGCTGGACAGTTTTTAAGCTCGGGGAAAGAGATTACCATGGACGTACTGAACCAATATATCGATCGTTCGTCCATCCTGGTGGGAATTCCAAAGGAAAGGGGATTCCACAGCCGTCCAAGCCTTCTTGTGGCAAAAATAGTCCAGCATTATGGCGGCGAGGTAACCATGGTCGTTGGGGAAGACAGCTTTGATGCCTCGAGTGTTCTTGACATGCAGTGGGCCGGGGGCAAGATAAAAAAAGAGGATGTTGAAGAGGTGGAATTCAGGGGCGATTCAAGGGCACTTGCCGATCTTAAGGTGCTGGCCCGGGTCAACTACGGAGAGGATTCCATGGGCAAGGGGGTTCCTTTGCCGCCGGAACTCTCCTATTTAAGGTAGTAGACAGTAAGTAGTAGTCAGTAGATAGTGAGATGTAGGGGCGATCCCTTGCGGTCGCCCTCTGTGACGGTTAGCTCGGTGTGAGTTTCATATTTAAAAAACCTGCATAACCAGAGCAGGGACAGTAGGTAGTAGAGATAAATGGACAACTCAATATTAGAACTGCCGGATGATCTTAGTTATTATAGGGATGCCTTTGCCCTTATTGTCGCAGGCGGCCGGGGAGTTCGTATGGCATCACCCCTGCGCAAGCAATATCTTGATCTTGCCGGTCTTCCAATCCTTGCCCGTACCCTGAAACAATTCATCGATTATAAAGGTATTAGGGCTGTTGTCGTGGTTGTCCCGGACCAGGATATGGAGTTCTGCATCGAGGAAATCCTGAAGCCCCATGGGCTTGAAGATGCGGTTTTGCTGGTGGCGGGGGGGAGTGACCGCCAGGCGTCTGTTCGAAACGGGCTATTAGCGATCATGAAACTAAAGGATAACGGTTGCCTGGTCATGATACATGACGGGGTAAGACCCTTTGCTGAGCATTCCATGATCCAGCGCTGCCTTGAAGCAGCCAGGAGGCACGGGGCAGCCATTCCTGTAGTCCCGGTAACAGATACCCTTGTAAGGGGTGATAAAGAGGGTTTTGCCGTAAAAAATGTTGAGAGGAACGCATTGTTCCAGGTTCAGACCCCCCAGTGTTTTGACCTTGATCTTGTGTTTGCGGCCCATGAACATGCCCTTGAAACAAGATTTGTCGGAACCGATGACGCCTCCCTGGTAGAGCATCTGGGCCACCGGGTGTTCATGACCCTGGGAAGTTCGACAAACATTAAAATCACCACCAGGGACGATCTTCTTCTCGCCCATGGCCTGGTTAATCTGGAACGTTCAAAAGCGTAGTCTCCTCACCCATGTAGTTTCTCAATCGATATTCTTTTTCAGTTTTTTGAACCAGATAGTTTTCGTCCGTGAGGGGGATCTTCCCGATATTTGTGGCTATCACATGGGCCGGGCGGGCAAGGCCGGTTGTGTGGCCCTGGAGTCCATTCCGAATAAGTTCAGCTCCCTTTTCAACGCCCGTTCTGAAGTGGTCGATACCGGGTGCCGCCTCACACAGAAACAGGTAGTAGGGCCGAATCCTCGTGTAAACAAGCTTCTGGTGAAGCTCTCTGAAGGTTTTTACGTCGTCGTTGATCCCCTTGAGGAGCACTGCCTGGTTGCCTACGTTCACCCCGCACTTTAAAAGATCAAACACGGCCCTGGCCGTCTGTTCGGTGATCTCTTTTGGGTGGTTGCACTGGGTGTTGATCCAGATGGGAACCTTGTGGAAATCGCCGAGGATCTCCATGAGATCCGGGGTTATTCTCTGGGGAAGGTTAATGACGGTTCTTGTGCCGAACCGGATCATTCGTACATGGTCGATTCTTCTGAGCCGGGTGATAAGGTCACAGAGCACCCGGTCCGACAGGAGAAAGGGATCACCGCCGGTTACAAGGACATCCCTGATCTCCCTGTTCTTTTTGATCCATTCGATTCCCCGGTCAATGTTGAATTCAAGCCTGAGACGCCGGTCAACCACCACCTCCCGCCTGAAACAGTGGCGGCAGTAGGATGCACACGAGTCTGTCACGGTAAAGGCAACCCGGTCCCGGTACTGCCGGGCGATGGAGTCAGGGCGTTCAGGGTCAATGTTCCGGTTCTCGTGGAACACGAGGTAATCTTTGACTCCATATCTGCTTTCAAGTTCTTTCAACGACGGGACGATCTGACGTCGAATGGGGCAGCAGGGGTCGTCCCTGTCCATTAAAGAGGCAAAGTAAGGGGTGGCACCCCAACGGGTTTCAAGGGTAGTGATGGCCGCCGCCTCTCCCGGGGTGAGGTTAATAATCCTGCCTAATTTATCAGGGGTGTTGATCATCCCCTTAATCTGGGAAATCCAATCGTCCATTTTCTGTTTGCCTCTTTTTTTAGTGTGTAGGAGGACAGTTCCTACCAGGATTTGCCTATCGTGTAAAGGATCTGGTGGATTTCCTACAAAATGGTTGACACCTGAAGGGCTAACAGATATCCGTTCCTAGGGAGAAATAGCGTTTGAACTCATAATTCGATAAGGAGGATGTCTGTATGGTGGATTTTTCGTTGCAAGGCAAAATAGCGGTAATTACAGGGGCGAGCAGGGGCATTGGCCGGGCAATAGCCATGGCTTTTGCAGAGCATGGCGCCCTTTGCATTCTGGTGAGCAGGAAAATTGAGCGCCTGGAAGAGGTGGTCCATGAGATCCGGGCAAAGGGGTTCAAGGCCGAAGCCATTGCCTGTCACATGGGGTATGAGGATAGAATTGAGGCCCTGTTCAAGACCATTGAGGATCGCCATGGCAGGGTGGATATCCTTGTGAACAATGCCGCCACCAACCCCCACTTCGGCAATATGCTCGATGCTGATGCAGGCATGTGGGACAAGATCATTGACGTTAACCTCAAGGGACCGTTCTTCATGATAAAAAAGGCCGTACCCATGATGATAAAAACCGGCGGCGGGGCCATTTTGAACATTGCGTCTATCAACGCCCGGCGACCGGGTCTCATGCAGGGGGTTTATTCCGTGTCCAAGGCGGCTCTTGTCTCCATGACCGAGGTGTTTGCAAAAGAGCTTGCACCCTTTAAGATCCGGGTGAATGCAATGCTTCCAGGCCTTACCGATACCGATTTTGCAAGTGCCCTGATCAAGAACCCAGAGATCCATGATTTTGTGGTAAAGCAGATCCCCATGGGCCGCCATGCCCAACCATCGGAAATGGCGGGAGCCGCCCTTTATCTTGTTTCGGATGCCGCATCCTATACCACTGGAATCAGCCTTGCCTGTGACGGCGGCATATTGATATAGGAGAAGACAATGGAAACCATTAAATACAGAGTCGAGGGGGCCGTGGGTTATCTTACCCTTAACCGGCCGGAAAAGTATAATGCAGTGAATCATGATATGATGGAGGCCCTCCACGCCTTCTGGCTCGAGCGCCGCACAGATGAGAATACCCGGGTGATTGTCCTTGATGGAGGCGATGCCAGGGGGTTTTGTGCAGGGCTTGACATGGAATCCCTGGGGCCTGCTATTTTTGAAATGACACGGGTTCAGGCCTATGATTCCCAGGCGAGGCTGTCCAGGCTGCTGCTTGCCATGCGCACCGCTCCCCAGCCGATCATCTCCTGCGTCCATGGGGCTGCAGCAGGTCTTGGGTTTTCCTTTGCCATGGCCTCTGATCTTCGTATCATCACCGATGACGCTAGGTTTTCAGCCGCCTATATCAACATTGGCCTGGGCGGGGCAGACATGGCTTCCAGTTATTTTCTCCCAAGGCTTATCGGATCGGGCAGGGCAAACGAGTTCTTGCTGACCGGCAACTGGATGAATGCAGATGATGCCATGGCCTTGGGATTTGCGAGCCGCAGGGTTAAAAGGGAGGATCTTATTTCAACGGCAACAGGGCTTGCCGAAACCATGGCATCCAAGGATGCCCTTGGGTTGCGTATGACCAAGGAGGCGTTGAACATCAATCTGGATGCCGGCGGCCTTGAGGCGGTGCTTCAGATGGAGGATAGAAACCAGATGATGATTCATTTTTCCCATCAAAAGCGGTAGGCAGCAGGCAGCAGGCAGTGGGCAGTAGGTAGTAGACAGTAGACAGTAGGCAGTAGGGCGTGGGCTTGGTTCGCTACACGAATTGTCCCTGCATTCCACTACCTGCTAACCTGCCGGAAGATTTGTCCCAGAAAGTCTTTAGCCCAAGTCAGGGCCATCTTCCCGGTTTTCCTTTTCGGCAAATGCAATGAACAGGGCTTCCACCATGTTGCCGATGCGATGCATGTGGTGTTCACGTTCCTTGTCACTCCTGCCGGGATAGTTTCTAAAGGCAATGAGAATTCCGCTCAGGCTTGAAAAAAGGGTGTGGGCGAGAAGCCTTGTATCGGCCTTGAACCCCAGGCGTTTGAACAGGGTTTCAAAAAGATTCAGCATCTCCCTTGCCACCATGTCGAGTTTTTCAACCGAACCTGTTTCCCGGTTGCCGTGGAGGGCAAAGTGGGTGGTCATGCGCCACTGGGGTTCGTGTACAAGGTAATAGCCCAGAAAGAGATCAATCACCCCTCCTATTGTGAGTTTTTCCTGTGGCCGGTCATTGATGTGATGGTTAAGAGCGTTGATGAAGTTTTGTGTGTCCCTGACGGTTATCTCCACATGGAGCTCTTCCTGATTTGTGAAGTAGGTATATATGGAGGATTTGGAGATGCCGGCTTTCTGGGCGATTTCAGCCATGCTGACCCTGTCATAGGTTTTTTCCCCAAAAACGGTTCTGGCAGCTTCAATAATGAGGTCCTGCCTGAGCGTTCGTTCCTTTTCCTTTAATTGGTCAAGGGTGCTTTTTTTCATTGTGTTTTAAGTGTCTCCATGGATGTTTACGTAAAAATCCCGTCGAAGTCTCACCATATACGGAGTTTCTTTGTTCTTTGAACCCGAGGGCCAGCTCCTGGTCTGACCGTGGCGGTTAAAATAAGATCAAGATTATCATTAAAATAAATTTCCATCAAGTCATGGTTGACATGATGATCGCTGTTCAATATAAGAACCCATGGCCGGTTAATGGTAAATGGGCAAAACACCTGATCATTGAATGTGCGGGTCTGCCCGGAAACACCAGGAGGAAAAGAGTGGAAGGATTCAAACGTTTTCATGAAGTTGCAGCCGCACCTGGCGACTATGCCGGGCAATGGAAGAAAAAAACGGGGGGCAGAATCATGGCCTTCCTGTGCAGCTATGCCCCTGAAGAGATTCTGGTCGCCGCCAACATTCTTGGCTACAGGCTTTTGGGTACCCAAAAGCCTATTCTCCGGGCCGATGCCCATTTGCAGTCCTATTCGTGCACCCTTGTCCGGGGGGTTCTTGAGGAGGCCCTTGCCCAAAGGCTTGACTTTATTGATGGGATTGTGTTTCCCCATACCTGTGATTCTATCCAGCGCCTTTCAGATATCTGGCGTATGAACCTGAAAGAGGGGTGCCACATGGACCTTGTGCTGCCTGTGGATCTTACAACCCCGGCTTCTCTTGATTATATGACAACCATCATGGAGGAGTTTGCCCATGATCTTGAACAGCGCTTCGATATAGAAATCACCCGGAAGGATCTTGAACGGGCCGTTTCAACCTGCAATGCCATTCGAAAGTCTGTGATGGAAATTTATGCCTTGAGAGCGAGGGTGCCTGAATCAATTGCCGGTGGTGATCTCCACGCCATGGTCAAGGCGGGGATGGTTATGGACAGGGAAGAATACCTGACCCTTGTTAAAGGATTGTCCGATGAACTGACACACAGATTCAACGTTCAAGGTCAAGCCCAGGATCAGGCCTCTGGATTACGGGGCAAAAGGATTGTTTTGTCCGGAGGCCTCTGCAACATGCCAGATCTTTTTACGGTGATCGAAAATGCCGGGGGGGCCGTGGTCATGGATGATCTCTGCACGGGAACCCGGTTTTTCGAAGGAATTGTCGAGCCTGAAGAAAATATTTTCAGGGCCATTGCCCGGCGCTACCACGGCAGGATCGTATGTCCCTCAAAGCATACCGGCATAAGGGCCAGGGGAGAGGCCCTGGTGAAAATGGTTAAACAGAGCCGGGCCCATGGGGTTATGTTTTTTTGCCTCAAGTTCTGCGATCCCTTTGGGTTTGATTATCCCTATATCAAAGAGCTCCTGGATAAGGAAGGGGTTCCGAGTATGCTTTTTGAGCTTGAGGATGCCCTTTTGGTGGACGGTCAACTTCAGACCCGGTGCGAAGCCTTTATGGAAATGCTGTAAGAGGAGAGAACTCGGATGAGTAAAAATAAAAAAAATGAAAATGGCATGGCTCAAGGCCAAACTCCGAAGAACCGCCCGTGGGAACCGACAAAAACAAGGTGTGTCAAGACCATGAAGGAGATCATGACCACCTATTATATCGATGCAAAGACCGCCCGGGAGAACGACAAAAAAGTGGCATGGATAACCAGTGGAGGGCCAGTTGAGCCCTTGATCGCCATGGATGTGATTCCAGTATATCCGGAAAACCACGGCGCCATGATCGGAGCTTCAAAAATGGGGGCGGATCTGTGCGCCAGGGCAGAAGAGATGGGGTATTCCCGGGATCTTTGTTCCTATGCAAGGGCTGACATTGCCTGCGCGACTATGGACGGCGGCCCCATTGGCGGCCTTCCAAGGCCTGATATGCTGGTCTGCTGCAACAATATCTGCGGTACGGTCCTGAAGTGGTACGAGGTCCAGGCCCGTTTTTTCAACGTGCCCCTGTTCATCCTTGATACCCCCATAATCCACACCACCTACTCCAGGGCCCAGCATCAATATGTGACGGCTCAGTTTCACAACTACATTGCTTTTTTAGAAACCCACACTGGTAAATCCTTTGATTTTGATCGGTTAAAGGAGGTGGGACGACTGTCGGTCAAGGGTCAGAAACTCTGGAAAAAGGTGCTCGACACTACCATAAATCGGCCGGCCCCCATGAGTGCCTTTGACGCTTTTTTTCACCTTGCCCTGATTGTGACCCTGAGGGGTACAAAGATTGCCGTGGATTATTACGAGGCACTGTTAGCCGAGATGAACGAGCGGGTCAGCCTTTGTATCTCGGCCGTTCCCAGGGAAGATATAAGGCTCTTGTGGGATAATCTTCCCGTATGGTATCGTACCAAATGGCTCTCCAACACCTTTGCCTCCCATAACGCCTGCCTTGTGGCAGACACATATACCTCGGCCTGGTGCAGTTCCCTAGCCTATCTTGACGAGAACGATTTTTTCAACTCCATGGTGGAGGGATATTCAAGGATTTACCTTAACCTGGGGGTGGATGCCATGGCCAGGGAGGTCCTTACCATGCTCGACCGTTACAGGGCCGACGGTTTAGTCATGCATTCCAATCGCAGCTGCAAGCCTTATTCTCTTGGTCAGTACGATATCCAGCGGATAGTGCAGGAACAGGCAAAAGTGCCGGTCCTGATCATGGAGGCGGACATGTGTGATTCCAGAAACTTTTCAGAGAGTCAGATCCAGACAAGGATTGAGGCCTTTATGGAGGTGGTTAGATCCGGCCGGTAACCATAATCTCAGATTTTACAACTCCATCTCTCTTGGGAATTTCTGAATTCTCCTATTGACACCATAAAGTCAGATCCCTTATAGTATGGCGCTGTACAGGATAAATAGCATGGTGGAGTTTTTCATGGTTCGGATCAAAATCTGGAGGCAGATATAATGGCGGGTAAACCAATTTTAAAGATTGGGCATCTAAAGATAACAGATCACCTCATCCTCGGCGTCACCGATCTGAAGCTGAAAAAAGGTATGGAAACCTTTGACCACTGCACCATACAGACCGTTCTGAAGAACGGGTGGAACGAAGTTGCAGATGCCCTTGCCACAAAGGCCCTGGATGGAGCTCTCATCCTTGCACCAACGGCAATGGACCTCTATAAGTCGGGAGTGGGGCTGAAACTGCTCCTCCTTGCCCACCGTTCCGGCAGTATTTTGGTTAAGAATAAACGGGCAAACATCCAGAAGATCGAGGATTTTGCCGGCAAGACAGTGTTGATACCCTACCAGCTCTCCATTCATAATATGCTGTTCCATAGGTTGCTGTCGGAAAAGGGATTGAAGCCTGGAAGATCGGGTGAAAGCGGTGTGGATGTGATCCTCGAGGTTGTGGCACCCTTTCAGATGCCCGAAGCCCTTGAATATGACGAAGATGGAGAAATCGGTGGATTTATAGTTGCAGAACCCATTGGCTCCCAGGTGATTGCATCGGGCCTTGGTGAAGAGTTTTTTCTTTCAAAGGACCTTTGGCCGGGTCACCCCTGCTGTGTTTTTGTCATGGGGGACGAGATCATTGAAAAGCATCCGGATGCGGTCCAGGAGCTGACCACAAGTTTTGTCAAATCAGGCCTTGCCATTGACGCCCAGCCAGATCCGGCATCGGCCATTGGCGCCAAGTTTTTATCCCAGGAAAAATCGGTCATTCAAAAGGTGCTGACCGATCCCCCAGACCGGATTACAACAGGCAACCTCTTTCCCGTTGTTGAGGATCTTGACACCATCCAACGCTACATGATGGATAAGATGAATATCATGACCAGCCTCATTGACCTTGACAGCTTTGTGGATACACGTTTTGCCAAGACTGCCAAGGCCAAATAAACAGGGTGTTTATTTTTTTACGGCATCGATGAACCTGTAAATCTGCTCAATTGCCCTGGTGCTCCATCGTGGTTTGCCTGAAAGGGTCAGAACCCCTTCGTCGTTAAACCTGCCCGTTGTCTCGTCAACGCTTAACCCCTGCTTCTTCAGCTGGATAATGATGTTGATGATTTCAGATTTATACAGTTCAAAATTTTCTTCAGGTGTGATCAATGGCCTGATTCCGGGGCTCGCCTTTTTCTCCTCCACAAGCATGCCAAGATTGTCCAGCCCGGGATAACCCTCGTCCTGGATTCTGGCCTCTTTTTTTGCTCCTCCCACCGGCTGAGGCTGACTCATGTGATCCTTTTGTTTTTTTCCCTCGTCGTTTACGAGCAGGTTTAAATCGTCCAACGGTTCCAGGCTCTCGTGGTCCACGAGCATGCTCAAGTCGTCCAGAGGCTCCTTAAGGTCGTTGTCTAAAAGCAGGTTGAGGTCGTCCAGAGAATCTTCCTGGTCCTCGTCCACAAGAAGGCTCAGGTCATCCAGGTTGAGGTCCTTGAATCCAAATTCATGGGCAGGAGGCTCATCCTTGAATAGAGAAGAAAGGTCATCCATGTCAAGATCGTCGAGTTCCGGTTCATCGTACACAAGGGGGGAGAGGTCGTCCGTGTCTTTGATCAGCTCCCCCTTGGGTGGGGCTGTTTCATGGGTTCCAGGTGCCTGGCTCTGGTCCATGTCCAACTCCTGGTCAAAATTGTGATCAAGGCCCAGGGCACGGGTTGTCTCTAACAAGAGCTCCCTCGGTATCAAGTTTTTTCGAACTCCAATTTCCGGAGGCGCATGATTAATCTGACCGAGGGCCCTTGCAATGGCGTTCATGGCAAGGGCCTTTTGTTCTTCTGCCGCAGCCCTTTTCTCCATTGCCCTGGCCTTTTGTTCTTCCGCCCCTGCCCTTCGTTCCTGGGCTGTTGCGATTCTCTCTTGCAGGGAAGTCATGGTCCCAAGGATGGATTGAATCATCTCCAGGCTGTTATCCGTTGTTCCCTGGATCTTTTCTTCGTCTTTTTTGTGGTCGGTCTGTTGTCGGGCAGTAGAGGCTCTGTCAGCAAGAAGGGTTTCAATTTGCGTTGGGATCATGCCCTGGTCTATTTTGTCGGCAATCATCAAAAGCGTGGCAATCGATTCTTTTGCATATTGTTTCTGTCCCCTGTCAATCCTGTGGATAAACCACGGAGTGAAGCGGTTCAGCCAGAATCGTACTGAGGACTCCCCCTGGTTTATCTCCCTTGCAAGTTCTGAAGGGGTGAAAAAAATATTTTCGGGCATTGTAACCTCTGCTCCAGTTTGAAAATTCGTTCCTGACATCAGGACTTGTTCCATGTTTTTTATTACAATACCATATCTTTTACCAAGGATGAACTTTTATGTGATTTTTTCATCGGATATGGGCAGAACAGGATCTCCTTTACGGTTAGACTAAAGGAGGTTCTGCTTTGATTGCCTGATCAATAGGGGCACCAAAAATTAGGGGCACCAAAAATTTTATCGGTGAATTTGACATACCAGGCCGCGGACTGCACCTGGACAATATAGGCAACGGCCACCACAAGGGCGGCACTTGTTCCCTCTTTTCCAAACGCATTAATGGCAATTGCAAGGGCAATGGACTTTGCCTTGAGATCCCCTCCCTCAAACACCTTTTTCATGTTGAGGTTTACCATCATGGGATAGACCATGAGAAAGGTAAAGGGAATGATCAGCGCCTTTAAAAATTCCCCATGGAAAATAAAACGAAAGGGGGCGGAATGACTCTACCTACTATACACTGTTATCATTCGTTGTCGCCGGAGGTCATCCCTCGCTCCGGTTGTGTCGGTTTGTACTGCATGGGCATTTTTTTGAAACGTCCGCCATGGATTATGGGGTCTCCCTCGTATCCCAGGGCTTTGAAGTCGATATAGTCGCTCTTGTCGATAAGGTGCTCCACATCCCGTCCCTGGGAACGCATATGGGCAAAGTCGGTTCCCTGGCTTGCCATCTGTTTAAAGTTAAGATCCCGGTTGTCCTGGTGGCAGCGGTTGCAGGTCTTGTCCTGTTGGAGGCTCTCATGGCACTGGACGCAGGAGAGAGCCATGTCGGCTGGCATCACCTCGTGTTCCAACCGCCAGTACATCCAGGTTTCCTTCCATTTGAATGCGCCGCTGTAGTCGAGTTTTGCAGCATCCATTCCATCCACAATGGCCTTTTCCCAGTCAAGGTTCTTCCAGTAGGCGGTCGTATCATTTTCGTCCCTTGGGGAAAGATGGGGAACAATGATATGTTCATGCTCTGCATCCACAGGCTGGATGCCCTTCATTATCTTGAAGGGGGTTATCTTGGAACCGGGGTCATTGATGGATCCCACGGGCTCAGCAAGGTTGATCACAGGTGCGTTGGTATCCACCTTGTCCCCGATCAGGACCCGCCGCATATACCCTGAACTCCAGGCATAATCGGGAACTGAGGACTCTTCCCATTTAAACTCTCCCTTTTTCCAGTCGTAATCGGGTTGGCCGTACTTGTCCTTTTGGGGCTTTCGGCTCTTGTCACCGGCCTTTGACCAGTCCCACCAGGTCTTGGTGGGCTTGCATTTTGCAAACACGGGTGAATGGCAGACGTTACAGTCCAGGGTTTTTACATGCTCGTTCAAGTGGTGGTCTAGTAAACTACCGCAGTAGTGGGGTGTTGATGAGTGGCACCCCTGGCAGGTGACCTTGCCCTCGGCAACCGGGACCGACGAGCTTCTGCCGCTGATTTTGTGGTTTCTTGTCTTGTGACATTCGGTGCAGGAAAAATCATAACCGCCCATGTGAATATCGCAATTTCGGTCGGGTTCGAGGAGCTGTCTTGACATGTCCGCATGTTTGATTGCGTCCCCGCCGCCGCCGTTAAAGTGGCAGGCACCGCAGGTGGCCCGGCTTGAATGACCAACGTTTTCTGCCACAAGCTTCAGGTCCACATCTTTTTCCGGCATGCCCGCTGCGGGCGGGTCTTTCTTATACTTTCCAGTAGTGTCGTGGCAAATCAGACAGTCTATTTTTGTCCGGTCGTTAAAGTCAAATGAATCGTCCTTCCATCCGTATCCTGCATGGCAGCTTGTGCAACGAGCCTCGTTGCTGATTGGGCTGATTCAGTAGTTGTTTAGAGCTGTTGTGCCCTTGCCGTGCATGATTTCCCTCTGATGGCCCTTTGTATAGGGAGATGGTCCCCTCCAGTTCCAGTGGGCGGTTTGAAGCATGTCGGTTGCCTGGGTGTCGTGGCACCTCAGGCATTCTTTGGTTACCTCAAAGGGATCTGGGTTGTCCGAAAGTTTCACATGGGCCTTATGATCGGGCACATGCTGCAGATGACACCCCTTGCAGTCAACCGGACCCTTGGCTTCGGTTCTATGGCATTCCATGCACTGCTGGTGATAGGCCGCCTTTAGTCCGATCCGCTCCGGGTGTTCTGAATCAAAGGATTTCTGGTGGCAGGCCGAGCACCTTGTGGTTTCAAGGGCTGTTTCATCCTTTGGCCTTAAATGGTGGCATTTGGAACAATCCTGGGTCAGGGCTGCATGGCGCTTGTGGGCAAACCTGACAGGTTCGTAATGGTCTTCGCTCTTCTTTATGATGGGGCTGTCTAAAAGGAAATAGACCTCGTTTATATCTTTGAGGGAGATGCCTGCATCCATGAGGGAAATTTTTCGATCCAGGGGCCCCTCATCCTTGTACTCTTTGATGAACGGAACTACCTGTTCGGCCCTTATTTTTGCCTGTTCCTGATCCGGCGCTGTCCACGTCCCGGGTGCCGCAAGAGCTCCCCAGGCAAAGGCGGTCGTGACAATGGTTGTCATTGCCGATAGAACAATTTTTTTTGTCGTTTTTTTTGTCATGAGGCCGCTCCTTTGGGGCTTTGCAATACAGGTAAATAGGTCACAACAACTCGATAGATGAACATCAGGGTTGCCACAAGGCCTAAAGTGACGAGGATCTCGCCAGGGGCAGGAAAGTATGTGCTGTCGGTAATGGGTGATCTATACCCTACAATAAAGACGTTGATCCTGTTTAATACCACTCCCCCCACAATCAGGGTTGCCGCTGTGAAAATCCCTGCTCTTGACTTGCGAACCCGTTTAAAGAGAAGCATGACCCAGGGAATCATCACCCCGAATAGCATCTCGACAATGAATGAGTTTGTCTGGTGGGTGCCGTCAAGGAGGTACACATAGGTGCCTCTGAAGAGCATATCCCCGATCTTTAGAAGCATGTATGTGCCGATAAGGAAGGTTGTGATTCGAGTCAAAGGAGAAAGGATGCTCATTTCAGGATCGAGGTTAAGGGATGATGAGACAAGTGTGGTTTCAAATACCACCATGGGATAACCAACTCCAATGGCCGAAACGAGAAATAGGAGAGGGAGGATGGGGGTGTACCAGAGCGGATGGAGCTTGGTCGGTGCAATGAGCATGAGAGAACCCAGGCTTGACTGGTGCATGCACGAAAGAACGACCCCCAGGATGATCAAGATCCACATGGTCTTGTCAAGGATGGCATCTCCAACCCTGAGGACGGTTTCCAGGGTATTGTTCAACCTGGCAAAGATACCGGGAAGGTTCACCCGGCCTTTGAACTGCTCGGCCACAATGGGGAAGAACTCCAGATAGAGCACGTTCAGGTAGACCATTACGCACATGGCAACCTCAAACAGAACCGAATTGATGTTCCAGTAGATCATGGGTTTCCAGATGGCCCAGGAACGCCCGATATCAACGATAAGGCCCAGCACTACAAAGGTGTAGCCAAGGGCCGCGGTTAAAAGGGCGGGTCTTGTAACTGCTTCATAATGGTGTCGTCCAAGGATGTGGGCAAGGGCTGCAGTTGTGAATCCGCCGGCAGCAAGGGCCACTCCGGTGGCCACATCTATCCCCACCCACAGGCCCCATGGCCTGGCATTGGTGAGGTTTGATACATAGCCGATTCCGCCGATAAATCTTGCAATTATGACAATGCCTCCCGCCGCCATCAAGGCCAGCATAACAAGAACTCCGGGGGTAAAGAGGGGTTTATTCAGGGGCGCAGGTTTCATTTGCCACCTCCAGATTTATCAGTTGGTTTGTCTCCGTGATTGTTCGCCTTGAACATGATCGCCCCCAAAGCTCCAAAAAGGGCGATGGGGGACCATAGATAGCTGAACAAAGAGTGCTGGATGGTTTCGGCAAGTCTTGGCGACGGAGTGTCGGCAAGGACGGGCAGGTTCACCTGTTCAAATGGCACGGACGAGATGTAGAGCCAGGAGGTCCCTCCTGCCTCTTTTTCACCGTACACATGGTCGATGTATTTACCAGGGTTCTCTTTAAGCCTCATTTTGGCAACGTTAAGAAGGTCGGATCTTCGCCCGAAGGTTATAGTCTCGGTGGGGCAGATGGCGGCACATCCGGGAACACCCCCCTGCTTGGATATTATGTCATAGCAGAAGGTGCATTTCATTACCCTCGGGGTGATGGGGTTATCGTACTCATAGGCCGGGATCTCAAAGGGACATGCCACCATGCAGTAGCGGCAGCCAATGCATTTTGTGACATCGTATCTTACGCTGCCGGTTTCATCCTTTGTGAGGGCACCCACAATGCAGGCAGATACGCAGGCAGGATCCTGGCAGTGCATGCATTGTACCTTGGTAAAGGTTGGCAGAGGTTTGTCAAACTCGTCTAATCTGCCTGTAAAATAGCGGTTGATAACGGTAAAGGCATTATGGTCGGGTCGCCGTTTTTTTTCAAAGATGGTGCATTGACAGTTCGGTCGTTCAGGTTCCGGCAGGTCGTTTACCTTGCTGCATGCCTCCTCGCACTTACGGCAGCCAACGCAACGGGTAATGTCCACAAGGCATCCATAGGGATCGGGGGGAGCCTTTGACTCCCATGCCCCGGCAGGGGAGGGCAGGGCAGCAGCAGATGCCGTGGCGGCTCCCATGAATTTAAAGAAATTTCGTCTCGTCAGTTCCATTTTTCCTCCATGCTTTAGGTGAGAATCTCCAGACCAGAACAAAATTAATTAACATATGCAACGGGTGTACCGCCGGTGTTATTTAAAGATAGCTTTTACTTGATCATCAAGTATTAACTATTAAGTAAGAGCTAATAGCTAAAAGCTAAAAGCTAATTGACTGTAACAGTTTTTAATAGTATTTAAACACATGTTTAAACATTTAAATGATTGATAAGGATAAAAGTCAATGAACGACCATGAGATGAACGCAATCTGGAAAAAGATCGTCAACACCATCAATGACGGACTCATGTTCATCAATCCCCAGGGCAAAATTATGATGGTCAACAACGCATTTGAAACCCTTACAGGATATACAGCCAAAGAGGCCGTTGGCATGTCCTGCACCAGGCTCGGGTGTGAAGGATGTGAAAAGACAATGCAGGCAGACAGGTCATCGGCCTGGTGCAAGCTGTTTGAAAAGGGCGAACAGGACATGAAAAAATGCCGCTGTCTGCTTAAATGCAAGGATGGACGGTTCTTGCCGGTGCTGAAGAATGCGTCGATTCTGTGGAACGAAACCAGGACCGAGCCCGTGGGGGTTGTTGAAACCCTGACCGATATTTCAGAGTTGACCCTGCTCGATGAAAAGATTCATATCCTGGCCAGACAGTACGACCGGGAAGGGGAGTTCCAGGGTCTCATCGGTCGATCTTCTGAAATGGAAAAGGTCTTTGAGATGATCCGAAAGGCGGCTCTAAGCAGGGCACCTGTGATCATTCTTGGTGAAAGCGGTACGGGCAAGGAGCTAGTGGCAAACGCCATCCATATGTGCGGTGAACGAAAGAACGGCCCCTTTATCAAGCTCAACTGTGCGGCTCTGAATGAGGCAGTCCTTGAAAGCGAGCTCTTCGGCCATGCCAGGGGAGCATTTACAGGCGCTTACATGAGTCGCATCGGCAGGTTTGAAGCGGCCGATCACGGGGATTTTTTCCTGGACGAGATAGGTGACATCCCCATGACAGTTCAGACCAAGCTTTTAAGGGTCCTTGAATCGGGACAGTTTGAAAGGGTGGGGGATATTTCTCCTGTCAGGGTTGACGTGAGGATAATCACAGCGACAAACAAGGACCTTGAACGGTTGATCGATAATAACCAGTTCCGACAGGATCTATTCTTCAGGATCAACGTCATTCCTATCCATCTGCCTCCTTTGAGGGATAGAAAACAGGATATCCCGCTTCTGCTGGATTCCTTTATCCGGAATCTCAACGTCAAGACGGGTAAGGACGTCACAGGATTGAGCCATGACGCAATGGAAACCGTCATGGATTACTCCTGGCCGGGTAATGTCCGGGAGCTTAAAAATGCAATGGAGTATTCTTTTGTGACCGTTGAAGGGAGGGTGATCCAGCTTGAACATCTGCCCAAAAAGATAAACTCTTCTAAAATTTCAAACCATTACCATCCGTTGGAGTTGGGAACGGTGGAACCCCAGTTCCTCTCAGGTGAAAAGGCGCAGTTGATCCGTGCCCTTGAAAAGACAAGGGGTAATCAGACAAGGGCGGCCGAACTTTTGAACATCAACAGGGTCACCGTGTGGAACCGCATGAAAAAATATGGTATTGACCTGAAAAAGGTTTTGTCTGTATAACCGGCACGGCCGGAGCGAGGGAGGCATCCAGCCACAACGAACATGGAAACTCCTCCAATAACAACGCTTCGGTGGGAGTTTCCTATAAACCCACATGCCCTGGCGGGTATAACAAATAACATTAGGGAGCAAACAATGAAAAAAGTAGGAATAGTAGGTTGGCGGGGCATGGTCGGGTCTGTGCTCATGGAGAGGATGATGGCGGAACAGGATTTCAAGCGTTTTACCCCGCTTTTTTTCACCACCTCCCAGGCCGGAATGAAGGCGCCCGATGTGGGTGTGGATGCGCCGCCCCTGGTGGATGCCCATGACATTGATGCCCTCATGGCAATGGATATAATTCTCTCCTGCCAGGGCGGCGATTATACCGATGCCGTACGGCCAAAGCTTGCAGAAAATGGCTGGAACGGATATTGGATCGATGCTGCTTCTACCCTTCGTATGAACGATAAAAGCATCATCGTGCTCGATCCTGTGAACCAAAGGGTGATCGACCGGGCACTTGACCGGGGAATCAAGAATTATATCGGCGGCAACTGCACGGTATCTCTCATGCTCATGGCCCTTGGCGGCCTGTTTGAGAACAATCTGGTTGAATGGATTTCCTCCATGACCTACCAGGCCGCATCCGGGGCAGGGGCGAAAAACATGGAAGAACTGGTGGCACAGATGGCGGCCATTGGTACCCAATCCGCCGATCTCATCGGCAATCCTTCATCGACCATACTCGATCTTGACCGGAAGGTTACTGAAACCATAAGATCAGCCTCGTTTCCAACGGTTAACTGGGGGGTTCCCCTTGCGGCGAGCCTGATTCCCTGGATAGACAGGGCCATGGAAAACGGCCAGACAAGGGAAGAGTGGAAGGGGTCTGTTGAGACTAACAAGATCCTGGATCGATCGGATAACCCCATACCCATTGACGGTCAATGTGTCAGGATAGGCTCCATGCGGTGTCACAGCCAGGCATTTACCATCAAGCTGAACAAAAAAGTGTCTGTTTCTGAGATTGAGGCAATGCTTAAAGCGAACAATGACTGGGTCAAGGTGGTTCCCAATGTCAAAGAGGAGAGCGTCATCGACCTCACACCTGCCGCAGTTACAGGCACCCTTACCGTTCCAGTCGGCCGCATCCGAAAGATGAACCTTGGGGAAGATTACCTCACGGCTTTTTCCGTTGGAGATCAGCTTTTATGGGGAGCTGCCGAACCGTTGCGACGAATTCTGAATATCATTCTTGATTAGAAATTGGTACGTAGAGACGCCCAGATTGGGCGTCTCATTTTTATCCAAGCTGATTTGCTACCATCTCCTGAACCATTTTGGGATTGGCCTTGCCCCTGGATAGTTTCATGGCCTGGCCCACAAGAAACCCCATGGATTTCTTATTTCCATTTTTATAATTCTCTACGGCAGAGGCATTGTCGGCAAGGACAGTCTCAACTATCCTTGCAATCTCCGATGTGTCCGAGACCTGCCTGAATCCAAATTGTTCAACAATCTCCAGGGCCGTTCCTCCGGTCTCAAAGAGCTTTTCCAGGACGGTTTTGGCCGAGTTTGAATTTATCTCATTCTTTTCAATCAGATGAATCAGGCCTGCAAACCGTTCCGCCGTGACCGATGTGTCTGCCAGGGTCTGGCCATGGGTCTTTAATGCCGGAAGAAGCTGGGTGGCGATCCAGCCGGCACTCATGCGGGCCGGTACCCCAAAGGTGAGGGCGGATTCAAAGAACTCGGAAAGTTCCCGGTCAGAACCCATGAGCACGGCTTCGTCCCGGGTCAGGGAATACTCTTCAATAAAGCGTTTGACCTTGTGATCGGGCAGTTCCGGGAGAAGCGCCTTCATTCGGTCGATCCATGGGTCGGTCAGAGTGATCACGGGAACTGTCGGGTCAGGAATGCAGGGACCCTCAAACTTTTCCCGCATGGCAATGGTGACACGTTTCTCAGGATCCCATAGCCGGGTGTGATGTGTAATGGGTTCGTTGCTGCCGATGGCGTCGATCTGGCGCTTGATTTCAAAGGCAATGGCGTCGCCCACATGGTGGATGGAGTTCATGTTTTTGACCTCAACCTTTGTGTTGAGCTCCTGGCTGCCGGTGGGGCGGATGGAGATGTTTGCATCGCACCTCATTGAGCCTGACTCCATACTGCACTCGGCACAACCCGAATACCTTACCTGGTTCCGTAGGGCCTTGAGAAACTCCATGGCATCGTGGGGGCTTTTGAGCTCGGGCTCGGTGACCACCTCCATGAGAGGGGTGCCGGCCCGGTTGAAATCCACCAGACTGATGGGAATCCTGCCTTCGGTTTCATGGATGAGCTTTGCCACATCCTCCTCCATATGAACATGGTGGAGCCTCAGCTTTTTAGGATTGCCATCTTCGTCCCTGATCTCCACCCAGCCTCCCCTTGCCAGGGGATGGTGGATCTGGGAGAGCTGGAACCCCTTGGGGAGATCTGGATAATAATAGACCTTCTGGTCAAAGGCACTCTGCTTCTGGATCTCACAGTTGAGGCACAGGCAGGCAAGGGTTGCCTTTTCAAGGACCTGTTCGCTCAACACCGGAAGTGCTCCCGGCATCCAGAGGCAGACGGGGCAAATGTTGGTGTTGGGATTATCCCCCGGCGTGTTTGCACAGTCGCAGAAGAGCTTGGTGGCAGAGTTAAGCTGGATATGAATTTCAAGGCCGATTACCGCTTCATATTTCATTTCAAATTTCCCCTTTTAGAATGTTTGAAATCCTGGCTGCAAGGGAGAGCAGGCGGGCATCGCCAAATCGTTTGCCCAGGAGCTGAAGACCGGGTGCTCCGGGTATGAAAATCGCCGGGTGTCCGGTAAGGCTGGCAAGAACGGTCGATGAAAATGCCTCGTAGAGATCGGCCACCGATTTCGGCTCGTCAAGAGCTGACCGAAGTTTGGCAGACGGGGGCAGGATGATCAGATCCACGGTCCCAAGGGCCTCGTCCACCTCCTGGACGAGCCTTGCCCTGGAGCGGCAGGCGTCCACAAAGGCGCTGTAGTTCTGATATTGAAAATATCCTCCCTGGAAAAGATAGGCCTTGACCAGGGGACCGAACGCTTCCCCCCGGGAATTTATGTACATGTCGTTCCAGTTTTTTGTTGAAGCCGAACTCCGGTGGCCGTAGCGCACGCTGTCGAATCTGCCCGCACTGGAAGATGCCTCCACCGATCCGATGATATTGTGGAGCATGGGGGTAAGGGCCAGGTTCTTGATGGAAACCTTTTTGACGCTGATGCCTGGTCTGGATAGTTTTTCCACCGCCGTATTATCCTGTTCCCCTAGGATTCCCACCGTTATGGGACGAGTCTGGAAATCCTGCCAATGCTCCAAATCCTGGAGGACCTTTTTAATGTCTGCTTTGTTTATGGAGGGGTCAAGGGGATTGGCACCCCCTGCAATACACCCGAGGGCCGTTGAGATGGTTTTGATCTCCCCTGCCAGCATGCCGCAGCTCTCCATGGATGGTACGAGGCCGATCATGCCTGAACGGGAGACAAGGCCGTAGCTAGGTTTAAACCCGAAACAGCCAGAATTTGCAGCCGCCATGCGCACCTCGCCCGTGGTGTCGGTCTTGATCACAAGATCCACCAGACCATTGCTGACGGCGGCACCGCCGGTATCCCTGTAAAGCCCCAGGCCAAGTTCGCCCATGAAGGTTTGTCCCCTGAGGGTTGCGCCGGACGTGCGCAGCCTTTGAACAAGAGCGGCATCTTCCAGTGCCACATACTCTTCAAGGGCCGTGGAAAGGGCGGTGAAGGGCCAGTTCTCCACGGAGATATTGGGGTCGATGGCCACAGATGTCCCGGCCATGGGGCCCTCTATCCCGGACGGTTCCGACGTATTCATATGGATGAAAATTTTAGATTCCATGGAAAATCCTTTCGTGTTTCCCGATTATTCGAGGATGCTTGCAACCTTGAAGTAGTCCCCTTTTACAGAGGGGGCATTTTTAAACAGATCGCCTGATTCAACAAAACGGGAGCTTACAGCCATCTTACCCTTTCTCAAACAACTATCTGTCTGGGAGAGGGAGAAGGCGGGTTCATAATCCTGGAATTTGCCGGAGATGGTTTCGGCCATTTTCAGGGCATCTTCAAGTGCGTTTTCGATCATGGGCCGTTCCTGTTCGTTAAAACCGATTCTGGATACCCAGGAGATATGATCGATGAGCTCCTTTTCCCGGTCTGAACCCGGCAGAGCATCACCCTTGCCAAGATTGAGAAGCCCAAGCTCCACAAGCTGTTCATGGGACACGGTTGAGGGGGCCTGGGTCAGGGGGCAGAAGGCGTTCCGGTTTTTTGGAAAGGCGGTCACCTCCCGTATGGATGGTGTTCCCATGATCATGGCAACGACCCTGTCCATGCCAAGGGCAAGGCCCCCGTGGGGGGGAGGCCCAAAGGCAAGGGCCTTGAGGAAAAAGCCGAACTTCTCCTCTGCCTCCTCAGCCGATAGACCCAGGGCCTTGAACACCTTTTGCTGGGTTTCAGGGTCATGGATACGAATGCTGCCGCCGCCAAGCTCTTCGCCGTTTACAACAATATCATAGGAGCGGGAGTGCAGAGACAGAAGATCCTCCTGATCCTCAGGATCAAAATCAGTTCGGTCCGGTGCAGTAAAGGGATGATGGGTGGATGTCACCCCCTGGTTTGAGGCTTCGAACAGAGGGAAATCTGTGACCCAGACCGGTGAGAACTTATCCGGAGGAATCATTCCAAGGCGCTCGGCAACATGGAGGCGGAGACGACCCAGGGCGGAATTGACCACCTCAAGGGAAGGATCGGCAATGATGAGGATCACATCACCATCTTTGGCCTTGAACAGTTCGATGATGAATCTTTGTTCCTCTGCATTGAAGAACTGGACAATGTTGGAATCAAGCCCCTCTTCGGTCACCCGCATCCAGGTCATGCCCTTGGCTCCAAAGCCAGGAACTATCTGTTTTGCGTATTCGTTCTGGAGGACGTTTTTGCTCAACCCCTGGGAGCCGTCTTCGACGTTTATTCCCTTGATCACCCCGCCCCGCTGGAGGATCTGGTTGAAAATTGTGTACTCTGTATCTTTGAATATCCCGGTTGCCTCGATGAAATGCATGTCAAACCGCAGGTCCGGACGATCCGATCCGGTCTTGTCCATGGCATCCTGCCAGGTCATACGGGGAAAGGGTCGTGCAAGGATAGTTCCACCGACTTCAAACATCCGGCACAGGAGCTCTTCCATGAGGTCAAAGATAAACTCCTCGTTGATGAACGAAGCCTCAAGGTCAAGCTGGGTAAACTCTGGCTGACGGTTGGCCCTTAGATCCTCGTCCCTGAAACATCGTGCGATCTGGAAGTATCGTTCAAAGCCTGCGACCATGAGGAGTTGCTTAAAGAGCTGGGGGGATTGGGGCAGGGCATAGAAGTTGCCGGGGTTGACCCTGCTTGGAACTAGATAGTCCCGTGCGCCTTCTGGCGTGCTCCTTGTAAGGATGGGGGTTTCAACTTCAACAAATTCCTTCTGGTCAAGGAAGCTGCGGACGCAGGCGTTTATTTTGTGACGCTTGATGATAAAATCCTGCATGGCGGGCCGTCTCAGATCAAGATACCTGTACTGGAGTCTCAGATCTTCAGACACGGTCTCCTGGCTTATAGTTTCGCCGCCGACCATTGTCTTTTCAGAGACGGGAAAGGGGAGAGTATCAGCCCTGCTGAGGATGGTCATCCCGGTGACCATTATTTCGATTTCGCCGGTTTTTAGATGTGGGTTTTCTGTTCCCTCGGCCCGCTGGATGATTTCACCCCGGGCTGAGATGCAGAATTCGTTTCGAAGAAGGGCTGATTGCCGGCATAGATCTTCAGGGGTAATCTCAGGGCTGAACACAAGTTGAACGATTCCGCTTCGGTCCCTGAGATGGGCAAAAAGCACCTCACCGTGGTCCCTGAGTGCATCTATCCACCCTGCAACGTGGACGGTTTTACCTATATCGGCCGACCCCAGCCGGCCGCAGTTGGTTCTGTCTTGAAAGAGCATACTGCGAGCTTCCTTTTTCCATGGAGGATTAGTTTTTTAATAGCCATGCCCTGACTCCTATAGAAAGGAATAGCCCTTTTGTAAAGGAAAATAAGTTTTGACCCGGTTTCTCAGCTTTCTTTAGTTTGTTGCCATTTGCAGGCAGTTACGCCCTGACTGTTTAGCGAGGTACATTGCCGCATCAGCAGCGCTGAGCAAATCTTCAGGGGCATGTTGTTCTGAGGGCACCAAGCTGGCTACGCCAAGGCTGACCGTGACAAAGCCAGGGAATGTTTCTGCGTGGGGTAAAGCAAGTGAGCGAACCTCGTGCAGGATATTCTCGGCTGTTTTCATTGCCTCATCTCCGCTCATTCTCGGTAACAGTACAACGAATTCTTCACCACCGTAGCGTGCCACCAGATCGCCAGCGCGCCGCACTGTCTGTGTCATGACCTGGGCAATCGCACGCAGGCAGTCATCTCCGGCCATGTGACCGTAGTGATCATTAAAATGCTTGAAGAGGTCCGCGTCTACCATGATCAGAGCCAGAGGCGTTCCTGCACGTTTTCCTCGGTTCCATTCCTGCGCGAGCACATAGTCGAAGTTGCGGCGGTTTGCTATACCAGTAAGCCCGTCCGTATTGCTCAGGGCATCGAGTTTATCATTCAATTCCTTCAATGCCTGAGTGCGCTCCTCGACCAGTGTCTCAAGTTCGCGATTGCGTTCTTGCAAGTGCAGCATGGGGTAGACTTCACCATCTCGTGCCAAGCCGAAGGGGATCGAAATACCGCTGTGCACGATCTTCCAGTTTCCACCTTCGAGTCGAAAAATCAACACCAGCCTTGCCGTTTCCCGAGCAAGGAAGTGTACTGGTAACGGCAGGTGAATATGGAAAAATGCGGTGACGACCACAACGTCGTCGCTGATATCCTGGAGAAAGAGATCCAGCATCTCTATGCGGACACGCCCTGGTACTTGGGCAAAGTCATATCCGGTGATCTTTATCCACTCTTTTTTGTCCTTGACGAGCAAATCACTGCTGCCGGCGTATCCACTGAAATTTTCACTGAAATGCTCTGTCAGGCGGTCATCCCGTGATGCGTACATTTCGATGTATTCGTCAAACAGTGAACGGATTAAGGATTGGCGGTCTTCTTGCCGGGAAAGAGATGTCATCAAGAGCCTCTTACATGCATTACGACCGCCGCTTATCTGTTAATTTCTCACTGACGTAGTGTCCAGTAATGCCAGGGAAAAGACCCACAATAAATCCGACTGCTAGTGAAAGTAAATGCATATGGTTTTGCCTAATCATTTATTCACGGAGCCTTTTTCCCTGGGAAGTTGAAAAAGGGGCTATTGTACGCATTATGACAAATAGTGATAAATTGATTCCGCCCAAATCCACAAGGCAAAAAACCCTTGAAGAAAATCTTCAGGGGTTTTTCCCAGGTGAATAAAATCACCATATTTTCTGGTGCCCAGGGACAGAATCGAACTGCCGACACGGGGATTTTCAGTCTCCTGCTCTACCGACTGAGCTACCTAGGCTAATATAAATCAACGAATTTATATTTAAAAATGCTCCTGCTGTCAAGGACTATTTTGGCCAAGGTCTCCGAAAACATACTGAACAAGGGTGGCTGCGGCAAGGGAAGCGGTTTCTGCCCTGAGTATGCGTGGACCAAGGGAGCAGGAGATAAACCCCCTCGCTTTTGCAGCATCCATCTCAGCGGTCGAAAAGCCGCCTTCAGGTCCGATGAGCACAATGATTTTTTCTATCGGTTTCAAGGTCGATTCGTTTGAGGCTGCGAGGGGAACCGTGGCATTTTCCCAGAATGCTATTTTTTTATCATATGCTTGGGTGGCTTCAAGCAGCTCTTCCATCTGAACCGGACTGTTTATGATGGGCAGCATTGTTCTGCCGCATTGCTTTAACGCCTCCTTTGCAATTTTATCCCACCGTTCTCTTCGTGAGGAGAGTCTGGTCGCGTCTGGTTTGGGGATCGACCGGCTTGAAAAAAAGGGGAGCCACTGGCAGATGCCAAGTTCCGTGAGGTGACGTATGAGCATGTCCATTTTCTTGTCTTTGAGCATTCCCTGGGCGATTGTTACATGGAGCCATGATTCAGACCCCGGGGAAAGATTGTCAAGGATGGTAAAGGTTGCCCTATTGTGGGTGATAGTTTCGATCTGTGCCCTGGCAATAGTTCCCCTGCCGTCCACAAGTTCTACCAGATCACCCGGACCGAGGCGCAGCACAGTTCTCAGATGTTTTGCCTCCTGTCCGGTAATGACGGCACTCTTGTTGCCGACACTGCCGGTTTCCATGTAAAATCGTCGCATGGGTTGCTTATAGGGCAAAGGGGCGCCATTGGCAAGTAAATTTCAAGGGTTAAGTCTCTTTTTGCCGTTTTTACCACGTACAAAGCTTGACACAAGGGTGGTCCTCTGATATTTTTTGCTCGGCTTTAGAACCTGCTAGTTTCAGGTGGAATGCTAATTTTAGAATTTTCCCTTACTGGGGAAGCAATGGGGATCTTTTTATGACAGAGATAATGGATCGAAACGATAACTTTTCAGATGAAGATCAATCGCATGAAGATCAATCGCATGAAGATCATGGGATCATTGAACTGACCGATATCCTCGATGAAATTGTGGATGGTGATGGTAAGGCAGATCAATCCCCTTCAACGGTGATGTCTGAAAAGGGTATGGCCCGGGACCACGACAGTATTTTGTCCGATGATGCTGTCGAAGCGGCTCTTTTGCGGATAGTTGAAAAAAAGTATGCCCGGCAGTTGGACGCGCTTTTTGTTGAGGCCGTAGAAAGGGTTGTGAAAAGAGAGATTGCAGCGATCAAACAGAGCCTGCTCAAGGATCTTTGACCACGGATTTTTTATCGTGAAACTATCTGACTTCCTAGTGATTCCGAAACGATGCCGAATTGCTGTGTGTTCCAAAATTTGTTCAAAAGAGATATCCTGGGGACTGTAGATCCCCTTTTTTATTAATGCGATTTAGGAGTTAGTTTATGAGTTCTGATTCTCTTGAAAAAGGATATAATCCTGCCGGGATCGAGAAAAAATGGTATGGGAAATGGGAGAAGCAGGGTTTTTTCAAGGCCCTTGATAAGAGTGAAAAAAAGCCCTATTCCATCGTCATTCCTCCCCCCAACGTCACAGGGGTCCTTCACATGGGGCATGCCTTGAACATCACCTTGCAGGATATCATGTGCCGATTCAGAAGACTCATGGGCGATAATGTTCTGTGGATGCCCGGAACCGACCATGCGGGGATCGCCACCCAGAATGTGGTTGAGCGTAATCTTGCACAAAAGGGGATCACAAGGGATCAGCTTGGCCGGGATGCCTTTATCGAGGAGGTATGGAAGTGGCGGGCTGATTCGGGTGGCGCCATAATTAACCAGCTCAAGCGGATCGGAGCCTCCTGCGATTGGGACCGGGAACGTTTCACCATGGACGAAGGCTTGTCCGAGGCCGTTCGCAAGGTGTTCGTAAGGCTGTACAAGGAAGGACTCATCTACGAGGGAAACTACATCACCAACTGGTGTCCAAGATGCAAAACAGCCCTTGCCGATCTCGAGGTTGAGTACGAGGAGCAGGAGAGCTTTTTATACTATATCCGATATCCCTTTGAGGACGGAGAAGATGGCCTTGTGGTCGCCACCACCCGGCCTGAAACCATGTTCGGCGACACCGGGGTTGCGGTCAACCCCAATGACGAGCGGTACAAGGATCTTGCTGAACTAACGGTCATGCTTCCCTTGACCGACAGAAAGATACCCATTATCAGGGACGAGTATGTGGATACAAGCTTTGGTACCGGAGCTCTCAAGGTTACCCCAGCCCATGATCCCAACGACTTTAACCTCGGTAAGACCCACAACCTTGAAAGCATCAAGGTTATCGATGACGATGGTAAGATGACCGAAGAGGCAGGTGCCTTTGCCGGTCTTGATCGATTTGTCTGTAGGAATGAAGCTGTAACGGCCCTTGAAGGTCTCGGCCTCATCGTTAAAAAAGAACCGCTTAAAAACAGCGTGGGCCAGTGTTATCGATGCAGGACCGTGGTTGAACCTTCCCTGTCAAAGCAGTGGTTCGTAAAGGCAGGACCCCTTGCAAAGGAGGCGGCCGATGCCGTTCGCAAGGGTCAGACCAGGATTATTCCTGAAAACTGGTCAAAGACCTATTTTGAATGGTTGGACAACATAAGAGACTGGTGCATCTCCAGGCAGATATGGTGGGGCCACAGAATTCCGGTCTGGAAGTGTGGGGCCTGCAATGCCGTGATAGTTGAGGAAAATGACCCAGATTGCTGCAACGCATGCGGCTCCAAGGAAATTGTCCAGGAGACGGATGTCCTTGATACCTGGTTCAGCAGTGCCCTGTGGCCCTTTTCCACCATGGGGTGGCCTGAACAAACCGATCTTTTAAAGACATTTTATCCCACCAATGCCCTTGTGACCGGGTTTGACATCCTTTTCTTCTGGGTGGCACGGATGATGATGATGGGTATTCACTTCATGGGCGAGGTTCCGTTCAAGGATGTTTATATCCACGCCCTTGTCAGGGACGAGCACGGCAAAAAGATGAGTAAGTCCAAGGGCAATGTCATCGACCCCCTCAAGGTGATTGATACCCATGGAGCCGATGCCTTCAGGTTTACCCTGGCGGCCTTTGCGGCCCAGGGCAGGGACGTGAAGATGAGCGAGGAGCGGGTCGAAGGATACCGTCACTTTGTCAACAAGCTCTGGAACGCCTCCCGATTTGCCATGATGCACCTTGACGAACAGTCCGGTGCCACACCGCTTGAGAATCTGTCGCCCATGGAAGAGTGGATCCTGGTAAGGTCGTCCGAAACGGCCAGGGCCGTAAAGGATGGTATCGAGGAGTACCGGTTTAACGAGGCGGCGAGCGCCATCTATCAGTTTGTGTGGCACGAGTTCTGCGACTGGTTTCTTGAGGCTGAAAAACCTGCCCTGTATGAAAAAGAGGGGCTTGTGCAAAGGGACAAGGCAAGGGCCGTTCTTGCAAGGGTGTTAGAGGATACCCTTATTATGCTTCATCCTTTCATGCCCTTTGTCACCGAAGAGATCTGGCACATGCTTCCCACGGTGGAAAAAAGCGTTATGCAGGCAAGCTTTCCAGCGGTCAGTGATTCCGTTCCAGGGGGTTGCGGCAAAGATAACGATCAGGACAAGGGGCAGGATATTCAGGCGGACATGGCCTTTGTTTTCGGGCTGATTTCAGGGATTCGAAACATACGTGGGGAGATGAATATCCAGCCGTCCACCACACTTCAGGTGCTGATGCATACAGGTGATGACCATGAGACGGCCCTGATCGGTAAAAATCGTTCCATGATAGAAAATCTTTCCCGCCTCCACGGCCTTCAGGTGTCGGAACCTGTGACAACAAGGATCTCGTCTGCCACAGCCGTAGTGGGAACCACAACGGTTCATGTGCTGCTTGAGGGGGTTATTGATTTTGACAAGGAAGAGCAGCGCTTGAAAAAGGAGATCGAAAAAATCACCAAAGAGCTTCTTTCCATATCAAAACGGCTCAACAATGAGAGCTTCCTTGAAAAGGCCCCCGAGGATGTGATTCAGAAGGTGAATGATCAGCAGGTTGAACTCGAGGCAAAGAACGACAAGCTCAACAGCAACCTTGAACGGATTCAGGCCCTGCGGCCTTAAAAAACATCTTAGTTCAGCAGGCCTCTTCTCCAGGAAAAGGCAGGCAGGTTAATTGATCCCTGCCTGCCTTTTTTGACTTGTACATGGCCATGTCTGCACGCTTGATAAAGGATTCAAGGGAATCTTTAACGGAGAGCTGGGTTGCCCCGAGGCTGATGGTCACCTTCACCGCTGTCTTTTTATCCGGGGTAAAGTTACGCTGTGCAAGGATGCCCCTGATCCTTTCCCCTACAAGGCAGGCCTCTTCCACCCGGGTTTCAGGTAAAATTACGGTAAACTCCTCGCCTCCATAGCGATAGGCTGTGTCATTGCTCCTGAGGCATGAGGTGATTATCTCCCCCATGGCCATGAGTACCTTATCCCCCTCGAGATGGCCCCAGGTGTCGTTGAAATCTTTAAACCGATCAATATCCAGGAGCAGAAGAGATAAGGGATGACGGTATCGGGTGTACCGCTCGATTTCCATCTTGAGCTGGCTGAAAAAGTGACGGGAGTTGTAAAGACCGGTAAGTCCGTCTGTGATGGCTAACTCTTCGAGCCTGTCCACCATTTTTGCATGGTCTTTTTTAAGCTGAACTTCCCGCATCACCCTTTTGATACGAAGATCAAGCTCCTCGAACCTGAAGGGCTTGAAAATAAAATCGCTGGCACCTGCGTTGACCGCCTCTTCATAGGAGTAATCGGCGCTGTATCCTGTCATGACAATGACGGCCACCCCATAATTTTTTCGGACAAAACGGGTCAGCTCAAGGCCATCCATCCCCTTCATCATGATATCGGTGAGAACTACATCGGGCGTGGACGTGTTGAGAAGATCAAGAGCCTCTTCCGCACTGGATGCGGTTATCACGTTGGCCCCTGTTAATTCAAGGAATTCCCGGGTGGAGGTTTTAACTGCTATATCGTCATCAACTATAAGGATTGAGATGGTCATGGAAAGATCCTGGGAATTAACGGTTTGGGGTTTGGAGGTTTCGTCCTGCTTGACACTTTGGACGTCAGCTGATAAAAATAACGATTGTATAATTTTAGAAAAGTATCGAAATAATTAAAATATGTCAACTACTTGTTTGAGGTAAATTTGAATATAAAGCAGAAGAACATCCGCAATTTTAGCATCATTGCCCATATCGACCACGGTAAGTCCACCTTTTCGGACCGTTTAATCCAGGTGTCCGGCATCATTGCCGACCGGGACTTCAAGGATCAGATACTTGATTCCATGGACATCGAACGTGAAAGGGGAATCACCATCAAGAGTCAGACTGTATCCCTTCCCTATACTGGAAAGGATGGTGAGGAGTATCTTCTTAACCTCATTGACACACCTGGCCACGTGGATTTTACCTACGAGGTCTCAAGGGCTCTTGCCTCGTGTGAAGGGGCCTTTCTGCTTGTGGACGCAAGCCAGGGTGTAGAGGCCCAGACCCTGGCCAACATCTATCTTGCCATGGAGCATAATCTTGATATCGTTCCGGTGATCAACAAGATTGATCTTCCATCGGCCGAAATAGAGTGGGTCAAGGATCAGATTGATGAGGACCTGGGGCTTGACAGTGAAACGGCTCTTCTTGTGTCGGCAAAGACAGGTGTTGGTATTCCAGGTGTGTTTGAGGCGGCGGTCGCAAGGATTTCTCCTCCCCAGGGGGATCCCAAAGCTCCCCTCAAGGCCCTGGTCTTTGATTCCCACTATGACCCCTACAGGGGGATAGTGGTCCATCTGAGGCTTTTTGAAGGCACCATTGCACCGGGTGATAGAATCGCCTTTCTCTCCTCCGATTCGATCTACAAGGTGGAAGAGGTCGGGATTTTTCAGATCAAGCGGCGGCCGGTGGACAGGATCAGCGCAGGCCAGGTGGGGTACATAATTGCAGGGATCAAGCAGATCAGCGATGTGAAATGCGGAGATACCCTTACCCATTCTGAAAATCGTTGCAAGGCCGGTGTCAAGGGGTTTCGGGATCCCAATCCCGTTGTTTTTTCCTCCATGTATCCTGTGGCATCCGACGAGTATCCAGAACTTACCGAGGCCCTTGAAAAACTCAAGCTCAACGATGCTTCCCTGGTGTATGAAAAGGACTCTTCGGCAGCCCTGGGGTTTGGTTACAGGTGTGGATTTCTTGGTCTTCTCCACCTTGAGGTTGTTCAGGAACGGCTGGAACGGGAGTATGATCTTTCCCTGATACTTACATCTCCGTCCGTTCGCTACGAAATTACCCGTACCGACGGTACTGTTCAAATCATCGACAATCCCTCCCTCTATCCCGATCCAGCCGAGGTTGAAAACACAAGGGAACCCTTTATCAAGGCGTCCATCATCGTTCCTGACCGATATATGGGGGCTGTGATGCAGGTTGCCATGGAGCACAGGGGAGTGAGCACCAACTACCAATACCTTACCAGCAACCGCATCGAGATGAAGTTCACCCTGCCCCTTGCCGAGGTGGTTTATGAATTCTACGATCGCCTGAAGAGTGTCACCCAGGGATATGGCTCGTTTGATTATGAAATTGCAGGATACCAGGAGACAGATCTTGTAAAGTTGGATTTTCTTGTGAACGGTGAACGTGTGGACGCCCTTTCCCAGCTTGTGCATAGGGACAAGGCCGTTGCCAGGGCAAAAAATGCCTGTAAAAAATTGAGGGAAGAGATTCCCAAGCAGATGTTCAAGATTGCCATCCAGGGGGCCATTGGCGGCAAGATTATCGCAAGGGAGACGGTCTCGGCCTATCGAAAGGATGTTACGGCTAAATGTTATGGCGGCGATATATCGAGGAAGAGAAAACTTCTTGAGAAGCAGAAAAAGGGAAAGAAACGTATGAAGATGGTCGGATCTGTTGAGATTCCCCAGTCTGCATTTCTTTCCGTGCTCAAATCTGACAATTAATTTGTCTCAAAATAAAAATCTTTGACAAAAATAATTTTATTTATAATTGTTTCATATGGTTTTTCAAGGTTTTTTATTCCAACCTGCCACTTTGACTTTCTTGTCAGTGGTCTTTAAAATTACCTTGGTAAACCCTTGCTGGGAAACAGTTTAGAAAGTTGGCGCTATACAAAGTGGCGTCAGGATATGGACGAAAATTTAGATGTTCAAGAAATAAGCCGCAAAGCGATGGCGCATAGATACAAAAACATCGAACCAGCGGGTTAATCCGTCGGCTTTTATCTCCCACAGGACCTCTTCTACGGCTGGAATAGGACGGCCACAGGGATCGCCCTAATCTTATTTCAACCGTGCAGGTAGTTTAGCAGGTAGATTCAAGAATTGCCATTACTACCTCCGAAAGGGCACCCGCAAGGGGAGCCCCTACATGACCTACATTCCACTATCTACTGCCCACTGCCTAAACTGTCTCAGGCTTAACAACAGGATTAGATTTAAGATACTCAAGCCGGTTGAGCCCGTTTATGTAGGCAAGGGCGCTTGCCGTTATGATGTCGGGGTCTGACCCTTTGCCAAGGGAGACGATGCCACCCTCAGACAGCCTTACCGTGACCTCTCCCTGGGAATCTGTACCTTCGCTGAGGGCGCTCACGGTAAAACGCAGCAGTTCTGACTTGGTGTCGGTCAACCGGGATATTGTGTTGAACACAGAGTCAATCGGACCGTTTCCTTCGGTGGCACCCTTTACCAGGCGGCCGTTGATGGTGAGATGAACGCTTGCATGGGGACAGACTGTGGTGCCGCTCGAAACGTGGAGATACTTCAGGCAGAACACCTCGGAGCCCCTTAGAACCCCCTCGTTTACAAGGGCGTCAATATCCTCGTCAAGTATGCTCTTTTTCCTGTCGGCCAGATGCTTGAACTTTTCAAATACAATGTCTAACTCTTCTTCTGACAGGTTATACCCCTTTTCTGAAATATGGGTGTAGAGGGCATGGCGGCCCGAATGTTTGCCAAGGACCAGGCTGTTCTTGTTGACCCCCACTGTTTCCGGCTTCATGATCTCGTAGGTCATTGGGTTTTTGAGCATGCCGTCCTGGTGGATGCCAGCCTCGTGGGCAAAGGCGTTGGCCCCCACAATGGCCCGGTTGGGCTGAACCAGGATGCCGGTTATCATGCTCACAAGACGGCTTGTGGGGTAGATTCTGGTGGTGTCAATGGATGTCGTTTCCTTGAAGAAGTTGGGGCGGGTGCCAAGGGACATGACCACCTCCTCAAGCGAAGTGTTGCCGGCCCGTTCGCCAATACCGTTGACAGTCACCTCTGCCTGGCGGGCACCGGCCCTTATGGCGGCAAGGGTGTTGGCAGTGGCAAGTCCTAAATCGTTGTGGCAGTGAACGCTCAAAACTGCCCGGTCCATGTTGGGTGTGTTTTCCATGACGTAGGAGACAAGATCGGCAAATTCGTCGGGCACGGCGTATCCCACGGTGTCGGGCAGGTTGACCGTTGTAGCGCCTGCCTCGATGACTGCCTCAAACACCTTGCAGAGAAAATCAGGGTCGCTTCTGGAGCCGTCCTCGGCTGAAAATTCCACGTTAGGGGTAAGGGATGCGGCATAGGTCACCGCCTCAACGGCACTCTTTAAAACTTCGGCCCGGGACATCTTGAGCTTATATTCAAGGTGAATGTCCGAGGTGGCAATAAAGGTGTGAATTCTCGGGAAGGCCGCATCCTTGATCGCCTCCCATGCCAGGGTGATATCGTTTTCAGAGGCGCGGCAAAGGGCCGCCACCTGGGACTTTTTAAGCTTTTCTGCAATGGCTTTAACGGCCGCAAAATCTCCCTTTGATGCTGCCGGGAATCCTGCTTCGATCACATCCACACCTAGAAGCTCAAGCTGGGTGGCAATGCGAAGCTTTTCCGCCGCATTCATGCTTGCTCCAGGTGATTGTTCACCATCCCTGAGGGTGGTGTCGAAAATGAACACTTTGTTTTTCTGTTCCATGGCTTCCTCTTTTGTTTAGCACCTTAAATTTTATAGCTTGAACCAAGCACCTCATTTTATCAGCACTCTTTGTTTTCCTTGTCCAGGGCGAGTTTATACTGGAAACTGTCGGCCAGGGCCTGCCAGCTTGCCTCGATGATATCCTCGCTTACCCCCATGGTGCTGAATATGTTGTTGGCATCCCTTGACTCGATGAGGACCCTTACCTTGGAGTCGGTGGAGCCGCTTCCCTCGATCACCCGTACCTTGAAATCGATGAGGTGCATGTCGCTGATGGTCGGGTAAATTTTCGTCAAGGCCTTTCTAAGGGCGTTGTCAAGGGCGCTTACTGGACCGTCTCCCTCGGCTGCCGTGATTTCATAGGTGTCGCCCACCCGTATTTTTATGGTTGCATGGGCATAGCAGGGAAGGTCCCTGTTCTTTTCAATCGACACCCGGAAGGATTCAAGTTCAAAGTGGGGCTCATACTGCTCCGAGAGTTTTTCCATGATGATCTTGAGCGACCCTTCGGCCACGTCAAACTGATACCCGTCCTCTTCTAATTCTTTGATGCTTGAGATGATGCTCTGGCTTACCGCTTGATTTTCTCCAAGGTCAAGTCCCATCTCCCTTGCCTTGAAAACGATGTTGCTCTTTCCCGATTGTTCAGACACAAGAACCCGTCGTTTGTTGCCCACAAGGGCGGGGTCCATGTGTTCGTAGGCGCAGGATTGTTTCATCACGGCGCTCACATGAATTCCACCCTTGTGGGTGAATGCGCTCTTGCCCACAAAGGGTCTTGAATTTAAGGGGATCATGTTGGCTGTTTCACTGACAAACCTGGAGAGGGGGAGCAGCTTTTTAAGATCTTCAGGCCCAACACAGTCAACGTTCATTTTAAGGGCAAGGATGGGGATGATCGAGGTGAGATCTGCATTGCCGCAGCGTTCTCCATAACCGTTGATCGTGCCCTGGACCATGCCGGCTCCGGTTCTGACGGCGGTTATGGTGTTGGCAACGGCCATACCGCAGTCGTTGTGGGCGTGGATGCCGATCCTTATGGGAAAATCATGGACCTCTTCCATGGCCTGTATAACGCCTCTGGTCATGGCTTCGATGTCATGGGGCAGGGTGCCGCCGTTGGTGTCGCAGAGCACCAAGGTGGTGCATCCACCTTTTACCGCGGCCATCAAGGTTTCCAGGGCATAGCCTGGATTAGCCATAAACCCGTCAAAGAAATGCTCAGCGTCGTAGATCACCTCCCTGTTATGGTCCATCAGGAACGAGATGCTCTCCTGGATCATGGCAAGGTTTTCTTCAAGGGTGTTGTTCATGATCTCGTTAACGTGGAGGTCCCAGCTCTTTCCAAAGATGGTCACAACCGGAGCACCGCATCCGATAAGTGCCTGGAGATTGGGGTCGTCCTGGGCTCTTGTTTTTGCCCTTCTTGTGGAGCCGAAGGCTGCGATCTTTGCACGCTTTAATTTGACATCCCTGATGAGATCAAAAAAACGCATGGCACTGGGGTTTGATCCTGGCCAGCCGCCTTCGATGTAGTGGATGCCCATGTCATCGAGCTTTCTGGCTATTTTAACCTTTTCTTCGGCGGAAAAGCAGATGTTTTCCCCCTGCATGCCGTCCCTCAAGGTTGTGTCGTAGAGTAGCACCTGTTTCATTTTTTTCTCCAGTTGATCGGGGGCAGGAGGGGCAGGTTCGACCCCGTCTGGTTGCATTTCAACCCTGTCCAGCCCCCTTTTTACGATCAGATCCTTTGTTTGCGATCAGATCTTGGACGGCCTTAACGCTCGAACGGCCCGGCCTGCGGTCCACATCTCTGATTCGTGGATCTCTTTTAACTCCTTGTCAAGCTTCTCCTGGTAGTCAGGCGCAGAGTTGGCCTTGAGGGAGATGGCGGTTTCTTTGCCTGTGACAACGCTCTGGTACAGCTCTTTAAAAACGGGCAGGGTGGCCTCCTTGAACCTTGGTTTCCAGTCAAGGGCGCCCCGCTGGGCAGTGGTGCTGCAGTTGGCGTACATCCAGTCCATGCCGTTTTCATCCACCAGACGGATGAGGCTCTGGGTCAGCTCCTCAACGGTTTCGTTAAAGGCCTCGCTGGGTGAATGACCGTTTTCCCTTAATACGTCGTACTGGGCCTCCATGATACCGGCAAGGGCTCCCATCAGGACTCCTCTTTCACCTGTGAGATCGCTGAGAACCTCTTTCTTGAAGGTGGTGGGAAACAAGTAACCAGAGCCGATGACAATTCCAAGGGCAAGGGCTCGGTCTGTGGCTCGCCCTGTAAAATCCTGGAACACGGCATAGCTTGAGTTGATGCCTGATCCTGCCAGGAAATTACGGCGTACGCTGGTGCCGCTTCCCTTGGGGGCGGCAAGGATTACGTCCACATTTTTTGGAGGAATTACCCCTGTCTGTTCTTTAAATACAATGGAAAAACCATGGGAGAAGTAAAGGGCATCCCCCTCATTAAGGCAGGGCTTAACCTTGTCCCACATCATGGACTGACCTGCGTCTGAAAGAAGATATTGAATCACCGTGCCTTTTGTGGCTGCCTCTTGGATGGAAAAGAGGGTCTTGCCGGGTACCCATCCATCCTTGATAGCCTTGTCCCAGGATTTGGAGCCTTCACGCTGGCCGATGATGACGTTCATGCCGTTGTCCCTCATGTTCAGGGCCTGGCCCGGTCCCTGGACCCCATAACCCAGAATGGCGATTGTCTCGTCCTTTAAAATCTCCCGGGCCTTTTCAACGCTGAACTCGTCCCGTGTTACAATCTCTTCTACTGTGCCGCCAAAGTCTATCCTAGCCATTTTCTTCTCCTTTAATTTTGTAGTTTTTATGGTTGTTTACTCTGTTCTGCTTTTTTTATGAAACTCCCACCGAGCTCGTTGTCACAAAGGGCACCCGTAAAGGGAGCCCCTACACTGGCTGCGGCTTGTTTTGTTGTTTTTATCGTTTTGTGCTTTTTTCCCTTGAAAGGGCAATGCTTCCCGTTCTTGCAGTTTCGATGATGCCCATGGGGGTCAGAAGATCCATGATGGCCATGAGTTTTTCTTCGTTGCCTGATATCTCAATTGTGTAGTAATCAAGAGCCACATCCACCACCCTGCACCTGAAGATGTCAACGATCCTGAGAATCTCTGCCCTATGTTCGGGTTTTGCATGGACCTTGATCAGGGCAAGCTCCCGCTTTACATGTTTGGTCTGTGTCAGGTCAACAACGGTGATGACGTTTATCAACTTGTGGAGCTGCTTGATGATCTGTTCGATGATGTGATCGTCCCCGCTTGTCTCCATGATGACCCGGGAGGCCGTTGACTCCATGGTCTGGGCAACGCTCAGGGTGTCGATGTTGTAGCCCCTGCCGCTGAAGAGTCCTGCTATCCTTGAAAGAACTCCGGGTTCGTTGTCAACAAGGATGGATAAAATATGTTTTTTAGTGGTCATTGTGATCAACCCTTATTTTTTGTTATGTCGGTTAAACAAGAAGCATTTCCGTGAGGGATTTACCCGCCGGAACCATGGGGTAGACCATCTCTTCCCGTTCAACGATAAACTCCATCACCACCGTGCCCTCCGTGGCAAGTCCCCTCTCCAGAGTAGCCTTTACCTCGGAGGGTTTTGAGGCTCTCATGCCCGTGGCACCATAGGCCTCGGCAAGCTTTACAAAATCCGGGGCACACTCCATGCAGGTTGACGAATATCGTTTGTTATAAAAAAGATCCTGCCATTGACGAACCATTCCAAGGTATCGGTTGTTGAGAATCACTACCTTTACCGGCAGTTTTGCCGCAAGGGAGGTGGTCAGCTCCTGGATGTTCATCTGGATGCTGCCGTCGCCTGCAATGTCGATTACAATCTTGTCAGGACAGGCGGCCTTTGCGCCTATGGCTGCGGGCAGCCCGAATCCCATAACCCCGAGACCGCCCGAGGTGATAAAGTGGTTGGGCCGGTCGAATTCATAGTACTGGGCCGTCCACATCTGGTTTTGGCCGACCTCGGTGGTGATGATGGCCTTGCCCCGGGTGAGAGTATTAAGGGTTTGGATTACAAACTGGGGTTTGATGATCTCGTCGTTCTGATCATATCTCAGGGGCATGGTGGACTTCCATTTAGCGATGGTCTCAAGCCATTCGTTCCGCTGTTCAATCTCTTCCTGGTTCTGCTGGTCTGCCAGCATCTGGTTGAGCAGGGCCAGGGAGGTTTTGCAGTCTCCCACAATGGGGCAATCCACACTTACATTCTTGTGGATGGAGGTTGGGTCGATGTCGATCTGCACGATTTTTGCCTTGGGTGCAAATTTTTCCAGGCGGCCCGTGACCCGGTCGTCAAACCTTACCCCTGCCGCAATCATGAGGTCGCACTCACCTATGCACATGTTGGCCCTGTAGGTTCCGTGCATGCCGAGCATGCCGAGCCACAATGGGTCGGAGGCCGGAAATGACCCAAGTCCCATGAGGGAGGCGGTTACCGGGATATTGGCCATCCTTGCAAGGGCTGTGATCTCGTCGGACGCCTTGGAGAGAATCACCCCTCCGCCTGAAAAGATAACCGGCCGCTTGGAGTGTTTGATAAGTTTCACCACCTTGGTCAGCTGTTTTTTATTGGGCAGATAGGTGGGTCTGTAGGACTTGATGTTAACCTCGGGCGGTTCTTTAAACTCAACGGTGCCGGCCATGACATCCTTGGGCAGATCCACAAGCACCGGGCCTGGTCTGCCTGACCTGGCAATGAAAAAGGCCTCCTTGATGATCCTGGCAAGGTCCTCGATTCGTTTGACAAGGTAGTTGTGCTTGGTGCAGGGCCGGGTGATCCCGACGATGTCAACCTCCTGAAAGGCGTCATTGCCGATGAGGGCCGAGTTGACCTGGCCCGTGAATACCACAATGGGAATGGAATCCATGTAGGCAGATGCAATGCCCGTGACGGCGTTTGTGGCGCCGGGACCCGATGTGACAAGGGCCACGCCGATATCCCCCTTTGCCCTTGCATAGGCGTCTGCTGCGTGGATGGCCCCCTGCTCATGGCGCACAAGGATGTGCCGCAAATCCGGGGTTCTGTCGAGTTCGTCATAGATATCGATGACAGCCCCCCCGGGATAACCGAATATGGTATCAACGCCTTCGGATTTTATCATCTTGATCAGGATCTGTGCCCCTGTCAGTTTCATCTTGGCTCTCCTTATTTAAAAACAGCTCCGTTGCCTGCGCTTGTGACCTGTTTTGCATACCGTGCCAGGTAGCCTTTCTTTATCTTGGGTTCAGGTGGTTTCCAGGATTTCAGTCGACGGGTGATGGTCTCTTTGTCCACCATGAGTTCAATGCTTTTTGCCGGGATATCTATCTTGATTATATCCCCCTCAGTCACTGCTGCAAGGGTGCCGCCCTCCATTGCTTCTGGGGAGAGATGCCCTATTGATGCGCCCTTGGTGCCGCCTGAAAAGCGTCCGTCCGTGATCAGAGCCACTTCGGCGTCAAGGCCCATACCGGCAATTGCCGAGGTGGGGGTCAGCATCTCACGCATGCCAGGGCCGCCTGCAGGTCCCTCATAGAGGATGACGATCACATCACCAGGGTTGATGGTGTTTGAAAGAATGGCGTCCGTTGCAGCCTCTTCTGAATGGAAGACCCTTGCAGGCCCCTGGTGTTGGAGCATCTCAGGTTTTACGGCCGACTGTTTGACAACGCACCCTTCAGGGGCAATGTTGCCGAAAAGAACGGCAAGGCCGCCCTGGGCGTGGTAGGGGTTGTCCATGGGGCGTATGACATCCCTGTCGGTCACCTTTATGTCCATAAGGTTCTCTTCCACTGTCCGGCCGGTTACCGTGAGACATTCACCGTTTACAAGGCCTGCATCTAAAAGCTGACGCATCACGGCCGGAACCCCGCCCGCCCGGTTGAGATCCACAAGGTGATCTTTGCCTCCAGGACTCAACGAGCAGAGGTGGGGGGTTTTTTTGCTGATCTCGTTGATCAGATCAAGGTCGATCTCAACACCTGCCTCGTGGGCAATAGCCTTCAGGTGGAGCACCGTGTTGGTCGAACATCCAAGGGCCATGTCAACGGCCAGGGCGTTTCTGAATGCCAGGGGGGTTAGGATTTTTGACGGTGTGATCTTTTTGTGGTATAGCTCCATAACTGCCATGCCCGCCTGTTTTGCAAGACGGATTCTCTCGGACATGGGAGCGGGGATCGTGCCGTTGCCGGCAAGGCCAAGGCCGATGGCCTCGGTCAGGCAGTTCATGGAGTTGGCCGTGAACATCCCGGCGCAGGACCCGCAGGTGGGGCAGGCAGCATTTTCGATGGATGTGAGTTGAGATTCGGTCATGGTGCCGTTGCTGACTGCACCCACCGCCTCAAACACCGAGATGAGATCTATTTTTTCTGTGCCGCCCCCGGGGGCGACGCCCGGCAGCATGGGACCGCCGCTCATCACAATGGCGGGAATGTCGAGCCTTGCCGCCGCCATGATCATACCTGGAACGATCTTGTCGCAGTTGGGAACCATCACAATGGCGTCAAAGGGGTGGGCCATTGCAGTTACCTCGATGGAGTCGGCAATGAGCTCCCGGCTTGCAAGCGAGTAGTGCATGCCGGCGTGGTTCATGGCAATCCCATCGCATACCCCAATGGTGGAAAACTCCATGGGGGTGCCCCCCGCCATGGTGATGCCCGCCTTGACCGCTTTTACTATGGTATCAAGGTGCATGTGTCCGGGGATGAGTTCGTTGGCCGAGTTGGCAATGCCCACCAGGGGGCGCTCTATCTCTTCATCGGTAAATCCCACGGCCTTCATCAGGCTTCGGTGGGGCGCCCGTGCAATTCCTCGTTTGGCTGTATCGCTTCTCATATTCCGTCTCCGTTGATCGTTAGTTGGGTCGAAATCCATCCCTTGCTCCGGCCGTGCCGGTAAATTAAAAAAGCCGTTATCAGCTTGCTGGCTGATAACGGCTTTTAAAGATCTTATTTTAACTATGCCAGTGTCAGCCCTTCCTCTGGAAGGTGATAATAATCACTTCCACATTGACAGATAGTAGCAAGTTAAGGATAAGGTTTTTTTTCATTTCAGCGGTTAAATCCTATTCTGGTGAATCTTAATTCTTGTAAAGATCTGTTTCATTAAGTCATTGTCAGGCAACCCTGGCAAATTAAGCTGGTCAAAATTGACGATCTTGATTTCTAACGTTAGCAATCATGAATGTCAAGGATAAAATTGTTATTTTAGATTGTTTGGCATCTGGTTGATGGTTGATGCCATGAAACCCGCACCAAACCCGTTGTCGATATTGACCACAGCAACGTTGGAGGAGCAGGAGTTGAGCATGCTTAAGAGGGCTGTCATGCCGCCAAAGCTCGTGCCATAACCAACGCTTGTGGGGACGGCTATCACAGGTGCTCGAACCATGCCCGCCACAACGCTTGGGAGGGCTCCTTCCATTCCTGCCACAACGACCAGCACCGATGCCTCCTGGATCTCTTTTTTATGGGCAAAGAGCCGGTGAATGCCCGCCACACCAACGTCAAAGATGGATTTGACACTGTTACCCATGGCCCTTGCGGTTATCAGGGCCTCTTTTGCAACCGGAATGTCCGAAGTACCGGCGGTTATTACCAGAATTTCACCTTTTGATCTGATCGCCGGTTCCCGGGTTTTTAACAGCACCATTCTTGCGTCCCCGTCATACTCGGCCCGGGGAAATTTTGCCAGGACAGGGCCTGCCTTTTGGTGGTCGATCCTTGTGACCAGGATGGTTTCTTCGTTCTTTGCCATGGCTTGAATGATGCCGATGATCTGTTCCACCGTCTTGCCCTGCCCGAAGATCACCTCTGGAAATCCTTTTCTCAACGAACGGTGGTGATCGATGTGGGCATAATCGATGTTTTCAAAGGCCATGTCCTTGAGGGCTGCCTGGGCCTGGTCCGGGGACAGGGTTCCCCTTGCCACCTGGTCGAGCATCTCTTTTAGTCGTTGCTCATTCATGGTCAGGTGCGATTGCCCTTGAGCCAGCCAAGTCCTTTGGCTCCCCTGGAATTTTTTTCGCTGGTATCCTGGCCGTCCCCAGTCTCTGTCTCTTCCCTGGTTTCAGAGGTGGCCTCATTTTGTTCTACAGATTCCGGGGAAGGGAGGTGTCTCCACTTGTACCTGCCGAATTTGAGATATCCCTGGACGTTGTTGAGACGTGCATCAACCCCGTTTGCAATGGGGATGACGTTGCCCTGGAGATGGGGCTGGATATAGGGGGCAAGTTCCATACCTCCCCCGCCTGAGAGTATTATCGAGTCTATGTCCCAGTCATCCTCCCATAGTCTGTTTACGTCCGCCGCTATTGCTGTTGCTGCATGGGTATAGACCCTTTTTTTCAGGTTGGCGAGATTGTACTCCCTGCCCCTGATTTTGATGGTGCCCGACTCCATGAAATCAAACATGCGAAAGAGCTCTATGTTTACGCCGCTTTCCTGGCGAAGCTTGTTGGCAATCACGGAAAAGCACTTGGAAATACCCGTGTCCAGGGTGGTGGAGCTTCGTTCGATATACTGGAGACGGTCAAAAATGCTGAAGTCCGTTGTTTTGAAACCAATGTCAACCACCCCTATTTTTTGATGGGAGAGGTCCCGGTTATTTATTTTACCGCTGTCGTCCATGAGCAGGTTAAAGATGCTGCCCACAGGCTGGGGAATCATGTGAACCTTGTTTATATGAATTCTTCGGGTGACGTCGTTTTTGTCCTCATTGTGAAAAATAATCTCGTGGCGGCCGGTGATCAGGTCGGCAAAACGTTTGTAGTCCCTGGTCAAAAAACCAACGGGGAGACCCGAAACCACGTTGAGGGAGGTGCTTTTTTCACAGCATACACCAATGGCCGTTATGGCAAGGACCTTAACAAAGTCTGTAATCAGGGTGTCCTGATTCAGGGTAAACTCTCTTGCATTGGACTGACGTTCCGCATAGCTGCCGATAAAGTAGGATTTACCGTCCAGAGTGACGTGGAGGTTTGAGCCACTCTGGTCAGGGCCAAGGGAAGATCTGAACTGGATCTGTGTGGCATCCCCCAGAACCGACTTGAAAACAACCGATTTTTCGCCGTTAAATGCCTTTGTGTATCCAAAACCTACGTCGACTCCAACAACATCCATGATTCTTTCTCCTGTGGGGTCGGGGCTGTCTGGGAACCAACCCCTGGGCCGTCCATTTACAATGTATGGCCGGTTGGCAAATCCCACCTACACCGTCCAATGGAATTATTATCACCATTGCCGGTTAATCGTCAACTATTACTCGATGATCAAGCTTTTCAATTTTTAATCCCATGGTGTCGTTCTGTCTCTATTTCAAAATCAAAATTAGAATTGCTGTCAGGGTAGAAAAAAACTTGCAAATTAATTTCGTTAGTGTATGTTTCTCTTCAAAGAAACATTTACCGGTCAGGGGGAAGGTATGAAGGTTGAAAAAGAGTTGTTAAAGGTGATTGCGTCCATTGCAGAAAAAAAGGACAACCTGGAGGAGCTTGATCTTTTTTTCCAGGAGATCTTCACCCCTGGTGAGCTTGCAGACCTGTCGCTGCGCTGGAAACTTTTGACCGACCTTAATCAGGGGATGACCCAGCGCAGGATTGCTGAGAAATACAGCATAAGTCTCTGCAAGATAACACGAGGGTCAAAGATTTTGAAAAAAAAGAATTCGATTGTATTGAAAATCTTAAAAAACAACGGAGAAAAGAGTGAAATATAAAAATAAACGGTCTTTACTGCTGGGAAATGAGGCCCTGGCAAGGGGGCTCTGCGAAAACGGTTGCCAGATGGCCACGGCCTATCCCGGAACCCCTGCATCTGAGATCCTTCCGGCAGTTGCCGCCCATAAAAAATCAGAGGGGCTTGAATCCCTCCATGTGCAGTGGGCCATAAATGAGAAGGTCGCCTTTGAAATTGCCTACACGGCAAGCATAGCGGGTCTTAGAAGTGCTGTGGCCATGAAGCAGGTCGGTCTTAACGTGGCTTCCGATCCGTTTATGAGCGGGGCCTATCTTGGTGTCAAGGGCGGATTCCTTGTGATCAGTGCGGATGATCCCGGCCCCCACTCGTCCCAGACCGAGCAGGATTCAAGGCTCTATGCCATGGCTGCCAAGGTTCCGGTGCTTGATCCTGATTCCCCGGAACAGGCAAGGGATATGGTGGGCATGGGATTCAGGCTGTCTGAAGCCTTTGAAATTCTGGTGATGGTGCGGCCAACCACAAGGGTTTGCCATGCCCGCCAGGACCTGGCTCTTAAAGAGATCACCCCTGGAAAGGTGGAGGCAGACTTTGAAAAAAATCCAGGACGATGGGCTGCAACACCCAAATTTAGGCTAAAGCTCCACAGGGAGCTCGAGGCAAAGCTTGAGGGGATCGCAGCCTGGGCCGAAACCGCCCCGTTAAGGCTCAACCCCGATTCCGGCAATCCTGAAAGGGCAATTGTGGTTTCAGGAGTGAGCTGCGCCCATGCACGGGACATCGTGACGGATCTTGGTCTCATGGACAAGGTCGCCCTTTACCAGGTGCTGCAGCCCTATCCTTTGCACACAGCCTTTATGGCCGATATTCTTGAGCGCCATAACGACATACTGGTATTGGAGGAGACAAGGGGCGTCATTGAGATGCAGCTTGCAAGAAGGGACAAGGTCAGGGGCAAGGAGAGCGGTCATGTTCCCCAGACAGGGGAACTCCTGCCTGAAATTATTGAGACAATAATTGCAGAGTTCGCAGGCGTCAACTCTTCAGCCTGCATGCTTGAGCCCGTTTCCGGGAGACGCCCCACCCTCTGTGCCGGATGTCCCCACAGGGCAAGCTTCTTTGCCATAAAAAAAGCCGCACCCAGGGGCATTTACACAAGTGACATCGGCTGCTACACCCTCGGCATGAATCTTATGGCAGTCGACACGGTTCTGTGCATGGGGGCTTCCATCAGCCAGGCCGCAGGTTTTGCCCACGCATACTCCGATGAAAAACGCCCTCCCATTGTTGCCACCCTAGGCGACTCCACCTTTTTCCATGCCGGAATTCCGCCGCTCATCGATGCAAAGGTTCAAAGGGCACCGATTGTGGTTGTGATCCTGGATAACCGCACCACGGCAATGACCGGTAATCAGCCCACCCCGGCAACCGGGGTAGATGTTTTGGGATGTGAGGTTAACTCCGTGGATATTGAAATGGTTGTAAGGGGCTGCGGCATCAACCATTGTCGAACTGTGGACCCCATGTATACCAGGGGTTTTATCCAGGAGCTTAAAGAGGCTATCGCCCTTTCAAAAACCGAAGGTCCCTGTGTGATAATCTCGAGATCTCCCTGTGTGCTGAATTTTTCAAAACAGGAACGGGCAGACCAATATAAAAAGATTCGGGTGACCGACGATTGCGATGGTTGCGGGTATTGTGTCTCACACTTTGAATGTCCGGCCCTTCTCCTTAACAGCGAGAACCAGCGGGTGGACATAGATCTCTCCCTTTGCACGGGGTGTGGTGTCTGCGTTTCGGTCTGCCCGAAGGGGTCGATAGTCAGTAGTCAGTGGGCAGTGGGCAGTGGGCAGTAGTCAGTAGTCAATGGGCAGTGGGCAGTGGGCAGTGGGCTGTAGGATGAATGAATTGCCCCTGTCTGTTGCCTATGGGGAGTTGGAGTGTGTTTCAATAACCTACATATTCTTACGGACACAATGAAGGTTGGAATTCGAACAAGATAGCATCTTGTCTCAAGTTTCAAGTTTCTTGATAGCCGGAGCGAGGTATGGGAAATCATATGAACTATCAGATAGTGATAAGCGGTTTGGGGGGCCAGGGTGTACTTTTTGTGACAAGGGTGCTTGCCCAGGCCTGCATGGATGACAACAAAAGGGTGCTCACCTCAGAGACCCACGGCATGGCCCAGAGGGGAGGGACGGTGATCTCCCATTTAAAGGTCGGCACCTTTGCAAGCCCCCTGATCAGGCCTGGAAATGCAGACCTGTTGCTGGCATTGAAACAGGAGAATTACCCCCAGCACAGGGGATTTCTGAAACCAGATGGTAAGGCACTTGTGAATTGCCGGGATCTGGATCTGAATTTGAATGTTGAAAAACCTGACCTGATTAAACCCGAATTTATCTCAATGGACGGGCAGAAGATGGCAGAGGCCGATGATAATCTTCGCTCGTTTAATCTCTACATGCTTGGCGGAGCCATTAAACTCGTGCCTGTGTGTTCCCTTGAAAAGGTCAAGGCCAGGATTGAAAGGATATTCTCGTCAAAGGGCGAGGGAGTAACAGCAAAGGCCCTGCTGGCCGTTGAAACAGGATACAATCATATCAGGAAGGAGGGGTGATGGGCTTTATTCCCAAGGGTTTGACAGGAGAGAAGATCGAAAAGATTCAGCTGAAAGGGCTCAAATGGACAGTCAACCACGGGGTGACAAATTCGAGCCTTTACAGGAAGAAATTTGAGGCTGCCGGAATTTCACCGGGGGACGTTCAAACCTTAAAAGACCTTGAATCCCTTCCCTTTCTGGATAAGAATGATCTCCAGTCCGATTACCCTCTGCCGTTAAAATCTGTGCCAGACGAAGAGGTGGTGAGAATCCACGCCTCCTCCGGGACGACGGGTAAACGCAAGGTAATGTGCTACACAAAGAATGATCTCAACACCTGGGCCGATATGTTTGCCCGGTGTTATGAGCTTAGCGGCATGACTAAAAGGGACAGGGTTCACATTGCAACGGGGTACGGGCTCTGGACGGCCGGGGCCGGGTTTCAACAGGGGTGTGAACGCTTTGGAGCCATGGCTGTTCCCATGGGCCCGGTGAATACAGACATGCATGTGGAGATGCTGGTTGATATGCAGAGCACCGTGTTCTGTTCCACCGCATCCATGGCCCTTCTCATGGCTGAAGAGGTTAGAAAAAGAGATCTGAGGTCCAAGATCAACCTTCAGCGGATCATTCTCGGAGCCGAGCGCCACAGCAGCGCCATGCGGGCCCACATTGGCGATCTTCTCAACGTCGAAGAGATCTACGACATCTACGGCCTGACCGAACTTTACGGGCCCGGTACCGGCCTTGACTGCAAGGCCCACCAGGGCATGCATTACTGGAACGATCTTTTTATCTACGAGATCATCGATCCCGAGACCCTGAAGCCCGTGCCAGAGGGGGAGTTCGGCGAACTTGTGATCACCTCCCTTCAAAAGGAGGCAAGCCCTTTGATCCGGTACCGCACCCATGATATCACAAGGTTGATTCCGGGAAATTGCCCCTGCGGCCTCAGCTTTCCCCGCCACGACAGGATTCAGGGCCGAAGCGATGACATGTTCACCTACCGGGCCGTCAATATCTATCCCCAGCAGATCGATCTGATCCTTGACCCCATTCCCGAGGTCGGCAGCGAATACCAGGTGATTCTCGATCACCAGCCCGACGGCAGGGACATGATGACCATTCTGGTCGAACGGTCGGAGTCTGCATTAGCAGGTGAAGACAAGGCCCTTGCCGCTATGATCTCGGACAGGATGAGACGAAAGCTCCTTGTCCGGGCAGAGGTCGTTGTGACAGATTACAGCTCCCTTCCAAGGACCCAAAAAAAATGTCAGCGGGTTTTTGATAAGAGGAACGGTCTTGGTGGGTAGGGGGCAGTAGGCAGTAGGTAGAGGGTAGTTGATAGTGGATGGAGGGTTGTAGGGGCTCCCCTTGCGGCTGCCCTTTATGGCAGCCCCAATAAAACCGAATGCCCGGCTACCGGTTCGAAGCGAGTTTTTTTATGAAAAGGACAGTCCACACAAGGGCAATTCATGAATTGCCCCTACAGTGTCGGTAACATAGTCGTCATTTTCCGTGATTAAACGGATCGACCACAGTTGTAACCACCCTTGGGGCCGTGACGCCGCCGGTTGGCGCAACCACCTATGTGGTGACGGGGGTTGCAGGCAATATCCCGCTTACGGATGTGTTCAAGGGGGTGTTTCTGTTTATTCCGGCCTACATAGCCACCATCTTGCTGCTCATCCTCTTTCCTTCCCTTGTGACCTTTCTACCCGGCCTTCTGGGATAGCGGACAGGTTGCGTATTAGGCAGTAAAGAGGTTGTCCGATGCAAACACTGGATCTGTTGTGAGGTTGACCCCGAGGCGTCGAAGGCCTGCCTCGTCTCCTGGCGACGGCATGCGGGTCATGTGCATCTCACACCCTTTAAACTCCTTGAGCCCTTCCACCGCAAGCTGAACCGCATGGTTGTTTGTGGCGCTCAGGGCAAGGGTGATAAGGGTTTCCTGAAGATCCAGGCCAAGGCTTTTTTCACCTAAAACATCTGTTTTAAGTCTTGCTATGGGATCACAGATATGCCCGGGCATGAGCATGATCTTGCTGGGAATCCCCGCAAGGTGTTTAAGGGCGCGCAGAACAACGCTTGAGGGTGCATGCATCCTAGGCGAATTGGCGCCGGTAATGATCGTTCCGTCGTGGAGCTTTATGGCTGCACCGAAATAATCTCCCTTGTATCCCATGCGGGGATCGTTTTCAGCCTCCTCTGCTGCTCTTCTTGCGGGAAGCACGACGCTCCGGTCTTCCGGACAGAGGTGATACTCTTTCATCAGAAGCTCTGCACGCTGGACGGTCTCCCTGTCTGCCAGGCCCAGGACATATTCACAGCGATACCGTAAATACCGCCTGATCAGCTCCTGTTTTGATGCCTCTCTTACCCCCTCGTCATCCAGGATTGCAAATCCCACCCGGTTGACCCCCATGTCCGTGGGTGAACGATAGCAGGACTCAGCACCGGTGATCTTTTCAAGAATTCTTTGCAATACTGGAAACGAATCCACATCACGGTTGTAATTCACCGACTTTGTATCGTAGGCCTCCAGATGAAAGGGGTCGATCATGTTGGAATCTCCCAGGTCTGCCGTGGCGGCTTCATAGGCGGCATTTACAGGATGCTTCAGGGGAAGGTTCCACACGGGAAAGGTTTCAAACTTTGCATAGCCGGCCTTAATTCCGTTAAGATTATCGTGGTAAAGTTGAGAAAGACAGGCCGCCATCTTGCCGCTTCCCGGTCCCGGTCCGGTAACAATCACAAGGGGTTTTTCGGTTTTGATGTAGTCATTGGCTCCGTATCCCTGTTCGCTTACGATCTGATTTACGTCCGTGGGATAACCCTTTGTGTAGTAATGGATAAATACTTTGATGTTACGACGTTCAAGTTTCTTTTTAAAGATAACGGCCCCTGGCTGATGGTCGAAACGGGTGATGATGACCCCCAGGACACCCACACCCCACGACTTGAGGTCGTCGATGATTTTCAGGATGTCCGACTCATAGGAGATCCCGAAATCCGCACGGATTTTTTTTCGTTCGATGTCACCTGCATAGATACAGACAAGAACCTCGGCCTGGTCTTTGAGCTCCTGGAGAAGACGGATTTTTATGTTTGGATCATATCCAGGGAGAACTCGTGCCGCATGAAAGTCAAAGAGAAGCTTTCCGCCGAATTCGAGATATAGTTTGTTGTTAAACTGCCGGATACGCTTTCTGATCTCAGCGGCCTGTTCTTTCAGGTAGCGGTCATTATCGAAGATTTTTTTTTCTGACATGGAAATCCCTGTATTAAAAAGTCCCGGTATGGTGTCCTTTTGTGAAAAAATTTGATTGGTGCCCAGGGCTTAAACAGGGGATATCTCGTCAAAGGCCTTGTTCATGGTTTTTACGGCAAGTCTGATGCAGTGCTGCTTCTGGTCCGGGATTTCCACAAGGCGCCTGAAAATATCCCGGTCGGTTATTTTTCTGGCCTGCTCAATGGTCATTCCCTTGATCATCTCCATGGCCACCATGGCGGCAGATATGGCTCCCGGGCAACCCAGTACCTGAATTTTTGCATCCTCGATGATCCCATCGTTCATTCTAAGGTAGACTTTCATGGTGTCGCCGCATTGACCGGTGAGCTCGCTTATCTGGTTTGCGTCGGCAAGACTTCCCATACTCGGCTGATCAATATAATAATCAATGGCAGTGTTTGAATATCCCGACTCGGTGAGCATTGCCCTGATGTTTTCTCTGGTCTCTTCAGTTGTTGTAGTTTCCACTTCTATCTGGCTCCTTTAGCGCATCTAATGGTCTGCTTTTCTGATCATAAATATTTGATTAAAATAGATGCAAAATAGCGCCGTTCCTGTCTGCTGTCAAGCGACTATTGCTGCTCTTTTTCCTTTGGTTCGGAGAAAAGGCAGCTCAGGATGAGCATATCATCATCGTACTCTGAATTTGCGGCATAGGGCAGGGTATTAAAAAGTTTGATCATTCCCCTGTTCTGGGGCGAGGTATAGGCCACAAGGCCCTTTATGCCGTTCAGACGGGCGGCTTCGGCAAGTTTTTTCTGCACGAGTTTTGCAATACCCTTGCCCTGCCACTCTTTTGATACGGAAAAGGCGATCTCAGCCATGTTTACCACGGGATTTCTGAGGTACTCACCAACGGCAATAATTTTGCCGAATCCCACCTCGCCTACAACTGCAACAATGGTGAGATCGTTGATGTAATCAATTTGAACCGTTTCTCCGATCTGATCATGGACAAAGCTTTTTTTCTCATGGAAGAATCTGGAAACCACATCACTTCGGTTCATTGTATAATAGTATTCCTGGAGTCTTCTTTCATCCACCGTTTTTGCAGGGCGGAACGTGACAGGGATATTGTCAATCTTAACAACCTCTTCAAGCTTGAGGGGGTAGACCCCCCGGATGGATTCTTTTAATTTCCGGCCGACGTCGATGAAGTCCCTCTCCTTGGCCTGTTCGAAAAGTTGATCCCGGAAATCAGGGTGGGCAATGCTGATAAGGGCCATGGCCCTCTCCTGGATGCTCTTGCCAAAAAGGTTTACAATTCCGAATTCCGTCGCCACATACTGAACATCCCCCCTTGGCACGACAACGGCAGTGTTATCAAGAAAAGGAACAATTCTGCTCTCCTTTCCCTGGTCGGTTGTGGATGTGAGCATGAGTATGGATTTTCCATTTTCAGACATGGAGGCTCCCCTTATAAAGTCGAGCATGCCGTTGACGCCGGAAAAGTTGTTGTAGGGAAGGGCGTCGGCCGCCACCTGGCCCGTGAGGTCGATGGCCATGGCCGTGTTCATGGAGACCATGCTGTTGTGGCGTGAGATGATCCTCGGGTCATTGACATAGTCTGAGGGGTGAAACTCGATGGCCGGGTTGTCATCGAGAAAGTCGTAGAACGTAGTGGAACCAGCGGCCGAGCTTGCCACAAGCTTGCCGTCGTTAAATCCCTTGGCCCGGTTGGTAATAACACCCATGGAGACAAGGCGCATGATTCCGTCGGTCAGATATTGGGTGTGAATGCCAAGGTCATTTTTTTCAGCAAGGCATAAAAGGGTGGCATTGATGGTCGCCCCAAGGCTTGTCTGGAGAGTCGAGCCGTCGTCAATCACCCGGGAAATGTGCCGGGCAATGGTGTTTGCCGTTTCAATTTCAGGCATCTCCTGGACGCTCAGCAGCTCTTCCTCGTGCTCCACGATGTAATCCACATCGTTGACGTGGATAAAGCTCTGGCCTAAAACCCTTGGCATGCGTGGATTTACCTGGGCGATGACAATGTCTGCCGATTCAGCCGCCGCCTTACTTATGTCAACCGCAATACCAAGGCTCATCCAACCAAAATCATCGGGTGGCGACACCTGAATCAGGGCAGCATCGATGGGCAGTCGCCGGGACTTGAACAGTTTGGGAATCTGGGAGAGGTTGATGGGGGTTATGAACCTTGCATTTTTGCTGATCACCCTTGGTTTTGCAGATCCAAGGTAAAACGAACGAATGTTGAACTGCTGGGAGTGGGATCGGTTTGCAATAAGGGTGATTGGGGTGCTTTCAAGGGCGAGGAGCCTTACGATTTCAAGGTCTGTGAACCTTGCTGAAAGGGCGGATAATTCCTTTACAAGGTGCTGGGGTTCACCGCAGGAGGAGGATATGAACACCCTCTGTCCGGCCCGTATCTTTGATATGGCATCCTTTGCAGAACAAAGTTTATCCACATAGCCGTCGGCCCAGTAGATTGATTTCGATTTTATCATTGTGCCTCCTTGGGGTTTCTTACAAGTATACCCCAAAACCCTGCAAGGTCAATTGAAACCTCTACAAAACACTTGTATGGTCCTTGAAAAGAGGCTAAGCTTGTCATTAAAAACTTATCCAGGGAGAAAGGAAGGGCAATATGCGAATTCTGATTTGCGGCGGCACAGGTCAACTGGGTCAGGATTGTCACAGGGTTTTTAGAAAAAACCACACTGTTCAGGCCCTGGGGCGGGAAGAGCTTGATATTACCGATCTGGCGATCGTGGAAAAAACCATCAAAGAGCTGGCCCCCGAGGTGGTCATCAATTGTGCGGCTTACACCAATGTGGATGCCAGCGAAAAGAATCCGGACCTTGCATTTCAAGCAAACACCCTTGGTGCTGAGAATCTGGCCCGTTCATGCCGCTCGGCCCAAGCGTTAATGGTTCATATCTCAACAGACTATGTGTTTGACGGCAAACGAGAACCCCCTCTGGCCTATGAAGAAACCGATCCCACAGCGCCCCTTGGGGTGTACGGTGGGACCAAACTTGAAGGGGAACAACGTGTGGCAAGGTTTGCGGAACGATATATTATCGTTCGCTCGGCCTGGCTCTATGGTATCCATGGTGGCAATTTTGTTAAAACCATGCTTAAGCTTGCCCTGAAGAATCCTGATGGAACCATACGGGTTGTGAACGATCAGTTCGGCTCTCCCACCTGGACATTGAGGCTCGCCCTCCAGCTTGAATCTCTTGTTGAGGCCCAGGGCCAGGGCCTTTACCATGCAAGCGCCGAAGGATATTGTTCCTGGTATGAATTTGCCGCTTATTTTTTAAAGAAAATGGGGGTAAAGCACAATATCGTTCCCTGCACCTCAGAGGAGTATTCAACCCCTGCCCCAAGGCCCCACAATTCCATCCTTGACAACGCAAGGCTTAAACGGAACGCGATAAATCGTATGACCGGCTGGCGCCATGGGGTGGATCTCTTTGTCTCACGATTCCGTCAGGAGCTGCTCGAAGAGTGCTCCTTGCCATAAACATTTTAAAAGGGTTGTTCAGATGAATAAAATTGATTTTTCAGGATTTGAAGCTTCCATGCGTACTTACCTCAGATATGTAAGGGGTAGGGACCTAGAAGATGCGAGCTCAAAAGATTTGTTTAATGCCGTATCCTCTGCGGTTAGAATGCTGCTCATTGATATTACCATGGAAACCGAGGAACGGTACAAGAGCGCCGATGCAAAAAGGATGCATTATATATCCATCGAGTTTTTACCCGGCCGACTCTTGTCCAATAATCTATTGAATCTCGGGATAGAGCAAGAGTGCAGGGAAATTTTAAAGACCATGAATATCGATCTTGACGCACTTCTAAATGAAGAGCACGACCCCGCCCTTGGCAACGGCGGGTTGGGACGTCTTGCCGCCTGCTATCTCGACTCCCTTGCAACTCTTGACATGCCGGGTTACGGTTATGGCATAAATTATGATTACGGACTTTTCAAACAGAGCATCATGGCAGGCGAGCAGCGGGAACAACCGGATTTCTGGCCAAACCGTTCGTCCCCATGGCTGCTTGCCCGCTCGGACAAAAGATGCATTGTTCCCTTGTATGGCAGAATTCAGGTAACCGAAGATATGAACGGTGAGTATAACCCCATGTGGGTGGACTGGAAGCTTGTCATTGGACAGGTTCATGACGTTCCCATAGCGGGCTATGGAGGAAAAACGGTCAACAGACTTCGGCTTTTTTCCGCCTGGGCAAATGATGATTTTGACATGCGGGTCTTTAACGAGGGGGATTATTTAAGGGCCGTTGAGGAGAAAATACAGTTTGAATCCATATCAAAGATTCTTTACCCCTCGGATTCCATGGAGGCCGGCAGGGAACTTCGCCTTGTGCAGGAGTATTTTCTGGTGGCATGTTCTGTTCAGGACATCATAAGTATTTACCTTGAAAACCACGATGGATTTGACGATTTCCCAGACAAGGTTGCCATTCAGTTGAACGACACCCACCCAGCCTTGACCGTGGCCGAGCTTATGAGGGTTCTGGTTGATGTTCATGGCCTTGAATGGGCACCTGCCTGGGACATAACCACCCGAACCCTTGGCTTTACCAACCATACCCTTTTGCCAGAGGCCCTTGAAACATGGCCGATATCCATTGTTGAACGGGTGATACCCCGGCACCTTCAGATCATTTATGAGATCAACCGGCGGTTTATCGAACTTGTCCTGGAACGGTTTCCCAACAATAGAGATCTTGTCAAGTCCATGTCAATAATCCGGGATGATGGTGAGCACAGAATCTTAATGGCAAACCTTGCCATCATTGGCAGCCATTCCGTGAACGGGGTTGCGCGCATTCATTCTGAACTTATTAAAAAGCAGCTTGTTCCTGATTTTTACCGCCTCTGGCCGGAAAAGTTCAACAACAAGACAAACGGCGTCACCCCGAGAAGGTGGATTGCCTCATCCAATCCAGGGCTTGCACAGCTTGTGACAGAAGCCATTGGCGATGGCTGGATTTCAGATCTTGACCGGTTGAGCGATCTGGAACCCCTGGTTCAGGACTCGGCTTTTCTTGATCGCTTTGTCCAGGTAAAACGGGCAAACAAAATAGATCTTGCTGAAATTATTGGTGAATCTACTTATGTGGAGGTTGACCCAGACTCAATTTTTGACATTCATGTCAAAAGGATTCACGAGTATAAACGGCAGTTCCTCAACGTGTTGAACATCGTCCACACCTATTTAAGGATAAAGGAGGACAATCTGATACCAGAGGCTCCAAGAACCTTTATCTTTGCAGGAAAAGCCGCTCCCGGGTATGTCAACGCAAAGCTCATCATCCGTTTGATCCACGGGGTTGCAGACGTAATAAATAATGATCCTGAGGTAAATCCATGGATGAGGGTAGTCTTTATGCCCGATTATCGGGTTTCCCTTGCCGAGTGGATCATTCCCGGGGCGGATGTCAGCGAGCAGATTTCCTGCGCCGGAATGGAAGCTTCTGGCACGGGCAATATGAAATTTGCCATGAACGGTGCATTGACAGTTGGTACCCTTGACGGTGCAAACGTGGAGATAGCTGAAAAGGTGGGGCTGGAGAACATCTATATCTTCGGTCTCAAGGTCGATCAGATAGCGGCCATGCGAAAGACCTACTACCCCCGTCACTACCTTGAAAACAATCCTGATCTCATGCGGGTGATGAACGCAATTCGTTCGGATCGATTCTGCAAGAAGAACCCGGGGATTTTTCAAAGACTCTATGACTCCGTGGTCAATTACGGGGATTACTACTTTAACATGGCTGACTTTAACGCCTATGTGGAAACCCAGCAGCAGGTGCTGACAGATTATTGCAACAAGAGACAATGGGCGGAAAGATCGCTTTTAAATACGGCAAGGACCGGGTATTTTTCAAGCGACAGGGCGATCCGGGAGTATGCAGACCACATCTGGAAAATTAAGTCATTCCCTGGGTGATAAATAATTGAATATGACCAGATTCTAGAGACGCCAAGATTGGGCGTCTCCGGTCTGGGCGAACAGACTGGGTGTAGAGTTTGCACAGGTCGAATTGAAAGTTTTTCTTGTGATTTTTCATTCTTCGATGTATTTATATAAAATAACTTTTATAAACTAAATTTCATTCAAAATATAAAACTTCAAGTGTAGTGGAGAAAAGAATGGGAATTCAAGAACGAAAGATCAGAGAAAAAGAAGAACGCCGCAGGCAGATAATGGAAGCTGCCAAGCTTGTGTTCTCGGCAAAGGGGTTTAACCGGGCAACAATGGAGGAGATAGCAGGCGAGGCTGAATTGAGCCCGGGCACCCTCTACCTTTATTTTAAAAACAAGGAGGAGCTCCATACTTCCCTTTCCATTGACATTCTCATCTATCTCACCCGGCAGATACGTGAATTTGTGGATGAGGCGACCTTAAGTCCCGAGGCAAAGCTCTATGCCCTGAGGGATGCCTTTATCTATGTTTACGAGTACGATGCCATGGTTCTGATTAATCTCTTTCACCTCCAGTCCGGGGAAACCCTTCAAAATCTGTCCGGTGAGGTGTTAGAGCAGATCAAGGAAACCTCTGCTGACGCATTGGGGGCAATTACTTCAATTGTGCAGGAGGGAATCGATCAGGGTGTGTTTGCAAAACAACATCCGGTTGCCCTTGCCGATATCATCTGGGCAACCTATTCCGGAGTGGTCCTCTGGGTGGACAGCAAGCGCCTGCTCAACAATGAAAAAGACTTTGTCAAACAGACACTTGAGACGGCGTTTCAAATTATTGTCACAGGTTTGAAAAACCTATGAAGTCTTACAGAATCTGTGATTAATGATCCTTATCCATGAACGCTGCCGTCTCTTTTTGTATGCAGAAATAAATATCATCATCGCTGCCAAAGATATCAATGACATCCTTGTGGTTGATGAGGGTTTCCACAATATAGGCTGTGAGGTATAGACTCACCACGTTGGGGTTGGGCACAAGGGTTCTAAACGGTGCTATCTTGAAATCAATGTCAAACGCCTCGGCCCTGCACAGGGTATCAAGGCATTTTCCAATTTGCTCCTGGATGGCATTTTTGCTGACGGTCTCCACGAGACCTGTTTCCACAAGCCGCATGGAAACCTTGTTGCTGAGGGATTCAATGTTTTCCCTTACCGCATTGATGGCACGGTCTCTTTCCCGAGTTTTGGAGGACTCAATTTTTGACAGCAGCTTTGATTCCCGGTTTCCTGCACTGAATGACTTGGCCATGGAATATCCTTAATATATCTGTGTTAACTGTTTGGTACGTTCTATTCAATTGGGATTAAACTTATCCTGACATTTATAGTCTAAAATCCATTTGTGTTTCAAGATAAAAATCATGATTGCTCAATAATAATTTGAGGGGAAGATTTGCCGTTAAAATGGTTCATCCGAACTCTAAAGGCTATACGTTCAAAATGGGCCGGAGGATAAGCCGGATCATCGATGTTAAAATGCATGGCTGTGATGGGAGGCCCTGACGGGGCGGTTCGTTTGGCAAGTTGCATCTTTCTGTGGCCAAGCCCGATAATGGTGGAATTGACAACTGTTACGTCTTTGCAGTAAAAAAGGGGGTCGGGATTGCCGATTCCAAAGGGTCTCAACCTGTCAACGGCTTGAATGAGCTCCTCTGTGATCGAGTCAATTTCAAGGGCACAGTCAAGCTCCATGATTTTTTTTTGGGGTTCCGAGTTGACCATTGAGCATATGGTCTGTTGGAAGAGACGGGAAAAATCTTCAATCCGTTCGTGGCGCATGGTGAGTCCCGCTGCCATGGCATGCCCGCCAAATCGTTCAAGAAGGGCGCTGCATTGCCCAAGGGCCGTATGGATATTGATGTTGTCTACGCTCCTGCATGAGCCTGTGGCAGGGGTCTTTGCCGTGGATATGAGCACCACTGGGCGGGCGTATTCTCTTGCGATTTTTGATGCAGCAATACCCATAACACCCGGGTTCCAAGAAGAATCCCACATTACAATAGCGTTTTTGAACGAGGTCTCACCCCGGCGTAAAATACGCTGTTCTATGTCTGCAACTATGCTTTGTTCTGTCTGCTGGCGTCGTCTGTTGAGTTGGTCGAGGATCTCTGCCTTTTGCTGGACTGCTCCGGCCTCCTTTGAGCAAAGGAGGTCCATGCAGATCCTGGCGTGGGATATTCTTCCTGGGGCGTTTATTCGTGGAGCGATTCTAAAGGCAATATCATCCGAATCCAGGAGGGCAGGGTTTATCCCTGCCACCTCAACAAGGGCTTTGAGGCCGGGACGGCGACCCTCACGCATCACCTGGATGCCCGCCATGGTGAGGATTCTGTTTTCAGCCCTTAAAGGCACCATGTCGGCAATTGTTCCAAGGGCCACAAGATCGCAGCTCGTTATCAGGTTTGGCTCGGAGATATTTTCCCAAACACCTCTTTTACGCATTTCCATTCTCAAGGCTATGACAAGGTAAAAGGCAACCCCCACCCCGGCAAGGTGGTCAAGTCCCGAAGGGCACTTCTTTTGTTTGGGATTGACAATGGCAAAGGCTTCTGGTTTGGGATCTGGAACTTCGTGGTGGTCGGTCACTATGATGTCAATATCTTCGTGGCGTGCAAGGTCAACAGCTTCAAAGCTGTCTGATCCACAATCCACAGTGATGATAAGATCGATCTGCTGCTCCACGGCCATGGCAATATGTTCGACTTTGAGGCTGTATCCCTCTCTTATTCTGTGGGGAATATACCAGGAGACTTCGCCATTGATATGGGTGAGAAAATCATTGAGAACTGCCGTTGCGGTGACCCCGTCCGCATCAAAGTCACCAAATATCAGAATTTTTTCCTTGTTTTCAATGGCCAGGATGATCCTTTCAACGGCCCTGTCCATATCTTTCAAGGCAAATGGATTGGTAAGGGTTTCCATGGAAGGTGACAGGAAGGCCAAAGCCGCTTCTGGAGTTTTTATGTCTCTGTTTGCAAGAAGGGTTGCAATGACCCTGTGGCATCCCAGACCATCTTCCAGGCGACTGACGACGGTCTGGTCCGGCTTTTTCTCACTCCACTCTGTTTCCATATGAGTCCAGTTTAAATAGTGAAACATATATTGATCGATTGGAAAATGTCAATTTATTCTTTTTGTTTTTGTCCAAAAGGTGGTATGTTAAACGTTTGAATTTTACTTATAACCCTCATGTCCCCAGGGGCACAACAAAGTATGAAACTTGAATCAGGACTGAACTTTGTTTCTTGTTTCTATTTTCAAGTTTCTTGCACAGGGGTAGTTTATGCAGACGACTCAAGCAGTGTACCAGGTTGAAAAGAGCAGAATCGGGTTTCTTAAGTTTATCTTTGAAGGTTATGACAACCTTGCCGTTTTGACTACCCTTGATTCAACTGCAGGTCTTGTCAGGCTTACCATTGCCCCTGGCTGTTCCTGTGAGGCGTTTGCCGTGATGGCGGAATTAAAAAAGGATATCATGATCAATGAAGTCTGAGAGTGAGGAGTCTGAGACGTTTGAGCAGTTTGAAACGTCTCAGAATTTAGAGAGTCCTGATGAACAGCGGTGTAATCAAAACAGGTGTGGTGAACAGGTTAAGGGGTATGCATATATATACACCATAGGCTGTCAGATGAACACCTATGATACTGAGAGACTTTTTTTCATATTAGGTGAACTCGGTTACCCAAAGACCGAAACTCTGGACAAGGCCGACATAGTTGTCTGCAACACCTGCTCTATTCGGGAGAAAGCCCAGGAGAAAGCCTTTAGCTTTCTTGGAAGGGTACCGCCCCTTAAAAAGAAAAAACCTCATTTGATAACCATCATGACAGGCTGCGTTGCCCAGCAGGAGGGGCAGGGGGCATTCAAACGCAATTCTGCCCTGGACATCGTTCTTGGCACCCAGGCCTTTGCCAGGTTGGGTGATCATATCCAGGATGTCCTGAAGGGAAAGAATCAGATAACCGATATCAATGACTCTTCGGCCATTTACGAGGCCATGCCTGACTTCTCGTTCATTGAAAATGACAAGGTGTCACGATTTGTAACAATCATGCAGGGGTGTGACAATTACTGCACCTATTGCGTGGTCCCCTATGTCAGGGGAAGGGAGAGGAGCCGAACCCCGGCGGGCATTGTTGCGGAAATCAAGATTCTGGTTGATGCCGGAGTCAAAGAGGTGACTCTCCTCGGCCAGAACGTCAACTCCTACGGTATAAAAGAGAAGATCTGTTCGTTTCCAGATCTCCTTGAAAAAATTTCCCAGGTTTCCGGCCTTGAAAGAATTCGATTTGCAACCTCCCATCCAAAGGATCTTTCAGATGATCTCATCCATGCCATGAGGGACCTTGGCAAGGTGTGCAATCAACTTCATCTTCCTGTTCAGTCCGGGTCCAACAGAATTTTGAAAAAGATGAACCGGGGATATACCGTGGAGCGATACCTGGAGAGAATTGGGATGCTCCGGGAAAATTGTCCGTCAGTGGCCCTTTCATCGGATATGATCATTGGGTTTCCCTCTGAAACCCGGACCGATTTTGATGAGACCATGGCCCTGGTGCAAAAGGTCCAGTTTGACGGCATCTTCGCCTTTGCCTATTCAGAGCGACCCAATGCCCCTGCCGCTAAATTCTCCGGGGCAGTTGAAGAGGATGAAAAGATGGACCGGCTCAATCGTCTCATAGATTTTCAGCAAGAGATTACCCATACTAAAAACAAGGCCCTTGTGGGCTCTTGGGAACGGGTTTTGGTGGAGGGGTTGAGTCAAAAAAAGAGACATCATGAGGGCGACGATCTGCCCCAGATGACCGGCAGAACCGAGTCTGGGAAAATCGTCCATTTTCTTGGAGAAAATATCAGCCAGGGCGATATCCTTTCCGTAAAAATTGAGCGTGCCTACCCCCATTCCCTATGGGGTAAGTACAAGAAGGAGCTTTAATAGATGAAAACCCAAGGTAAAAAAATAAAAATCGGCAGAAATACCCTCTGCCCCTGCGGAAGCGGGAAAAAGTATAAAAACTGTTGTATGGGCGACGACTCCATGCTCACCGTTAAAGAGGCTTATAAACGTCGCTATGGCATCATTGTCAAGGAGCCCCACGAGATCGAAGGTATCCGCAGGTCAGGTGAACTTTTACTCTCAATTATGGACAAGGTTGCCGCCATGATTGCACCGGGAATCACAACCGACCAGATCAACACCCTTGTTGCCGACGAGACAGACAAGGCAGGGGCCATTGCCGCCCCCCTCAACTATCGCGGTTTCCCAAAGAGCGTGTGCGTATCGGCCAACGAGGTAATCTGCCACGGCATACCAGGCAACAGGGTGCTCAGGGACGGTGATATCGTTAACGTGGACATCACGCCCATCCTTGATGGCTATTATGCCGATGCAAACAAGACCTTCTTTGTTGGAACCCCGGGGCCGGATGCCATAAAGGTGGTTGAGGTGGCATTGGAGTGTCTGAGGCGGGCCATTGATACGGTGCGCCCCGGCTCCCATCTGGGGGACATCGGCTACGCCATCCAGAGCTATGCTGAATCCCGGGGATGCTCGGTGGTCCGTGAGTTTGTGGGCCACGGTGTTGGTATAGATTTCCACGAACCCCCCCAGGTCTGTCATTTCGGCCGGAAGCACCATGGTGTTGAGCTTGTTCCGGGCATGGTTTTTACCATCGAACCTATGATTAACCTAGGAGCAAGGGATCTGCATATTCTTGAGGATGAATGGACGGCTGTCACCAATGACGGTTCCCTTTCAGCTCAATTTGAACAGACTATCCTGGTGACTGAAACCGGTTGGGAGAGCCTTACGCCCTACTAAGGCCCGGCGCTACTTTAAATAAAAATCAGGCCTCTTTTTCAAGTTGAGGAAATTTAGCAATGGGGATGAGGGTGACCAGCGGAATAAAGGCGACCCAGAACAGAACGGTCTCTATGGAGTAGATATCTGCAAGCTTGCCCACGATGGGGGATGCAAGCCCGCCAAGGCCGTAGGCAAGGCCCATCATGAGGCTCGAAACCATGGATCTTCCCCTGGGTGCAAGTCTCTGGGCCATGAGCACCCCGAGGGGCATGGAGGCAAGGGCGAAAAAACCGCCGACAAACGCTCCTGCATATACAAAGGCACCCGGGGCAAAGAGATAGAGAAGAAGGGCAGGGGTCATCAAAAGATGGGTTACAAAGAAAATCCGCTTGAATCCCATGCTGTCTGAAAGAGAACCCGAGATCAGACCGCTGAACGTACCGGCAAGGATGAATAGAGAAACGATAAACCCCACCGATATGAGGTCATACCCTGTTTGCGCAAGAAGTACCGGCATAAAGGTTATGAAGGACTGGCCTGCAACGGCTCTGAGCACCATGACCACCCAGATGAGGGCAATGGGCTTCCATACGGCTCCGAGGCTCTCCTTGAGTGATCCTATAAACCCATAACTCTGCATTCCTTCGCTCTCGGGCATGGGGATGACTTTAAGGAAGAAAATGATACCTAAAAGTCCCAGAACCATTGTCCAGGGCATGTTTTCAAGGCCGAACCTTCCCACGTACCAGGTTATGAACACAGGCCCCACTGCAAAGGCGAAGGTGCCGCCGGTATTGAAGATGGACATGCAGAGCCCCTTTCTATTGCCCGCATAAAGGGGAAGCATTCCCGTGACCGACGGGTGGAACATGGATGATCCTGCCGAACCCGCTGCAAGGACCGCCAGCAGCACGTAGAAGTTCGGGGCGATGCCGGAGAAGGGGATGCACACCACCGATAGAAACACCCCCCAGAGAATAAAGGACCGGGTCTGATACCGGTCGGCCAGATACCCCACACAGGGCTGGACCACAAAGGCAAGGAGCCTTATCATCCCGGTCAAGAGTCCCACCTGGGTCATGGACAGGGCGAGCTTGTCCACATATACCGGAAGAAGCGGGCTCGTGAACGAGCTGTAAAAATCTCCGGTAAAGTGGACCATGGTCAGGGCTGCAACCACCTTGACGTTCAGCTTTGTGTTTTTGGTCATTTTTTTCTTAATTCTTCAGGCTGTGGATGGGTGCCGGAATCCTTCCGCCGTGGAGCACGAACGAGTCCCTGTTGGTGGCATGGGGAACGTTCATGATTTTAGCAGCACCAAGGAGTCCACCAAAGAAAACGCTCTCCCCCGCCTTTTTCCCTGGAACGGGAATGATACGGGTTGCCGTAGTCTTGTTGTTGATCATGCCGATGGCCATTTCATCGGCTATGATACCGGCCAGGGTCTCTTCCGAGATGTCGCCAGGAACCGGAACCATGTCAAGCCCAACCGAACATACACAGGTCATGGCTTCGAGTTTTTCAATGGTAAGATACCCTTTTTCTGCGGCCTCTGCAATGTTGAGGTCTTCGCTCACCGGAATAAAGGCCCCACTCAATCCGCCCACATGGGAGCTTGCAAAGGCCCCGCCCTTTTTTACGGCATCGTTGAGCATGGCAAGGGCAGCTGTGGAGCCTGGAACGCCAATGCTTGTGAGCCCCAGTGCCTGGAATATCTCGCCTATGCTGTCACCCACAGTTGGCGTGGGGGCAAGGGAAAGATCCACCACCCCGAACTTTGTGCCAAGGTTATCTGCAACCTCCCGGCCGATGAGTTCCCCCACCCTTGTGACCTTGCAGGCGGTGGTCTTTATCACCTCCGCGATTCTGCCGAGGGAGATGTCTGGCTTTGCCTCAATTGCCCTTTCAATGGCCTTTTTGACAACCCCAGGCCCGCTGACCCCCACGTTGATGACCGAATCTGCGACCCCAACGCCCAGGTAGGCACCTGCCATGAAGGGCATGTCCTGGGGGATGTTGGCAAATACGCACAGCTTTGCACAGGCAAGGCCGTCGTCGCTGGCCGTAAGATCTGCCGCTTTTTTAATTACCCTTGCCATGTCAAGCACGGCGTCCATGTTGATGCCGCTTCTTGTTGTGGCAACGTTGACCGAGGCGCAGATGCGCTGGGTTTCTGCCAGAGCCCTTGGCAGGGCATCCATCAGTGCCCGGTCTCCGGTTGCTATCCCCTTTTCCACAAGGGCGGAGAATCCGCCGAGAAAGTCGATGCCCACCTCCTTTGCAATGTCGTTGAGGCAAATTGCGATTTCAACCATCTGGTCGGCATTGAAGGGCGCTCCCACAAGGGCGATGGGGCTTGTGGATATGCGCTTGTTGACCACCTCTATGCCATATTTTTCACCGATAGTGTTGCATACGGACACGAGATTTTCGGCCCGGGTGACGATCTTCTCCCTGATCTTGTGCTTGAACACCGAAAGATCGTGGCTCACGCAGTCAAACAGGCTGATTCCAAGGGTGACGGCCCGGACATCCAGGTGCTCGTTCTTGACCATTTCAATGGTGGAAAGTATTTCTTGTTCGTTAAACATTATTCTCATAGATCCTTATTTTTATATATGAAACTCTTATCATAGCTTTTAGCTAACGGCTAACAGCTAACGAGTTTTATCGTTCGTTGTGTCCGCCAGGAGATGTGGGTTATATCTTGTTGATGGCCTGAAAGATGTTCTTGTGCTGGATGCTTATGTCTAATCCAAGTTCTCCGGCCTTCTCCTTCAAGGCTGAAAAAAGAGACTGCTGATCGATATCAGGGGTGATCACCACCTCGTAGACCATTATGTTGGCCTCGGGGTTGTTGCCGCCCTTGAATACTGCTCTGAGGTTTTTGACATTCACGTTGGCATCGGCAATGATTCTTGTAAACCTTGCCACAAGCCCCTTCTGGTCTGGACCTATTGTTGTGAAGATAAAATCCTCTCCCAGCTCTTTGCCGCCGTTCAAGGTCGTGTCTGCAAGATCCACATGAATATGGAGTCCCGTGGCGGCCAGGTCTTTTTCAAGGGCCGTTTTGACGGCTTCCAGGGTGAGTTCAGGCGGTGGAAGAACTAGGAAAATACCTGAAAACTGGTTTTGCAGGATCACCTGGTTTACGTTTTCAAGGTTGCAGTCAAGTTTATAAAGGCTCGTTGCCGTGGCCGCAATTATGCCCGGCCTATCCTTTCCAAGGATGGTGATAATCAATTTGTTCATGGGAAATTATGCTCCTGAATTCTCTGTTCAAAACTGTATTCATAGTACATTTCCCGGTCAACGTAAACCAAAACTTTAGGTGACCATTAATTCTCATTTCTAATTGATGTTTCGTCTGGCAATGATTATACTACACCCGCTTGTGAGTTGGTTGTGATCTTTATTTAATGTTGGGGGTGTAAAAAAATAATGGGATTTAAGAGTTGGTCAGAGCAGCTGGAGAAGCACAAGGTGCTGCTGGTGATAGTTATAGTTGCCTTTTTTGTTCTGGAACTTCAGGTGTTTATCCTTGCCACCATGCGCTCGGGCCATCAATCTTATATGCAGGTTTTAGATAAGAATGAAGAGGTGGTTTACGAGGTCAAGGGCGCAACCATGACTAATTTCAACAGATATTATTTTGAAAATACCTTTGGACCTTTTGAAAACTATCGGGTAAAGCTTGTAACAAAGGATGTTCCTTTTCCCTTCAGGGCATGGTTTACCGCAGCAGTGGGCATTCCCATCGGGTTGATACTTCTTCTTGGTTTCATCCTCAAGGCTGTGATGGTTTTTCTGGGGGGGGATGACCCGTCTGGAAAAAGGTTCCCAGGCCCAGAGAACCAGTCAGACGATCAATTAAACGATAAACCAGGCAATAAACAGGAGGGATCCAACAAAGTAGAGGCACTTTTTTTCCGAGTCAGCCGATTTAACATTTTTATTATAGGTTTTCTTGTGTTGGCCGCCGTGCTTCTCTACTGGATTATTCCCAATCTTATATCCTTTGTTGCCCGCACCGGAATCGAAACCATAGTTGATTACAAGTGGTTTTTTATTGCCGTGGTTGCAGGTTTATTCGTTCTTTTTGCCTGGTTCATGTATATGAAGTACAGGCTTGCCCACAAGAGCATGGAGATTCAGACCGAGATAAGAAAATACGAGTTGGAGCTTGAGTATAAAAAATCTGCCGGGGCTCCCATGAGTCTTGACTATGACGATACACAGAGACCAAAGATGCTCGGATATGGGGAACAAAAAGATCAACCTGAAAACTCGGCCAACGACGAAAGGTAATAAAAATGAAACTTATCACCACCCACAAGGGAACGGATTTCGACGCCCTTGCCTCCCTTGCAGCGGCAAGCGTGATTTATCCCGGGGCTATACCCGTGCTCCCCAAAACAATAAATCCTAACCTCAAGGCTTTCTTAGCCATTCATAAGGATTTATTTGGTTTCTATTCTGTCAACGAGGTCGATCTTGACCAGGTCAACACCCTTATTGTCGTGGACACCAACTCCTGGTCAAGGCTCGAGGGCATGAACCCGTTAAAGAAGCGTAAGGATCTCAAAACAATAGTGTGGGACCACCATCTGGAAGGCGACATCCATGGGGATGAGGTGGTTCGAGAAGAAATTGGTGCAACTATAACCCTCCTTGTCCGGGAGCTTTTACGCCAGAGAAAATTGATCACTCCCATCCAGGCCACCCTGTTTCTCATGGGGCTCTATGAGGATACGGGAAACCTCACCTTTCCCTCTACCCTTGCCGAGGATGCAAGGGCGGCAGGGTATCTTCTTGAGAGAAAGGCTGATCTGAATATCCTTGGTACTTTTTTGCGCCAGGCCTACGGCAAGAAGCAGAAGGATATCCTGTTTGAAATGATCCAGAAGGCAGAGCGAAGGGAAATTGCCCACTTTAACGTCTCCATCATGACCATGGATATAGAAGGCCATGTGCAGAATCTTTCGGTGGTGGTTCAGATGTACCGGGAAATCGTCAACGTGGACGCAGCCTTTGGCATTTTCAGGGATGTTGAGCGGGATCGCTGTATGGTCATTGGCCGGAGCAATCTTGATGAGCTCAACATGGGGGTAATCATGAGGAGCATGGGCGGCGGCGGGCATCCTGGGGCAGGTTCGGCCCTGCTTAAATCCACCAACCCAGTAGTGATTGAAGAGATGATCGTCGAGATGATAAAGGGCAATCAGCAGACTTCGGTCATGCTCAGCGACATCATGTCCTACCCTGTGACCACGGTCAACGAGAACATTACGGTGGGAGAAGCTGCCATGATTTTACGGGAGATTGGCTGTTCCGGGCTTCCGGTTGTGGATGACGAGGATAACCTTGTGGGGATCATCTCACGTAGGGATTTCAGAAAGATCAGAAAGGCCAACCACATGCAGTCACCGGTCAAGGCGTTCATGAGCCGCAAGGTTGTCTCAATCACGGCGGAACGAAGCGCCATCGATGCGGCAAGGCTGATGATCCGCCACGACATCGGCCGTATCCCGGTCATGGAGAACAACAAAATTATCGGCATCGTCACAAGGTCGGATGCCATGCTTTATTTTTACGATCTTTTACCCGACTGATGTTGAAGTCTAAGTAATTTTTATGCTGGTTTGAAGCAAAGAAAAATATTTTAACCACGAAAGGCACGAAAAAACACGAAAAAAAAAGGCATTCTTCAAATCAGAGAATGGTCTCATATAGTGTAAAACAGGAAATGAAGGATACCGAGAAAGACCTATTCTTTCGTGCCTTTCGTGGTTAATAAGCGTAAATTACTTTTCTGCCGATGAGGGATGCCTAAAATCCGAGCTTATTTGCGGCCCACACGGCAAGTTTTTCCCTGAATATTTTGGCATTGTGCCGGATGTCCACGGGAAAAGAGGGGTGGAACAGTATATGTTTTATCCCCTCGGTCAGAGGGTGGGAGATGGCAAGATCCTCTAATTCCTGGATGAGCTTTTGTCGGTTCTTCACCCCTTTAACTGGTTCGATTATTATAACAGGGGTCTGCATCTGACAGGGCCCGACCCCCACAAGGGCGCTTCTCTGCACAGAGTCGTGGTTGTTAAAGATCGCTTCGCAGGGAATTGTAAACAGGTTGTTTTGACCCATGACCACCCTGTGGCTCTTTCTTCCGCAGAACCAGATCCTCCCCTTGGAATCCTTCCACCCGAGATCCCCCATTCTGTGCCAGAATCCTCTATCATCCATGATTTTGGCCAGGATATCGGCCTCGGGGTTGTTGTGGTAGTGCCGGGTCACAAGGGGTGCCTTTACGATGATTTCCCCCACCTCCTTGTCGTTTACAATAAGGTCTTCTGAAAAGTGTTTGATAGGGTCATCGCTCAGTCCAATAATAAGGACCTCTGTGTCGCAGATGGGCCGACCGATGCAGATGCCAAACCCCTGTTCGGAAAGGGATCTTGTTTCGGTAAGAATCTCGTTGCTTTCTATGGATAAAATGGGTACTGACTCGGTTGCGCCATAGGGGGTGTGGATCTGGGCCTGGGGTTCTAACATGGATGAAAACTGCTCTAGGTTTGCGGGGGTAACAGGGGCTCCTGCCGAGATTACCCTTTTGAGGGACGGCAGTTTTACACTGTTTGCCCTGCCGTATTCGCCCACCCGGTTGAGCAGGGCAGGGGAGGCAAACATATTGGTGACCCCCTGGTTGAAAATAGCCTCGATGATTCGTTCCGGGTTGACAAAGGCGGGCTTTGTGGGGTCCATGTCCGGGATCACGGCAGTCATGCCAAGGGCTGGATCAAAAAGGGCAAATAACGGAAAAGTGGGTAAGTCGATCTCGTCGGGTCCTATCTTGAAGTGGTCTCTGATCTGAATCAGCTGGGCGTTGAAGTTGCCGTGGGTGTAGACAACCCCCTTGGCAGGGCCCGTGCTTCCCGTGGTGAAAAGAATGGCTGCGGCTTCATTGGCCGTTGTCTCTGCTACTGGAAATGAATCGTCGCCTTGGACCATCAGCTGATCCAGGGTGGTGCCGCCCCAGAACCATCGTCGGCCAACTGTTACCCAGATTTTTACCGTCTTGAAGAATCCCGGTTTCAGGATTCTTAAAACATGGGCCTTTTCGATGCCGATGAATGCCTCGGGCTTACCCTGGTCAAAGCAGGAGACCATACGGTCGATCCCCATGCCGGGATCTACGACAACGGGAATTGCTCCAACCTTGAACATGGCAAAAATAAGGGTGAAAAATTCGATGCCCGGAGGCACCATGAGAATGGTTCTGGTTCCCCTGGTGATTCCCTTTTCCTCAAGACCGAAGGCGAGGCGATCACTTTCAGTTTCAAGCTGCAAAAAGGTGAGGTGGCCGTAGAGGACACGGCCCTTTCCATCCCTTGATTCTGGATAGACAACGGCCCTCTTGTATGGATGCCTGGCCGTGCTCTGTTTCAGCCAGGATGATATGTTGACACGGTCATTCATAGAACTCCTTTACCTGTTTAGGACGGTTATGGGATGTAAACTTGTTAACACAGCCTTTGATTGAAAACAAGAGATGACGAAAATTCCCGACAATTCTCATTTTGGTTTTGTTGTTGACCCATGGGGCGCTGGAGGGTAGATTAACTGAAAAACAATGAGTTCTGGAAGGCTGAACCACAATATGGGCTTTGGTGATATGGAAAAAAAATGGACCATGGGAGACCTCATTGACCTTGAGTACCTCCTCGGCCAGGAGGGCAGGGTTGAGGATCAAAAAATCCTGGAGGAAAGAGACCGGCGTATCTACCTTGAAAAGATAGCCCCCCTTGTCGTTGATTCCAGCGATGGGATAATGGCGGAAAAACCCTTGCCTGAAACCCTTGTCCGCCTGTGGGTTTCTTTCATGGGCCAGGTTCAGGGTTTCCTTCCAGGTGCTTATATTGACAGCGGATTCAGGTTTTTAAGGGGTCTGTTCCTCGTTTGGGGATTCGTGACGGGATTGATTGTCTGCCTCTCTCTTTTTTCCTACACAGGAAGGCTGCCGTTGAACGTCAGTTATTTCTTCGGGGTGATTCTGCTACCCCAGACTTTGCTTTTGCTGTTTACCCTGGCAGGGCTTGTTATGATGAAAGTCCGTCCGGGAAAAACTTCTCGGTTCGGAATCTACCCGGCCCTTGGTCTTGCCCTGGAGAGATCCGCAGCAAGGCTCTTTCGTCGAGGGCTGGGCAGACTCTCAGGGGAAAAGCAGAAGGCCTTGCTGGCGGCCCTGGGCAGCTTCAGACGATCCCGCAACGTCAACAGCCGACTTTTTTTGTGGTCCCTGTTTGTCCTTATGCAGCTTTTCGGGGTGGGGTTTAATCTGGGAGTGCTGGGTGCAACCCTTGGACGTGTTGTCTTTTTTGATACCGCCTTTGGCTGGCAGTCCTCGCTCAACCTGAGTCATGATTTTGTCGTTAAGGTCGTTTCCATGATTTCAACCCCCTGGTCCTGGGCTTTCCCGGCAGGGGTCGGGTCTCCATCCCTGGCCCAGATCGAGGGTACCCGGCTGATTCTCAAGGACGGCATCTATCATCTTGCCACGACAGATCTTGTCTCCTGGTGGCCTTTTTTAAGTTTGTCGGTTGTGACCTATGCCCTTTTGCCCCGGACGTTTCTTTTGCTTCTGGGCGTTTTTGTACAAAGGCGTTCCCTTGCCCGTTATTCCTTTGACAGCTGGGGTATAAAAAAGCTTGTACGCAGACTTGTCACCCCCAGGGTCACCACAGAACCTGCGGTGTCCCAGGAGACAGGCAAGGCAAGCTCCCTGGAAGAGTTATACGGCCGGATTACACGACCCGTAAATGACAATAATAATGATCGTCATGATCATTTGTTCCAGGAACATGGAAAAAACCAGATGTCAGAAAGTTTCCTCGCCCTTGTCCACGACGATATCTTTGATATGCTGGACAAGGAGGATTTCAAAGAAAGATTGCTCCACGGCCTGAACTGCCGGGTTGATACCATCCTTCGCACAGGCCTTGATGCAGACGCTGAAGCCGATCAGACAGCCACCTTTAAAGAGTCGGTTGCAGGCATACTCCTGCTCCAGGAGGCATGGCTGCCCCCCATCCGGGAGATCCTTGCATTTATCCTCAAGGTTCGCACCAGGACGCCGGAGATCCCCCTGGTGGTGGTTCTTATAGGGAAACCCGGACCCGACACCCTTCTTACCGTCCCGGATTCCCAGGACAAAAAAATCTGGGCCGTCAAGATTAAAGGCCTGGGAGACCCCCTTATAGACGTGGAGGATCTGGTAACCCAATGAAAGAAAAACAGACGCCTGAATTTGCCATTCTGGGCCACCCCAACGAGGGAAAATCTTCGGTGGTGTCGACCCTGGCTGAGAACGACAGGGTCAGGATAGGCCCCTTTCCCGGGGAGACGGTCATCTGTCAGACCTTCCCCGTGACAATTGATAACAGGGAGGTTATCCGTTTCACCGATACCCCAGGCTTTCAAGCCCCCCGCCGGACTCTGGCCTGGTTCCAAGCCTATACCGGCCCCCAGGATACCGTGGTTCAGGCCTTTATTGCGGCCCATGGGGATGATCCGGATTTGAGAGACGAGTGCGAACTTTTTAAACCCGTGGCAAGGGGGGCCGGCATCATCTATGTGGTTGACGGGTCAAGGCCGGTCAGGGGGGATGACAGGGCAGAGATGGAGATTCTGCGCCTCACAGGTCGTCCCCGCATGTCCATCATCAACTGCAAGGGCGGAGATACCACCTATCTGTCCCAGTGGAAAAATGAGTTCAGGCGGACCTTCAACAGCATCCGGGAATTTAACGCCCACAGGGCCACCTACAGGGAACGGATCGAACTTCTTGAATGCTTGAAGAGTGTGGATCAGGATTGGCAGGAGAGTCTTACCCTTGTGATTCAGGCCTTTAAGCTGGACTGGGACCATCGCATCAACCTCACAGCCCTGACCATGGTTGCCATGGTCCAGGAAATTCTTACATCCACCATGACCGGAACCCTTGGACCGTCTGACAGCCCCGAAACCTTACGCCTTGACCTTGAGAAGAAATTTTTGAATCGGGTCAGGCAGATAGAACAAAGGGCCCATGACGACATCAGGAAGCTTTTCAAGCACAACATATTCAACCTTGCCCTTTCTGAAAACTCCATGCTCAACAATGACCTTTTCAGCGAAAAGACCTGGCGGTTTCTTGGGCTTACGCCAAGGGAAGTTGCCGTTGCAGCAGGTGTTGCAGGCATGGGGGCGGGTGCCCTTGTGGATACGGCTGCTGCCGGGCTTACCTTTGGTGTCTTTTCCGCCATTGGTGGAGTGGCAGGGGCGGCCACGGCAATTCTCAGCGGCAGCCGCATGGCAGGGTTGAAATTCAAGGGGATCAGGCTTGGCAGGGATCAGATTATCATCCGGCCAATGAACTCTGTACAGCTCATGTACGTTCTTCTGGACAGAGCCGTTATCTTCTACAGTTCGGTTATCAACTGGGCCCACGGCCGAAGGGATTACGCCGTTTCTGAACGAAAAGGAGCAGAGCCCGTCATCGACATTCCACCCTGGGATAAGGAGACAAAAAGGATCTGCAACGCATTTTACGCACGGGTGGTGTCAAGGGGCGGGGAGAAAAAAAACCAGGCCAAAATAGACCTGGTCGATGCCATTGCCCAAAGGCTAAGGCAGGTACCTTAAAACTGCAGATTAAAAAATAAGGAGAGTTCCGTGATTTTAAACAGAGGCATCATCGAGCAGGTGATGAAATCTTCGGGTATAGGTGAGGCGGACCTTGTCAAATTCTTTGCCGAGGGTGAACAAAAGAACTATGGGCCCAATGAGTGGCTGTTCCAGGAATCCTCCCCTCGAATGTGGGCCGGGATCATCCTTTCAGGGGACGTAGAACTTGTCCGGGGCCTCCATGGTAGATCCCGTCATGTTGCCACAATGATCCCCGGAGCCTTGATCAACGAAGGTGCCTTTTTGGAGGGAGATGCCCATTCAAACGGCGGATACACCCGGAAGGGCGCTGTGATCTGGCAGATATCCAGGGAAAAAATAGCAGCCTTTAAGGAGGATAATCCAGATCTTTTCTACCGGATTTTGACCAGGGTAGCCGTGGGTATAAACCGCAGGTTGAAATTGCTGTCCCGCCAGCTCCATCAAAGTAAACTCGATACCAGGGTTGTGAGCGGATTTCGCCAGGAGCATGATTCCCTTGGACAACGGGATATTTCCAACGGGGTTTACTATGGGGTTCAGACCCAGCGGGCCATGGAGAATTTTGCCATCTCCGGTGAATCGGTCAGCAATTTCCAGCATCTTGTGGACGGTCTTGCCATGGTAAAAAAAGCTGCAGCCCTTGCCAACCGGGAATTGGGCACTTTAACCCTGGCAAGGGCGGATGCCATCTGCAAGACCTGCGATGAACTCCTCGAAGGCAAGCTCCATGAACATTTCACCGTGGACATGTTCCAGGGCGGGGCCGGCACCTCAACAAATATGAATGCCAACGAGGTCATAGCCAACCGTGGACTTGAAATCATGGGCTACAACAGGGGGGAGTATAAGCACCTGCATCCCAACGACCATGTAAACTGCTCCCAGTCCACCAACGATGCCTATCCCACGGCCATAAAACTCTCTGTGCTTCTTTCCAAAGAAAATTTGACCCGGGCCATGAAAGAGCTCAGGGAGTCCCTGCTCCTGAAGTCCGATGAATTTAACGATGTCCTGAAAATGGGGCGTACGGAAAACCAGGATGCCGTTCCCATGACTCTTGGACAGGAGTTCGGCGCCTATGCGGTGATGATAGACAGCGCCATCGATGCCATTGAACTATCCTCCCGGGAACTTTTAATGATCAACATGGGGGCAACAGCCATTGGCACGGGCATCAACAGCCCTCCTGGTTATGCGAGTCTTGTGACTGAAAAATTGTCTGGGATCAGCGGGTTTAAACTCACGAGTGCCAGGAATCTGGTGGAAGCGACTCAGAACGCAGGGGCCTTTGTCCAGATGTCGGGATCCCTGAAACGGGCGGCGGTTCAGATTTCAAAAATATGCAACGACTTGAGGTGGCTCTCGTCTGGTCCGAGATGCGGGCTCAATGAAATCAATCTGCCGGCCATGCAGCCGGGATCTTCCATCATGCCGGGAAAGGTGAATCCGGTGATTCCGGAAATGGTGAACCAGGTTTGCTACCAGGTAATGGGATACGATGCCGTGGTTTCCATGGCGGCCGAAGCAAGCGAGCTTGAGCTCTGCATGGCTGAGCCCATCATCGCCTATGATCTTCTCCACGGGATGATGATCCTGAAGAATGCCTGTGTCACCCTGGCATCCCGCTGTATTGTCGGGATCACGGCCAACCGGGATATCTGCCGCAACTACGTCCAAAACAGCATCGGCCTGATAACAGCCCTGGTGCCCGCAATCGGATATGAAGCTTCGGCTGCCATTGCGAGTCAGGCTCTTAAAACAGGCGAGGGCGTGTATGATCTGATTCTAAAAGAGGGCCTTTTATCCAGGGAAGAGCTGGATGATATGCTGAGACCTGAAAACATGACAGACCCCAGAAAAATTCCCAAACTTCAATAATCAAGCAGGTCAGCTGAATAGATTTTTGATCTTATAGATAACCTTTTTAATGAACCCCAAAGGGGGTTGTTCATCGGTTTTAATTCGTCCGGTAAGGGCCATGAGCGTTTCCAGGGGGTCGGTCGTCTGTTCAACAAGTTCCGTTCGTTCCTGATTGAGCCTGCTCCTTCCGGCTTCGGGGTTGATCTTGAAGGTGACGTATATCTGCCTGATCTGCTGTTCAATTTTTGTAAAGCTGTCGAGGCTGCGCTTGCGAACACTTGACCAGATTTTTTTCTCCCGGTCTGCAATGGCGGCCTGGTCAGGGTAGGCTGCGCCAATGGACTCTATTCGCTGGATCTCCCGGTCAAGGCGTGTAATTTCAAGGCTGAACTTCTGTAAGGCGTCGTAGATGTCAGTAAGATTGTCAAAGCAGAACTTGAGCATTTCAGGGGGCAGGGTAACGTGGGGCAGCTCTTTTTTAACGTATTTCCTGCCCGTATTCTCCTTAGTCAACAGGGAATATCCGGTCAATCCTGCTCCGGCAAGGAGAGCGATAGCAAGGATCGCAAGGGTAATCCGCTTCAGGAGTCGTTTGGTTATTAAAGGCCTTTTGGTGGACACTTCGGCATCGGGCCCTTGCTCCCGTGTCTTCCGTCCCTTTTCACTCTTTTCTTTGCCCGGTTTAACAGGCGCATCTTTTTTTTTGCCAACCATACTCTGTTCTTACCCGAGGATTCTAAAAAAGTCAAAAAAATCTTGTTGCATTGTTTCATCAGGCATGAAATATAAGTAAATAGTATAAGCAGTTAAAATTTCAGATATCAAAGGATAATCATGATAAATAAGGTCGACAGTTTAATCGGGAGGATTCTTGATGTGACCGGAATCAGTTCCCAGACGGAACTCGCCGATGCCCTTGGTATAAATCGGTCCGGCATCACCCACGCCCGTAAAAAAAATGAGATCCCTGATCGCTGGATCGTAAAACTCTATCGCAGGTTCGGGTTGAATCCGGACTGGATTGAGAACGGTGTGGGTCAGGTCTTTCTCAAAGGGGAGTTGATCAGGGGCTCTGAGTTTAAAACAATTCCCAAGGTCAAGGCCAGGCTGTCGGCCGGCACCGGTTCCTTTGAAACCCTGTCCGATGTGACAGACTATCTTTATTTTCAGTCAAAATGGCTCGCCCGCAAGGGGTCTGCCAATGCCATGGTCGCCATGGAGGTCTTTGGCAACAGCATGGAACCGGAACTAAGAGCCGGTGACACGGTCTTGATCGACCAGTCCCAGACAGAAATCCTGGCCGGGGCCATTTATGCCCTTGGGGTTGAGGACACCATTCTTGTGAAAAGAATTGAAAAACACCCCAACAAGCTGGTCCTGACCAGTGAAAACCGTGACTACCAACCTATTTTTCTAACCCTTGACGAAGTTGATAAGGTAAGGATCATCGGCAAGGTGGTGTGGAGCTGCCGGGAGTATCGATAAAATAGCCGAGGCCGATTGTAGGGGCGATCCCTTGCGGTCACCCTTTGTGGCGGCCCGTTCGGGGGGGGGGGCATATAAAAAAAGGTACAGAGCAGTTTATTCTTTTTACCATACTGTTTAGTTTTTTCATCAAATGAGTTAAGAGTAATACAACAGGAGGAAATTATGCAACTTGACAGGCAAAAAATTAAAGAACAGGCGGCTATTGCGGCAACTGGTTTTTTATGGGTCACAGGTCTACTGCTGGCCGGCAGCGACAACCCCCTGATGCCCTGGCCCAACCTTGCAGGGATAGTGATTTTCCTAACGGCAACCTTTTTTATGGCAAGGATAGGTCTCTTTGAGAAAAAAGCCGTGGAAAACCTTTCCAGCCGAAATTATTCCGTCTGCAAAAACATATTGTTTCCACGCCACTCTGAAAATGGTATTCAACCCTTAAATTCAGCGATCCCAGCACAATTAAATTTAAGGAGAGAGAATAAATGGAAGCACCCGAGAGAAATCTTGCCCTCGACCTTGTAAGGGCAACAGAGGCGGCGGCCCTTGCATCGGCCAGATGGCTTGGCAAGGGGGATAAGGAGAGCGGGGACAGGGCCGCAGTTGAGGCCATGCGTATCTCGTTCAAGACCCTGGATATGGATGCCACGGTTATAATAGGCGAGGGGGAAAAAGATAAGGCCCCCATGCTCTACAACGGGGAGCGACTTGGCAATGGCAAGGGGCTCAAGGTGGATCTTGCCGTTGATCCGGTTGAAGGCACAAATTTACTTGCCACGGGAAGACCCAATGCCATAGCCGTTGTCAGTGCTGCACCGGCCGGAGCCATGCTTGATCCCGGCCCCAGTTTCTACATGCGAAAACTCGTTGTCCCGACCCTGGCAAGGGGAGTTGCGGACCTTGATGCGCCGGTGGGTAAAAATTTGATGAAGATTGCCCGGGCCTTGGACAAGGATGTCACGGACCTTGTGGTTTTTGTCCTGGATAAACCCAGACATCAGAAGCTTATCCACGAGATACGACAGGCCGGTGCCAGTATTCAGCTCCACACGGACGGAGATGTGGCGGGTGCCCTCATGGCCGTGAATTCCGATTCCGGGGTTGACCTGATGATGGGAACCGGCGGCACCCCCGAAGGGGTTCTTGCGGCTTGCGCCATCAAGGCCCTCGGCGGTGAGATGCTGTGTCAATTTGATCCCCAGCTCGAGGAGGAAAAAAGGGCTGTCCTTGATTTTGGTCTGGACATAAAAGAGACTCTGACCGCCGACACCCTGGTTAAAGGCAACGACGTTTATTTTGCCGCAACCGGGATCTCCGGCGGCACCTTCCTACCTGGAGTAAGGTACACGGGCGGCGGGGCCACTACCCATTCCCTTGGCCTCCGGGGAAAGACCGGCACGGTTAGATTCATAGAATCAAGGCATAACTGGGAGAAGCTAATGAGCTTCAGCTCGGTAAAATACGACGCATAATCTGCGGACGGCCCACGGTGAATTCATTCTAACCTTCATCCTATCTATTTAAGGCCTTTAAGACCGCCAAATTATAAAAAAATTAAATCAATGTAGTTTTATCCGATATTGATGATAATTGTTTAAATTTATTTTGTAATTTGTCAAGAACAAGGTTGCCCTGGCGGACGGCCAACTTGATTATCTATTAGTCAGCTTTTCCTTTAGAATTTTATACTTGACCAGGGCCGCCATGGCCCTGGCTCCCCGTTCAGGGCTCGGCAGCACGGGCACCCCTCTGTCCTGGAGCCTCCGTATCAGGCTTGATTCTTTCCTGGCCAGGAAGGAGTAGCCCACAATTGGTTTGCAGCACTTCTTCTTCAGGGCGGCTATGGCGTCGGCCTGATGGCCGATGATCTCTTCGGCCTTTTCACCTGTTTTATCATCAGGGACCCCCATTGTCTTCAGAGCCACCTCAATCATCCTGGCCGTTGCCAGGAAATAGACGAGGAGCCCGTCTGCATTCTCATCGGCCATCAAAATCTGGGGGATGGCCTGGAAGAAGTCAAGGGGGTTTTTGGTAAAGGTTAAATCCACGGGATTTGCCACACTGCCGGTATGGGGTACGTAGGGTCTTAAACTTTCAAGGGTTGCGGTGCTGAGTTTCGGGAGTGTAAGGCCGTTTCTTCCGCAGGCATCGGCTGCCGCAGCCCCTGGACCCCCTGAATGGGTCTGGACTATCACCCTGTTACCCCTGGCAGGCGGGGAGGCACCAAGGCAGTAGCAGAAATCAAACAGCTCTTCAATGGAGGTCGCCCGTATCACCCCGCTCTGGCGAAAGACACCGTTGTAAAGGGGGTCTGGTCCGGCAAGGGCACCTGTATGGGAAAAACCTGCCCTTCTACCCTCTTCAGAGCCGCCCACATAAAATGCCACAATGGGTTTTTCAGGTACAATGGCCCTTGCCGCATCGATAAATGCCCTTCCCCTGCGGATGGATTCGATGTAAAGGGCGATCACCCGGGTGCGGGGACACGCCCCCAGGTACTCCATGCAGTCCACAATGTCTATGCTGGCCTCATTTCCAATGCTGAATCCTGTGCTGAACCCCACACCCAGGCGACTCAGGTGGGGAGATATCTGGGTGATAAAACTGCCGCTTTGGGAGGCCATGCCGATAAATCCCCTGTCCGCCTCATAGGGAAGAAAGGTGGCGTTGAGGTTTAAGTGGGTGTTGATCACGCCGATGCAGTTGGGGCCGAGGTACCTGATACCATGCTTTTCTGCAATAGCCGTGAGTTTTTTTTGCAGATCTTTCCCCTCACCTCCAACCTCGTTAAACCCTGCGGATACGATCACGGCGTGGCGGATTCCCCTTTGACCGCAGGCGTCCAGGGTTTCAGCCACAACAGTAGTCGGGAGCACAATAAATGCGAGATCCGGTATGACGGGCAGGTCTGCAACATTTTGAAATGCCTTTATCCCCTGGACCGTTTCTTCCCTTGGATGAACCGGATAGATCTCGCCCTGGTACTCCATGGAGCCCTTGTGCCCCATGGATAGGATGCATCGCAGGATGCCTGTGCCCATGGAAGAGACGTTGTTAGAAGCCCCGAAAAATGCAATGTTTTTTGGATTTGCAATGGGGTAAAGGATACTTTGTTCAATGGATGAGGGTCTCATTTTAATTGTTTCCCAAAACCACCAGGGCGTCCACGGCAGTGATATGGCCCTGAAGGTTTATTATCAGCGGGTTGATGTCGATTTCTGAAATTTCAGGGTGGTTAAGGCCAATTTCGCCAAGGGCCAGGAGACAGTCGCAGATGGTCTCCAGGTCGGCCGGAGCCTGGCCTCGGAAAGGTCCAAGCATTGCAGCGGCCTTCAACTCCCGGGTCATGTCAACGGCCTCTTTACGGTCAAAGGGAGCGACCCGGAATGCCGAATCCTTGAATATCTCGGTTGTGATACCCCCAAGCCCCAGCATTACACAGGTCCCGAACTGGGGATCACGGGTCAAGCCCATGATAAGTTCACGCTGTCCAGGGATGGTCTCCTGCACAAGGATTCCGTCAATTTCAAGGCCAATGTCATTAACGATAGAATCATAGGCCAGTTTCACCTGATCTGGGCCTGCCAGGTTCATCCGGATGGCATTCTTTTCGCTCTTGTGCATCAAATGGGCAGAGCAGGCCTTTAAAACAACGGGATAGCCAAGCGCCCCGGCTGCTTCAACTGCCCCTTCGGGATCATGGACAAGGGTTTCACGTGTGGTTGGAATTCCAAAACTCTTTAAAACAACCTTTGACTGATGCTCTGAAAGCGCTGGAAGGCCTTTTTCCAGTGCAGTTTGAATGATCTCCATGGAATTATTTGTTTCCCCCCTTGATTTGTTTTTCCACCGGAATGACAGGTCCTGGAGCCTGTAGGAATATGCCAGTATGAAATGTGATAGCGAACGGCTGATTTTCAATCTTTATTCTATCCAGGTTCATCCTGTTGGGTAGCAGAGGCTTTTTTTCTTGTCAAGGATAATTAAACGATGTTCTTTCGTATGACTCTGCGTTGATCTTAAACGGCTGTTTACTCTTTTCAAAAATAGATATATGAATATGAGGCTGATATCAGCCGATTTCCAGGTAATATTCACCACGGATTAAGCCAGATTGCCTGGCGGCCATAACGAGCAATGAAATTTTGCCACCGGGAATGCCCTGGCGGGTTTTGTCCATAAAAATACAAACCAGTATCAATGAATGAGGTGTGGGATTGGAAAAGCCGGAAAATAACCAAAGGCCGCAAACGAGAATCGCCAAAAGAGAGCCTATTGAACCTTCGGACACCGGGCATCTTCTTGAAGTCCTTTTTCAGGGCAGAAAATATCAGTTCAAGGTGTTGAATGTCAGCCGGGGAGGGATTGGCATGCTTGTGACCAAAGACCAAAAAGAGACGTTGACCTTTTTGAAACCAGGATCTGCCATGGAGATGGACTATATCAACCCCAAGGGCTCCCTTGGGATCAAGGTCGAAATCCGCCATGTAGCCCTGCTTGAGACCGCCCCGTATGCGGGGGAGTATTGCGTTGGGTTTTCCATGTCGATATAGCAGGTAGGGCCGGTTCATGGTCTTTCTCCTCCTGAATTGACTCTGATCTTTACACCTTATTACAATGCTGGTAATCAATAATTGTTTCTTCACCCAGACAGGAAACAAGATGTCATTTGAGCAGACCTTCAAGAATATAGACGATGTCCTGTGGAAAGAGGCAGGATGCTCCTCGGAGCTTGATTATACGGAGCAGACTTCATGGCTTCTTTTCCTGAAATACCTGGACGACCTGGAACATGAACGATCCATTGAGACCCAGCTCAAGGGGGAACTCTACACCTTTATTCTCGACAAAAAATACCGGTGGTCAACCTGGGCCGCACCCAGGAAGTCCGACAAAAGTTTTGACCATGACACGGCCCTGACCGGCGACGATCTTATTGCGTTTGTGAATGGGAAGCTCTTCCCATACCTGAAGGGCTTTACGCTGAGAGCATCTTTATCCGAGACCATTGAGTATAAGATCGGTGAAGTTTTCAGCGAGATCAAGAACCTTTTTTGTTTATTGCAGATTGCAAGGCAGCCTCCCATGAAACCCGTGCTGCAATTGATCATGAAAAAGGATACTATCTTTTTCCATTGCCAATGACCGGTGATACGCCCCAGCACATCAAAGCGTTGGTTTTGAATCCAGAGCAAACCTTTGAGGAAATTATGTTGCTCCCAAAAAATGAAGACCAGCACGAACGGGTGGTGGGCAGGGGATTTGTCGTTAATAAGCAAATGGAAAAGAAACTCGAAAGCGGGGCAGTTCATCGCTGGCAGGAACGATGGATGGTCAGCTTGAGCAATAGCCATGCCCAGCGTCGAAAAAAATCGTTTCAAAATCGTTTGGACAAAGTTGAAAGCAAACTGACTAAACTCAAGGCAAAGGCCGACGATTCGGCCGATTCGTTTAAGCTCAAAGCCAAAAAAATATTGCAGGCATGCAACGTTGAGGCGTATTTTCATCTTGAAGTAAACGAGTCCATAACTTCGTATAACCGGCAAGGCCGGAGCGAGAGATGGCATCCGGCCACAACGAATATTGAAACACCGCCAATAACAACCCTTCGGCGGGAGTTTCATATAAAAAAAAATATATCGGTAGAGGACGCCCAGGACCAAACACCCCTTTTAAAATGGTGGAAGTTCTGAATTTGGCCTTAGTGGTAAATCGAAATGAAGAGGCTATTGAAGAATTCAAAGCGTTGGCTGGTTGGCGGATTTTTGCAACCAACGTTGCCGAAACCAGTATGACGCTCAACCAAAGCACACAATATTATAGGGATGAATGGCTGGTCGAAAGAGGTTTTCATAGACTAAAAAAAGGTTGTATCCCTGCACTGCCTTTATTTTTACGTTTGCCGAAAAGAATAAAAGGTTTGATGGTGATACTGACCATTGCCCTTCAGGCATTGACACTGATGGAATTTGTCGTCCGCAGAGAGTTGTCCAAAACAGATGAACCTATTGCAGGACTTGTTCCCGGTAATCCGAAAAGGAAGACAACACGCCCCACTGTGGAACGCTTGCTTTCACAGTTCGGTAGCCTTCATCTTTTAATCGAAGAGAAGGGAGGAAAAATTTCCGGTGTAGTGGTTGAAGAGTTGACTGCTCTTCAGAAAAGAATTCTGTCACTCCTGGAATTGCCAGAAAAAACTTATGACCTTTCCTTCATGGTTGGGAAAAAAGAATTAGGTGTACAAAAATGAGCGAAACCCAAGATCTCTCATTGGATACAGACCATTGCCGTGGGGTTTTTCATGTCGTATAGGCACTTAATAAGCGAAAAGTTCTTGTAAACAATCGGTAATTTTCATTTGTGCGTCTTCAGAAAATAGACCAAGTTTTTGAATTAATCTGGACTTGTCAATAGCTCTCATTTGGTCAAGGAGAATCAATCCTTTTTTACCCTTAAACATGCATTGAATTCTGGTTGGATAGTTAAATCCTTTGGATCTCATTGGAGCAACAATTACAGTCTTCAGTGCGGACATTTCATCAGGGGAAAGAACTACACAAGGCCTTGTCTTTTTAATTTCCGACCCCTGTGTCGGATCAAGCTGAACCAGCCAAACTTCAAATCTGTGAGTGTTTTTTCTTACCATTCCCCCCCATCTTCCTCTACCAATGGGGCATCCAACCACTCCTGATCAATCTCGCTGGTTTTCTGGGATTTAAGTGCTTTATCAAATTGTTCTTTCCAGCCTTTCCTGGAGTTTTTAACAGGTTTAATTAACAGTCCATCGTCAGTTATTTTGAACTCCAGCTTTTTATCTTTTAGTCGAGCTTGTTCAATAATTGCCTTTGGTATACGTATACCATGGGAATTTCCTATTTTAATTAAAGTTGTCATTTATGCCTCCCATCGTGATTAATGTAATTACATTATGTTTACAAAAAAGATAATTGTCAAATCATGTTTTTGGGGATTTGGGATCAGCTTATTTAATTACTTTGATTAAATTGGATGCTCTGGTTTTCGTCATAAAAACCGGATTTGCTGCAAGGGTTGGTATACCCGAAAAAAGGGGTACAGGAGTTACTTATCTTGCAGTTCTCTAATACATGGCTTCAATTATATCCTTGAACCGCTCATTCACCACTTTGCGTTTGATCTTCATGGTGGGTGTCACCTCACCGTCTTCCCCGTAGAGTCTCTTGGGCAGGATGGTGAATTTTCTGATGCTTTCCACCCGGGCAAGGGTTGCATTTACCTGTTTTATCTCCTTTTCAATCAAGGCTATGATCTCCTCGCTCTGGGTAAGATCCCCATAGGTGGAGAATTGAACCTTGTTGTCCTGGGCATATTTCACCACATTGTCCTCGTCGATCATGACAAGGCAGGAGATAAATTTTCTCTTGTCTCCAATTACCACGGCATCATTGATATAGATGCTGGCTTTGAGCTTGTTCTCAATATACTGGGGGTAATGTTCTTGCCCCCGGCCGTGACAATGATCTCTTTTTTACGATCCGTGATCATCGAAAATCCGTCATCGGCGATTTTCATGTCTGCCCCCTTGATGGCCTGACCCACGCGGCCAAACTTGACACGGCATTCCGGGGAAAGCGTGGTGACCCCGGTGCCCTCTGTCTGACCGTATCCTTCAATGAGATTCATGTCGATCGCCTGGAAAAACCGCAGCACCTCCTGAGCGATGGGGGCTGCCCCGGAGAGGCCACCCGGATCCGTTCAAACCCCAGCCGTTCTTTGAGCTTCCTGAAAACCGCAACCCTGGCCTGGTGGTCAAAAAACAGGTCGGTTTTTTCCTGTGGATGTCGGCCCCGATTTCCAGGAGTTCCTCATCAATTATCCAGGGGCCAATGACGATGTCCGGGGCATGAAGCCCTTCCCGACCGCCGAACAGATCAATACGCCCGATGATCTGGGTGATGGTGAGGCCAAATCCCAGGGTGGCAATGGAAAGATAGGGGCCTTCAAGACGCAGGGCAGGCAATCCCAGGAGAAAGCCAAACCCGGCCGCTATAAGGGCGGAGCAGGGCAGTGCCAGTAAAAACGGGAATCCCGCCTTTACAATGAGGATCACCGTGCCATAGGCCCCGATGGCAAAAAAACCGGCATGGCCAAGGGATATCTGGCCCGTATATCCAACCATAAGATTCAAGCCCGTGACCACAATGATATTGATGGCAATATCATTGGCTACATAGATATAATAATTATCAACTAAAGAGGGGAACAGGTAAAGGAATACCAGAAGTGCTGCGAACCAGAAGCCGACAACCGGTGATAAAATAAGCCGAGGCCGGTCTAGGGGCTATCCTTGCGGTCGCCCTTTATGGCGACCCAATAAATAGGTTTGGGTTTCACTCTTCTTAACCCAGACCACCATGACTCCGGTCTGGATTGCAGACAGTAAGACAAAATACCCTAACCACAGGGGGAGTCCCATGACCATGGGAAGGGATGAGTTCCAGGCCCAGAAATCCATGGCAAGCACAAAAATACCTCCCAGCATATAGAAGTAGGGGTCCCGGACCCATTGGGGAGGTGTGAGCCTGATGGAGTTATTCTTGAATTGCAATACGCCATGGGTAAGAAGGTAGGCTGAAAACGCAAGGAGCATTATCCAGACCACCGGCAGGAAAATACCACTGGGTATCCATTTCAGGTAGAACAGGATCAGGGCGCCTTCTCCCAGGAGAATGGAAAAAATGGCTGACAATGCATGTACCTTTTTAAGATAAAGTCCGAAGATAACCGTTGGGAAAAGAACGGCCAGACCCGTAAAGGTCTGGGTGGCGATCTCAAGGATCGTGGCAGGCGGTTTATAGGCCAGGGCAAGTCCAATAAGGCTCAGACAGATGACAAAGATTCTGCCGCCTGTGCTGGTCCGGCTTTTTTCCTTTTGAAACATCGGTACAATGTCACGTGTAAAAATTGAGCTCAGTGTGAGCAGTTGTGAATCCATGGTTGACATGAGCGCCGCAAGCCCTGCCGTCATAACCAGGGCTGCCATGGCATCTCCTGAAATCAGAGTCATGGTCATAGGCAGAATACGATCCGCCTGTCTGCCCACAAGGTCAGGAAAGGAGAGTCTGCCCATGACTCCCATTGTAACGGGCATAAAAAAGACCACCGTACAGATGAGGGGATAAAACAGCATCACCCTGGACAGGGTTTTTTCGGTTTTTGCTGAAAAAAAACGCTGGAACAACTGTGGGAACATGGGGTCACAAAAAAACCAGAGCATGATAAAACTGAACCATATACCCGGGGTGTATTTACCAGAACCACCGGGTCGTGAAAAGAGTTCGGGCCAGGATGCCGCAACCTTCTGATTTGCCGCCACAAGGCCGCCATGGTGATGGATCACCATAATCAGGGCTATAAACAGCAGTAAAAACATCAGAGTTCCCTGGAACAGATCCGTCCAGGCGACTGCCCTGAGACCACCCCGCAAGGTGTAGAGCATGATGATCAAAGTGACGACAACGCAACCGTATAAATAGGGGAGCCCCACAAGTTCTTCCAGAACATATCCTGCCGCCATGGGCTGCAGGGCAAGGTATGGAATGGTAAAAACAATCATTACAAGGGCGAAAACAAACGACAGAAAACGGTTGCTGTACAAATCGCCTATCAGTTCAGGTGGTGTAAGCAGATTTTTCTGCCTGCCCCTGTGCCGGACTTTTCGCCCCAGTACCCAGAAGGTCAGGGCCATGAAACCGGTTCCAAACCCCATGATGGGGAAAAACGCATACCCGTCACGATATCCGGCACCGGAAGTGCCGAAAACTGTGAATGCTGAAAAATTGGTGGAAACCATTGTACCGAGAAGCACCAGGGTGCCGAGTTTTCGATCTGCAAGAAAATAGCTTTCAGGCGATGATTTTAAACGGGTTCTTGCAATGAAACCGATGATGAGCACAGTTAGAAAATAACCTGTTAAAACAGCAACCTTTGTTATCATGAATCCTCCTTTTAATTGGGGGATAAAGTCTTGATAATAAAAAAAGCCATCCCCACATGGTTGGGATGGCTTTTGCCTGGCATAACCTGTTTTTGTTCTTAACCTGATTTGAACATACTGTTTATCGATTTTTTCTGCGTTTGTCAAAAAATATCATCATCAAGTATCATTTTTCCATGGGGAATGATATGTTCCAGCATTGTATTGAAAATGATTTTTTACCTTTTAAAAATGATGGATTTTTAATTATAGATGGATAAGATAGAAATTCGAGGCGGAAAGCGTCTGACGGGCAAGGTGAGGATCAGCGGTGCTAAAAATGCAGCGCTTCCCCTTGTTGCATCGTCCATCCTAGTTGATGGAACCATGACTTTTACCAATGTGCCTGACCTTGTGGATATAAGGAGCATCAGGATGCTTTTAAGTGATCTTGGTGCGGGGTGTGAGCAGGGGGACGGCAGGCTCCTAGTGGACGGATCGGGTATTCATAAAGTTGAGGCGGCCTACGAGCTTGTCAGGAAAATGAGGGCCTCAATCCTTGTGCTTGGTCCCCTTGTGGCACGGTTCGGCCATGCCAGGGTTTCCCTTCCCGGAGGATGTGCCATTGGTGCAAGGCCCGTGGATATGCATTTAAAGGGTTTAAAGGCCCTGGGAGCTAAGATAACCATAGAAAAGGGTTATATAGATGCAAGGGCCGACAGGCTTGTGGGCAGTGAAATTTATTTTGATCTTCCTACGGTTACGGGAACTGAAAATCTGATGATGGCCGCGACCCTTGCAAGGGGAACAACTATTTTGAGAAACTGTGCAAGGGAGCCTGAAATTATCGCCCTGGCCGATGCCCTCAACCTCATGGGGGCAAACGTGGCCGGTGCTGGAACCGCCGTAATAAGGATCAACGGGGTAGAGAACCTCAACCCTGCGACTATCCACGTAATTCCCGACAGGATAGAGGCGGGTACCTTTATGGTGGCTGCTGCTGCAACCCGGGGAGATGTCCTTGTTACCGGGTGTGAGCCTGAGAACATGGGTGGTATTATCAACAAACTTCGCCAGACAGGTGCCCTTGTGGATGTTTCAGACCAGGGGGTCAGGGTTACTGGGGGAAAGGGTATCTTGAGCACAGACATAAAGACTCTTCCCTATCCCGGGTTCCCCACGGATATGCAGGCTCAGTTCATGGTGCTCATGGCCATCTCCAAAGGCAACAGCGTGATCCATGAGACGATTTTTGAAAACAGGTTCATGCATGTCAACGAACTCCAGCGAATGGGGGCGGATATCTCCATATCTGGAGGAAATTACGCCATGGTTCGGGGCGTGGAGAACCTCTGTGGGGCGGAAGTCATGGCATCGGATCTGAGGGCCAGCGCCTCCCTTGTGATTGCAGGGCTTGTTGCAGAGGGGGTGACGACCATCCACCGGGTCTATCATATTGACCGGGGGTATGAGGCTTTGGAAAAGAAATTTTCCGACCTGGGAGCAGACATCCGAAGGATTAAATAAATATGGAGGAAATCATGGCACCCCCCTGAAAGGTTTCAACATCCCTCCACTTGTGCCCGTTGCCCTGGCCCTTGGCTGTGGCATTTTTACGGGGGAGAAGGTCCCTGGAGTGGTGGCAGTAGAACTTTTTCTCTGTGTACTGCTATCCATGGTCGTTGCTGTGAGGGTGATCCAGGAAAAATCCCCGGGGATCATTCCCCCTGTCCTTTTTTTTGTTCTGGGTCATTGTCTGATCCAATTCACCGTGTCTCCAGTCTTTCCGGCCAATCACATCACAACTTTTTGCGACAAAAAAGGGGTGTGGGTCCAGGGCCGGATCTGTTCCGTTCCTGAATTCTCAAATGGTCGTATCCGGTTTGATCTGAGGGCTGAGAGGGCAGGAACTACTCGACAAAGTGCAGGATCGGCTGTGGGCAGACTCAGGCTTTCGGTATATTCTCCTTTCCCTGAATTTTTAAACAGCCTTGAGTTCAATGACAGGGTCGGTTTCTCAACAGATCCCCAAAGGCCTCGTAATTTCAACAATCCAGGTGGTTTTGATTACAAACGCCATCTGGGTTTAAAGGGCATTTACGCCAGGGGCTGGGCAAAGGGGGGTTCGTTTGTCTGTTTTCCACGACCGACCGAATGCCAATTCCTATCCATTGTCGTCAATCGAGTTCAGGATTATCGCAGGCAATTTGTCCGTCACATAGGAGAAAATGTTCGAGACTCTGATGCTGCTGCCGTTTTAGCGGCCCTTGTCACAGGAGATAGACAAGGAATCGATGGGGATCTAAAGGATGTTTTTTCAAGGACAGGGGCCAATCACATCCTTGCCATTTCAGGCCTTCATCTTTCCATAGTTGCCCTTATCTCTTTTTCTCTTTTTACCCGTTTGTTTTCCCTGCTCCCTCCCCTTGTTATTCCGGGTACTGCCCGTAAGCTTGCCGCCGTCTTCACCCTGGCACCGTTGATCTTTTATGCGGTTCTATCGGGATTTTCCCCATCCACCCAAAGGGCGCTTATAATGATCGTCATGGTCATGACTTCCCTTGCCATTGAACGTCAGACAGATACTTTAAATGCCCTTGCAGCCGCATTTATGATTATACTCCTCCTTTGGCCGGGTGTTCTTTTTTCCATATCGTTTCAACTCTCCTTTTCTGCCGTTCTCTTTATCCTGGGGGGAATGGCCATGGTAAATAGAATAAAAATAAATGCAGATTCAGATTTTGCCCAATCCTTGCCCGGACGAACTGTTGCGGGAATCGCCAAGTTCATGGCCGTCTCCCTGTTTGCCATCCTCGGCACCCAGCCGCTGGTAATGCACTACTTTAACCAGATTTCGTTTGCAGGCATTTTAACTAACCTGATTCTCATCCCAGGGGCGGGTTTCATGGCCCTTCCCCTTGGGTTGTCGGCACTTTTTATTCATCCTTTTTCCATGGGACTATCAGGTCTTCTGGTAGCTGTTGCAGGCGTTCTCCTTGGTTTGTGCGTCGGTTTTCTAAGGTGGGTTTCTTCCTTTTCAACGGTCTGGGCCCATGGAGTGACCCCAGATCCTGCCGAGATATCATGCTATTACCTATTTTTTTTCGGACTCTTCATGGTAATCAGGGGTATGAAAAAAAGAGGGGCGTTTGCTGTGGTTGCAGCCCTTTTACTCTTTTCAGCAAGGGAATCCCTGGTGATCTTTGATCGTTTTTTCAATAAAAACATGAATGTCTTTGTTCTGGATGTGGGGCAGGGGAGCGCTGCCCTTATCGAAGCACCCAAAGGGCAACGGGTATTGATCGACGGCGGCGGGTTTTCCAGATTTTCAACCTTTGACACAGGTGAGAGAATCGTGGCTCCCTTTTTATGGCACAGGAAAATTTTAACCCTGGACGCTGTCGTGCTTACCCATCCGGAATCCGATCATATGAACGGTCTTATCTATATCCTGGATAATTTCAAGGTCTGTCGTTTCATTAAGAATTCCCAAGCGGGAAAGTGGGATAACTATCAAACACTCATGGCCGTGGTCGAGCGGCGTAAAATCAGGGTGGACCTTGTACCCGGACTTGATTCCCTCGATCTCGGCGATGCACGTCTGGAGTTTTTGTATCCCCTGGGAGAGATTGCAGAAAACCCCAACAACAACTCCATTGTGTCAAAGGTAATCCATGGTGAAATATCGGTTCTTTTTCCCGGGGATATATTGATGGATGCCGAGGAAAAACTGGTAAGGGCAAGGGGGTCAAGACTTTTGTCCACGGTTCTCGTCGCCCCCCACCATGGAAGTTCAAGTTCAAGCAATGATTTTTTCCTTGATCAAGTTAGACCTGGGAGTGTAGTTGTATCCTGTGGTTTTGAAAACAGATATGGCTTTCCCCATGGAAATGTTGTTGAACGTTACATGAGTCGAGGATATAATCTTTTTCAAACTGATTTTGCAGGAGCCGTTCAGATCATTTCTACAGGCAGCAAATGTGAAATTTTGACATCAAAAGGAAATTAGCCTTGTTCGCCTTTTATACTCTATTCTCCCTGGTAACATCATTTGCGGCGTTCCTGCTGTTCCTTAAGCAAAAATTTCCGTCGCAGAGTGTGCTGTTTGTGCTGCTTGCCCCGGTTACAGCGCCTTATTTTTTTCTCCGGGCAAATCCAGGATCAAGCCCCTGGAAAAAAACCATGGGGGTCATACTTTTTTATCTTTGTTTTATGTTTGTCTGCGGGGTTGAGATACATTCTTTTTCCCAGGAAACGGGACGCCTCACCATGGGTGGCCATTCCCCTTTGCAAAAACGGATGCTCCAGCTGAGCGATAAGCTCAAGTCATCCACCAGAGCCTTTTACCTTGCCATCCGGGATCTTGAGTCTGCGGGCACGACCGTGTCATCCCGAAGCAACATTGACAAGACCACCTCATCCATTGAAACGCTAAGGGTGAGGATGGTCGAGAATAAAAATGATGTTGACCAGTTTCTCTCCTTTGTCAGGCACTATAAGGCCTCCCTTCAAAACAACGGGTTCAGTGATTCTCTTTTGATTGAAGAATTTTTTACCGATCCCGTTGTGACTTTGCACCTGAAAAGTCTTGAAGCTTATCTTGCAGCATTTGAAAGTCTTTTAAATTACACCTTTGACAATTTTGAAACTATTAATTCTAAAAGCAACAGGCATCTTAAAAATTATGATGCCTATTACATTAATTACCGGCGGGCGGTGGACAGGCATAACCTTCTTTGTCTCAGGCGGATCAAATACCAGAATGCCCTTCTTGTAAAACATCCAGAACTTAAGCTGTACCTGCCCAGCATGATTCACACCGATTTTTTAAAATTTTGAGGGAAACCCTTCTTTTTTGAATAGGCAAGAAATGGGACGATCACCTGGTTTTTATTTCCCCCAAGGGCATCATAGGTAAGGCTCAGAACCGGAATGCCCGTCTTCTTTTCAATGGCCGCGGACATGGCCTCTGTTACGAGACCCGGGCAGCAGTAGGAGGGGTTTGTCTGGACAAACAGGGCAAGATCCGGGTGTTCTTTTGTGATGTAGTGGATCTTCAGGAGGTTGTCCATTGATTCACCCGTATGTTCGGGTAGAACGCCATACTTGTCAAGCACCTCTTCAAAAGAGTCGGTGTACTCCATTTCAGGCTCGTTTAAAAGGGGTTGAAAGTGGTGGTAATACCGTTTTTCCATCTTCTTCATGGTTGCAAGCAATGCCCCGGTGGAGATCAGGTTCAGGTATTTTCCCTCGTTAAACCATTTTTTAAAGTAGGGGTGGGCGATCATCTTGGCAAACCTGTAGTAGGGGGTGGATACGACTTCACCGCCGTTTGCCTCGATGTACCGGACAAGGCCCTGGTTCATGACACTGTTGTCCCTGACGTAGAAGTCTCCAAAGATAGCAACCTTCGGGCGCTGAACCTTTTCCATGCCCTTTTTTATCTCCACCCGGGAGAGGAGATCCATGGCTTCCTTCAGGGCGTCTTCCTTTGTTCGCCCTCCCTCAAAGGCCCTGGCCAGAATCTCAACAGCCGTTGAAAGGGCTTGGTCAGTTGCCCCTTTGACAACTTCATAGGGCCTCATTTTACACCCCACACTTGTCAGCAGACCTGCGAACATATGGGCAAAGTAGCAGTTAATTCCGGCTTTGATGCCGATATCCATAAATGAGAGCTCGCCCCTGAAAACCCCTGCCTTTTCCATGCCGTCCCCAGCCCGGTTCAGGATCGTCTTGATGTGATGGGAGTACATCTTTATGTTGCAGGCTATATCGGATTTACTCATCCATAAAAGGGTGTCGGCCGGATCAAGACCATGGTTTTGAATGGTTTTGATGTACCCGCTTGCAATGGCATTCAACGGGATGCACTGGCCGGTGTTGGTTGCAAGGCTCTGTTTGATGGTCTCTTCTGTTTCATCCATCAAAACTGCCTTTATCCTTTCCCCCCTTAAGGTGGCAGCGAGAAATGTTCCGGTGATGTGGTCCCAGTTTGGAACCACAAGGGTCTTGCTGCCGGGTTTGTCCATAATGTCCGGGTTCATGGGGGCAAGCTCGACATCGCCAGGTTGTGCGCCGTGGAGGCTGTGATTCTTAAAGGCCCGGATGCCCGCCTCGATGCGGGTTTCATACCCCACGCTTGAATCGTGCTCGTCGAGTTCCAGCACCAGGTAGGGCTTGTCATGGGCCTCCATTATCTGTTTGAAATAATCAACGGTAAACGAATCGGGTGAACACTTGAACGAGGTGACAAACACGGGGTATAAATTGTCGGTCCTGGCAGCGGCCAGGGTTGCCCTCAGGACCGTTGCCGCATGTTTCCAGTGGATCTCGCCTAACAGCGGGGCAATTGAGCTGATATCCACATTGTCAAGGTCGAGCATGTCCTGGAAAAAGAGGTTTACCTTAAGCGACGAAAAGATGTCGGGGATCTTTGCGTTGAGTGAATCTGAAAGCACTGTATAGGGCCTTCCAACCAGGAGTACGTCGATGCCGGAACCCTTGGCACCATGGTGGGAGTAGATTTTTTTCAGCGCTGTTCCGGCTCTTTTCTTCCACTCAACGGCTCGATCAAAGGCAGACGAGATATCAAAAAAACTGATCCTTTTGGGAGAAATTCTTTTAAGGACCTTGTAGAGTTCAAGCTTTGTGTGAAAGCTCGTATAGAGATACTTTATTACAGGTGAGACAAGGCGTTCTCTATCCATACCGGCGATGTTTGCCATGACGCTTGGAAGAAACTGGGTGTAGTAACAGTACTGGCGTCTTGCTGTTTTCTCCTTTTCGGCCTTCTCTTTATCCTCAAAGTAAAAGGGCAGAAAGATGTAGTCGGCCTTGGTGAGCAAATGGGTCACATGGCCGTGCATGGCCGTCATTGGGGTGCAGAACTCGGCATTGGCAACGTTGCGTCCAAGGGTGATGTCATCCTTGAACCCTTTGCTTGTGACGGTTTTGATGTTTAAAAGGCCGAAAAATAATTGCCACATCTCAAGGTCTTCCACAAGGTGGAGACCTGCAGGAATTCCCAGGGTGAACCCTGGGTCAGGAGTTGGGATTTCCGGCAGTTTCAACGCTTTTTCCCTGGATCGGATCATATGGAAATGTTTTTTCTTTTCCACAAAATGATCGTCCCCGTACTCCCTGCCGCATAAAAAACCAAAGGCCACGGTTTCATCGTTGATGTCGGCAATGGTGATCTTGCAGTGGTTCATGCACAGCCTGCAGGTCTCCTGACGTACTGGAATGGGGGTCTTCCACAGGTCAAAACCCCTGAACTTCTTTGCATTAATCGGGGTTAGCCCGTTCATGGAGCTGTGATCTGTTGGAGTGTGATTGATCTGATTTTGATTGTTCAAGGTTTGATCATTCATATGATCCTTGAGGGTCAATGCAACCCCAAGGGCCCCTGTGAGATGGCAGTACCTGGAGACGTGGATCGGTTTTTTGAGTTTCAGCTCAAAGGCGGCAACCAAAGCCCGGTTCTTTGCCGTTGCACCCTGGAAAAGGACGGTGCTGCCGATCTTGGCTATGTTTGCAACCTTGGTCAGGTAGTTGTCCCTCACCGAGTGAAGGGCCGAGGCCAGCACCTGGTCCACATTGTACCCTTCGGATAAAAAGTGGTTCATGTCCCGCTCCATGAAAACCGTGCAGCGATCGCTTGAAATGGGAGATGCGATTCCCCTGGTCCTTTTCGAGTATTGGTCAAGGGGGCACCCGAGCTTTAATGCCTGCTCTTCGATGAAACTGCCCGTTCCTGCGGCACATACCGTGTTCATGAACGAGGAGGTGACCATGCCGTTTTTCATGGTGGTGAATTTGGCGTCCTGGCCTCCTATCTCTATGATGGTATCGACCCTGGGATTTAGTTCGTAAGCAGCCCTAGCGTGGGCCGTGATCTCATCCAGAACAAGCTCGGCATTTATGATGCTGCCGGACAATCTTCTTCCAGAACCCGTGGTGCCACACCCGAGTATGTTGATGGAAAGGTCGTGGTCGTTGATGAATTCGTCCATGGCCCGTACGATTTTCTGGACTGCCTTCACGGGTTTTGAAGCGGTTCTTGTGTAAAATCCGGCAAGAACATCTCCCCTGTCGGTTATCAGAACCGCCTTGGTGCTTGTGGAACCCACATCCATGCCTAGAAAACCCCGTCGTATCTCCATTGTCGCTGGGTCCACATAGATGTCGATTTCAACACCGTTCTCTACCGAACTTTTCCACCCTTTAAAATCCGGATAGTCTGAAAGGGTTAGATCCAGGGGTGGATATGTGTTGTGGTCAGATCCCGTTGATGGGATAAAAATGTCCGATACCCCGGAAAAGGAACGGTTGTTTTTTTCAATCAGATCGGCCCTTTCAAGCCCGGCCAGGGCCGCTCCCATGGCACCGTAAAGGTGGGAGTTTTTATCACACACAAGGGGGGCATCGATGAGCGCTGAGAGATGGGATCGGACCGATTCGTTTTTGGAAACCCCACCACAAAAGACCACGGGCGTCCGGATATCCCCCATGGTGAAAACAGTGTTGAAGATGTTTCTGGCAAGACCCTGGCAGAGACCCTCTGAAATCTGGCCAATGGAAAAACCCTGCTGCTGGGCATGGATCAGGTCTGTCTTTGCAAATACCGCACAACGGGTTGCAATCTCCGGTATGGAATCTCTGTTCCCGGTTGCGGCAAGGCTCAGTTGCTCGGCCGTTTCAAGCTCTAATCTGCGGGCCTGCTGATCAAGAAAGCTCCCGGTTCCTGCCGCACAGGATGTGTTTGTTCTTGACCCTGAGTAGTTGCCACTCTCATCAAAGAGACTCAGGGAAAACTTTTCACCGCCAACGTTGAGGATGGAGCCTGTTTTACCGTGAATATGCCTGGCCGCTCCAATTAGGGCTACCTGGTCGTCAATTTCCACATCCCGCCTTATGGAGTGGGGTGTGGACGAGGTGGCAGAAATAATGGCTACCTTTGAAAGATCAACCTCTTCAAGGGTCTTTTCAAGGGCGGCTTTCAGATCACCATGGTGGAAAGCTGATGCAGAGCCAGAAACTTCCCGGTTTTGCCCCATGAAAACGATGGAGACCGATACAGATCCTATATCGATACCCAGAACTGCTGAGGGTTTCATTTAAAGCTTCTCCTTTATTTCGTTCCAGAATTCGTTGATTCCCCTTTGCCATCCCTGGATGAAGAGGCGTGCATGCCTGTCCGTGAGTTGATCCTTTTCCATGCCCAGGGCAAAGTTTTGGGCAAGGCGCTCATCTGCGGCAAGGGCCGTCATCGAGTCAAAAGTCAGAGCATACATCAGGTCGTCATAGTGGGCACTCTTTGCCCATTGAAAACCTTCAGCCCTGCCGTTTTCAAGAAAATTACCTTCGGATATTTTTTTTTCCCGCCTGAGGCGTTCAATTGTTTCGGCCATGGAGGTGTCCTCCTGGAAGCGCCTTTGGAACTCTTCTTTCTTGAGGATAGCCTCGGCCAGGGCATCCTGGAACATTTTTGAAAGGTTAAACGACTGTCGCCACTCCTCGAGCTTCTCATGGAGCAGGTCTGGTATGCTCAGGGTTATTTTACGTGCCATTTTTTTAATCCGTATTAAAGGGTTCTTCATACTAGGAAATCAGGCCTACAGGTGTTGTGGTTCCCAAGTGTATGTATTTTATATTTGATACGTATTCCAAAATAGGGGTGGTGTCAATGGAAAAATAGAAATGGTGACAAAGCATGAATATCCTTTTAATTTATGGGGGAATCTGTTATTGAGTAGAGTATTTTTTTATGGATCGGTAAGGTATTCATAATCAAAGATCTGACTAACAACAACTCGATAACAGTAGGCAGGCAGGAACGGGTGTTGCCCTGAACGGGTTAAGTTGCAACGGTGGGCATGGACCCCAAAGAGTTGCCATTTTCCTCGGAGCAGCCCACGGACGGGCTGGGAGATGAGAAGGGTAACAGCCGTTTCCTCCTGCTGCTTCTAAGCGAGATTTATAAAACCGGCAGGAAAAAACCATTGAAATCAAAGGTTGATAAATTAACAGGCAGGGTCGAGGCTCTTGGGTCCTCTGTTCTGGGCACGGTTCAGGGTGTAGGAAGGGTCTGGCTTTTTTTACTGCAGGGTCTGACCCAGATTTTCATACCACCGTTTCAACTGTCAAAAATTATAGAACACGTCTGGTTCATAGGCATGCGATCCATGGTGGTGATCCTTCTGACCGGGCTTTTTACAGGTATGGTGCTGGGGCTTCAGGGATACTATACCCTTGTCCGTTTCGGCAGTGAAGGGATGTTGGGTTCCGCCGTTGCCCTTACCCTTATCCGGGAGCTTGGTCCTGTGTTGACGGCCATTATGGTGACTGCAAGGGCCGGTTCTGCAATGGCAGCAGAGATTGGCGTCATGCGTATTTCCCAGCAAATAGATGCCCTTGACACAATGAACATCAATCCTGTCCGGTATTTGTTTGCGCCAAGAATCGTTGCGGCAGTGATCAGTTTTCCCCTTTTAACCGCTCTTTTTGATTTAATCGGGATTTTTGGCGGCTATCTGACAGGTTCCCTCATGCTCGGGATCAACCCTGGTATTTACCTTTATCGGGTAAAGGAGAGCGTTCTAATGACCGATGTGACCGGCGGATTTGTGAAATCCCTTGTTTTTTCCCTGGTTGTGACCACAGTGTGTTGCAGCCGGGGTTATTTTACACACTTAAATCCCCAGGGGGGGTTTGGTGCCAAGGGGGTGAGCTCGTCCACCACAACGGCCGTTGTTAATTCATGTGTGCTCATCCTTGTGTGTGATTACATCATAACCTATTTATTACTCTAACCGGAACGACCGGATCGAGAGATGGTCCATGGTCAGAACGAACAATGAAACTCTATAGCTGTTAGCTTTTAGCTGTTAGCAGTTAGCTAAGAGCTAAGAGTTAACTGCTAACTGCTAAAGGATGTCATGGTAAAGCCGTTTATCGAGTTTAAGGATGTCAGGAAAAGTTTTGGTTCAAATCATGTGATGCAGGGGGTAAATCTCTCTATCTACAAAGGAGAGATCACCGTTGTGATTGGAAAGAGCGGGTGCGGGAAAAGCGTTCTTTTAAAGCATATCATTGGTCTTGAAACCCAGGATTCAGGTTCCATCATCATGGGAGGCGAAGAGCTGTCCGCAATGGACAGGCATTCCAAAAGGCGGTTTAAGAATAAAACCAGCTATATGTTCCAGGATAACGCCCTTTTTGACTCGTTGAATGTGTTTGAAAACATAGCCCTCCCCCTGACCGAGGGGCTTGCCCTTTCCAGACGGGAGACAAGGGAACGGGTGTATGCAAGAATGGAGCAGCTTGAAATTTCCGGCATTGAAGGCCGCTATCCCGCCGAGCTTTCCGGCGGAATGAAAAAACGTGTGGCCCTTGCAAGGGCCCTTGTGACCGAACCGGATGTGGTGCTGTTTGATGAACCCACAACCGGACTTGATCCGGTGAGAAAAAATGCGGTTCATGGCATGGTTCAAGAGTACCAGCGGCGGTTCGGGTTTACCGCCGTTGTGGTGAGCCACGAGATTCCCGGTATCTTTCAGATTGCCCAGCGGGTAGCAATGCTTGACAGGGGTAAAATAATTTTCCAGGGAAGTCCGGACGAGATATTGGGATCTAACTTGGAAGAGGTGAGTTCCTTTATCAGCGGCCGGGGCGTTGACGAAGAATGGACGAGCAAAGGATGAGCATAAGGATGAGGAGCGAAAAACGATGAAAAAAAAGAGCATAGAACTTTATGTGGGGTTCTTTGTGATAATCGGGCTTGCATGTTGCGCATATCTTGTGGTGGAGCTTGGCGGGTTGAGACTCAACCAAAAAGATCGCTATACTATTAATGCCTATTTCAGCTCTGTGGCAGGTCTCAAGGTTGGTGCAGATATTGAAATGGCAGGTGTTGGGGTTGGTCAGGTCTCTTCAATAATTCTTGACAGGGAACGTTTTGTGGCAAAGGTTGAAATGAACCTTGATGATAAAATTCTCCTGAGCGAGGATGTTATCGCCTCTATAAAGACTTCGGGAATTATAGGCGATAAATATATCAGTCTTTCTCAAGGGGCTTCTGATGAAATCCTTAAGCCTGGTGCAATTGTTTTTAACACAGAATCAGCCCTGGATCTTGAATCCCTGGTGAGCAAGTATGTTTTTTCCGCTAAAGATTGTGCGCAATGATAAAACACGGGGGAGTTGAAATGTTCAGAAAGAGTTTGTTTGTAAGTTTAATAGTCTTGGCCTTGATCTATACAGGGGTGACTGCTGCTGGAGCTGAGGAGTCGCCTGGAGCTGTTTTAAAACGCAGCATTGATAATGCAATCATTATTCTGAATCAACCGGTTGAGCCAGTCCAGGAAGCGTTGGATGAGAGAAACCAGCGTCTGTTTGAAATGGCCGCCGAGGTGTTTGATTTCCCGAGTCTCACAATGGGTGCCCTTGGCAGCAACTGGCGAAGATTTAACAGGGCCGAGCGCAACGAATTTATCGATCTCTTTTCCCATGTGGTGGCAAACAGCTATTTTTCCCAAATGGAGGGCCAAGACTTCAGCAATGTGGTCATTGATTTTGGAGAGACAAAAATGCTTCAGTCCACAAGTTCAGGTGTTAGGCGGGCGGACATTGAAAGTATCGTGACCCATAACGGCACCAAGACTCCGGTGGTCTACAGGATGCTCGAAAAAAATAACACCTGGAAGGTGTATGATGTGATTATCGAAAATGTGAGCATGGTGTCAAATTACCGGGAACAGTATAAGGCAAGATTCATGGACACCCCTCAAAAAATGATCGCAGAGCTCAAGGAAAAGCTAAACCGATGAGAATTTTCTTTTTTACCCTGTTGATCCTTGTCCTGGCATTGCCTGCATGGGCCCAGGATAAAAATTGGGATAAGGATCAATCTCTGGTTGTGGACCAGGTTAACGACCAGGGATACGATGAGGAATATGATCAGGAATATGATCAGGATATGGGGGATCTTTTTGAGGATTACACCCAGGCAGATGAAGAAAAGTCCGTGCCAGATCCCATCCTGGGGTTCAACAAACTCATGTACAGGTTCAATGACAAGGCCTATTTCTGGGTGTTAAAACCTGTGGCAAAGGGCTATGCACGTGTACTTCCCCAACAGGTCAGGATTGGCATAGATAATATGTTTGACAACCTCATGTTTCCAGTGAGGTTTGTGAACTCTCTTTTACAGGGGAAAATAAAAGGAGCGGCTTCCGAGGTTGGAATCTTTACGGTCAACTCTACCCTGGGTCTGTTAGGTTTTTTCCCCGTTGCTCAGGATCATTTTAATCTGAAAAACTCAACAGAAGATCTGGGTCAGACCTTTGGCGTCTGCAGAATAAAAGAGGGTTTCTACATTGTTCTTCCCCTTCTAGGTCCCACAACCTTGAGGGACCTTGTTGGTGATGTGGGCGACGTGTTTATAACCCCTCTGGCCTATGTCACCCCCTACGAGGCAGCCCTGGGGCTCAGGGCCTTTGAATCGGTCAATGCACTTTCCCTCCGCCTTGGGTTTTACGAGTCTTTTAATGAGGCGGCAGTGGATCCCTATGTCGCCATGAAAAACGCCTATATCCAGTCCAGGCGCCAGAAGGTTTCACAATAGCCTCACAGCATGGTTTTCACAACAGCCCCAGGTCCTTCCGCCGGCCGGGGAGGAAATAACGCATCCTGTGTCCTTTGATCTGTTCCATAAGGTCGTTGTCAAGGTCTACAATCAACAGCTCATCGTCGGTTGCAAGAAGGTGGGCGATGACATTTCCATCCGGCCCGATGGCAACGGCAACGCCTGGAAAACTGCGGCCATTGGCGTGGGTGCCCGCCTGATTGCACGCAAGCACAAAAACAGAGTTGTCAAATGCCCTTGCCGTGAGATGGCGGAGCCAAGAGGATAGTTTCTCCTCGGGAGTTCCCCTGGGGGAAGCATGGGGAAAGAAAAGAATCTCAGCCCCCTTCAGGGCCATGCGGGTGGAAAGTTCCGGGAAATGAGCATCGTAGCATAGCTGAATGCCAAAGTTCGCAAATTCTGTGGTAAAGGTGATGATCGAGTTGCCTGGAGTAAAAATTTTTCTTTCCGGCGGTGGGATGTGAAGCTTCTGGTAGAACCCAAGGGCTTTATCGGCCATGGCAGCCACATGGGTGCAAAACACGAGGTCATTGTCCCTTTGTGCCAGACCTGCAAGGATGGTGATATTGTTGCTGGCGCTTGCGTTTAAGAGGGCGTCGGTCAGGGGACCAGGAATGGTTGAGGCGGCTGGGATGAGGCGTTTGTCAAGGGTGTAGCCGGTGAGGTTCAGTTCGGGGAAAATGATGATCTTTGCCCCGTTTCGGGCTGCCGTGCGGGTAAGTGTAAGGCAGGCGTCAAGGTTGGCCTTGAGATTTCCCGGAATGGATCTCTGGATGGCAAGGGCCGCCCGGACCGGTTTCATACCTTGAATTTGGCACTGATCTTGAACATATGGGTGGCGGGAAGGTTGAGAATATCCTCAACCCCGGTGGCCTGGGAAATCTTGTTGAGGTTCTCCTCTATGATCTCCCACTCAGGGGCGATAAAGGTAAACCATACGTTGTAGGTGTGATCACGCATATAGTTGTGGGTGACGCCGGAATAGGCATTTACCGTTAGGGTAAAAAGCTCTAATTTTTCTTCGGCTACCCTTGCAGCACAAAGGGTGGAAAAGAATCCAAGCCTGTCAGGGCTGAAGTTGCCGCCGATCCTCCGGATTATTCCCTTATCTTTAAGCAGTTTGACCCGGGAGATGACATCAGTTTCTCCAAGGCCAAGTTCTTGAGCAATGCTCCTAAAGGGTCTGGTCACAATGGGGAACAGGTCCTGGATTCTGTTGATGATTTTTTTGTCAACCTCATCCATCCGAGTATTGCCTCCTAATTGTTGATGGACTTGGAAATTAACAATTGGACCAATTATTTGTTTCCGAGTCTTTAGTATGTGAGTTTATTGATTAGAAAAAAGGCCCTGCACATAAGTGCAGGGCCTTTTAACGATCTTGAAGATATCAGATCAATACTATGGTTTTATACACATCCAGTCGGTTTGGGAAGACCGGCCATCTTACAGGCACCCTTGCCGGGTCCTGAGGGGAACAGCTCATAGATGTGTTTGAGTTTATACTTGGTAAGTTTGGAAAGAACCCTTACCATGGGGGCAATACCGTTTTTCTCATAGTAATCCTGGAGAACGTTTACGACCTTCCAGTGCTCGTCGTTCAACTCATCAATACCTTCCTGCTGACGAACATACTCAACCCACTCTTTGTCAAAAGTTTTATAGTCAAGCAGAAATCCATCTTCATCAATCTCGAATGATTTTCCATTAATCTCTACTGTTGCCATTAACTACCTCCTGTAAAAAAATAAAATGTTTTCCATAAGCAAGACTTGCCGTCATCTTTAGAATTTAAGTAATTACAATAGACTACTGGTACCCTATTGTCAATATCAAAGATTGAGTTCATTTGCAAAAAAAAAAGTTAATACTCCCGGGGGGTAAGATTGAGCTCCTTCAGGGTAAAAACAGGTCCGTCCTTGCACACCAGTTCTTTGCCGATGTTGCACCGTCCGCACATGCCGATGCCGCATTTCATGCGGTTTTCAAGGGACATGATGATCTGTTCGTCCCCATACCCCAGTTTCTCAAGGGCGGGCTGGGTAAATTTGATCATGATGGGCGGCCCACACACGATGGCATAGGTGTCGGGTGTTGCCCTGGGTGCCTTTTGTTCCACAATGGTCGGCACAAATCCCACGTTGTAACCCCATTCTGGATCATCGGTTCCATCAACCGTGATGTGCATGTTGATATCGTCCCTTCGTTCCCACTCAAAAAGCTCGCCCCGGTAGAGAAGCATGCCAGGGGATCTTGCCCCGTACACCACGTCGATATTGCCGAATTTTGACCGGTTGGCAGGGTCCAGCATGTAAATGATGGATGCTCGAAGGGTGGTAAAGGCGAACCCTCCGCCGATGATCACGACGTTTTTTCCCTCAAGTTTATCCCAGGGGTAGGAATTGCCCAAAGGGCCCCTGATCCCCATGATGTCACCGACCTTCATGTTGTGAAGATATGAGGTAACAACCCCGGTCTTGAACACGGTGAACTTGACATACCCTTTTTCCGTGGGTGAAGAGGCGATCCCGATGGGGATCTCACCTTTACCGGGAATGGAGAGTTCGGCAAACTGACCGGCCCTGTGGGAGAACTTCTCCCCGTCCTCCTTGTTTAAAAAAACAAACTTGAACGTTTTGAGCGACTTATCAACGGTTGCGATCTCGATATCATCGATGCGTACGGGATAAGGTCTATATGGATTATCCATTTTTCCTCCAGTTTTTATATAAGTTACCCTTTCCCTTATTTCTGCGGCTCGTAGGAGTTCATCTGGTTGCAGATCAGGCGTATGTCGATGTTCACGGGGCATTTTTCCACACACCTTCCGCACCCCACACACATGGTGCCCTGCTCGTATTTGTCAACAAAGTACTTGAGCTTGTGCATGAACCGCTGGCGGACCCTCTGGGTCTTTTCCCCCCTTGGGTTGTGGCCTGACCCGTGCATGGTGAAAAGCGGTGACATGCAGGTGTCCCAGTTGCGGAACCTTGCGGCGGATTTTCCCTTTGTCTCATCCTGGATGTCAAAGCACCAGCAGGTGGGGCAGACAAAGGTGCAGGTGCCACAGTTGATGCAGGTAAAGGCAAGGTCATCCCAGAACGGTGCAGAGTGGAGATCGAGGATGGTCTTTTCGGCAAGTTTATCGGTGAATACATTGAAGGGACCCATGGCAGCCTCGGCTGCAGCCTTTAATCCTTCGATCTTTTCAAGGCTCTTGTCCGTGTCTGCAATTGTGTCAAAACCTGCTTCGGCAAAATATGCCTCGCCCTTGGGGGTGAGCATCTTGGCAAGATAAAGGTTGCCCGTGTCCACCAGAAGGGCGTCAAGCCCCTTTTCGGCAAACGGCCCGCTGCCCATGGCAATCGAGAAATCTGCCTTGGAGGGGCGGTTTATGGCAAGACCCACAAAGGTGGTTGCGGCATAGGCGTCGCACCAGTAGGGGTCCCGGTATTCCGGGGTGTCAAAGTTGAGGTTTACCAGGGTTAAAGCCCTTGCATCATAGGGCCGAATTCCAATTACCGCCCGGGGCGAATAGTCGGTTTCGGGTCTTTCCATGATGTGGTGATTTTCAACCGCTGGATCAAGGCTTGTCCCAAGGATCTTTTCCGATTGGGGAAAAAGAACCGACTTTGGTGACATGATCGTGTCTGGTTGCTCCATGTCTGGATATTGATCGTGTGCCAGGTGTTTGAATACCGACTGGTTGCCGTCGGTCACAGGGCCAAAGATTTGATATGCCTTTCTGGATTGATCTATACCCCTGTTCCAGTCCTTTTTATCGATTTGTATAACTTTCATATGGATACCTTTTTATTTGATAAATGTATCGGGATCACCGGGCTTGAATGTATCCAGGGGCGGCCGCTGGTCAAGGGTTAGACCTGCCTCCCATCCATAAATTTCAAGGCTGTCTTTCACGAGTTTTCGCGTAAAGGTCCTGACCTTTATATCCATGGGACAGGCCTGTTCGCAGGCCCCGCAGTCGGTGCAGCGCCCGGCGCAATGATAGGCCCGCAAAAAGTGAAAGGTCCTTACGTCCGTGGGGTCCTGACCCTTTCCAACCCATTGGGGATTGGACTCATCCACAAAACAGGTGGGGCAATAGCAGAGGGGACAGGCATTTCTGCAGGCATAGCAGCGGATGCACCCGTCGAGGAGGTTTTCAAAGTGATTCCACCGCCCGTCGGCATCCATCGCTTCAATGGCCTTGACATCCTTGAACGGGTCCTCAAGGAGCTGCTCGACCACGGGTTCTCCTACCAGCACATCGTGGATCACTGGATTTCTGTGCATGCAGGTTACGCAATTGTCCCTTAAATAGTCCTGTCGATCAATCTTAAGTTCGTTTTCCAGGGTCTTAACCAGGAGTGTTGCTCCATCTTCTTTAAACTCGGTGATCTCAAGGTCAAACAACTCTCGAATGCTCTTTTTGTCCACCATTCCAGTGCACGGTACGCCGATGATGTAGAGCTGATCCCTTGAAATCTTGTTCTCGACAATGTTGTTGACGATGTTTCTAGAGTCGCAGCCCTTTGCAATGATGCCGATTTTTTCCTTGCGATTGGTCAGATAATTGGCAAGGTTGAGACTGCAGTTTGAGTCCCAGACAAAGTCGTTTGCCTGTTCAGGGGTTCTTGCGATGGCGGGCATGGTTGACATGGGCACGGTCCCGGGCTTAAAGCCGATGACCAGATCCACCTTGCCTTCCCGCAACAGGTTTGAGGCAAGTTCCCTGATTTTTTCAGTGTATGCGTTCATTTAACTTTCCCCTAACCCGCTTTTTTGACAAGTTTATGGTTGGGCCCAAGGGCATTGACTGCCTCTGTCACCCGTGTGACAACATCAACAAATTTAGATGCTTCTGCCGAGGAAATCCAGGAGAAGTGAAGCCTGTCCCGTTCGATTCCCATGTGTTCAAGAAGATTTCCCATAAGAGTATATTTTCTGCGTGCGTAGTAATTACCTTCCAGGTAATGGCATTCACCGGGATGTCAGCCGGAAACCCATACCCCGTCCGCACCCTCCCTGAAGGCGCTCAGGATAAATTCAGGACTCATTCTTCCGGTGCACGGTATTCGGATCACCCGTACATCGGCCGGGTACTGCATTCGGCTTACACCTGCAAGATCGGCGGCACCATAGCTGCACCAGTTGCACAGAAAACCGACGATCTTTGTCTTTTTGTCACTCATTATCTTCCACTCCTTAGCTATTAGCCATTAGCTCTTAGCTAACTGCTAACAGCTAACGGCTATCGTGTTTCATCATTCGTTGTGTCCGTCAGGATATGTGGGTTTGCATAAAACTTATCCCGAACTGGCCGCCACAAAGGGCACCCGCAAGGGGAGCCCTACAACCCACTACCTATGTTACACTGCCTCATCAAGGGCAAATATCTGGGCAAATATTTGATCTGTGTCAAACCCCTTGAGATGAAGGGCTCCCGAACGGCAGGAGGCGACGCACAGTCCGCACCCCTTGCAAAGAATCGGGTTGACCTCAGCCTTACCCTGGAAACGGCCCTCTGTTACAAAACTCGGGGCGGAATAGGGGCAGATGCTGACACATACGCCGCAGGAGCTGCACATCATGGGGTTCACGGTTGCCACATTGCCGCTCATGGACACGGTCTGGCGTGCAAGAAGGGTCACGGCCCTTGAGGCTGCGGCCTGTCCATGGGCGATTGCCTCGTCAATGGGTTTGGGGTAGTGGGCAAGTCCGCACAGGAACACCCCGTCTGTGGCAAATTCCGAGGGTCCTAGCTTTGCATGACGTTCCACAAAGAAGCCATCCTCGTTAAGGGGTACCTTGAAGAAGTTGGCCAACCGCTCGTCCCTGTTAGGTACGATCGCCGACGCCAGGGTCAGGATATCCGCCTGGATCTCAAGGGGAATACCAAGCACATGGTCAGTGACCCGGATTTTAAGGCTCTCTTCTCCTGCTTCAACCAGGGGTTTGTTGTCAAGGCTGTAACGGATGAAGATGATGCCAAGATCCCTTGCCCTCTGGTAGTTGTATTCACGTTCACCATAGGTCCTTATATCCCGGTACAGGATGTAAACGTCCATGTCTGGATTGATGGTTTTAAGGTCGATGGCATTGTCGATGGAGTGGGTGCAACATACCCTTGAGCAATAGGGTCGATCCTTGTCCCTTGAACCCACACACTGGATAAAAACAGCCGAGTTCAGTTTTTCAAGGGAAGGGTCCCTGAGGATGAAGCGCCGGTCAAGCTCGAGGCTCGTCATCACCCTTGGGTCTTCGCCGTAGAGGTACTCGCTGGGTTTTAGGCCTGTTGCACCGGTTGCGACGATTGCCACACCATGCTCAATGAGTTCTGATGTGTCATTGGAGAGGAGGGTTGATTTGAAGTTGCCCACAAACCCCTCCACATCGTCAAGGGTGGTGTTCAGATGGACGTGTACCCTGTCGTTGCTATTAACCGAGGCCACAAGATCTGAGAGTTCCTGCTGGATATCCTCCTCTAGAAAGGTCCTGAAGAGATTGTTGGCCTGGCCCCCGAGCACCCCGGAACGTTCCACAAGGTGAACCTCATATCCTTGTTCCGCGAGGTTTTTGGCGCTGGCCATGCCTGAGATGCCGCCGCCGATAACCATGGCTGTCTGGTTGACGTTGAGTTTTGCCTCCTTTAAAGGCTCCATTAGGGCCACCTTGGACACGGCCATGCGGACCAGATCCTTGGATTTTTCAGTTGCAAGCAGAGGAGATGCCTTATGCACCCAGGATGCGTGGTTTCTGATGTTGACCATTTCAAAGAGATACTTGTTGAGACCTGCGTTGATAAGGGTCTCCTGGAACAGAGGCTCGTGGGTCTTGGGAGTGCAGGCGGCAACCACGATGCGGTTTAAGTTTTGTTCCTTGATGATCTGGGTCATGGTGTCCTGGGTGTCCTGGGAGCAGGTGTAGAGGTTGTCAGAACAGTACTCCACATAGGGAAGTGTTGCCGCATAATCCCGGACGCTCTCCACATCCACGATCCCTGCAATGTTGGACCCGCACTTACACACAAACACCCCGATTCTGGGCCGCTCACCAATTACGTTGATTTCGGGGATCTCTTCTGCCATCCTGGTCAGGGTGTCCCTTGCCGTTGCCAGAAGGGCTCCCGCCTCTGCTGCCGCAGCGCTTGAATCCACAACTGCCTGGGGAATATCCTTGGGGCCCTGGAAGGCTCCGGCCACAAAGATGCCCCTCTGGGTGGTTTCCACCGGGGAGAAGCTTTCGGTCCTGGCAAAGTTGCCCTCGGTAAGTTCGATGTCAAGCTTTAGTGCCAGATTGACAAGGTCCGGGCTTATCTCAAGGCCTACGGAAAGGACGATCATGTCGAACTCTTCGGACTCCATGCCGCCCATTTCGTTGACATAATGGACGTTTAAGTCGTCAGTCCCAGCCACGGGGTTGACCGTATGGACCCGGCTTCTGACAAATCTTATGCCGAGTTCCTTGGCCCGGTTGTAGTAGCGCTCAAAATCCTTTCCATGGGTTCGCATGTCCATGAAGAAGATGGTGCACTCAAGGCTGTCTCCTGCATGTTCCTTTGCAATGACCGCCTCTTTCAGGGCGTACATGCAGCAGACCGACGAGCAGTAGCGATGGTCACAGCGATTCATCTCCCTTGATCCCACGCACTGGAACCAGGCGATCTTTTTTGGTTCCTTGTGGTCGGAAAATCGTGTGAGGTGCCCCTGGGTGGGACCGGATGCTGAGAGGATTCTCTCAAATTCCATTGCCGTCATCACGTTTGGATGGCTGGCATACTGGTAGTTGTCAAGACCCGAAGGATCAAAGGCTGTAAAGCCGGGGGCGAGGATCACTGCACCGGCGTCTATGGTTTCGGTTGCCGGTTGTTCAAGGTGGGTCTCAAGGGTGAGGGCACCTGCACCGCAAACCTTGACGCACTCATAGCATTCGCAGCAGACCATGCAGTCAAGGCAGCGGCTAGCCTCGGCAACTGCCTGCTCTTCGGTGAATCCAAGCTCTACCTCGTCAAAGCCTGCCAGGCGTTGTTCCATGGGAATTCTTTCCATGATCTGGCGCTGGGATTTCTGCATCTTTTCCGGGATGGGGTTGAAGTTCTTCTGGGCGTATTCAACGGGTTCCCGGCCCAGGGCAAGATCCTGATTGTCAAGGAATCTCAAGATGGAGACGCCGGCCTCGTTGCCTGCGGCAACCGCATTGATGGCGATGGAGGCACCGGTCTCGGCATCGCCGCCTGCAAATACACCTTTTCTTCGGGTCTCATAGGTGATGGGGTCAACCTCGATGTTTCCCCAGCGGTTCAGGGTGATTCCCTGACGCTCGTCCATGCATGAGGTGTCGGTGCGCTGGCCGATTGCCGGGATGATGTAATCGGTGTCTATTACGAAATCGCTGCCCTCCACCGGAACCGGTCGCCGTCGGCCGCTTTTATCGGGTTCGCCAAGCTCCATGCGAAAGCAGCGGATGCCGATGGTCTTGCCATCGTCTACAACTACCTCCTTGGGGGCGGTTAAAAACTGAATCTCAACCCCCTCTTCAAGGGCGTCTTCGATCTCTTCATCCCGGGCCGGCATCTCTTTCTCTGTCCTGCGGTAGAGAATGCTCACCTTTGTGGCCCCGATTCTCAGAGCAGTCCTTGCCGCATCAATGGCCACGTCGCCGCCGCCGATGATCACAACTTTCCCGTTCAGGGGTTCGCAGGTGCCGAGGGCAGCCTTCTTGAGAAGCTCTACCCCGGAGATCACCCCGTCAAAGGCCTCCCCCGGGATGCCAAGCTCCATGCCCTTGTGGCAGCCAATGGCCAGATAGACAGATGAAAACCCGTCGTCAAACAGGGAATCAACGGTAAAATCACGGCCAAGGGCCTTGTTGTACTGGATCTTGACGCCAAGGTTATCGGTAATGTAGGAGACCTCATCCTCAAGAATCTTGGGGGGGAGCCTGTAGTCAGGAATACCAACTCTCAGCATGCCTCCCGATACTGGAAGGGCCTCAAAGATGGTCGTCTGCACCCCTCTTGCGGCAAGAAAGGCCGCTGCGGTGAGTCCCGCAGGTCCCGCCCCCACGATGGCCACTTGCTCTTTTCTAGGGGTTATCTCTGGAATGGGCAGATCTTTGATGTTGACCTGATCGGCAATGAAACGTTTGAGGGTGCAGATGGAGAGGGGAGATTCCACCAGCTCCCTGCGACAGGCATCCTCACAGGGATGGGGGCAGATCCTGCCGATGGTGCCGGGCAGGGGAAGATTTCTCAGGATAACTTCAAGGGCTTCTTTATATTTCTTGTTGCGTGCCAGGGCCACATAGGCGTGGGCGTTGACACTGTTGGGACAGGCGTTGGTGCAGGGAGAACGATCTTTTTTTGTGATGGAATAAGCCCCGGGTACAGCCTGGGCATAGGGTTTGTAGGTGGCCTGTCTTGTTGCAAGCCTCTGTTCAAAAAGACTTGGAAGGCTTACAGGACAGACATCGGCACAATCGTTGCATCCTGTGCATTTTGCAAGGTCAATGAACCTCGGGGTTCTCTCCAGGGTGATCTGAAAATTACCGGCGGTGCCAGTTATGGTTTTAGGTTCACTAAGGGTGTGTAGCTCGATATTCAAATGCCGGCCGACCTCGACCAGTGTTGGTGAAATAATTCACATGGCACAGTCATTGGTGGGGAATGTCTTGTCAAGCTGGGACATGACTCCGCCAATGGATGGGCTTTTTTCAACCAAATGGACATAATATCCGGAATTGGCAAGGTCAAGGGCAGAGAGCATACCCGAGATCCCTCCTCCGATTACCGCTACCGAGCCTGTTACGTTGTCTGTCATTTTTTTTCTCCCATATGAAAAGTTGATGAAGGCTGTTCATCACTTAATTTACCTGTAGAGAACTAAAACTCTTTTATTTCCACTGTTTTTATCCTATGTTACCTGTATTATGTAAAAAATCAAGATCTCCAGGGTTGCGGGGTGCCACCACATTACAATGTGTTTTATTATATGGTACTTAAAGTTTAAAAAATACGATGTCAATGAATTTTGTAAGAAACTCCTTCAGCTTTCAGCTTTCAGCTTTTAGCTAACAGCTAACGGCTAACAGCTAAAAGCTATAATGTTTCATTAAGATAAACAGGGTTTTGCTATTTAATGGGGTATTGGTGAACAAGAAAAAAATTGTCCTTGTCTGCGGGCCTACGGGCATAGGGAAAACCGGGTTTGCAATCGATCTTGCTTTGCGGGTCAATGGGGAGATCATCGGGGCAGACTCCATGCAGATATATCGGTACATGGACGTTGGTACTGCAAAACCCGATCATGGTGAGCGCTCCATGGTTTTTCACCACCTTGTGGATGTGGTTGACCCGGACGAGGATTTTGATGCGGCCCGTTTTACAAGCCTGGCCGATTCTGCCATTGATCAACTTCTTCAAAAGGGGAGGGCGGCCATTGTGGCGGGGGGCACCGGCTTTTACTTCCAGGCCCTTGTTCACGGGCTTTTCAGGACAGCAAAGGCCAATCCGGCTGTTGTTAGAGCCTTTGAAAGGGAGGCTGCCGGGGGTGTGGACCTCCATGCCAGGCTTTTAACGGTTGATCCTGAATCTGCGGCAAAAATTCATCCCAATGATCTGTTCAGGATTATCCGTGCCCTTGAGGTGGCAGTAACCCACGGGACCCCCATTTCACAGCTGAGACAGGCCCATGGCTTTAAGGGTGAGCGGTACAGGACTTTGAAATTCGGGCTTTACATGGATCGTGAAAACCTGTACCAGAGAATAGAAAAACGGGTGGATATGATGCTTGATCAGGGCCTTATTCAGGAGGTTAAAGCCCTTGTTCATCGAGGATATGGCTTGGGTTTGAAATCCATGCAGTCCATCGGCTACAGGCACGTGGGCCAGTATTTACAGTGTGAAACAGGATTTGAAGAAATGGTTGCTCAATTGAAGCGTGACACCCGGCGGTATGCAAAACGGCAGCTCACCTGGTTCAAGCGGGATAAGGATATGATATGGCTGATGCCCCATGAGATTGAGCGCGCCTTTTCCCTTACGGCAGATTTTCTTAAAAAATAAGGGCTATTTAGATGAAAAAACAAAATAACAGTCTGGTCATAACACTCCTGGTGGTTATGATTGCGATGATTATCTTCTCGTGCACAGCTAAATCACCCCTTGCTCCGTCCATGGAACAGGATAGAAAGGTCCCCGATTCGGAGGATCAAATGGTTCAGGCAGATAAGCCTGAAATCACCGAGGTTGAAACCTTGCTTGAGCTTGCCATGGATCTTGAACAGGGTGCGAGTGCCGTTGAGGTGCTGCGCCTCTATGGCAAAGCCCTTAAGATCGCAGATCAAGGAGAAGAGGTGAGGGTAAGAGCATACCTTAACCGATTTCTTGCCACTGTTGATGATGCTGAGCTTGAACGTCTATCGGCATCTGAATTCATCGAGATTCCAAGGGCAGAGATCATGTACAGGCTTGGCCTGAATTACGGTGCCCAGGGTAAAAGCCAATCTGCCATTGAGATTCTTGTTCAATTCCTCAAGGAATATCCCGACCACCTGAATGCTCAAAATGCAAGGAAGGTTCTTTTGCTCGTGCAGGAACATTTGTTCAGGAAGAACACGGTGGGGTGCCTTCTTCCCATGTCCGGAAATTTCAGCATTTTTGGAGAGCGCGCCCTCAAGGGCATAGAGATTGCCGTTCAGGATCTCTCCGCCCAGTATGACCAGAAAATCACTGTGATGATCAAAGATACTCAGTCGGATGATGCCCGGGCCGTAACCCTGGTTCAAGAGTTGGCCGCTCAAAAAGTTGCAGGTATAGCAGGGGCCATCATCACCTCCGAGGCTGCGGCAAAGGAGGCCCAGCACTGGGGGATTCCCCTTATAGCCCTGACCCAGAAGAGCCAGGTGGCAAAAATCGGAGATTATGTGTTCTCCAATTTTTTAACGCCTGAAATTCAGACCCAGGCCCTTGCCTCCTATGCTGTACGCATCCTCAGTGTGGAGAAGTTTGCCATTCTTTACCCGGATGATAAATACGGCATAACCCATATGAATTTTTTTAGAGACAGGGTAAGTGAGTTGGGTGGAGAAGTTGTGGGGGCTGAATCCTATGGAAAGGATCAAACCGATTTTTCCAACGCAATCAAAAAACTTGCCGGAAAGCTTTCCAGGAGGTCGGTTGAAATCCGGGATTTAAATCAGAACTCAAGTTTTGATTCCACAGCTTTTTTTATCCCGGATTCCCCCTCCAAGGTGGGAATGATTCTTCCCCAGCTTGCCTACCATGATGTTACAGGCTCTTATTTACTTGGAACAAACCTCTGGCATGATGAGTCGTTGATCAGGGGTGCAGAAAAATATGCAAAAAAAGCCGTGATTACCGATGGTTTTTTTGCCAGGGGATCAAATCAAAGGGCAAGGGACTTTGCCGAGCGTTTTGAAGCCCTGTTTGGTCAAACTCCCGGTTTTATAGAGGCCGTAGCCTATGATACCCTGATGATTCTGGTTCAGACAGCCATGGAGTCGGGGGTCAACTCAAGGGCTGATCTTAAAAAAGCCCTGGCCGGACAAAGAATCTTTGAGGGAGTCACGGGTCGAACTATGTTCGACCCGGACGGTAATGCCCAGAAGGAGCTTGTGTTTATAACGATCAGGCAGGGGGCGTTTCACGAGATTGACCGTTGATCAGGGCGCCCTGGCCAGTAGCTTCCAGGACCGACTGCCACAGTTTCCCCTTGGGGTCTACGGTTTTGCGCTGCCCGGCCGATGCCTCCATGGGAATGTGGACATAGTGGTTGTTCCAGTTGCTGATCAAAAGCTTTGTCTTGCCGGCCATTCCCGCATGCACGGCGTCCCTTCCCAGAAATCCGCAGAACACGCTGTCATTTGAATTGGCGGGAAGGCTTCTGATCATGTAGCTTGGATCAATGTATTTGAGGGTCACGGGTCTGTTTCGCTGTTTAAACCATTCGGTTATTTTATCCTTTAAAAAGGTGCCGATGTCCTTGAGTTTGATATTGCCCGACGGATCATACTCAATGGTCTGATTCTCAAAGAAATGTTGTCCAGCTCCCTCGGCAACCACGATAACGGCATGCTTTCTTGCCTTGAGCCTTTGTTCAAGGGCTGTAAGAAATCCATATTCACCCGTGAGCTTGATCTCTATTTCCGGAATCAGGACAAAATTGGCGTCCTGCTGGGCAAGGGCCGACGTGGCAGCCAGAAATCCAGAATGGCGGCCCATGAGTTTTATCAGACCCACGCCGTTGGGGTATCCCCTTGCCTCGTTGTGGGCCCCCTTGATGGCAATGGTTGCTATGTCCACGGCCGTGTCAAATCCAAAGCTTCTGGAAACCAGATGTATGTCATTGTCTATGGTTTTTGGAATTACAATGACGCTGACCTTGAGGTGACGTTGGGTTATTATCTCAGTTATCTTATTTGCAGCCATTAGGGTTCCGTCTCCGCCCACCATGAACAAGATTCCTATGTTCATACGTTCCAGGCAGTCGACAATCGTGTCAATATTCTGGGTTCCCCTGGAACTGCCCAGTATGGTGCCGCCCATATCAAGGATGTTCGTGACCGAAGCCGCTGTCAATTCCATGACCTCGTGGCCGTACTCGGGGATGAATCCCTGGAGTCCGTGGCGGATGCCGTAGATGTTTTTCACCCCATAGCAATGGTAGAGTTCCAGTACAACCGAACGTATTATGTCATTGAGTCCGGGGCACAGCCCGCCGCAGGTGACTAGGGCACATTTAAGCTTGCTCGGGTCAAAGTAAATTTTTTCCCTTGGTCCTGCCTTTTCAAAGCTTGGTGGCTCGATATTGTTTTTGATGGTGTTTTTAATCTTGTCAAGATCCACGTCGATGAGCACCCGGTCCTGATCCCGAACAAATCTTTCCGTATAACTTCCCTTGGTATCTTTTCCAAGGGGAGAGAGAACCTTAGCCTCTCCGAGGGTTTCGATCCTGGTGATGATTGTGCTTGTTTCCATGGTGCTCTTCTCCTATAGCTCGATGTTCAAATTTTTATAAAAAGATTCATGAACCATTGAATCGGAAGGCCCCCTTGCCTAAAATGTCGTGGAGATGGAGAATCCCGATCAGCTTTTTGTCTGTGTCGATAACGGGCAGGGCCGTTATCTCATGTTTTTCCATGATGTTCAGGGCGTCAAACAGCGGGGAAGTTGGCAAAATAGTGTAGGGCTCCCAACTCATAATGTCCTGAACCATCATACTCTTAAAATCAAAACGACCATTGGCAATGCTGTGGCGGATGTCCCCGTCCGTGATGATACCAAGGAGCCTGTTTTCTCCGTCAATTACAAGGACCGCACCAAGCTTGAACTCTTCCATGACCCCGATGGCACGGGTCATGGTGTCTCCCAGGGCAACCACCGGCGGAGTTGTGTCGTGATCCATGATCTCCTTGACCATGCAGGAGAGGCGCTGGCCAAGTGCACCGCCCGGATGGGAACGTTTGAAGTCACTCTCCTTGAAGTTTTTCTTTTTAATCAGAACTACGGCCAGGGCATCTCCCATGGCAAGCTGGGCCGTCGTGCTGCAGGTGGGGGCAAGCCCCAGGGGGCATGCTTCCCGTTCAACGCCCGTGTCAATGATCAGGTCGCAAAGCTTTGCCATGGTCGAGTCGCAATTCCCGGTAAAGGCGACCATGGTGCACCCAAGGGCCTTGATTGAGGGCAAGAGCTGGTTCAGCTCCCGGGTTTCTCCGCTGTTTGAGATGGCGATGACCAGGTCCTGCTCAAGCACCATGCCAAGATCTCCATGCATGGCTTCGACCGGGTGTAGAAACATGGCGTTGGTTCCCGTGCTTGTGAGGGTAGCGACTATCTTTTTACCGATCAGGCCTGATTTGCCGATACCGGAAATGATGACCCGCCCCTTTAAATCCAGAATTGCCTCGACCATCTGTTCAAAGTCAGGGCCTAATTTCTCTATGAGATGGAGGATGCTTTCGGCCTCTTTTTTAAGTACTTCTTTTGCCTCTTGTAATATCATTTGTCGTCACTTTTTCAGAGTTAAGTTTTTAACGGTAGTCAGTAGTTAGTAGTCAGTGGTTAGTTAAGAGCTAACAGCCAATGTAAGAATTTTTTATATGAAACTCTCGCCAAAGTGTTGTTATTGGAGGAGTTTTCATGTTCGTTGTGGCCGGATGCCATCTCTCGCTCCGGCCGTGCCGGTTATATGAAACGCATTCCTTAGCTATTAGCTAAATAGAATACTTTACAATCGTTGGGTTTCGTTCCTCAACCCACCCTACACCCTACTGCCTACTGAATCCGGCAGCATTGTTCCATATTCCTTGAAATTTCGGTGGAGTTCAAAACAGCGGGTGAGATCATGGCAGATATGGCCACAGGTTCCCTTTGCAGTATAGTCTTTTAAATAGGGACGGTATGAGGGGTGGGCACAGGTATTGATGATTTTCTCGGCTCGCTCCAGGGGGCCCAGCCCCCGCAAATCAGCCAGCCCCTGTTCTGTAACCACAACCTCAACCGAATGCTCATTATTATCCACATGGGGAACCATGGGAACCACCGAGGAAATTTTACCCTCCTTTGCAGTGGAAGGGGTCATAAAGATCGACAGGTGACTGTTCCGGGCGAACTCGCCGCTCCCCCCCACCCCGTTCATCACATGGGTGCCCATCACGTGGGAAGAGTTAACATTGCCGTAAATATCGATTTCAAGGGCCGTATTCATGGCCACCACCCCCAGGCGTCGAATAATGCCGGGATGATTGGATATTTCCTGGGGCCGCAGCACAATTTTCCGGCTGTAAAAATCCATGTTTTCCCCAATCTGCCTGAGCTTTTCCGGCACTATGGTCAAGGAGGTGGCAGAGGCACCTAAAAGCTTGCCCGCATCAATCAGGTCCATCATGGAATCCTGGAAAACTTCCGAATACATGTAAAAGGGCGGGATATCCGGGTGACGCCCCAACCCTGCCAGCACGGCATTTGCCGTATTGCCCACCCCGGCCTGGAGGGGGAAAAACTCAGGGGGAATCCGGCCGGCCAATTTTTCCTTGAGCAGGAATTCAATGACATGGTCTGCAATTCTTTTACTGGTTTCATCCTCCTGGTTAAAGGCCACCACCTGATCCGGCTCATTGTTTTCAATGATGCCCACCACCTTCTTGGGGTCCACCTGGGCATAGGGCCACCCGATTCTGGCCAAGGGAGTGTGTATATTGATGGGATAGCGTCTTGGCGGGGGGGGCATAATAACGATATCGGCAAGTTCACTTAACCTGGGGGAATGGTAATGGTTTAGTTCTATTATTACCTTGTCTGCACAGGCAAGCCAGGTGGGAGACGCCCCGATGGAGGCGGAAAGATATACCCTGCCGTCCCGGGTGATATGGGTGGCTTCCACAACCGCCACATCCACCCGGCCGAAAAAACCTGCCCCCACGGTCTGGGCTACATGGGACAAATGCATGTCCACATACTCAACCTCCTGGCGGTTGATCTGATCCCTGAGTGTTTTCCCTCCCTGGTAGGGGGCCCGCCAGGAGATGGCATTGGCCTTGGCCAGGTCATTGTCAATATAGTTCCCGCTGGAAGCCCCTGTGATAACCCTGATCCGGAAGCTACGACCCTGGTTGTGCTCCTGTCTTGCATGGTCGGCCAGCATGACCGGTACTGCCTTTGCTGCCCCGGCTGCAGTAAATCCACTAAAGGCAATGGTGCTCCCATCCTTTATCAGGGAGATCACCTCTTCTTTTGAAATCACCGGATATCCGTCTATTTTCATATTCAACTACCTATCATGAGTCTTAAGTCCTTGCCAGATCAAGAAACAAGTTTTTTTATCAACGATTCTAAACCGTGTATAATAGGACTGTAAACAGCGGTTGGCAAGATTTAAAACATTTAATTCAATTTTCAGTAATTATGATTGACGGCAGTAGAGAGTGGTGCAGAGACGCCCAATTTGGGCGTCTCCAATTTCGGTACCCTGGGGAAACAGTAGCATTGCCCTGGGTAAAAAATAAGGGTATTGACAAAACAGAGCGCAATGATATAGTAACAAATTCGAAAAAAAGCACTTTCAAGCACAGGGCGGAAACCTTCCATGGTTTCCATTATTTTTGGGAAATATAGATGGGATTTAAAAAATGATCTGTACAACAATTAGAAAAGGTGACGAGTGTGTTTTTATGACAGCCAGGGGCTGCAACTATAACGGCGGGGCCTGCAAGCCTGTTGTGGAAGCCTGCGAAGGCTGTCAGAAGGTTGCCACCTATGAGGCGGGTATCTATTGCACCACGGCACCCGATCCAGCGCTCAAGTGGAAAAATGGTAATTGCAACTTTGCCTCCCACATCAAAGGGGTTGCCGATCTACAGAAGCAGAAAGTCAACCCGATGAAGGCTTCAAAGCGTCGTAAATAAGACTCTCCTTGAACCTGAAATCCAGCTCATTAGTGTGATCCCAGGTTCAAGGAACTCCCACCTCTCCATGCACTTCAAAAGGAATAATTAAGATGAATCCCCTTGCTCAGGAACTTAACACTCTGATTAAGACCCTTAACCCCCATGTCTTTGAAATGCTGTCGGACATGGGCAAAAATCTTTTTTTCCCAAAGGGGATACTCACCCAGAGTGCCGAAGCAAAGCTCAAGGCGGACAAGATAAATGCAACCATCGGCATAGCCAAGCAGGACGGGGTTGTGATGAACCTTCCGTCAATCGCAGGTCTTGTAAGCGGTATCGATCCGGAGCATTTTCTTCCCTATGCCCCTTCATTCGGTCTTCCTGAACTCAGGAAGATCTGGAAATCCTCACTTTATCTTAAAAACCCGTCCCTTGAAAACAGGGCTATAGGGCTTCCGGTGGTTACTTCGGGCATCACCCATGCCATCTCCACCTTTGCCGATCTATTTGTTAACCCCGGCGAAAGTGTCATTCTTCCCGACATGATGTGGGGAAACTACAGTTTGACCTTTCACGTGAGGAACAGGGCTGAAATAGCGCTTTATAATACCTTTAAAGCCGATTTGACCGGCCTTGACCTTGATTCCTTTGAAACAACTGTCAGGAGAGAGGCACAAAAAAGCGGCAAGGTTATCATAGTTTTAAATTTTCCCAACAATCCCAGTGGTTACTCACCCACGGTTGAAGAGGGACAAAGGATCGCTCAAATAGTCACGGACGTTGCAGACACGGGTGCCAATGTGGTTGTGGCCTTTGACGACGCCTACTTCGGGCTTTTCTTTGAAGATGAGACCATGAAAGAATCCGTTTTCTCTCTGCTTGCCAATACCCATGAAAGGATACTGGCCGTCAAGCTTGACGGAGCCAGCAAGGAGGACTATGTGTGGGGGCTCAGGGTTGGGTTTGTCACCTATGGTACCAAGGTTGCGAGCAATCAGGCTGGGAACAATCAGAATGATGCACTTTACGAGGCTCTTGAAAAAAAGACGGCAGGATGTATAAGGGCAAGTATCTCCAACTGTTCCCACCTTGGTCAGTCCATTGTGCTCAAATCCATGGCTGATGAAAACTACCAGGCTTACAAGCAGGAGAAGTTTGACCGCCTCAAGGAGAGGGCCATGGAGATCAAGGCTGTTCTCAGGGATCCCAAATACTCCCCGCTCTTTGACGTCTATCCCTTTAATTCAGGATATTTTATGTGTATCCGTCTTAAAACAGTGGATGCCGAGACCTTGCGTGTTCATCTTCTCGACACCTATGGAACGGGTGTGATCGCCATTGGTTCAAAAAACATTCGAGTTGCATTCTCCTGCCTCGAGCCGGGGGATATAGGTTTGATGTTTGACACCATTCTTATGGGAATTAGTGACCTTATGACCGCAGATTAAACAACTTGAACGAAACAGCCGCAAAGGGCACCCGCAAGGGGAGCCCCTACATCGGTGTTCTTACACCATAGGGGAATGAAACTTTCAGGTGAGATGGGGTGTAAACAGCTTATTCTCAGGGATGATGAGGGGGATTAAATCTCCGGATATCGCCGTTGCCGGTCGCTGGCTTTTTCACTTTATCCTCATCGGGATAATTGCAGGTTTAGGATCTGTGGTGTTCTACTATCTCTGCCAGGTGGGTGTTCATCTCTTCATGGATTTCATGGCAGGGTATCGGCCGGAAGCCCCGGCAGGCGAACAGCATCTCTTTGCCCCTACGAACACGGTTTTCAACCGATGGGTACTCCTGATCCTTCCGGCCGCAGGCGGCATTATCAGCGGATGGCTCGTTTACACCTTTGCCCCGGAAGCTGAGGGCCACGGCACCGACGCCGCCATCGAGGCCTACCATTCAAAGGGCGGCTTCATCCGGGGCAGGGTTCCGTTCATCAAAACCCTAGCTTCTGCCATAACCCTGACAACCGGGGGGTCTGGGGGAAGGGAAGGCCCCATCGCCCAGATAGGTGCCGGATTCGGATCGTTTCTTGCCACCCGCATGAGGCTCTCCGACCGGGAACGGCGCATCATGATGGCCGCAGGTGTGGGAGCAGGGGTGGGCAGTATCTTCCGCGCTCCCCTGGCAGGAGCCTTGTTTGCCGCAGAGGTCCTCTATCGTGATCCCGAGTTTGAGTCGGATGTGATCATTCCTGCCGGGATTTCGTCTGTGGTCGCCTATTGTATCTTCTGTCTTGTTTTTGGCTGGGGTTCTTTGTTCGACTCACCTGGGTTCAGGTTTCAAAACCCTCTGGAACTTGGCCCTTACACCGTACTTGCCCTTGTGCTTGTAGTGACTGGCATATTTTATATCAAGGTCTTTTACGGCATAGCGGGCTTTTTCCACCGTCTCAAGATTCCCAATTTCTTGAAACCCGCCATCGGCGGACTTGCCACAGGTATCGTCGGTTTTTTCCTTCCCTACACCCTTGCCTTTGGCTATGGGTATGCCCAAAAGGCAATTTTCAACGAGCTCTCCATTTCCATCCTTCTGGCCCTGGCCATTGGCAAGATTTTCACCACCTCCTTTTCCATAGGTTCAGGCGGCAGCGGGGGTGTTTTCGGGCCGTCCATCGTCATTGGAGGCGCCATGGGCGGGGTGGTGGGCAAGCTGTTTCATGTTTTGATGCCAACGGTTGTCACCAATCCCGGCACCTTTGTCATTGTGGGAATGGCAGGCTTTTTTACGGCCGTATCAAACACGCCCATTTCAACCATCATCTTTGTCAGTGAGATGACCAACTCCTACCATTTATTGCTTCCTTCTCTCCTGGTCTGCTCCCTTTGTTATCTATTATCAAAACCATGGACGATATTTCACAATCAGGTAAAAAACAGGGTTAATTCGCCGGCCCATGCCGGTGAGTTTATGATGGATATTTTACAGACCATCAGGGTTCAAGACCTTATGGGGCTTGTAAAAAAGGTGGTTTACGTGAAGGAGGATATGCCTTTTTCAGCGTTTAAGCAGCTCTTTTCAACTACAAAGCAGCACTACTTTCCTGTGATGAATCGGCACAACCGGTTTTGCGGCATTTTTTCCAGCACGGATATCCGCGGGGTGATTTTTTCCAAAACAATCGAGGACCTTGTTGTGATGCGGGACATCATGGTCTCTGATCTCATCATGACAACCCCGTCAGAAGATATCAATACGGTGCTCCAGAAGCTTACCATTAAAAACATCGATGCCCTTCCCGTTGTCAAGGAGGAGGACCATGGGGTCCTTCTCGGGCTTCTTTATCGCCGGGATGTGATTGCCCATTACAATCAATACGTGAAGGAAATGAAGGGCCATCAGTAAGAAACTTTCATCAGAAACAGCCCCTTTGCCGGAGCTGTAGGGCCTGCAAGACTCCTGTCTCTGCCTTGGAGGATCTTCCTGAAGTCAATCGGTGTGATTTTTCCGGCTCCTGCAAGCACAAGGGTGCCAACGATGTTTCTCACCATGAATCGCAAAAAACCATTGCCCCTGATCTTGAAGTAGAAGCGATCCTTTGCCGTTTTTTCAAATCCTGCCAGAAACAGGGTCCTCACCGTGGTTGAGCGAGGGCTTCCAGCTCCCTCAAACGCCTTGAAGTCGTGGGTCCCGGTGATGATCCTGCAGCATTCTTCCATGGCATCTATTTTAAGGGGGTGTCTTATATGCCACACAAAATTCCGGCCAACTGCGCAGGGCAGCTCCCGGTTTAGAAAAAAATAGTGATACTCCTTTTCCCTGGCATTGTATCTTGCATGAAAAGCTTCATCCACCTCTGTGCATTCATGAACCACAATGGGACCTTTCAGCAGGCTGTTTAACCCCTTCTTCAGCTGACTCTGTCCCATGGAGGTGGAGGCCTGGAAGTTTGCCACCTGGGCAAGGGCGTGAACGCCTGCGTCGGTCCTGCCAGACCCCCATATCCTTATGGGCTGATCAAGCATGAGGCCGAGGGCGTTTTCGATCTCTCCCTGGATTGTAGGGCTGTTGTTCTGCACCTGCCAGCCCGAATATTCGGTGCCGTCATACTCTAGGGTGAGCTTGAAGTTTTTTTTCATAGCCGGTTGCAGGGAATATTGGCAAGTTTTTCTTCAAAATAGTCGTCGATTAAATCCTTGTACCTCTCCTGGGGGATTTCATTGTTGCAGGACCTGCAGCAGATGGTAATTCTTGTTCACGAGCGCTTGATCAAAAGTGCGCCTCCGCAGGAGGGGCAGGGTGGTGTCCCAACATCTCTCATTTTTATACTTTCCAAATCTAAGAATTACAGTTAAAAACATCAAACAAAATATGACAAAAAAAGTAAAAGTCAAATGTTGAGCATTTGTCCCCCCTTTTGTTCCCAATGTTCCGGTCAGAAAAACCAAAGGAGGCCCTAATGCCAATTTTTTTTAAATGAATTCTTTTTTGCCATGGTGTATAATCCTTCATTTAAAATGGAAAATAATTAACGCTGGGTTTCGCTGTGCTCTACTCAACCTGCAATCCCAGCCTCACGATTGTGACAAATGGTCGATATCAAGGCCAAAAACAAATATTGGAGATAGGAATGAAAGGCTTTAAATTTAACGGAATCATGGCAGGTATCAAAAAAAAAGATACCTTGGATTTTGGCATCATCTTTTCTGAAAAGCCTGCTGCAGCCGCAGCTCTTTTTACACAGAATAAGGTTGTTGCAGCACCCGTCATCCTGGGCAGGGAACGGATTAAATCGGGGTTGTGCCAGGCAATTGTGGTTAATTCCGGCAATGCCAACTGCTTTACCGGTAAACAGGGAGTGGAGGATGCAAACAAAACCGCAGCCCTTGCCGCCAAGGCTTTAAATATTGCTCCCGAGCTTGTCATGGTTTCGTCCACCGGCGTGATTGGAGCGCCCCTGCCCATGGACAGGATCGAACAGTCGATTCCAGACCTTGTCCAGACAATGGATCTGGATAAAATAACTTCCTTTGCAACGTCTATTTTAACCACGGATACCTCGGTCAAGATGGTAACCAGGGAATCCAGGGTAAAGGGAGGTTCTTTTACCATTACCGGTGTTGCAAAAGGTTCTGGCATGATTAAACCAGACATGGCCACCATGCTATCGTTTGTCATGACAGATCTTGATATATCGTCCCTTTTGCTGCAGTCGTGCCTTAAAAAGGCGTGTGATCGGTCGTTTAACCGGATCTGCGTTGATGGTGATACCAGCACCAACGACACGGTGATAGCCCTTGCAAATGGTCTGTCCCACACCGTTCTTGAGGACAGTGACGATTCCTTCGAGTTCCAGCAATGCCTTGACGAGGTGCTTCTTGAGCTCTCCAGAATGATCGTAAAAGACGGAGAGGGGGCTACAAAACTTGTCAAGATTAAGGTTCAAGGGGCAGTTACAGGGGAGGATGCCCTGAAGATCGCCGAGACCATTGCCCAGTCAAATCTGGTAAAAACAGCCATTTACGGACAGGATCCCAACTGGGGCAGGATCGTCGCAGCTGCCGGAAGATCGGGCGCTGCTATTAATCCCGAATCTTTGGATCTCAGGTTCGATGATGTCTCCCTTGTAAGGGACGGTGTGTGGCAGGGAAAGGAGGCTGAGGCTGCGGCCGCAAAGGTGATGCAGGAGAGCGAAATAGAGATTGTGCTGGATCTTAAAATGGGTGCGGCCAGCGATTGGTATCTGTTTTGCGATTTTTCCGAAGAGTACGTTAAAATCAACGCAGATTACAGATCATGAGGCTTCAGAAGTTCCTGGCCCATGCAGGGGTCTGTTCCAGACGACGGGGCGAGGCCTACATCCTTGAAGGAAGGGTCAAGGTTAACCAAGAGGTGATCCTCTCCCTTGGAACAAAAGTTGATCCTGAAGTTGACCTTGTGGAGGTGGATGGGAAAAAAATTACATTGGCCGACGATAAGAAAAAGATCTACATTGCCCTGAATAAGCCCATGGGGGTGGTGAGTTCCTGCTCCCATCCCGGAGAGAGGGTCGTGGTTGACCTCATCGACATCAAGGAGAGGGTCTATCCCGTCGGCCGGCTGGACAAGGATTCCGTGGGGCTGCTGCTCTTGACAGATGACGGGACCCTCCACAACCGCCTTTCCCATCCTTCGTTTGACCATGAAAAGGAGTATGTGGTTGAAACAACCGCTTCCATCACTGATCAAGCTCTGGGTCAAATGGCCGAAGGGATTGTTCTTGACGGCAAGCTGACCCGGAGGGCCAGAGTTAAAAGGCTGTCTGATAACAGCTTTAACATTGTGCTGAAACAGGGACTTAACCGCCAGATCCGTCGTATGGTAACGGCCGTGGGCAATCGGGTCAAAATGCTCAAAAGAGTCAGGATGGGTAATGTCAGACTTGGAGATCTCGGCGTCGGCAAGTGGCGCTATTTGACCGAATCAGAGGTGCGGGAACTCAAGAAACAAAAGACAAAAGACAAAGTTCAGTCCTAATTTAAGTTTTGTGCTTTTTTGTGTCCGTAATGACATGTGGGTTTTATGAAACTCCCACCGAAACATCACTGTGAGAACCTCGACTTTAGAGCCCTCTTTGGTTCTCCTGACCGGAACATTCAAAACCAAAGGGTCGAAATATTTAAGAAGTGTCAAAGTTACCCCCGACGTTTTGCGTTCCGGTCAGGAGAACCAAAGGGGGCGGAATGAAACTACTGCCCGCCCTGTACCATCGTGTTTCATCGTTCGTTGTGTCCGTGAGAACGTGCCGGTTATAATGAAATTGTTTCGTTAAGATTTATGGGTATAATTTTCGTTTCTGGAAAATTTCTGCTCACCTGATCCGTAAACGGGGTGATGTCAACGGTCTGGGATATAGGCGGGAAAAAGTCATCCTGGTGATGGGGAATGACAAGGCCGGGCCTCAGGGCGTCAACATAGGCAAGGGCTTTGTCACAGATCCGGGAATGTCCCTGGAGGGGCAGGAGGAGAATGTCCCAGGGGTTTAATCCCAGGTGTTGAAGTTCCCGGGCGGTTGACCCGCCTGAGCCAAAAAAAAGGATGGACCGGTTCTCCACTTCAAACCGCCAGCCCAGGACCTGGCCGCAGGGAAAATTCAGAAACAAAGGTATGACTTGAGACAGTTTTCTGCGGGCCCTGATAAGGGTGGACACCATCAATCTCAAGTCAAATCTAATATGGCGACTGTAAAAACAGGTGGCCTTGACTCCGTTGAATTCAACTTCAAACCCATCATTGTCAACGGGCCGGATCTTTTTTTCAGGCAGACCCATACCCGCCAGGGTATGGGCCGCAGTTGGGCTGCACACCACACAGGCCCCTGTTTCTTCCACAATAGCCGGGAGATCCAGGATATGATCAAAATGGCCGTGGGAGATAAAAATATGGGATGCACCTCTAAGATCTGAGGGGGTAAGATGCTGGCAGGGGCTTGCATCGGCATTCCGGCTCAGGTAAGGATCGATTAGAAAGCATGCCTTCCGGGTGCTGATTTTAAACCCTGCTGTGCCCAGCCATTGAATCTCCATGGGTAACCTCCTGCCCCTGCCTTTCCTACATCTGCTGTATCCCGATTGCCGATCGTATCTCTGCGAGAAAGGGCGTTGCATATTCCCTGG
>JAVERV010000030.1:0-42651 GCA_034006945.1 Desulfobacterium sp. | reverse complement strand
CCAACCCCTTTTGCTATGACTATTCGTCCATGGCTGAAAAAACAGGGCTTATGCTCAAGATGAGCCTCGACGCCCTGGTGGGAATGGATTCAGACATGGCAGACCAGGTCATCCGCATGGACAAGGACGTCAATGCCATGCGCAACAGGGCCTATGAATCAATGAAAACAGCCATTATAAAGGCACCTGACCTGGTGGAACAAACCATTAACCGTTATCTCATTTCACGTCATCTGGAACGGATCGGGGACCATGCAACCAACATTGCAGAGGAGGTCATTCATCTGATCGATGGAAAAATCGTGCGTCATAGCATATGATTAAATAGAATTTAAGAATATGCTGCTATTCTGTGAAAACATCAATAGGACACCAACGTATTGAAATGATACCATATGCTCAAAAACTGAAAAGCTTGATCATTGAGCAAAAGGAAAAAAATGGCCAAAGAGAGAATACTGATCGTTGATGATGAACGTGATATTGTCGAGCTTGTTCGATTCAACCTGGAAAGGGAAGGATATGAAACTCTTGTGGCCTTTTCCGGGGAAGAGGCCCTGTCCAAAACAAATAAAGAGATGCCTGACCTCATGGTATTGGACCTCATGCTTCCCGGAATCGACGGCCTTGAGGTTACCCGCCGGATACGGGGCAAACAAAAAACCACGAAAATCCCTATTGTCATGCTCACGGCAAAGGGAGAGGAGAGCGATATTGTGACCGGTCTGGAACTTGGGGCCAACGACTATATTTCAAAGCCTTTCAGCCCCAGGGAGCTTGTGGCAAGAATCCGAGGGATTCTCCGAAGAAGGGCTAACGTGGAAAAAGCCGTACTCGCACTTACCGTTATTGCAGGCCCCCTTTCCATCGACCATGGTCGCCATCGGGTAATGTTAGAAAAAACACCCCTGAAACTCACCCATTCAGAATTTCAGGTTCTCTCGTTTCTTGTGGTAAAAAAAGGATGGGTCTTTACCCGGGGACAGATCGTGGACGCTGTACACGGTGAGAACTACGCAGTCACAGAAAGAAGCGTTGACGTGACCATTGCGGGGTTGCGAAAAAAACTGGGATCCTGTGCCGAATTAATCGAGACGGTACGGGGGGTGGGTTACCGTTTCAAGGAAGACGAAGATGCCTGACGTAAAAAGAAAACTTCTGTGGCGGATATTTCCCTCGTTTTTCATCATAACGGTGATCTCCCTGGCCGCAGTAACCTACTACTCCACGGGATTTTTCAAACGCTACTTTCTGACCAGCAGCGAAAACCAGCTGACAACCCAGACCCGGCTGATCCAAAGGGAGATATCCAACAGAACACCAGACCAGATCAATGAGATCTGCCTTGCCATTGGCAGGACTACCGGCACAAGGGTAACAGTTGTTCTTTCATCGGGCCGGGTGATCGGCGATTCCCTTGGGGATATCCAGGAAATGGAGAACCACAGTATCCGGCCTGAAATTGTTTCAGCCCTCCATGGAAACAAGGGTGTATCAGTGAGGTACAGCGACACCCTCGGCCAAAACATGATGTACGTGGCCCTTCCCCTGGAGACGGACGGTGCCGTTTCCACGGTGGTGAGAACAGCCCTGTCGGTTTCGGCCATGGACGTTGAAATCAGCAGGGTCCAGGCCAACCTTATGGCGGCCCTGTTACTTACCGTGCTTGCCGCTGCCGGTGCAAGCCTCTTTGTTTCGAGAAGGATCACCCGGCCCCTTGAAGAGATGAAGAACAGCGCCGGGGACCTGGCCCGGGGGGATTTAACCCAAAGACTGGCCGTGCCTGATACAGAAGAACTCTCTGAACTTGCCTTGACCATAAACCATATGGCAGAAAGGCTTGACGAAAAAATCAAAACCGCACAAGAACGTACCATGGAGCTTGAGGCGGTTCTTTCCAGTATGGGGGAAGGGGTCATTGCCCTAGATCTCAACGAACGAATTCTCATGGCCAACAGGGCTGTTGCAACCATATTTGACCACCCCGTTGAAAAAATGACCACCCGAAACATCCATGAGGTCGCACGAAATTATGATCTCCATAAGTTCATCAAACGGGCCCTTGCCTCCCCAGACTCCATCGAGGAGAATATCTCTCTCACCAACAGGGGAAAAAACCTATTTAATGTCCACTCCACGGCCCTTTCCAATTCCCAGGGAGTGCCCATGGGAACCCTGATCATCTTCCATGACATCACACGGATGAACCGGCTTGAAAACATGCACAAGGACTTTGCCGCAAACGTCTCCCATGAACTCAAGACTCCGCTTACCTCCATAAAAGGGTTTATCGAAACCCTCCAGGATCTTGACGAATCCGAAGCCCTGTCCAAACGGGGCGAATTTTTGACCATTATCGAAAAAAACGTCAACAGACTTATTGCCCTGGTGGACGATCTCATGGCCCTTTCAAAGCTTGAAAGGCAGGAGGGGGACAGAACTGTTTTTGATCCCCATGATCTTTGCGTTGTTATCCAGGCGGCCCTTTGTACCATAAATACAAAGGCCGAATCAAGGAAGGTGGCCGTCAAGAGCGATCTTTCCGACTCCCTGTTCATACCCATGGATACCCTTTTGGTGGAGCAGGCCCTGGTCAACCTTCTTGACAACGCAATCAAGTACAGTAAACCCGGAGGAGAGGTGATGATTCAGGTAGTTGAACAAAAGGAAAAGGCCCTGGTGCGTGTGATGGATTCAGGACCCGGCATTGCTCAGGAACACCTGTCCCGGATCTTTGAACGATTTTACAGGGTGGACAGCGCCCGGAGCCTGGAGATGGGAGGTACGGGTCTGGGGCTTGCCATTGTCAAGCACATCGTTCAATACCACAACGGCACCATCCGTGTGGAGAGTAGCCCGGAAGAGGGCACTCTGTTTGAGATCACACTGCTCCTTGCCTGAATGAATCAGGGCTGCTTTTAAAGCAGAACCATTATGAGTTTTCAGCTTAAATTGCGGAGATCATACCTTTTGACTGGACTTTTTTAATTGGGAAATAGTATGGGAATGGACTTGGGAAGATTAATGGGATTCAGGGGCAAAGGATCAACGCACAACGATTAAAAAGGGTGATAGAATGAAAAGACAACCCGTCATTACCATGGCCTTCGTGGCAATGATATTTCTGTCCCAGGGTTGCTTAAGAACTGAACCAATTCACCCGCCGTCTGTTCCAGATGGCTTCCCGGCCAGGTTCCTGTCCGGACAGCCAGCCCCTGTCACGGATAGCTCGTCTGCCGCTGCAGCTCCTGAACCATGGTGGGAGGCTTTTAAAAGCAGCGAACTGAACCGAATGGTGACCAGGGCCCTTGGCAGAAATTTTACCATGAGGGAAGTCCAGGCAAGGCTTGAGCAGGCAAAGGCCATGGCAGTGGAGAAACGCTCCCTGCTTTCGCCCATGGTCACCCTTGGGGCCAGCGCTTTACACAGCCGAACCAGGGAGAATGGCCAGGAATCAACCATGAATACCATCTCCCTGGGTCCCAGTACGAGCTATGAGGTCGACCTCTGGGACCGGATCAAATCCCAGGCTCGATCGGGAGAACTCATTGTCAGGGCAAGCAGTTCCGATCTTGAGACGGCGGCCATGACCCTTGGGGCAGAGGTTGCAAACACCTGGGTGGATCAAATAGCTGTCATCAGGACCCTTGATCTTGTAAAACAGCAGCTGGCAACCAACACCCAGCTTGCTGAACTCCTTGTGCTCAGATTTGAAAACGCCCTTTCCACAACCCTTGATGTTCTCCAGCAGCAGGAGATCCTGGCCGGTGTAAAGGCCCAGATACCTCCCCTTGAACGACGGATAAAACAGCTCTCCAACCGACTAAACCTGCTCCAGGGCGAGGCACCGTCAAATGAATATCCCGGGGAGAACATTGCATTCCCCCTGCTTGAACCTTTGCCTGCCCCGGGCATTCCAGCTGATCTCTTATCAAAACGGCCGGACATCCGGGCAGCAGAACTGAGACTCATGGCAGGAAAGTGGGACAGGCGTGCCGAACATGCCGCAAGGCTCCCGGCAATCAACCTCACCGGAAGCATGGGGCTCGATGGTTCGGGTCTCGATGGGCTGTTTAACTCCTGGACACTTTCCCTTGGAGCGGCGGTTGCCGGAACCCTTTTTGACGGTGGGAAAAAAGCCGCAGTCGAGGAGAGGGCTGCCGCCGTTGTGGCCGAAAGGCTCGCATTCTACGAAAAGACCGTTTTCACGGCCCTGAACGAGGTAGAGGATGCCTTGGCCGACGAAATTCACCAGGGGGCGTGGCTTGCTGCCCTGGATCAAGAGCTTGATGCTGCACGATTGGCCCTTGGTGAGGCCACCCGCAGATACCAGAAGGGGCTCATCACCTTTCTGCCGGTGGTCGCAGAACAGCTCAACGTCCAAAGATTAGAGCGGGGTCTCATTGTTCAGCAGGCCGGGCTTGTGAAGGCTCGAATTGGCCTTCATCGGGCGCTCGGGGGGATAGTAGTCAGTGGGTAGTAGATAGTGGAATGACACCATATGGCGGCCTCGTTTAAACCGGCCGAGGTGTAGGGGCTCCCCTTGCGGGTGCCCTTTGTGGCGGCCGGCCCAAAACAAGTTTAAAAATGAAAGCGGGGAAAAATGACAGGGACAGACGAGAATATTAAGGTTGGATGGGGGGAACGGGCAATCAAGATTATGATCCCCTTTTTCATCATTTCAGCAGGGATCGGCATTGCTGTTTTTCTCTATGCGACCAAACCATCGGCACAAAGGGGAGCCCAGCCTGCCAAGCCCCCGCTGGTCCAGGTAATAACCGCTGTCCGGTCAAACCATAGGGTGGTCATCCCGTCCATGGGGGCTGTAACCCCATCCCGATCTCTTGCGATCAAATCAAGGGTTGCCGGCTTTGTGTTCGAAACCTCCGATCGGTTTGTCCCCGGAGGAATATTTAAACGAGGAGAAGTGATCCTGAAACTTGACCCCAGGGACTTTGAACTCACCGTTGAAAGGGAAAAAGCCCTTGTTCACAGGGCCGAAGCCGAGCTTAACCTCGAAAGGGGAAAACAGGAGGTGGCAAGGGCTGAGCTGAGCTTCATGGAGAGTTCCTCAGGTAAACGTCTGAGAGACCCTGGACTTGCACTTCGAAAGCCCCAGCTTGCCCAGGTTGAGGCGGATCTTGAAATGGCAAGGGTAGATCTTGAACAGGCCATGATCGACCTTGAGAGAACAGTGATCAGCGCACCTTTTAACTGCATGGTCATGGAAAAAAAGGTGGAAAATGGCTCCCAGATCACGGCCCAGGAGAGCCTTGCCACCCTTGCCGGAACCGATGAATACTGGGTAACGGCCCTGGTTGCCATGGATCAGTTGTCGTGGATCAGATTTCCCATGGAAGAGACAGACAAGGGGAGCCCCGTCCAGGTGGTTACCCGGGACAAGAGGATTTACAGGGGCGAAGTGGTAAAACTTCTGGGAGACATTGGAGAAAAAAGCCGCCTTGCCAGGGTGGTTGTAGCGGTCAAAGACCCCCTGGGCCTCGACACCAAAACCAGAAGCCAACTTCTCATAAATTCCTATGTCACCATGGCCATCCAGGGCCGGACCATCCATGACATCATCGCCCTTCCGAGAGAATGTGCCAGGGATGGATCAACCGTCTGGATCGCCAGGGACAATCAGCTTATGGTTGAACCCGTTGAAACGGTGTGGGCGAACAATGAAACCCTCTTTATAAAATCCGGCGTAATCCCAGGGGATAAGGTAGTTGTCTCAGACCTCTCCTCGGCTGTTCACGCCATGGCTATCAGGGTTGTGGAGGCTCACAAAGATGGAAAGTAACCGGGAGCCAACACCCCGTCGAGGGGCAATCGCCTGGATGGCAGGCAATATCGTTGCCGCCAATCTTCTCATGCTGGTGTTTCTGGTCGGCGGTTTCTTCATGGCCACGAAAATCCAGCAGGAGGTATTTCCCGATTACGAGTTGGGAATCGTGAACATTTCGGTAAAGTATCCCGGTGCAAGCCCGGAAGAGGTTGAGCATGGAATTATTCTTGCCATCGAGGAGGCGGTCCAGGGGTTGGACGGGCTGGACGAGATGCGTTCCACAGCCGTTGAGGGCAGGGCACAAATTTTTTTGGAGGTACTTGAGGGGGAGGATGTACGAAGCTTTGCCCAGGAGGTGGAGAACCAGGTCAATTCCATCACCTCTTTTCCCGTGGAGGCCGAAGATCCAATGGTTTCGGTTGCCACCCGACGCCGCAGGGTCATCTCTTTTGCCGTATTTGGCAATGTCGCTGAAACCGCTCTGAGGGAACGAACCGAGGCGTTGAGGGAGGCAATGCTCCAGGACCCATCCATCACCCAGGTTGCGCTTGACGGGGTTCGTGACTACGAGATTCACATTGAAGTACCCCGGGAAAATCTGAGACGTTATGACCTTACTCTGGCCGAGATTGCCGCCATCATATCCGATTCTTCCGTGGATATCCCCGGGGGAAGCCTCAAGACAGACAGCGGGGAAATCCTGGTGCGCATGAAGGAGAGGAGGGAAAATGCCAGGGGGTATGGCGAGCTTGCCGTGATAACCCTTAACGATGGAACAAGGGTGATGCTCAAGGATATTGCAATCATCACCGAGGGATTTGAGGACTCCAACACCCATGCCACATTCGAGGGAAAACCTGCGGTCATGATCGAGGTTTTCCGGGTGGGGGATCAACGCCCCGTGGAGGTCGCAGAGGCTGCCAGGATTGTCGTTGACAGGTTCAATGAAACCCTGCCCCCCGGTCTCGGGGTTGCCATGGTCAGCGACTCATCCGAAACCTTCAAAGAGAGAGCCGCACTTTTACTCAAAAACGGGTACATGGGACTCGGGCTGGTATTTCTCCTTCTGGCTCTCCTGGTGGAGATACGACTCGCCTTCTGGGTCTCCCTGGGCATACCCATTTCCCTCCTGGGTGCCTTTCTCCTTTTACCCCTGGTGGATTTTTCCATCAACCTTGTATCCATGTTCGCCTTTATCGTGACCATCGGCATTATCGTGGACAACGCCATTGTGGTGGGGGAAAACATCTACCATTACCGTCAGAGGGGATTACCCCTTATTGATTCGTCGATCATGGGGACCCGGGAAGTGGCAATGCCGGTAACCTTCAGCACCCTTACCAATATGGTGGCCTTCCTGCCCATCGTTTTTATTCCCGGCACCATGGGAAAACTCTACACCATCATTCCAGTGATCGTGATCACGGTATTTGTCATCTCCCTTATCCAGAGTTTTTTCATTCTTCCGGCCCACCTTGCCCATGGAGGCTCAGCCCAGGGGGGGGAAATTATGACATTGCTTACAACCCACCAGCAAAGGCTCAGCAACGCCCTTGTAAGATTGGTGAATAGTTTCTATGCCCCTTTCCTTGACAGGGTGATCAAGCATCGTTACACCGCCCTTGCAACCGGCCTTGCCGTCCTTTTGATCGCCGGAGCCTATGTCAAGAGCGGCCGGATAGCGATCACCCTGATGCCCAGGGTGGAATCAGACTATGCCTTTGTCAGGGCCGTTCTTCCCTACGGAAGCGCCGAAAAAAGGGTGGCTCAGGTGGTTGCAGACATATCGGCCGCAGCCAGATCCGTAATAGCTGCGAACGGAGAACTCACACTTTCCAGGGGTTTTTACGCCCAGGTGGATGAAAACGTCATCACCTCGAGAATCATTCTCACCCCCAGCAATGTTAGGCCCATCAGTACGACCCGGGTGATAGAACTCTGGCGCTCAGCCCTCGGACCGTTGCCGGGCCTTGAATCCCTTACCTTTGAGGCCGACAGGGGAGGCCCCGGTTCGGGCAGTTCCTTGACCATCGAGCTCAGCCATCAGGAGATAGATACCTTGACATCGGCAAGCAGGGCACTTGCCGGGGAAATTGCCGAGTTCCCCTCTTCAAGGGATATTGATGACGGTAGGACCAGGGGAAAGACCCAGTTTGATTTCACCATGCTTGCCTTTGGCGAGATGATGGGTTTTACGGCCCGGGATGTGGCACTCCAGGTCCGCCATGCCTTTTACGGGGCCCAGGCCCTCAAGCTCCAGCGGGGAAGGAACGAGGTTACCGTGCGGGTCCGCCTTCCCAAGGATGAGAGGTCTTTTGAGCATAATATCGGGACCCTGATGATCCGGAATAAAAAGGGAGAGGAGGCCCTTATCCGCGACGTAGTGGCAATGGAACGGGGAAGATCCTACACGGCCATTGAAAGGAGGGCGGGCCGCAGGATATCTACGGTATCGGCCAATGTGACCCCAAGGAACGAAACAGGGCAACTGATCTCGGTGCTCAAGCAGGAAATTATTCCCCGGCTGGAAAAAGATTATCCAGGTTTGACCGTTAAATTCCAGGGACGCCAGGCCGACATGCAGGAGAGCACCACAAGCCTGATCTCTGGTCTTTTTGCAGTTCCCTTCAGAAGTTATATCCAACCCCTTGTCATCATGACAGCCATTCCATTTGGTTTTGTGGGTGCCCTCCTAGGCCACATCCTCCTTGGCTACTCCCTCTCCCTCATGAGTCTTTTTGGTCTTGTTGCCCTCGCAGGCGTTGTGGTCAACGGATCCCTTGTGCTGGTGGACTTTGCCAACCGCGCAAGAAGAAACGGTCTGTCTGCCCATGGAGCCATCCTCGGGGCGGGAGTGCAGCGCTTCCGGCCCATCCTACTCACGACCCTAACCACCTTTGGAGGTCTTGCCCCCATGATCTTCGAGACCTCCCGCCAGGCAAGGTTCATGATCCCCATGGCCATCTCCCTGGGATTCGGTATTCTCTTTTCCACCCTCATCACCCTGGTTCTGGTGCCTTGTTTTTACATCGTAATCGAAGATATCAGAGGTTTTTTTAACAAATAAATATTTCGTTTGACTTTTCAACAGGAGCGTCCTATTGTCCTAGAAAATTCAGGTATTAGTGCTGTAAAGAGGGAATCCTGTGAAATTCAGGAACGGACCCGCCGCTGTAACCGGGAATGAACGCTGTTTAATGTCACTGTCCCCAGTTTTTATAATTAAAGGGGATGGGAAGACGCAGCAAGTAAGATGATCCGGGAGTCAGAAAACCTGCCTGATATTATAAAATGTTCCTGTGTGCCTGCGCGGTTGGGCTGGATCAACATAAAACAATGAGGATAAATACGGAATCCCATATCGATGAAAAATCGACATGGGATTTTTTGTTTCACATGGAACATTTTTAGATTGGAATATGGCATTGAAGTGAACCTACCGGTTATCGCCATATAAAAGAAGAGAACAGGGTTTCTGGTGCTCCTGTTCTCTTTTTTTTTGCTGGAACGCTAACTGATCATCTTGACTAGCGGGACACCCGGTGAAAACAGGCCAGCGGAGGTATGCGCAGATACACGCACAAACGTTCCACGTGGAACGTTTGTGCTCCGACCACCAGCCCTGGCCGTGGGGATAGGTTGCAGCAGGGGAGTATGCATGGATGAATTCCAAACGTTTCCAACTCTGATATACCAGGAGAAGAACCTGTCTCCTGCATGGACATTCACCCTGGGGACGACCGAGGTGAAGCGGGAACAACGGGGAATTTTATCCCTGACAAAAATGGTTGGCCTTGGCATCCAATTCTATGATAAACATAGCCTTAACTCGATAAGCACGATTGCAAACCCATGGGTAATGGTTGAGAAACATTCGGGAGTAAAAAGCGTATGCAAAGCATCATCAATTCTGCCTTCAAACAACGGACAGCTCATTGCCCCCAAGATGAAAAAGGGGAATGTGCCCTGGCAGTTGCACAAAGACCAACCCACTGCTTGTGATAGGGACGGGGTGCTCGGGCAAAGGCAAACTCTAATCACCTGGAGACAAAAAATGAAAGGATACGTTCAGGTTTACACGGGAAACGGCAAGGGAAAAACAACGGCATGCCTGGGGCTGTGCGTCAGGGCAGCAGGGGCAGGACTCAAGGTTTTTATCGTCCAGTTCCTGAAACAGGGGGACTATGCGGAGATCAAGGCCCTGGAACGCTTTTCAGACCTCATCACCGTTGAGCAATACGGCTTGGGTCGCTTTGTCAGGGGTAAGCCTTCCCCCGAAGATGTTGAAGCCGGTAGAAAAGGGTATGAACGGGTGGTGGAAATTTTAACCCGGGGCGAACACGATTTGGTGGTGGTTGAAGAGGGGAATGTTGCGGTTATGTGCAACCTGTTTTCCGAAGAGGAGCTTTTAAGACTCATTGATCTCAAACCTGACCATGTGGAACTTGTGATCACGGGCCGGGGTGCCACCCCCAGGCTCATCCAACGGGCTGATCTTGTTACGGAGATGCAGGAGATCAAGCACTATTACCACAACGGGGTAAAGGCAAGGGTCGGTATCGAAAAATGAAAAAAAAAATAACCCTGGTGATCGGCGGGTGCCGAAGTGGGAAGAGCAGCCATGCCCTGGGTCTGGCCGATGCCATACCCGGCAACAGAAAAATTTTTATTGCCACTTCAGTACCCACGGACCCGGAGATGGAAAACAGGGTGACAAGGCACAGACAGGAGAGGGGCGACCTCTGGACAACCGTGGAGGAGCCCCTGGAGATTGCAGACACCATTGACAGGCTGTCAAATAGTTCAGATGTGATCCTGGTGGACTGCCTTACCCTGTGGACCTCAAATCTGATGTTCAACAACCTTGAACAACCGGCCATTGAACTTAGCCTCCAAAGGCTTGCATCAAGCCTTGACCGTTCACACTGCCCTGTGATAGTGGTCTCCAATGAAGTTGGGACTGGAATTGTTCCAGAAAATGCCCTGGCAAGACAATTCCGGGACATGGCCGGATTTGTCAACCAGCAAATAGCCGCTGTTGCCCACGGGGTGGTCTGGATGGTGGCGGGAATCCCGGTTAAAATAAAGTCCTAAGTGAACAAAGGTTTCACCATGAACAAAAAACTGACTGATCCAACCAACAACAGCGAAAATCATCGTCTTATTGATCTTGCGGTTCGTTGTAAGCTGATCACTCTGAAACAAGAAAAGACAATTCTTGCCCGAATTGACCAGGCCCTTGAGCTTGGTCAGGAAATCTCTGTTTTAAAAATTTTTACAGACAACCACTATCTCTCACCCGAAGACATAAATTTTTTAACGGCTGTCCAGACCCACCTGATGGTAAAGCTTCTGGACAAAAAATTCGGCTTGCTTGCCGTTGCAAATCAATTTACCGGTTCAAGGGAGGTGGAAAAAGCCCTGGCCACGCAGGCTGATTTGTTTCGAAAGACCAGAAAGAACAAACTCATAGGCGATATCCTCGTGGCAAACCAGGATCTCACCCCGGCAAATCGATCGGCCATGCTCCTGACCCAGGACAGGATCAAGGATGAATCACTGGCAGAGGCGATCAACGAACTTGCGGAGTCTAAACGGGAAAAAATTGAGCTCAACAAGAGATTTGGTGCCATAGCCGTCAAAAAAGGCTATGTCAATATTGATCAGGTGAATCAGGCACTGAAACAGCAGCGCAGGGAGGTTGAGAGAGGCGAGAAAAAACGTTATCTCGGAGAAATTCTGAAACAGAATTTTGGCCTTGGTAAAGAGGATCTCCTGGCCGTTCTTAAAGAACAAAAAACTTATGAAATGCAGAGGCTGAACCTGGAAAAAGCCCTTGCCCAGTATCGATCAAACTTTAAGGTCAACCAGAAGCTAAGTCAACTATTTGACTACCGTGTTTCCGACACGAGACTTGAGGCCTTTGTCACTATGCGCTCAGAGCCTCTGGAAGAAATATCAACCAACAACTTTAAAAACTGGCTCAGGGTTGCCGGTATCAAGTTCGGAATAACCAATGATGCGAAAATTAAAGAGTTTCTTACCAACGGACAGCCGGAGGAGACCCTTTGTGTGGCCCTGGGCACTCCGCCCGAACAGGGAAAACACGGACTTCTTGAGTTTCTTTTTGAAAATGTTCAAGACCCAAACGATGGTCACCAGACCTCACACCCGAACATAATCGTGAAAAAAGGCCAGCCTATAGCAAAAAGGACCCCCCACGTGGAAGGGAAACCAGGCCGGGATGTGTTTGGAAACATTTTACACCCCGACTGGGTAAACACGGCACTTCCCGGAAAGGGGAGCGGGGTAGAAAGCCACGACAACATCTCGTACACGGCCACAGTTGAAGGAAATCCAACAAGATACAAAGACAGAACCCTGTTTGTAATTCCCCTGACCGAAGAGCCTGTTTTGAGCGTCGTACAGGGGGATGTGGACAGGGATACCGGCAGCACATACCGAAAAAGCAGCCTTGAAATTCTCGGAAATATCTACCCGGGGGGAGTTGTCAACGCATCCGGCTTAAGGGTTTGGCAAAATCTTGAGGGAACTGTGACAGTCACAGGTAGCGTTGAAGTAAAAGAAAAGGTAGGCCGGCTGGCACCAGGGGGAAAACGGGCACGGATAGAGGCCGGGGGCAATGTGGTGGTAGCCAGGGATATTGAAAATGCAACCATTATCACCAACGGAAGGGTTCAGGCCCAGGGGGGCGATGTAATCTCGTCCACCATCCTTGCCCAGCGGGGTATCTTTTTAAAAAACGTCCGTTCAGGCCTAGGTTCCGGTATGGATTCAGGCCTGGAAGAAGCCTGCACACTCACCATTGGCCGCCATGAAACCGGCAAACTTGCCGAAATCGGTAAAGACCTTGAACAAACAAAAAAAGCCCTCACCGCTCTCTACCTCAGGCAAAGAGGGGAAAAAACCGACCAAAATCAAATCGATCAAATCAAAAAATTAGAGATCAGGGTCGAGGCTCTGACAATCAAAAGAGACTTCCTGCTCATGGAAAAGGAACGGTGGTTTGTCCCCTTCAGCCCCGAGATCAAGATAAAAAACATGCTTGAAAAGGGAACCACCATCAAAGGAGAGTGCTCTTCTCTCTTGGTTGAACAAACCATGTACGGAGTAAAACTCCATGAGGAGGAGTGGGACGGCCCTCAAAAGACAAGAATTATCATCCAGGGATACTTTGAATAACCGGCCTTGATCAAGGCTGGTTATTGTAAAGCTTACACCCTGCGATTCTCTGGGCAATCTCAGCTTCAACAAGGGCGTATTCCCTGCTGTCAAGATCATGAAATCTGCGTTTAAACTCAAGCTCCATTATGCCTTCGGGCAGATGATCCACAGGGGGCATAAACTCAAGCTCATCAACAATTTGCGCCATGGATCGCTGAAGATTCAGGGCAGTGCCATCCTTTTCGGTTGCAAGCTTTGCAAATTCTATCCCGGCCCTGTCCGCAGCAAGGTCGGCAAAGCTGAACCCCGTACCTCCCCTGGAATCCTCCATCTCCTTGAACACCCCCACAATGGATGACAATCCACTGTTTGAACCAGCGGAAATGGCGGCTGAAATGAGAAAATGCTGGGCAAGATCGCCCCTGTCCCCCAGGGTCAAACGCTGCCTTATCGCCTTTGCCAATGCCGGGGTTCCAGAAGAAAAGCCGGAGGAAGCACCAGGGTCGTTGGTGAGTATTTTATCGGACCACCCCATGGCATAAAGGGTCAGGCTGAATATCAAGGCACGATTTTCCGATTTTGCCGGTCCGCCTCTTTCTGACCGTTCCTGGGCCGTTAAAAAAAGCGGCTTTAAATAGGCTGCCAGGGAAACCGAAGAGCCTTTGATGGAGTGGGATAATCGGGCTATTTCCCCGGAATAAAACTTGATTCGCTGCCTGTCAGACGGGGAAACAAACAAATCCCTTGCCTGATTCTGGAATCGTTTTGCAACCCCCCTGTCCCATTGGAATTCCACCGTCATCGTTTTATTTCCCGGCTCAATAGTTCTGATTGAGTCCATGACCCCCTTCACGGTCTTGAACCACCCAGAGGATTCAAACAAACGATACCCCAGCCCCATGGCCGGGTTAACCAGAAAAACCGGTACTGGTAATTTCCCCACACCCATGCGGTTCAGGGTTATCCTTCTTCCATCAAAGGCGAGCTTTGCCGTAATATTGAGATAATCGCCGATAAACTTCTCAGGAAGCGCAATGGAGCCCTCCACCATGGTGAATTCTGGATCTAGCCCAACCCGGGTGCCAACCCTTAAACCCAGGGAAACAAGGGCATAGTCCAGGAGAAGATTCAACTCCTCCTGGGTGATGGTAACCTTTTTCACCTGGCCATTGCGCAATCTACGGGGATCATTTTGCTTGATGATTTTCTTGATTCTGCCGATATCCTCCTGTTTCAACTGCCGCTCAAGGGGCACAAGGGGGACAGACTCAAAACCCATGACAATTAAACCGACCGACAAACAAACAGCTGCTGCAACAATCAGAACGATGGATGATCCGGCTAACAGTTTAAAAAGCCCCATGTATCCTATACCTCTCAAATGCTGACCGCTGGTCAGAGTACGAACAATTATTCTTGACAAACCAACTCACATACGTATGATCTTAATTACTACCATGCCAAAGGGCAACTGTGGAACCGATAAATTTAAAAATTCAAGGACCTCCCCCGATCATGTATTTTCTCGGAATAGACGTTGGAAGCCTTTCGTGTGATGCGGTGCTCATTGACGAATCAAAAAAGGTGGTGGCATGGTCGGTTGTTCCCACCGGGGTGAGAAACCTTGCGGCCATTGACCGGGCCAAGGCCAAAGTGCTCGACCGGGCCGGAATTCTTGAAACTGACCTTAAGGCCATCATCTCCACAGGCTATGGGCGAAACCGGGTTGCGAACAGAACCTCTGCCGTCACAGAGATCACCTGCCACGCCAGGGGCATACAGGAGGTGATCCCGGGCACCCGCATTCTCATCGACATAGGAGGCCAGGACTCCAAAGTTATTTACATGGGCGAAAACGGCAAGGTCCTGGACTTTGCCATGAACGACAAGTGCGCAGCAGGAACCGGTCGATTCCTGGAAGCCATGGCAAGGGCCCTGGAGGTGGACATCCTGGACCTTGGCGACCTTGACACGGGTGCCGGAAGCGATCTTATCCTGAGCAGCATGTGCACCGTATTTGCCGAAAGCGAGGTGGTGAGCCTCATTGCCGAAGGTACAGATCAGCGGGAGATAGCAAAGGGGTTGAATCGATCCATAGCGTCCAGGATCTATGCCCTTGTGAAAAGGGTGGCCAAGAACATTGACGACCTGACCGTTTCCATGTCCGGCGGGGTCGCATGGAACAGAGGCGTTGTCCGTGCCCTTGAAGAGATACTCAAGGTCGACAGGATACAGATCCCTGAAAATCCCGATACCATCGGCGCCCTGGGAGCTGCACTCATTGCAAGGGAAAGGGTTGAACAATGAAGGCTTCGACATTCAGGCTCATAATGAACCTCTATCCCCCCTACTGGGGAACGGGGATCAGTGTCCGAACCATCTCTGAAGATTACAGATACCTCAAGGTTGTAATGCGACAACGCTGGTACAACCGCAACTACGTTAACACCCACTTCGGAGGCTCTCTCTACGCAATGGTTGACCCCTTTTACATGCTCATGCTCATCCCCATTCTGGGCAACAACTATGTGGTGTGGGACAAGGCCGCAACCATTGATTTCATAAAACCTGGAAAGGGAACCATGACCGCAGAGTTTTCCATCACCCGTGCCATGGTGGCGGACATCCTTGAACGAACAGCAGCAGGTGACAAATACCTGCCCCGCTACCAGGTCTTGGTCCTGGACGAACAGGGTGAAACCGTTGCCAAAGTAGAAAAGCTGATGTACATCAGAAAAAAAAGGAGCTCCCATGCCCATTCCCGGGAATCTATTGACAACGGCAATGGCCGTAATGCCCCACAAGGACGTTGACCAGGCACTTAAAGCAGCAATGAGCCTTGACGTGCCGTTCTGGCCCCAGCTGCCAAACTTCAGCTACATGGAAGATATGTATGTCCAGGCGGCAGAGCATTTTCCAGGCATCATCATCGATATGGACAAACAGACCGTGCGGTTCTCCATGGATAAATTCATCCAGGAATTTGAACAGACCATGGAGCGGTTTGACGACCCGGACTTCTTTGATGTGAGCGAGGAAGGTTCTGTTGTATACCATCGATTTCTGGCCCAGGATCTCGCCGACCGACCGGCCATAAGGGGGCAGCTTGAAGGCCCCGTAAGCTTTGGGTTCAACGTCCTTGACCAGGATGACCGACCGATCTTGTTCGATGATACTGTTCGACCTTTCCTGTTTGAGTTCATGGCCAAACGCATCAACGCACAGTTGAGCCGCCTCAAGAAGCTCAACCCCAATGCATTCATGTTCATTGACGAGCCAGGGATGCAGTTCATTTTTTCAGCCATGTCCGGTTATGACGACCTTAAGGCAAAAAAGGATCTTGACCTTTTTTTCTCGATGATCGACTCTCCAAGGGGCATCCATCTGTGCGGCAATCCGGACTGGGACTTTCTTTTGAACCTTGACATGGACGTCCTCTCCATGGATATCCACACCAACGCTCAAATATTTGCAGCCTGTCATAAATCCGTAAAACGATTTCTTGACCGGGGCGGCATCCTGGTGTGGGGCATCATACCAACGGGGTTTGAAACCTATGAAAAGGAGAACCTCCAGTTCCAGGCAATGACCCTGGAACTGGTCTGGAAAGAGCTTGTCAAAAAGGGGATTGACATGGACCAGATTCTTGCAAGCAGCATGCTGTCGCCTGCCACCTGCTGCCTTGTCAACCCGGACGGGGAACAAACTGTTGAAAAGGCCTTTCGCCAGTTAAACGACCTTTCTAAAATGTTAAAAACAAAGTATAAACTCTTTTGAGGATCAAGACCGCCAACACAATCCTGTACTGCACCCGGTGGAGAGAGACGATGGATTTCTACACCTCGGGGGTGAACCTTAAACAGCTCGTCAACCGTGGATGGTTTGTGGAATTTTACCTGACCGATTCGGCCAGATTGAGCATTGCCGATGAATCACGCTGCTCGATCAAGAGCGCCAATGGCAGGGGTCTCACCATAAGCCTCAGGGTGGACGATCTTGAGGCAAAACACAGAGAGTTTGAAGAAAAAAAGCTCAACCCCACAAAGATTAAACCTCTTTGGGGCTCCAGGGTCTTTTATCTGTATGACCCCGAAAAAAACCGGATTGAATTCTGGTCCTGAACAAAACAAAAAAAGGAGGAAGCATGAACCCGAGAAAAATTCAAGACAACATTTACTGGATGGGCGCAGTCGACTGGAACTCAAGGCTGTTCGACTCTTTGATTCCGTTGCCCGACGGCACAAGTTACAATGCCTATCTGATAAAGGGCAGCGAAGGAACAATGCTCCTGGATACCGTGGATCCCCCCATGATCGACAAACTGATGTCCCAGCTGGAAGGCGTAGAAAAACTTGACTATATTGTCTGCCTCCATGCGGAACAGGATCATTCAGGGGGAATTCCAACCGTTCTTGCCCGCTTTCCTGAAGCCCGTGTGGTTACCACGCCAAAGGCAAAGGCCATGCTCATGGACTTGATGCCGATTCCTGAAACCTCGTTTATGCTGGTCAATGACGGAGACGAAATTTCCCTCGGGGATAAGACCCTGGAGTTCATCCACATGCCCTGGGTCCACTGGCCGGAAACCATGGTGGCCTATCTCCGGGAAAACAAGATGCTTTTCAGCTGTGATTTTTTCGGCTCCCACATTGCCACCACTGATCTCTATGCCACAGATGAGGGCCGTGTGTACGAGGCTGCAAAACGCTACTATGCCGAGATCATGATGCCCTTTCGCAGTATCATCAAGCGAAACCTGGAAAAGCTGAAGGCCTATGAGATTGAAACCATTGCCCCAAGCCACGGCCCCATCCATGACCGCCCAGCCATGATCATGGAGGCCCATGACCAATGGGTGAACGGCCCGCCAAAAAACCTCGTGGTTCTGCCCTACATAACCATGCACGGCAGCACGGAAAAAATGGTTAATCACCTTGTGGCCTCCCTTGTGGATAAGGGCGTCAGCGTGGAGCTGTTCGACCTGACCGTGACCGATATCGGAAAGCTTGCCATAGCACTTGTGGATGCGGCAACCATTGTGGTGGGAAGCCCCACGGTTCTTGCCGGTCCCCACCCCAATGTGGTGTATGCCACCTGCCTTGCAAACGCCCTTCGTCCTAAGGCAAAATTTCTCTCGATCCTAGGATCCTATGGCTGGGGAGGAAAAACAGTGGAAACCCTTGCCTCCCTTATTCCCAATCTCAAGGTGGAGATTATCGAGCCCCTGCTCATCAAGGGAACACCAAAGGAGGAAGATTTCAAGGCCCTTGACCAACTGGCTGAAACCATAGCGGAAAAGCACCGGGAAAGCGGTTTTTGTTTTTGTTGACTTGAAAATTAAAAATGATACCCTGAATTGTAATTTTAATTTTCAGGAGAAGAAAAATAGATTCAAAACCGATAAAAAACAATGAGCTTGCCCTTGCCAGGGATTTTGTCGAATACACGGGAAAAAATATTTTTCTGACGGGCAAGGCCGGCACGGGCAAGACCACCTTTCTCCATGGCCTCAAGGGTAATACGGCAAAAAGAATGGTCGTGACAGCTCCTACGGGTGTTGCGGCCATCAACGCCGGTGGGGTCACCCTGCACTCCTTTTTCCAGCTTCCCTTTGGCCCGTACATTCCCGGCTCTGAGAATGTACAGCAGAACAAACAGCGAATGTTCAGGTTCAGCAGAGAAAAAAGAAAGATCATCCGCAGCCTCGATCTTCTGGTCATCGACGAAATCAGCATGGTAAGGGCAGACATGCTGGACTCTGTGGATGCAGTTCTACGTCAGCAGCGCCGAAACGACCAACCCTTTGGCGGGGTGCAGCTTCTTTTAATAGGCGATCTTCACCAGCTCTCCCCGGTTGCCAAAAAATCGGACTGGCAGCTCCTGCACGAACACTATGAATCCGTCTATTTTTTCAGCAGCCACGCCCTTGCCCGCACCGAGCTTATGACCATCGAGCTGAACCATATCTACCGCCAGACCGACGATCGTTTCATAAAGCTTTTAAACCGTGTTCGCAGCAACCGCCTTGACTCTGCCGCCATTGACGAGCTGAACCAGCGTTATGTGGAAAATTTTGTGCCCAGGGAGGACCAGGGATACATAACCCTGACCACCCACAACAACAGCGCAGATGCCACCAACCATGACAGGCTCTGGGATCTTCCGGGCAATGAACACCATTTTAAAGCCTCAATAACCGGAGAATTTCCCGACCACATCCACCCCACGCCTGAAAACCTTGTCTTCAAGATCGGGGCCCAGGTGATGTTCCTCCGTAACGACACTTCGCCTGAACGACGCTTTTACAACGGAAAAATCGGTAAAATCCTATCCATCTCAAACCAGCAGATTCGTATCCTCTGCCCGGATGAGACCAACGAAATTGTGGTTGAACCGGTTGAATGGGAAAACATAAAGTACACGGCCAACCCGGAAACCAAAGAGATCCAGGAGGAGGTCATTGGCAAATTCAAACAGTTTCCCCTCAAGCTTGCCTGGGCCATCACCATTCACAAGAGCCAGGGACTGACCTTTGAAAGGGCCGTGATCGACGCCCAGTCGGCCTTTACCCACGGTCAGATATACGTGGCCCTGAGCCGGTGCAAGAGTTTTGAGGGCATGATTTTGAGTTCTCCCCTTCCCTCCCATGGCATTGAACTTGACGGAGCCGTGCTGGGCTATCTCAAAACTGCCCGGCAGAATCCACCGTCTGAAACAGGGCTCACCAGCGCCCGAATAGTCTTTCAACAGCAGCTGCTTTTAGAGTGTTTTGAATTTGGATCCCTGTATAACCGCCTCAACTACCTTGCCAGGATACTTGTAGGCAGCAGCAACCTTGTTCAGATCTCAGGGGGTGTTGATTTTCAGGGTTTGCAAAAAGAGGCCGATGAAAACATTTTTTCGGTGGGGGAAAAGTTCACCCAGCAGTTGAGATCCATCTTCCGGGACAATATCATCCCGGATTCAGACGATCATACAAACGAGAGAACCTCCAGGGCTTCCGGGTGGTTCCAGGAGAAGTTTGCACAAATCTTCAACGATTTTATAGAACGTTTCCATGTGGAAACAGACAACAGGGAGCTCGCTCAAAGGATCGACAACGCCCTAACCAACCTGAAGCAGGAGATTGCAGTAAAGCTTGCCGGGATCAAGGCCTGCGAACAAGGCTTTAACCCGACCCGATATCTTGGTGCCGTTGCCAAAGCGGAGATGAATTTCGCCCCTGAAAAGAAAAAAAAGAACATCACAGCAGATTATGGCGAATCAGACATCGAACATCCTGAGCTGTTCCAATCCCTCAAAGAGTGGCGCAGGGCCAGGGCCAGCAAGGATGGTGTGCCGGCCTTTGTGGTTCTCCACCAGAGGGTGCTGATCCAGATCGTGGTAAACCTACCCGCCAACAGGGCAGATCTTAAAAAGATCAAAGGCGTAGGCGACAAGACCCTGGAAAAATACGGCCAGGATATCCTTCAAAGGGTTTTAGAGTATCGGAAACAACACGGCATACAAGAGGTTGTTCTTCCCAAGCCTAAGCCCTCATTGAAAACCTTGTCCCCCAAAGGAGAAGACCAGAACTCTGATCCAGACAAGAAAAAAACCTCCGGTAAAAAAAATCGGTCAAGGGATGGCTCCACCCCGTCAGATACCGTGCAGGCAAGCTTTGAGCTCTTTGAAAAGGGGTTGACCATTGCCGGCATTGCAAAGGAGAGGGGCCTTGTGGAAAACACCATCCAGGGCCATCTGAGCTTTTATGTGGAAAACGGAACCATAGATATTGACAAGCTCCTCACTCCTGAAAAACAAAAGGCCATTAAAACTGCCATGGACAAGCTTGGAAAAGAGGCTCTGTCACCCATCAAGGCGGAGCTGGGTGACGGTTATTCCTACGGAGAGATCAAGCTTATGACGGCCCTTGAAAAAGCCTCTCCCCAAAAAACCTAAAAATGCAAGGCCAAGGGACTTATGGATCTATGAAAAAAGAATCTCTTGACTATCAAATCAGATGGCCTTATTTGTAGAAAAACAGAACAGCCCCTTTGCCTGGCGGAATTAAACTTTAACAACAAATACCTACTTGGGCTCTGCCCCCCGTAAAAACAGGAGACTGAATGGACGTAAAGGATCTTATCACTAACATCGGTTTGGAGTTTGGTCTGAAACTGGAATTAAATGAAGACAGCGTAGCAAGTCTTATTGTAGATGACAGATTCGAAATAGAATTTGAGTATGTGGAGGATGGGGACAGCCTGTTTGTCAGCTATGCCCTTGGTAAACTTGAGGGAAGTGGAAATGAAAAGATTTATAAGACGCTGCTGGATGCTAACCTCTACGGTAAAGAAACAGGCGGGGCGATTTTTGCATTAGACAACAGGACAAACGAAGTGATCCTGTTTTTTAAGGTAAAGGCGGGGGAAACAGATTATGAACTATTCCGATCCATGATGGAACGGTATCTGAATACTCTGATTGACTGGTCCACCAGATATGAAGCGCTGATACAAAGTGTAATCTCTGAATCAAAGGAGAGCAATACAAAGGACTTTGATATAAACTCAAATCACGTCATCAGAGTATAACTTCAAAAACTAGAGGTTAAGGAGATAGTCATGGCTTTAGACGGTGTAGGCGCACAGCAGCACGTACAATTGGAGCAACCACAAAATATTGGAGGCAATGCACCGGTCGGTGACGGCCTTGGAGGGCATCAGGCCCATGTGGGCGAAGCCAGGGGAAGGGGCATTGGCAGAATGATAACCGACACATTGCAAAGTATGGGAAAAGCAATTTCCAATTTTTTTGCCAAAATAGGTGAAATGTTTTCCCCCCGGCAAAGCCCCTTCACCCAGATGGTGAACGAGTTCAGAGGCAATATAAGAGCAGGGCTTGGGTTCGCAGATCTGTCAATCTCAAGCTTTACAGAAACCTGTGTACAATGCATGAGTGATGATGCCGGTGTTCAGCAATCTTTACGGGACAACCTTGACAACCCTGATTTCAGCAGTAAGAGTTTTACAGGCATTGAAGAGCATCCCACAGATTCTTCAAAATTCATTGCCAAATTCGGTGAAAAACAACTTGAATTCTCAGACCGGGAAAGCAGCATGTTTGAACTACGAAGCACAAGTCTCAAGGAAAAACTGAGCTCATCTACCTACAAAGATCTCAGGGAGATGATCGCACAGAACCATATGACAAAAACAGATTCTTTGCTCAGATACGCCATAAGTCCAGGCATAGGTATGCTGAGGTCATCTGTGCAAGGTCTGTCCGAAAGAGACCGGGATGCCCTGTGGAGGACAATTTCCAATGATGTGGTTGGAAATACGACATTAGATCAGTTGGTGGATCGATCCAGTATTAATGATTGAGGCACTCATTAGCGATTTTAAAATGCCTTGCGGAAGTTGAACACCATGGATATAATTGTTTCTCTAACCACGATAGAATAAAATCAAGGCGCTTTGATCTAATGAACCATATGAAGTGCGTCTGACATCCTAATGTGAGAATCAATTAAAAACTCGGGATAATTTTATGGTAACTGAAAAAATAAGGTTTTTTAAACATATTCAAAAATCTGTCATTCACAATCCCATGATGAACAATGAACTGGATACCCAGGAGCTGGAAATACGCAAAGACCCGTTGACCGGTGCCCAGAGTGTATTCAACTCGAGACTTGCAGATAAGGCGACCATGTTTTTTGGAAAAAGCGATACTGCACTCATTGAACGACTGGCAGAACAAAGCCAGATTAACTGTTTTTTGTGCGAGGAAAGGTGGAAACAATTCACACCTACCTATCCAGCGGACCTGATCCCTGAAGGGCGCATTCAGATCGGCCAGGCTGTCCTGTTTCCAAACATATTCCCCGCCGCCCAGATCCATGGGGTGGTCCGGGTGGGAGAAAAACATCATGTGCCCCTGGCAGAGTTTGATCCGGCAGCGGTTGCGGATGCTTTTGAGACATCACTTACGCTTGCCAGGCGTTTGAAGGCGACCAATTCAGGGGTTAAATTCCTGACCATCAACGGAAACTATCTGGGACCTGCCGGTGCCAGTATTGCCCATCCCCATTTTCAGGTGGTTGGCGGAGACCTTCCGTTTACCTACCTTGCAAACATTATGAACCTCTCCCGTGAATATTTTCAAAGACACCAGACCTGTTTCTGGAATGATCTGCTGGAGATTGAAAAAGCTGGGGATGAACGATACATCGGTTCCACCGGTCCGGTGGAATGGCTGGCATCTTTTTCTCCTGCAGGCAGCAACGAGGTTATCGGAATTCTGCCGGATCGGAGCCACTTTCTGGAATTTGATCAGGATGACGTGAATGGCCTGGCCCAGGGCCTGGTAAAGATACTTTGCGGATATGCGGATATGGGAATTTCTACATTTAATTTCTCACTTTACTCCGGTGTCCTGGGTGAAACTGACAGATCGTTCCGGTGTTTAATCCGGGTCATTTCCCGACAGAACGTCTATGAAAACTACCGGACAGACGATTATTTCCTGCAAAAACTTTTAGATAACGAGCTTGTCATCACCCCGCCGGAAGTGTTGACGAAAAACATCCGGTCTTTATGGAAAACTCCGGCTGAGGCCTCACCGAAAAGTTAAAAAATACAATTCGTGGATCTAATTTTTTCAAATCTTCACAAACAGGAGGAGAATTCCATGACCGACATCTGGCTCAGCACCCTTAAAACAGCAACACCCCAGCAAGGCTTCGAACTTGCCATCAAGCTTTCCCGAATGGCTGTCAAGTACACTCAGCCTTCCGGTGAAATCCGTACAAAGCTAAGGGAAGATTATGCCAACAATGCCGACAGTTTGATTGCCACCTCACAGGTTGTGGCTGTCAACTATCAAACGGTTGCCGCAGCAAATGATTATTGGAAATAGGAGAACCGATGAAAACCCTATTCATTATTTCCACAAATGACGGAGAAACAATTTACAATGCTATGAGGCTTGCCAATATCGGCGTAAAAAACGAGGACGAGGTAAGTGTTTTCATGCTTGGCAAGGGCGTTCTCTTTGAACAGTCGGGCACAGAAGAGTTCAACGTGATGGAACAGATGAACAAGTTTCAAGGCGATTTCTATGTCTGAGGCGTCTGCATGAAATCCCACGGTCTTGCGGGATCAGGAACTTGCCCCATAGGTTGGATGGACGACCTGTATGCAATTATAAAAGAATCTGACAAGATTCTAAACTTTTAAACAACCGGTAAATAGCACTGTAGGTTGAATAGAGCTCAGCGAAACCCAACGTTAAAGGAAATGTCCCACATTAGTTGGGTTTCGCCCCTCAACCCAACCTAGGCCTTATTAGGGCCGTCACCAAGGGTCGTCCCCTCTACCCTAATACAACCCCCCACCACCCACCAATCAAACTCCCACGAAGCCCGCCATCATAAACCCTAGGCTGGCAAACCTCGGGGCTCCGGAAGCAAGAACGGCCATGAACGCTTGATTTTGAGCAGACCGATCTTATAGTAGTTGTCTTAAATCATTTTATTGTCGCAAAATTGAATTTTCATGAGGAGAACCATGGGAAACCATATTAAAACCGTTTTTCTGCTGACCGCCATGACCGGGCTGTTTCTGGTGCTTGGATACACCCTGGGAGGAGAGTCCGGCATGATCATCGCTTTGATCATCGCCCTGGCCATGAATTTTTTTTCCTACTGGCATTCCCATACCATTGTGTTGAAAATGTATCGGGCTCAGCCCCTGGACCGGTCCCGGGCACCGGAACTGCATGATACTGTGGCCCGTCTGGCCCAGCGTGCCGGACTGCCCATGCCAACACTTTACGTGATTCCCCAGGATGCGCCCAACGCCTTTGCCACAGGCAGGGACCCGGAGCACGGGGTGGTGGCGGTCACCGAAGGGCTGGTGCGCCTGATGAACCAGGAGGAGCTGGAAGGGGTTCTGGCCCATGAGTTGGGGCATATCAAGAACCGGGACATTCTGATTTCCACCATTGTGGCCACCCTGGCAGCTGCCATAATGTTTGTGGCGTCCATGGCCCGTTTTTCCGCATTTTTCGGGGGCAGGGACAACAGGGAAGGCGGTCTGGGATTTCTAGGTGTGATTGCCATGTCCATCCTGGCACCCATGGCGGCCATGGTGGTGCAGATGGCGGTCTCCCGGTCCAGGGAATATCTGGCCGATGCCACTGCGGCCCAGATCACGGGCCGGCCCCAGGGACTGGCCTCGGCCCTGGCCAAACTGGGAGAATATACTCGCCGGGGTGCCACTTTGGATGCCAATCCTTCCACGGCCCACATGCTCATTGTGAATCCCTTGTCCGGTCGACAGTTCGCCAATTTGTTCTCCACTCATCCACCCCTGGAGGAGCGGATTAAACGTCTGACCGGAGCCGGGCCGGGGACTGATCCGGGCCCCCTGGATACAACCGGACGAAAATCCACCATGGTCGACCAAGGCCGGAAATTCTGGGATTCCTTGTCCTGAAAAACGCCCACTGCCCACTGCCCACTACCCACTACCCACTACCTACTGTTCACTGTTCACCTTTCTCCCCTTTTATAGGGCTCGCCAAGCCTCTCAGGGGCGTTAAGCTTCTTGTTACCCGTAAGGCTCATTCCAAGGAGGATCAAGAGGGTGGCAAGATAGGGCAGCATGGCGAGGAAGTTGGGGGATATCCCAAGGGGCTGGAGGAGATACTGGAGGACAAAGATGCCCCCAAAGAGAAAGGCGCCGAAGATCGCCCGGCCCGGGTTCCAGAGGGAAAAAATGGTCAGGGCGATAACGATCCAGCCCCTGCCCGCAGTCATCCCTTCGATCCAGGATTTAGAGTAGGAGGTGGAAAGATGGGCTCCGGCCATGGCTGAAAAGCCGCCGCCGATGATGACGCTCATGTACCGGATGAGGTTGACGTTCACCCCCTGGGTTTCGGTTGCCCTGGGATTTTCCCCGGTTGACCTCACCTTGATGCCGAGGCTTGTTCTTTCAAGAAAGAACCAGGCCCCGAGGGCAAGAATAATGGCCATGTAGAAAAAAGGGGTCTGGTCGAAGAATATCTGTCCGATAACCGGTATGTCCGAAAGGTAGGGAATGGCAAAATCCTCCATCTTGATCTCAAGGGGTTTGCCAACGTAGGGTTTTCCCAACATGCCAGAAAGGCCAAGGCCGATCATGGTAAGGGCAAGGCCCGAAACCACCTGGTTCGCCTGGAGGGTGACCGAGGCAAAGGCGTGGATCACCGACACAAGCATTCCAGCACCAATGGCCACCATGAGCCCAAGCCAGGGATTGCCCGTTGTGTAGGTGACCATGAAGGCCACCACAGCTCCCACGCTCATCACCCCCTCGACCCCGAGGTTTAGAATCCCGGAACGTTCGCAGATCACCTCACCCACCGTCCCCAGAAGAAGGGGGGTTCCGGCAACCATGGTCCTTTCAACCACCGATATGATTACATCTTGCATCTATCTACCCCATTTTATCGTAATTTTATTCTTGAAAAAAAAGTCGCCCATGATCAGGCAGACCAGAAGGATGCCGTTGACGATCTGAACCGTTGCTGCGGGCAGGCCAAGGGAAAGCTGTATGGCATCACCGCCCACCAGGATTCCGGCAAAGAAAAAACCTGACACAATGGCATAAACCGGGTTGAGCTTGGCAAGCCAGGCAACGATAATGGCTGTGAATCCATAGCCCGACGAAATTGCTGCTGGATAGGTGAGATGATGGTGTATCCCCGCCACCTCTCCCACCCCTGCCAGGCCTGCCATGCCGCCGCTTATGGCCATGACAATAAGGGAGGTTTTAAAAAAATTGATCCCGGCATACCGGCCGGCATCCGGATTTTCTCCGATAACCCTTACCTCGTAGCCAAACCGTGTCTTGAAAACAGCGACCCAGAGGACCCCGACAGCCGCCAGTGCCAGCAGCAGGGTGAGGTAGTGAATCCTGGAGCCTGGGATGACCCCGAGTGTGGCAGTATCAACAAGGTTGTCTGTGCCTGGAAAACCGAATCTCGTCTTTCCCTTCCACGGCCCCACAATGAGCAGGGTGACAAGTTCGGCACAGATGTAGTTGAGCATCAGGGTGGAGATAACCTCGTTGATGGAAAACCTCACCTTCAGAATGGCAGGGATCAGCCCCCACAGGCCGCCGCCGATAAATCCGGAAACAAACATCAGGGGAATGATCACCGCCGAGGGCAGGTGGGGACCCCAGGCAAGGCCCACCCAGGTGCTGAAAATTGCGCCCATGAGCAATTGCCCCTCGGCCCCGATGTTCCAGAATCTCGCCCTGAAGGCAAGGGTCAGACCTCCGCCGATGATGATCAGGGGTATGGCCTTGGTAACGGTCTCCTTGAAGCCGTACATGGAACCGAAAGAACCTAGGAAGATCTTTGAAATGGCAAAGAAAGGATTGACCCCGCAGACCACAAACACAAGGCCGATGGCACAGAGACCCGTCCCAAGCGAAGCGATGTTGGTCAAAAAGGACCTCAACCCGGTGGTGGTTTCCCTGTCGCTGACTTTTATTCTTAACATAAAATTATCCTGATTTTTTTAGGAAACTCCCACTTTAGCTGTTAGCTGTTAGCTATTAGCTAACGGCTATCGAGTTTCATTCTTCGTTTTGTCCACCAGGACATGGGGGTTTTATATGAAACTCCCGTCAAAACATCACTGTCCGAGTCTCGACTTTAGAGCCCTCTTTGGTTATCCTGACCGGAACATTCAAAACCAAAGGGTCGAAAGCATTAAGAAGGACCAAAGCGACCCCCGACGTTTTGCGGTTCCGGGCAGGATAACCAAAGGGGGCGGAATGACACTAGTTCCCACCACCTACTGACTACTACCTACTGTCTACTAACATAGACCCCGCCATCATAAGCCCTATGTCGGCAAGCCTCGGGTCGCCGGAGTCAAGAACGGCCATGAACTCACCTTCAAAAATAACCGCTATCCTGTCGCAAAGCTTCATGACCTCTTCGAGGTCCTCGGAAAAAAGAAGAATGGCACCGCCCTCCCTGCGCCTTGTCAAAAGTTCTTCCCTGAGATATTCGGTGGCGCCCACGTCAAGGCCGTAGGTGGGGTGGGACGCAACGAGCAGCGGCGGTTTTTCACTGATCTCCCGCCCCAGGATCAGCTTCTGGATGTTGCCGCCGGAAAGATTCTTTGTCTGGATATCGATGGAGTGGGTTGAGATCCGGTAACCTTCGACCAGGGATCTGGCATGGTCCCGGATCTGGCTGTATTGGAGAAAGAGGCGTTTGGAGAATTTGTCCAGATGGTGCTGCTTGAGGATGGCGTTGTCGTAGAGAAAGAGCCCGGGGGCAATGCCGAAACGAATCCGCTCTTCCGGGATGTGGGCAAGCCCTGCATCGTAAATATACCTTGGTGACATGTTGGTGATGTTAACCCCTTTGACATACACACGCCCCGATTGAATTTTGCGAATCCCGGTGATGGCCTCGGCAAGCTCCCGCTGACCGTTGCCGGCAACCCCTGCCACGCCAAAAATTTCGTTGGCAAACACCTCAAAGCCCATGTTGTGGACAACGGTGATCCCCTTGTCCCCCATCACGGAAACATCATCCACCCTGAGCACGGTATCACCCTTTGGGAGGGGTTCTCTCTCCACATTGAAGAGAACATCCCTGCCGATCATCATCCTGGCAAGGGATCGCTTGTCCGTGGTAGCAGTATCGGCAACGCCCACCACCCGCCCCTTCTGGATAACCGTGACCCTGTCGCAGATCTCCATGATCTCGTCAAGCTTGTGGGAGATGATGATCACCATATGGCCCTGGGCCTTCATCCTCTTTAAAAACTCAAATAGATCCTCGATCTCCTGGGGTGTTAAAACCGAGGTGGGTTCGTCCAGGATGAGAAGATCTGCCCCGTTTAAGAGGGCCTTAATGATCTCCACCCGCTGCTGCTCGCCTGCGGAGAGCTGCCAGATTTTCTTGGTGGGATCAATGGAGAAGTTGAACTTTTCGGCAAAGGCGACCACCTGGTCCCGGATTCTGATCTTTGGGAAAAAAAAAGGGGTTTTCTTGTACCCAAGGGCAATGTTTTCCAGCACTGAATGGTTTTGAATAAGCATGAAGTGCTGGTGTACCATGCCGATACCCTGGTGGATGGAGTCAAGAGGAGAACCGAGTGTCACCTGCCTGTCGTTGATCAGAATTTTGCCCTTGTCCGGCTGGTACAATCCGTAGAGGATACTCATCAGCGTGGTTTTTCCAGCCCCGTTCTCACCCAGGAGACCTAGGATTTCACCTGTCTCCACGGTCAGATTGATATCCTGATTGGCTGGAACACCTTGAAATGACTTAAAGATACCCCGCATTTCAAGCTTTTTGATCTTTCTCATATATCTCCTGGACAAAGGGGCTGGAAATGATCAAGGCTGATCTTCCAACCCCTTTTATAAAAAAGAGCTTTTAGTTTTTAGCATTTAGCTTTTAGCTAACCACTAACAGCTAACGGCTAACAGCTCTTGTGTTTCATGCTTCGTTGTGTCCGTGAGGACATGTGGGTTATTTGGGAAGGGCGCTTTTTATGTTGTCCACAAAATACATGATGCTTAGGAGATCCTCCTTGGAGGCCCGCTCTCCCTGCTTAACCTTGAGCACGCCCGTGTTGTCCGTGATGGGTCCCTCATAGGGATCAAACAGATCCACGCCCTGCTTCATCTGGGCGTAGCGTTTCAGGACAAGATCATACACGGAAATTTTTCCAAAATCCCCGGTGGTCACCTCAAGGCCCTTGAGTTCATCCACAAACTTGGGATTGATGATATCAGTTTTACTTCCCCCGAGGATTGCGACACCTTCAGCTGCCAGCCACCACATATCCTCGTTGGTCCAGGTACCGTTGTAGATGTCATCGAGAATCTTCACATACATGCCTCCCCAGTTCATGAGCCGGCCGGACACCACGGAATCCTTGCCATACTCCTGCATGGGACTGTAGTGGCTGAACGAGTAAATCTGTCGGCCTTTTTCCGTATGGTCCTGGCCCACCTCGATCACAGCCGGCGTATCCTCGGTAAAGGCCAGGGTATCGCACCCCTCTCCGATCAGGGACTCGGCAGCCTCCTTGGCCTTATCCGGCCCGTACCAGGCATAGGTCCAGCGAACGTCCACAAGGGCCTTTGGATTGGCCGCCTTGATACCCAGGGCAAAGGCATTGATGTGACGAATAACCTCGGGAATGGGGAAGGCACCCACATAGCCTATCTTGTCGGTCTTGGTAAGAGCGCCGGCCATGAGGCCGTTGAGGTAAAAAATCTGATACATGTCGCCATAATAGGTGCCCACGTTGTCGGCCCTTTTAAACCCGGAACAGTGCATGAAGATCTTTTCGGGATATTTCCTGCCGGCCTTGATAGTATCGTCCATGTATCCGAAGCTTGTGGTGAACACCACGTCACACTTCTCTTCCTGTACCAACCGATCGATAATCCTTGCCGAATCAGACTCGGCTACAGACTCGATATAGGTGGTCTCAAGCCAGGGCAGCTCTTTTTCTGCAAAAAGGCGTCCCTCGTCATGGCCGTAGGTAAACCCATAATCCCCCACGGGTCCCACATAGATGAATCCGGCCTTGATCTTCTTCTCCTTGGCCAGTGCCAACCCGGGAATAATGGCAAGGCAGAAGCACAACACCAGCAAACGCTTGGCAAAATGCATTTTTGTACACTCCTTTTTAATTAGATTTGGTTTAAGACTTGGAAACAATTTGTTTCCAAACTCTATAGATTTAATAAAATTTTTTATATACGATATTATACCCTTTTACGTCAACAATAATGACTTGCAATCAAAATCAGAATCGCTGATTGCTCTCTTTTTCATCGACAAATCACAAGATCTATGGTTAATAGATAAATTTACTGCTCTAAAATTCATCAAAGATAGCGGGGGTACAATGGCTCAAGAATTGGAAATCCTTAAAAACAGTACTGTTTTCAACTCCCTTGAACTGTCCGACCTTCAGCGTCTGGGATCACTCATGGAGCCCCTGGAAATCCAGGAGGGGGAAACGCTTGCAACCATGGGAGAAGAGGCGACTCGATTTTTCATCCTGGCCTCCGGCACCCTCCTCGTTGCCATGGATGGGGGCAAAGCCCTTGTCATGGACGAACCAGGCGGTTTCATTGCCATGCAGATTCTGTCATCAAACGGCAAATACCTGAGTACAGTGACGGCCCTGGAACCGGGTCTTGTGTTTGTCTTGAATAAAACAGATTTCATCGACCTTATCCAGGAAGACTCACTAATGGCCGACATGATCATGGAGGAGTGGAACGTGTTTCTGGAAGAATCAGCACCGTTTGTGGAAGACAAAGGCACACCTGGGTTTGAGTATAACTACTAAACGGAGGTAACAGCGTGTACGGTTTAGAAGCTATTGAGGCAAACAACGGATGGGCGATCTCGGCAGTGGGCATATCCATCGTCTTTACAGGGCTTGTACTCCTCTCCCTCTCCATTTCCAGGATACATAAACTCCTGGAAATCTGGGAAAACCGGGACAACATAAGCCTGTTCAAAAAAAAGAATCCCCAGAGTGAAGCCCCTACTCCACGATTCCTCACGGAACGGGAACGAGAGTCGGCTGATCAGTTTTATCTTCTTATAAAAACCATGGACGACCATTTTTCCCTTCCTCGGCTTCTTTATCTGGCCGAAATCAGTGGTATCGAACGACCCCATTCAAACCTGAGCCGTCTGCTTAAAACAAAAATCATAAAACCCGACCTTGACGGGTTTTATCTCTTTGACAAAGATATGCACAACAACCAATAGCTATTAGCTAACAACTACAAGCTAAGGGCTAACAGCTAACAACATCCTGAGCCGACCTTCCAAAGATAGGAACAAACAGAGGGAACAGACCTATGGAGACTCTTTTTTTAGACTTTTTTCAGAACACCGGTTTTTATTTATGCGACTACCGGAATATTATCATGATCATTGTGGGTCTGATTTTTATCTACCTTGGCATTGCAAAGGATTACGAACCGCTGCTGCTGGTTCCCATCGGATTCGGCATGCTCATGGGCAACATCCCAGTTTTCAAAGGATTCGGCCTCAGCATCTATGAGGCTAACAGCGTGCTCCACTATCTCTACTTTGGTGTTACCCAGGGGATATACCCTCCCCTGATCTTCCTTGGCATCGGTGCCATGACCGATTTTTCAACTTTGCTTGCCCGGCCGGTTTTAATGCTGCTCGGTGCCGCTGCCCAGGCCGGTATTTTCATCACCTTCCTCGGAGCTCTCGCCCTGGGGTTTGACCCCAAGGAAGCCGCATCCATTGGCATAATCGGCGGCGCAGACGGTCCAACTGCCATCTTTCTCACGTCAAAGCTTGCCCCTTCCCTGATAGGCCCCATTGCCGTTGCAGCCTATTCCTACATGGCCCTTGTACCGGTAATCCAGCCTCCGATCATGAGGCTTCTGACCACCAGACGGGAGAGACTCATCCGCATGGATGAGAGCAGGGATGTCAGCAAACGGGAACGTATCCTCTTTCCCATTGTTGCATTTCTTCTCTGCTGCTTTCTGGCGCCCGCAGCCCTCCCCCTGCTCGGCATGCTCTGCTTTGGCAACCTGTTAAAAGAGGCGGTTGTGACAGAAAGGCTTGCAGTTGCCGCCAGAACGTCCATCATTGACACTGTGACCATACTGCTAGGTGTGACCGTTGGCGCCAGCACCCAGGGGGATGTCTTTCTCACCACCAAATCCGTGGGTATTTTTTTCCTGGGTGCCCTCTCATTTTGTATTGCAACTGCCAGCGGACTTCTCTTTGCAAAATTCATGAACCTGTTTCTTAAGAATAAAATCAACCCCCTCCTGGGTGCCGCAGGAGTTTCAGCCGTTCCAGACTCTGCAAGGGTGGTTCAGATCGTGGGTCAGCGGGAGGACCCCACAAACTTTTTACTCATGCACGCCATGGCACCCAACATATCAGGTGTCATCGGGTCCGCCATTGCAGCGGGCGTTCTCTGGAGCTTAATGTCTTGAGGATATATAAATGGAGGATTGTAGGGGCTTCTCTTGCGGGTGCCCTTTGTGACGACCCCAATAAAGCCGAATGCCCGGCTACCGGTTCGAAACGAGTTTCACATAAAACATACGGAGACAAACCATGCTTGAAACACGAATAGAGGATCAAACGCTCCTGGTAACCCTTATCAACGGTAAGACAAATTCCATCACCCGGGAGACCCTGGACAAACTCAAGTCCGCCGTTAATCAGGTCAAAGCCGATGAGGCCATCAAGGGTCTGATTCTCACGGGCAGCGGACGATTCTTCTCCAGTGGGTTTGACCTCAACACCTTTCTGGGTTTTACCTCCCTTGACCAGGCCGTGGCATTCATCACCTATGCGGACGAGGTTCTCCTGGATCTGTTTTTATGCCCCAAACCGGTTGTGTGCGCCATGAACGGCCACTCAGCCGCTGGAGGGCTGATCTTTGCCATGGCATCGGACTACAGAATCATTGCCGACCATCCCAAGATCAAGGTTGGCATGTCGGAAATCAAAATCGGGGTGCCCCTTTCCCCTGCCCAGAGTGCGGTGATGCGGTTTGGCCTTGACAGCGACAAAAGGTTTAGGGATGTGATGTACTTTGGAGAGATGATCGATGTGCAAACGGCCTTAAAGAGGGAGATCGTTGATCGGGTGGTCCAGGCGGACGATCTTATTAAAACGGCCAAATCCCTCGTCTCCCAGTGGATCGACACCCCGGCCCGGCCCTTTTGCAGACTCAAGGAGGAGCTTAAAATGGAGACGGGCAGACATATCAGAAAACGCCTTGAAGATAAAGGCTGGCACTCGGCCCTGGACTGTTTTTCCCAAAAAGAGGTCAGAGATACCCTTGCCTTTGTCCAGTCCACCATGGAGTAAAATCGAGCAAAAATGAACCAACGGGGTCAGGCCTGCTGCACTTTTCAGCATGGCCTGCCCTGTCTCCTCCCCGCTTCTAGGACCACCGCTGCTGAAAATCCCCCCTTGCCATATCGAGGATCGGGAGTATATTACCTGAACGTTACAACTTTTAGCTATTGATAATTTCTGGATGCCGATGGCCGGTCTCCAGCTGTGAAACCTAAAAAATTGGAAATCTCGGAGATTCCCCGCTTTTAATGATACACAACAATAAAACTTCCAGACACATCGCTGATAAGGAGCTGTTTGCCCTTGGTCGCCAGCTGACCATTGAATACTATGATTGTGCGCCAAGTGCTTTGCTTGATCCTGTTGAGATTGAAAAGATTTTTTTAAAGGCTGCCCATGAGAGTCATGCCACGGTGATCAGCTCATCGTTTCACCACTTTGAACCCCAGGGAGTGAGCGGGGTGGTGATCATTGCCGAATCCCATTTCACCGTCCATGCCTGGCCTGAGCACAACTATGCAGCGGTGGACATCTTTACCTGCGGCGACAGCATCGATCTTGAAAAAGCCGTGGATTCCCTTGCCGTCTCCCTTGGTTCGAACCATGTGGTCGTGTCGTCTGACCGCAATCGGGGACTCATACCCTATGGGACCAGAAAAAAAACCGTTAAAAAAACGATCACCGCCCCGGATCTCTATCCCATATCGTGGAAACGGGAGGTCGAACAAAAGGCCCCCTGGGGCGTCCTAGCCTCGGTGGATCTTTACGAGTGTGAGAAAGCTTTTCTTGAAGATCAATCGGGAATCGGCCAATTTGTCCGCAAGATGTGCTCGCTTATGGCACCTGACAGTTCAAATGGTGGACGGAGGTTCACTGCACCTAAAGGTTCAGCCGACAAATCGGTCAATAATTCAACAGATGATTGCAGGATCACCTTTTTTGACCAACAAGGATCGATATCAGGATTTACAATGGCTCAGCCAAGTTCAACAGCGCTTGTTTCAGGCATCATTTCAAAAAAAACCAACGCAGCCTATATCGATCTTTTCTCGTGCAACTTCTTTGAACCCCGCAAGCTCGCTGAAGAGGCCCTTGCATGGTTTAAGGCATCCAACTACAAGCTGCACCTTGCCCTGCGGCAATAATCTTACCTCCTGGAGAATGGTGCCATGAACACGATAATGAACGGATGGTTTTCCGAAATTTGCCCCATGTGGCCTGGTATGGCGCTTTCCGTTGAAATTGAGGAACTTATATATTCAAAAAAAAGCAAATTCCAGCAGATAGATCTCTACATGACCAAGACCTATGGAAAGATGCTGGTCCTGGATAACATCATCCAACTCACGGAAAGGGACGAGTTCGCCTACCACGAAATGATGACCCATGTGCCCCTTTTTGCCCATCCAAACCCCGAGCGGGTGCTCGTGGTCGGAGGCGGGGACGGCGGTATCCTGAGGGAGGTGGCCCGCCACGATTGCGTAGGGCAGATTGACTGGTGCGAAATAGATCCCGCCGTGATTGAAGTTGCACGACGCTTCCTGCCCACCATGGCAAAGGGATTTGACGATCCAAGGGTGAGACTCCACATGGAGGACGGCAAGAAATTTGTAGACGACCACAAACAAAGCTATGACGTGATCATTGTCGACTCCTCAGACCCCATCGGTCCGGGCAAGGCTCTTTTTGAGCTCCCCTTTTATAAGGCCCTCAAGGCTTCCCTCAAACAGGGAGGCATTGTAGCCACCCAGGGGGAATCATTTTTTATTCACACGGAATGCGTCAACAACCTCACCACCATAACCCGCCAGCTCTTTCCGGTCCAGGCATACTCCTACATGCTGGTCCCATCCTATCCTGGCGGACACCTTGGCATCTGTCTGGCATCCCTTGGACCCGAAGTGAAAAAACCGGCAAGACCCATTTCAACCGGGATGCAGCAGACCCTTGACTACTATAGTCCCGAGATTCATCAGGCGTCGTTTGTTCTGCCCCACTTCATGACCAAAGGTTCAAACCCAGATATTTCACCATTCCCGGCAAAGGGGGAACCCTGCGGCCAAGGATCGTCTGTTGAGGTAAAAATCGTCCAGAGCGCCAACCCCCTTGAAATCATGGCCCTTTACCGGGATGCGGGATGGTGGAAAAAAGAGTATGACAGCGACACCTCGTTTCTGGACACCCTGGTCGCCGGCTCCACCTGTTTTGCCGCAGCCTTTGACCGGGGAACCATGGTGGGCATGGGCAGGGCCCTGTCCGACGGGGTGAGCGATGCCTATATCCAGGATATGGTCATTCTCAGGCAATATCGGAAACAGGGCATTGGCCGCCGCATTATCCAGGCCCTCATCCATTGTTTGACCGAAAAAAAAATTGACTGGATAGGCCTTATAGCAACCCCGGGCAACCAGGGTTTTTATGCAGGCATGGGATTCAAGCCCATGGAAGGTCACACTCCCTTTGTGTTCAAAGGTGCACCTGAACAAATCGACCATGGGTCGGAAGAGTAATGCATAACAACATCCAGACAAGGCCGCTTCCGGAATTCAAACCCGTTGAGCTGAAAGACAAAAGCACCTTCGACAGCTTTACCTTTGCCTGGAATCCCATGAGCTGTGAGTACAGCTTTGCCAACCTGTTTGTCTGGAGAAACATCTACAATAATTCCTGGACCTTGTTTCAGGAGCGACTCGTCATTCACGACGGTGTCGAGGGGTATACGCTCATGCCCCTTGGTCCGGCAATGGAACCTGTCGAGCTTGTGGATCTCTCCCACGCCGCTGTTGCCGCGGGAAAATCCGGAGACATTGCCCTTGTTCCGGCAGACTATGTAAAGGCAAATCCAGTTCTAAACCGTTACTACACCCTGATTCAAGACCCCGATTTTGACGATTATCTCTACTCCACAAGAGCCCTTGCAGAACTCAAGGGGAAAAAGTTACATAAAAAACGCAACCTCGTGTCCCAGTTTAACAGGCAGTATCCCGACGCCAGGATCCAAGAGTTGACACCCAGTGTGCGGCACCTCTGCCTTGACCTTGCGGAGCGTCTCAACCGGGAGAACAAAACAGTCTCCCGGACCACAATAGAGGAACACCGGGCAGTGAACGAGGCCTTCTCCTTTTTTGAGCCCCTTGGCCTTGAAGGGATCGCCATTCTTGTAGATGGAGTCGTAAGGGCCTTTGCCGTGTTCAGCCCTTTGAACGACTCCACCTACGATATTCACTTTGAAAAGTCAGACTATGATTTTAAAGGTATTTCCCAGGCAATCAATCAGGCAACGGCCGTCCATCTCAGCAACAAATGCAGCCTGATCAACCGGGAGCAGGATCTGGGCATTCCAGGACTCAGGCATGCAAAACGATCCTATGAACCCTTAAGACTCGTCAAGACCTTTGCCCTTAAGTTGAAGCAGGGTTAAAAATAGTCCAGCAGCCCGTATCGGAAATTCTCATGGGCCTCAATTTCTGCCAGGGCATCTTTACTCTCCATGGGATTGGTAATCAGACCAGCCATGGGGTTGTTCATATGGTTGGCCCTGGGCTTTTCAGCGATAAACCGGTCAAAGAAATGTCCGATCATTTCATCGTTCAGGGTTGTCTCTCCAGGTTCCACCTGCCTTTCAATGATCACCTTGTACTTTGAGTTAAGGCGAACCTCCTGAAAGGAGTAACGATAGGATGTAGTCTGCCTGAGTCTGGTGTTAACGTAGCTCACCCCAAGGGTTAAGCCTGAAAAATCCAGGTGTTTCCAGACCTCGGACGAGAACAAAAGCTGCTCTCTGGTTTCCGACACCTGCCAGAGCCCGGGATCACAATCCGCTGCCATGAGCCTGTGGTGCATCCCTAGGATGGCGTCGGTTGAACCCCCAAGGGCCATGGAACGGATATAGCCCGTCCGGGTCACATCCTCATACCCCTTTTTAACGATCATGGCGTTGCGCCTGCGGCCGCCTGCTCCCTGGAACTGATGGCGGTATATGAACGAGCAGTAATTCACGGGAAGGTCGATTTCCTGATCAAGGGTGTGGGCCATGATCTCGAGGGCGGCAAGCTCGGTTTCAAGCACTGCAACCCCGGGTCCGTGGACAAAGGTATAGTTCCGACGAATGAACTTTTCCCTGTTGTAACCCGTGCAGCGCAGCTGGTGAAGGTTGAGAAAATCGACCCCCATGGCGTCAAGGTCCTTCACCACCCGTTTAAGAGTTTCAACGTCTTCGGGTACGGCCGGGACCTCCACTGTCACCCTTGGAATTACGCCAATGGCCATTTTCACCTTTTCAAGGTTGTAGCCAACAGCGCCAATATCAAAGCGGATCTCGTCAAGCCCCTGGTCTCTCAGGACCTTTAGTTTATCTTCGGTGATGAGAATGCCGTTGGTGTACATCCAGATGTAAAGGGAACTGATGCTGCGGCGACCCAGGGTCTTTAAAAGAGAAACCACCCGGTCAAAGCTCAAGGTCGGCTCTCCGCCGCTGAAGCTGACGCCCTTGATGCCAAAGGCGTTCACGTAATTCGCATAGGATTCAGGCCTGTTAAATTCAAGATTGCCCGTACCTGGAACTGACCGGTTCTTTTGGGCCGACGGACAATAAAAGCAGCTTGCATTGCAGAGATTATTGACAAACAGACAGGACCAGTCGCCTTCACCGCAGAGCTGACACCCCGGCGAAAGCTCGCCGGTATGGGGCTTTGTCCGTGCGAACCTCCACTTTGCCCTGCCATCCCCTCTGAAAATAGAATCAAGGAGTCGGTCCCGCTTTTCAAGGGCTGCCCGGGCCTGATCCCTGGTAACCCAGGACATGGCATCATAGGAATCTTGAAACTCCAGACGATTTTTCTCTTTGAACATGGATTGGTCAAATTTCATAGTGCCCCTGTGAATTTAAGGTTCTGCCGGATATCGAACATGAAAACCTGTAACCCTGGGAAAAACGGGACAAGTGAGACGCATTAACAGTTCCTCGAAAAAAACGCAATAAAAAACCCGTTAACCACGAAAGACACGAAAAAACACGAAAGAATAAGTTTTTCTCCTGGCATCTTTTATTTTTCGTTTTACACTGATATGAGCCTATTCCATAATTTGAAGGGTCTCCTTCTCTTTCGTGTTTTTTCGTGCCTTTCGTGGTTAATAAGTGTAAATTACTTTTATGCTGATATGGAAGGTGCCCGCTTTTGTTGAAAATTGATCCAATGGAAGATATGATCAAAAAAAACCAGACTCTTACCCCAACAGGAGCCACCACGATGGAAATGTTGACGATGGACAAATTTGAATTTCTGGCAGCCCCTTGGCCCATGGAAAGGCCCCTGACCGTAAACGAAGAGATTAAAAGGTTCATCGGGTTGCCATGAAGAAACCAGCCCCCAAAAAAACGATACTGATCGGAGCAATAGCCCTGGCAATGGTCTGTTTTTTTCTCTTCGATCTAAAGACCTATGTCTCCCTCGGGTTCTTCAAGAAGAGCCTTGACGCCTTTCATGCCTATTACACCGACCACCAGGCGGCAACCATTGCCGCATACATGGGGGCCTACATTGCCATGGCAGCCCTGTCCCTGCCCGGGGCCACCATGCTCACCCTGCTCGGCGGCGCCCTGTTCGGCACCCTCCTGGGAACGGTTATGGTATCGTTTGCAAGCACAATCGGTGCGACCCTTGCATTTCTGGTTTCCAGGTTTCTGTTTAAAGATGCTGTACAGACGAGGTTTAAGGAGAAACTTGACACCATCAATAAAGGAGTGGAAAGGGAGGGCAGTTTCTACCTTTTCACCCTTCGCCTGGTGCCGATTTTTCCCTTTTTTATCATCAACCTTGCCATGGGGGTTACTTCCATATCCCTCCCCCTCTTCTACTGGGTAAGCCAGATCGCCATGCTGCCTGCAACCCTTGTGTATGTGAATGCCGGCACCCAGCTTGCCGGACTTGAATCCATCCAGGGAATCATGTCGATGAAGCTGATGGCGGCCTTTGCGCTTCTCGGCATTTTTCCCCTTGCTGCAAGAAAAGCCGCCTCCATGATCCGGGCAAAGAAACAGATGCGACCCTTTCAGCGGCCCAAGAGATTCATGTATAACCTTGTGGTGATCGGGGCCGGGTCCGCAGGGCTTGTGGCCTCGTATATCGCAGCCACTGTAAAGGCCAGGGTGGCCCTGATCGAGGCGGATAAAATGGGGGGAGACTGCCTGAACACCGGGTGTGTTCCGAGTAAGGCCCTGATCAGGAGTGCAAAGATAATTGCCCGGGCCGCAAGGGCTCAAGACTACGGATTGACAAGGGCGGACATCTCGTTTGATTTCTCCAGGGTGATGGAACGGGTTCACGATACGATCAAAACCATTGAACCCCACGATTCAGTGGAACGATACACCGGACTTGGAGTCGAATGCCTGGCCGGAAGGGCCAGGATCGTATCCCCCTGGGAGGTTGAGGTCAACGGCACCATTCTCACCACAAGGAGCATCATCATTGCCACCGGGGCCCGGCCCATGGTGCCGGAACTACCGGGACTCTCAAACGTTGATTATCTTACGTCGGACACGATATGGCAGCTCACAGCCCTTCCCGAGCGACTCCTGGTTCTCGGGGGCGGACCTATCGGGTGCGAGCTTGCCCAGGCATTTGCAAGACTTGGCTCCACCGTCACCCTGGTCCAGAGGGGGACAAAAATATTGAACCGGGAAGACCCCGAGGTATCAGATCTAATCGTGGAGACCTTTACCCGGGAAGGAATAAAGGTGCTGACCGGACATTCGGCAAAGGAGGTCATCCATACGGAACGGGGAGCGATTCTTGTGTGCGACCATCAAGGTGTGGACCGCCAGATTGCCTTTGACAGAATTCTCATCGCCCTTGGACGGGCTGCCAACACCCGGGGGATAGGGCTTGACACCCTTGGGGTTGAGGTGGCAGATACAGGCAGAATCAAGGCTGGGAAATTCATGGAGACCAACTTCCCCAATATCTTTTGCGCAGGTGACGTGACAGGCCCCTACCAGTTTACCCATGCTGCTGCCCACCAGTCCTGGTATGCTACGGTAAACGCCCTGTTTGGAATGTTCAAAAGATTCCAGGTGGATTATCGCGTCATCCCCTGGGCCACATACACAGACCCTGAGGTTGCCCGGGTGGGCCTTAACGAAAGCCAGGCGAAACAGAGGGGCATCGACCACGAGGTCACGGTTTACGACATCGGGGAGCTTGACAGGGCCATTACCGATTCCGAGGCCCGGGGTTTTGTAAAGGTGATCACCCCGCCTGGGCGGGACAAAATACTGGGTGTCACCATTGTAGGAAACCATGCCGGGGAGATCATTGCCGAGTTTGTCCTGGCCATGCGATACGGCCTCGGACTCAACAAGATTCTCGGAACCATCCATATCTACCCCACCATGGCCGAGGCCAATAAGTATGCGGCGGGTCAGTGGAGAAAGGCCCATGCACCCGAACGACTTCTTGCCTGGGTCAAACGGTTTCACGACTATTTACGCGGTTAAGGACCGCCATTTTGTTATTTATATTTGACGAATAAAGCTTTCCCAGATACAAATAGATTAATCATGTTCCTGAAATTATCTTTAACATTCAACTAAAGGAGAATTCAGATGAGGGTAAAGGTTACAGAACAATGCATGGGCGACAGGCACTGCAACGAGCTTTGTGCGGAGGTGTTTGCGTATGATGAGGATCAGCTTATATCCATCGTTAAATGTGATGTGGTTCCAAAGCATCTGGAGGATATCGTTCGTAAGGCAGCCGACGAATGCGGGGCTGACGCAATTGAAATCCTAGAAGATTAAATCGGAGACGACCATGGTCGCATTTCGGGAGAGCAAAACGGCAAAGAACCTGCTTATCTCGTACTCTCTGGAGACCCAGGCCCGGACCCGGTACAACTTTTTTGCCGACCGGGCCAGGAGTGAGGGTTATATACAGATTGCCGGGATCTTTGACGAAACAGCTGAGCAGGAGTGCGAGCACGCCCTGCGGTTTTTCAAGTTTTTTAACGGCGGAGACCTCGAGATCACCTGGACATTTCCGGCAGGGGTGATCGAAGATACCCGCTCCAACCTTTTGTCTGCGGCAGATCTGGAGCACCTTGTCCATACGAGCATGTATCCAGAATTTGCAAGGATAGCCATGGACGAAGGATTTAAGCGGGCGGCAGACATCCTGAACGCCATCAGCGTAGCCGAGCGTCACCATGAAAAGATCTACAGGGAACTTGCCGCAAATCTTGCCAGGAACCGTACGTTCAAGCGAAATGAAGAAAAACAGTGGCGCTGTCTTAGCTGCGGCTACATCCATGGGGGAGAAGAGGCACCGGACAAATGCCCTGCCTGCGTCAAGCCCGTTGGGTATTTTGAGTTATTGTGTGAAAACTGGTAGAGAAAGAACAGGAGAAAAATGAACAGAGTTAAGATAGGAATCATAGGCATCTTTATGGTGGTTTCCATTGCAGTTATAGGGATTGCAGCAGACGACATGGGACGGGATAAATTTGACCTTGACGGCGGTGGCAGGGGAGATGTAAGTTTTCCCCACAAGCTTCACCAGGACACCCTGGGCGACTGCAACACCTGCCATGACCTTTTTCCGAAACAATTTGGTGGTATCGAAAAAATGAAGGCCGACGGCAAATTAAAGAGAAGAGAGGTGATGAACGACTCATGCATTGCCTGCCACAAGAAGTACAAGGCCGAAGGTAAAAAATTCGGCCCCGTACGGTGCAACGAATGCCATAAACGATGACCAGACAAAAAAGGGGAC
>JAVERV010000138.1:0-7248 GCA_034006945.1 Desulfobacterium sp. | reverse complement strand
TATAAGGATGGTGGAATCATTTAAAACCCTTTTGGCGCCCACGGGAACGGCATTGGGGACCCCTTCTGTGGTTGCAGTTGCAAAAATTGCCGTGGGCACCTTTTCAAAAAGCTCCCTGATCCGTTTACTCATCTGAGCCATGATTATCTCCTTTGGGTTTAATCTCGATTTGACCTGTATGGCATTATGCCTTTCCTCCACGGAGAAAAGAGTATAAAATATCCATTCCAATGTCAATCCTGTCAACCACATTGGGGGCTCCCTTTAACGGGCAGGGGTGCAGGGACAATTCAAAAATTGTCCCTGGGTATCGCCAGCGGGGATGCTGATCACCATGGAGATGACCATCCCCCCACATTTGGTTAAAGCAGGGAGGTCCCGCACCAGGGGCAGAACTCAAATTCGGTTCCTGCCACGGGCTTTTCACAGTCCGGACATCTTTTGGGTATATCGACAAGCTCAATGATCAACTCTCCTTCCCGGACGGGGATCATTTTCTTGTCCTCTTTATAGTTGGCCTCTTTGATCACGCGCTTGACCATGCCATCCACCGGCGATAAAACAGCCCTCTCCTGTTTCATGATCGTGATATTAAAAAGCTCCTCTCCTTTTTCAACAATATCTCCCGGAGCGACATAAACAATCCACAGGTCGCCATTGCTGGGGGAGGCAACGTGGAAGGGGTTGTTTTTATCCGCCTCCTCTTCACTATTGGTTTTATGTGCGGCTTTTTTGTCCATTTTTACGGGGTAGGTAAAGGATTCAGCATCACAGGTGTAACGGACAAGACTGTTTCCCTCTTCATCCGGCTTGGCTATATCCAGAATAACCAGGTCATGGGGCTTTCCATTGCTGTCTGTAAAGGTGAGTTCCTCGCCGACCTCCATGCCTTCAAACCATACGGAAAGGGGCAGCCTGTGGGGGTTGCCGAACTCCTCACGGTATCCCATGGTCTTAAGGGCATCGGTGGGATGATTCAGATACATGACCAGCTCTTTCCTGGAGGGGTTCCGGTTGATAAGGGCGGCAAGTTCTTCTCTCTCCCTGTCAATATCCACTGGAGCAAGGAACTTTAACGGAGACTCTTCGGTCCTGAGGGCTATCTCCTCACCATAGCCCGCCCCAAATGCACTCTCATAAACCCAGTCTTCAGGAAACCCAAGGGGCAGGGGTCCAAACTCTCCCTTTAAAAGTTTTTTAAAGGAATCATTGCTCTCCCTGTAGAGCATCAACCGCTCTTTTTTGAGCATCTCATTTAATTCACCTTCTGGAGTACCGGCAACCCCTTCCAATACATGGAGGAGGTGCTGGACTTCGTTTTCACCCCCCCTGTTAAAAGCTGCGGTAACAGCCAGGAATGCCGTGTTCCAGGTGATCTGGGACCCTGGCGTGACATCGTGGTAACGAACGATTTTCCGGGTTCCCGCAAGAAACCTGAGCATATAGGGCAGCAGATGAATATACCCCTGTTTCAGGGCCCCCTCCTGGGAAGAGGAGGTTGCACCGCCGGGCATGGCATGGGAGACCACCTGGTGGTCGATTCCCTGAAAATAGGGGGCGGTGTACCGGTCGTAATAGGGCATGATCTGCTTTAAAACAAACCCGGCGGAGTAGATCATCTGCCGGTTCAGATTTGTCTCAAGCCCCATCTCATCCTCCAGAAAGGCTGCCATGGACAGAACATCCCCCTGGCCATACCATCGAACGGCCTCTCCCATGCCGGTATCAACGATGTTTGCCCCGGCCATGGCAGCCGCGCCCACGGCAGGAACAAACAATCCATCGGTATAGTGCCGGTGGTAATGGATGAGAAGTTCAGGATATTTTTTTCGAATCTCTGCGACCAGATGCTTTATAAACCTGGGCGGACATACCCCTGCCATATCCTTGAGCCCAAGGATAATGGTTTTTTCGACGCTTTTTCCAACAAGACCTGTCACCTCCCTTACCATTGCAAGGATCTGATCCACTACCCCGAGATAGTGGAGGAGATCAAACCCCTCGGCCCAGGAGAGGGAAATTGCCGGTTCAAACACATTGCCATGGGAGTTTAAAACCACCTCGGCAAAGGGTTTCATGTTCTCAATATGGTTTAGAAAATCAAAGCAGCGCACAATATCATAATCTTCACAGATCAACTCTCCGGTGAGCTGCATGAGATTTTTGGGCTGGGGTTTGTATCCCAGAAGATTGGTGGAGCGAACCAGTATCTGTTTGGGTGTTTTAGGGGCAAACCTATTCCACTCCCGGGCCTCATGAAAGGGGTAGGTCATATTGGCCAGCATGGCCACATGGAAATGGGCACCGCCGCCGTTCTCAAGGGAGAAAAACCCGCATTCATCAAGATAGGGCCCCACAAGGGCATCTTCGGCCAGGCGGAACCTGTTCCCGCTGTTGGACTGGGTGATATCCCGGGTAGTCGTGTCCGTAAAATGGACCTGGTTGGAATCCCGGATAAAGGATAGCAGTGCGTTGCGATCCCCCCGGGGATAGGCTTTAGAGACCTGATTCTTCACAACAGGAGGTAAAACCGGTTCAAAATGGCCCAGCCGCTTCTCCTCCGGTCCGCGATACTCTCCCAGGCCCAGGAATGGATTGTACCCCCTGGCTGAGATCTCAGCCACAAGGCGGCACAACCGGACCGCCTCTGGTTCATTGTCCTTATATTTCAGCAATTCCGGTGCATTGGCAACGAAATTAGTATCACAGTTGCCAGCTTTAAACCTGGGATGGGTGATGATCTGCCGGTGGAAGGGGATGGTGGTTTTCAGGCCGCCTACGATATATTCCTTTAGGGCACGCTTCATAATTCCCAGCACTTTGGGCCAGGTCGTACCATAGGCCACAAGAAGGGAGGCTGCAGAATCATACTGGGCAGGGAACTCATACCCTCCAGAGATGCAGGAATCCAGGCGGACTCCCGGACCTCCCGGTGAAATATACCGGGTGATCTTCCCTGCATTGGGCTTAAAATCGTTCTGGGGATCTTCGCAGTTGATCCTCACCTGCATGGCATGGTTAAAGGGCCGGGTCTGCTCCTCGTTGAACCGCAGCCGGGAGCCAAAGGCAATGGCGATCTGTTCTTCCACGAGATCTATCCCATAACGGCATTCGGTGACGCCATGCTCCACCTGGAGCCGGGTGTTGACCTCAATGAGATAGGGACGGGCTTTGTCGTCCACTAGAAATTCCACCGTTGCCAGGGAGTGATACCCCACGGCCCTCACCAGTTTTCTGGCATGGGATTTCAACTCTTCCCTTAGTTCCGGAGTGATTCCCGGCCAGGGAGACGGGGTGATCTCCACCAGTTTCTGGTGGTTGCGCTGGATGGTGCAGTCCCTTTCATCAAAGGCAAAGACATTGCCATACTGATCCGCCACGACCTGGATTTCTATATGTCGGACCGATGTGAGCAGTTTTTCCACAAAGAGTCTGGGGTTGCCAAACGAAGCATGGGCAAGGGCACTGGCCTTGTCAAAGGCTGTCTCAAGCTGCTCTTCGTGAAAGATCTCATAGATTCCCCTGCCGCCGCCGCCCCCTTCGGCCTTGAGCATCACGGGAAACCCCAGCTCTCTGGCAATCTCCCTTGCCTCAGATATGGTGACAGCACCAGAAGAGCCTGGAACCACAGAGACACCCTGCTCAATGGCTAGGTTTCTTACCGCAACCTTGTTCCCCAGAAGTCGCATGGGCTCGGTTTCAGGGCCGATAAAAATAATGCCTGCCTGTTTGCATTTCTGGGGAAAGGAGGCATCTTCCGAGGCAAACCCCCACCCCGGATGAATGGCCGCAATGTTCCGGGCTTTGGCAAGGGAGATGATCCTGTCAATATCCAGGTATGCCCTGGTATTCTCTCCCAGGAGCAACAGCTCCTGGGCACTGGAGGTGAAGGGGGCAGTTTTATCCACATCCGTTGTGGTGACAACGGGAATCCCATCAAACATCTCCCTTATGGACCTTACAATCCGCCGGGCAGTGATGCCCCTGTTGGCCACCAGTATGCGTTTGCCCTTGATATATTCAACCACCTGTTCAAAGGTTTTTTCTTGCATGTTCAACTCCTGTTCATGGCAGATCCATCCCCAGGAGAGATACTTCCCGATTGAATGATCTGAATTTTATCGTTCATCAATAGTTTCAGTCCCCCATTTTCCCCAAGCCCCATGAGGATGGCAGTGCTGGTTTTGTTTTCACGGTCGGTCAGGTGGACGGTTTCGTTTTTAAATGCCAGATAGTCATGGATCTCTGTGATAAATCCTGACGGGGTTTTTGTCTCAATGATCCGGGTAAAATCATCCCGGCATTGACCCAGTAGATCCTGCCACAAATCCAATGGGGTAAATTCATATCCAAAATCCATAAGGGATGCTGCAGGTATTACACGGGAGATGGGGAGCATTTCCCTGCCCGGACTTGACAGGAGATTTATTCCCACTCCGACCACGGCTGAGTCCCCTTTTATTTCAGTAAGAATCCCCCCCACTTTTTTACCACCCAGGATAAGATCATTGGGCCACTTGATGGTCATTTGAATATTGATCCGGGCAAAACTTTTTGCCAGGGAATATCCCACAATCAAAGGCAATAGATTCTCCCAGGGCGGAGGCGGCAGGGGAAATCGGGTGGCACTGTAAATATTGCCCCCAGGTGACAGCCAGCTCCTTCCTAGCTGCCCCCGGCCGCGCCATTGATTCAAGGCCAGGACCGACCCCCATTCCGGCAAGTTTTTTTTGGAGATAGACTGCCATGCCACATCCATGGCCGAAGAACAGGAGCCTGTCCTCCAGATAAAATAACCATTCACGAAATTCTCAGCCTGTTTCCCATAGTTGTCCTTATTCTGCCACTCAAAAACTATGAGATATAGGATAAAAACTTCTTTTTTGTCAAGAAGAGTATGGATAAAGGTGATCAAGCCCGGGGGAATCATCCTGCATGTTCCTGATTGATTTTTTTTGCCTTTTCCATGAGATCATACAGGGTGGCAACCTTGTCCTTAGAACCTGCCAGAATTTCTTTTATTTGAGACGGGGTGTAGTGGGATTCCATGAACCCCCGAATATCAAACCGCTCGTACCAGCAATCAAAAATCTTAAAGCAGGCAATGCCCCGGGTGCCCATGCGGCAATAGGAAAAATCAACATCATGGCCCAGACGTCGACAATACCCCCTCTGTGTATCAAACTTATCTTCACTCATTTAAAGTCACCATGAATCCCTGGCCTGGATGCGCCAGACCAGGAATGGAAAGGAGAGGTTAAAGTATGGGGACGGGATTTCCCTTGATGCTGCGCTCCAGGGTGGCTTCCAGCTCCTCCTGGGAGAGCTCAAGGTTGACGAGATTCCCTGCCAGATACTCTGTGTAGCCGTTGAGATCCATTAATCCATGGCCGCTGAGGTTAAAGATAATAACACGTTCCTTTCCCTCTTGTTTTGCCTCATTTGCCTTTCTAATGGTGGCGGCAACGGCATGACTGGTCTCCGGAGCCACGATCATCCCTTCTGTTTTGGCAAAAATCATGGCGGCCTCGTAGCACTCCAGCTGTTTGATGGACATGGGGCTCATGAGCCCATGGGCCACGGCCTGGGAGACCAGAGGCGCCATGCCATGGTATCTCAGGCCACCGGCGTGGACGGGGGCCGGAACAAAATTATGCCCCAGGGAATGCATTGGCAGCATGGGGGTCATCTTGGCCACATCCCCGTAGTCATAGGCAAAGGGGCCCCGGGTCAAAGTGGGACAGGAAGCAGGTTCCACCGGGATGATCTCAATGTCCTGGCCGTTGATCTTGTCCTGGGTAAAGGGAAAGGCAAGGCCTGCAAAGTTACTGCCGCCACCGGCACAGCCAATGACCGTATCCACCTTTTTAATGCCGGCTATTTTCAGCTGTTTCTGAGCCTCAAGGCCGATTATGGTCTGGTGCAGCATCACATGGTTCATGACACTGCCCAGGGAGTAACGAGTCTGGCCGGTGGTATCGGTGACAGCTGTCTCCACAGCCTCACTGATGGCCATGCCCAGGCTGCCCGGGGTATCGGGCATTCTTGCCAGAATATCCCTGCCGGCATTGGTTTCCATGGAGGGGCTGGGAATGCAGCGCCCGCCCCAGGTCTCCATCATGGCCTTTCGCAAGGGTTTCTGATCAAAGCTGATGCGTACCATGAACACCTTGCACTCAAGACCCAGCAAGGCACAGGCATAGCACAAGGCACAGCCCCACTGGCCGGCACCGGTCTCGGTGGTCAGTTTTTTGATGCCAAACTGCTTATTGTACCACGCCTGGGCCACGGCGGTATTGGGCTTGTGACTGCCCGCAGGCGAGACGCTCTCATCCTTGAAAAATATTTTGGCCGGGGTGTTGAGATATCTTTCCAGGTAGACGGCCCGTCTCAGGGGCGAGGGACGCCATCGATAGAGGAGATCCAGCACGCCTTCGGGGATATCTATCCACCGCTCCTGGCTCATCTCCTGCTCTATGAGGTTCATGGGAAAAACAGACGCCAGCATGTCCGGGCTGATGGGGTTGCCATCAGGGCCGAGGGGCGGGTTAAAGGTACCGGGCAGATCAGCTGCAATGTTGTACCACTGTTTCGGAATGTCTGTTTCATCTAAAAATATTTTTACCGCCATGGGTCTCTCCTTTTGGCTCAACCCGTTGAGCCTGCACTTTCAATGTTAAAATTTTCAAACATTAGGGCCTATTTTCAAAGTTATTTTTCAATTGCTAAATTATTTTTATACACTCTTAGTTTCTCTTGATAGAAACAAAATCTCAGTTTTTACTTTTTTTGTCAAGGTGATTTATTGCTTATAAACACAACATTTTTCATATGGCTTTTGTAGGCACCAATGATTTCAATGCTCCTGAGAAAAACTTGATAATCGAGTTAAAGGTGTACAATAAATATCATCTGTCATAAATTAACTTGATTTTGATAATTCAATGGATAAAAGTTATCAGTTTTCTTGTGGTTTTACATTGAGAGTAAAGAGATGGTTTATAAGTTGGGGATGGATTGGCGTGCTTGACAATTATGATACCACTATAAATGTGATTGGTGGGCTTAGGGATTGTGATGTTATCTATAGGGCAATTGAATCTCATTTCAGCAAGAAAGACCTATAACCGCAAATGGCGGTTGGATTTAACGAGTCTGCTACAATCCCCTATCCTTTCAATTGATTATTTCGAATTATTTATACACCTTCCCAGTTGCAAAGTATATGTTTTATCTTTTGAAGTAAGA
>JAVERV010000162.1:0-5602 GCA_034006945.1 Desulfobacterium sp. | reverse complement strand
AAAAAACGATCCCTTTCACTGTATATGCAGCCACAGTACTGCTGGCGGTACATACCAAGCTCCTTTGACTCTTCTATGCCCTGCTTCCACCCCTCCCGGAAATCCCGGTAGATGAACGGAATCCCCTCTTTCTTTGCAACGGATTCTGCAGTTTCACAGATGAGGTTATGGTTCTGGAACTTGCTGTAGAGAAGGGTGGTTGTAAAGCCGTCAAACTTGCCTTTTTTTGCGATTTTAGCCGTTGCCCTAAGGCGGTCATGGTAACAGAAGCGGCATCGGTCTGACTCCCGAAAGGCAACGGCCCTCAAGAATCGTTCAAGCTCATACCCCTGCTGAATGATCACCCTTAGACCCCGGGTTTCGGCATAGGCCTCCAGGGTCTCCTGGCGTCGCATGCATTCGGTAAAGGGATGGATGTTGTGGCGGTAGAAAAATCCCATCACCTCCATACCCTCGAGTTTGAGAGTCTCAAGGGGGTAAATTGTGCAGGGTCCGCAGCAGCAGTGCAGGAGGACCTTCACTGTCGTTCTCCGAAAATGGCTGTCCCGATCCTCACCATGGTCGATCCTTCTTCAATGGCGGCCTTGAAATCACCACTCATGCCCATGGAGAGATGTTCCATGGTGACGTTGGAAATTTTCGCAGCCCGTATGTCTAATCTTATTCCGGCAAGTTCCCTGAAAAACGGCCGAGCCTCTTCTGGATCATCGAAGAACGGCGGCATTCCCATCAATCCCCTTACTGATATGTTTTCGAAAAGAGCCGCCTCCCGTACAAGGGCCAGGGCATCCCTTGCAGCCGTCCCCGACTTGGACGACTCCTGGCTGATGTTGATCTGAACGAGAATCTCCTGGACCTTGTTGATCTTCCGGGCCCGCCTGTCAATTTCCCTGGCAAGCTTTACCGAGTCAACCGTATGGATTAGATCAAAGTATTGCACGGCAAAACGGGCCTTGTTTGTCTGGAGATGGCCGATGAAGTGCCAGGAAGCCCCGAGGTCGCCCAGGGTCTCGATTTTTTCCACGGCCTCCTGGATGTAGTTTTCCCCGAGAGTGGTGACGCCTGCATCCACCGCCTCGATCACACTCTCTGCGCTATGGCGCTTGCTCACACCAACAAGTATAATTTCTTCCGGGTTTCGGCCGACCGATCGGGCAGCCTCTGCCATTTCCAAGCGGATGGCCGTTACTCTGGTTCGCATATCATTCATCGTTATTTCCCATTTCTGACAGGGTAATTACCCCCTGTTCCAGAAGTATTTCGATCACCTCACACACGGGAAGGCCCACAACGTTTGTGTAGGAGCCGTCGATACTCTTGACAAGAAAGGTCCCAAGTCCCTGGATGGCATAGGCTCCGGCCTTGTCAAAGGGTTCGTCCGTATTTGTGTACCACTCTATCTCCCGGTCTGTGAGTTGTTTAAACTTTACCCTTGTAGCAACGGACCTTGTGATGGTCGTACTTTTGTCCAGGCAGCAGATGGTGAACCCCGTGTACACCGTATGGGTCCGGTTGCTGAGGCGCTTGAGCATGGCAACGGCATTTTTTCTTGAGTTTGGCTTTTCAAGGAGGCGATCGTCGATCACAACGACGGTGTCAGCCCCGAGTACCCATCGCTGGGGATGCCGGCCTGCTATGAATTGGGCCTTTTCCCTCGACAGTCGTTGAACATAGGATTCGGGGTGTTCCCCTTCAATCATTTTCTCTTGAATGTCGGCAGGGATGACATCAAAAGAAATGCCCGCCTGTTCAAGAAGATAGCTTCTTCGTGGCGATTGCGAGGCAAGGATCAGTCGATTTAAGTTGCTTTTATCTTTTTCCATGGGGTGATATTCTACCAGAAGCCTTGAGTGGTGACAACCTTTATAGATCTTCCATGGTGATGATGTTGATGCCGTGTTGCCTCATCTCTTCCAGGGCTGCCCTGGTGGTATCCATGGATACACCCCGGCAGAGGTCCTTGACGACAAATACCTCAAATCCTCTTTTTGCAGCATCCAGGGCTGTAGCCTTGACACAGTAATCGGTGGCAAGGCCGTAGATGATGAGCCTGGTGAGTTTTGCCGCCCTTATGAGTTTTTCGAGTTCGGTTGCGGCACCTCCCTGGTCCTGAAATCCGGAGTAACTGTCGTAAAGTCTGTTGGTTCCCTTTTTCACCACCTTGGAAAAAAGAGAGGTATCCATGAGATGCCGGGCATTTTCACTTTCCTTTACACAGTGGGGAGGCCAGAGGAGCTGGGAGATTCCATCAATCTCGATAGTTTCAAATGGTTGTTTACCCGGGTGGCTGGTGAAAAATGATACATGATCCCGGGGGTGCCAGTCCTGGGTTGCGAACAGTGTGAACCTTTTTTCTTTAAGGCGTAATGTCACCTGTTCCACCTTTTTAACATAGGCTCCATCTGAGCCTTCCACGGCAAGGGCTCCCTGTCCCAGGGTGGTGAAGTCACCCTGTAGATCCACGACGATTACCCCGGTGACCGCTTGGGCTTCAGAGTCTGATATTTTTGAAGTATTCATTGTTTTTTTCTCTTTATTGTTCAGGTTGATCGTTCAGGCAAAAAAATCCATGGGGTTTTTTCCAGTTGTTCGATGTGGTCCTTTTCCTCGTTTATGATCGTTTGCAGGTGCTCCAGTGTCGGGCCATGGGAGATAAAAGTTTTCATCATCTCATAAAACAGAATTGTATCGTTCTCAAGTTCAACAAATATCTCTTTGAGCTGCTCTGTATCTTGAATGGTTGAAAAGTCAGTCCCTCCAAGGGAAAAGGCCTGTTTTCCAATGAGGTTGGAAATAAAGTCTCCATCCATCTCCATGGAATCCTCCATCTGCTTTTCCTGGAGAGTCCCGATTCTTTCTTCAAGGGAAGAAAACCAGGCCCCATGCTCTTTTTCCTCATTGGCCATCCATGCGAGGAGTTCCTTTACCTCCACATTTTGAGATTGCTCTATGGCTTTGCGATAGGTAGCTTCTGCATTTTTTTCGATCCTGACGGCAAGTGCGATAATTTCAGATATGGAAAACATTTTACTGTCCTCATCCTTTCAAGTTGAGATGTTAGGGATGGGTAACTCCATCCACGGGTAAATTCATATGGAGAGTATAGCCGGTCCCAGCCTCTTGTGACAACGGAAAAAATATTTGAGGATTCTCTCGTTTGTGGGCAGCCAGTGCTCCAGCGGCAATTCCTCCTCTGAGCTAAAAACTCAGGGGTTTTCCTGCCGCAAAGTCTATGAAGTTGCAGTGGTTTTAAAAAATCATTGGTTTGGAGCCCTGGAATTGTGGTATAAGTCCTGATGTTTTACTACTTCTACGCAGGCGTGCCGTTTGTGCAGGTCTGCTTTAACGATCAGGATATTTTATGAGATTTGATGAACTTGGCCTCAGGGCCGAACTGCTCCAGGCGATTAAAACCAAGGGTTATGTCGATCCCACTCCCGTTCAAGCAAGGGCTATTCCGGCAATTTTAAACGGTAGAGACATACTTGCCAGGGCCCAGACCGGAACCGGAAAAACAGACGCCTTTGCCCTCCCCATGGTGGAGATCCTGGCCGGAAATATTGATAACAACAGGCGGCACCCAAGGGCCCTTGTTCTGACTCCCACAAGGGAACTTGCCCTCCAGGTGGGGGAAAGCATCAAGGCCTATGCCCGGCGGGTTTCCCTTCGCTGCACCGTGGTTTACGGCGGGGTGAACGTCAACCCGCAGATTGACCGCCTCAAAAGGGGGGTGGATATCCTGGTGGCAACCCCGGGAAGGCTTTTAGATCTTGCCTCCTTTAACCGGGATGTGAAGCTCTCAAGACTCGAGTTTCTTGTGTTTGATGAGGCAGACAGGATGCTGGACCTCGGGTTCCACGACGAAATCTCCAAAATCCTGGCCCTTGTGCCGGAAAATCGTCAGACCATGCTCTTTTCCGCCACCTATACCCGGCAGGTCAGGGAACTTGCCGAAAAAATGCTCAAAGATCCCGAACAGATCGAGGTGACACCCAACACCACGGCTGCTGAATTTGTGGCACAGAAGGTTCACCTGGTAGATAAATCCGGGAAACTGGACCTTCTCATTCATTTGATTACCAGGGGGGAGTGGCACCAGGTCCTGGTCTTTGTCCGCACAAAGCACGGGGCAAACAAGCTTGCCGAACGTTTTGCCCAGGCCAGGATTTCCGTGGCAGCCCTCCACGGTAATAAGAGTCAGTCCTTCAGAACCCGCACATTAAAGGAGTTTAAGAACGGTGAGATCCGCATCCTTGTTGCAACGGATGTGGCGGCAAGGGGGCTTGATATCACAGGGCTTCCCCATGTTGTCAACTATGATATGCCGTCAGTTGCCGAGGATTATGTCCACCGCATCGGTCGCACGGGCCGTGCAGGGGAAAAGGGTGTTGCCGTATCCCTGGTGAGCCCGGAGGAAAAGGGAAGCCTCGGGGCAATTGAAGGCCTCTTAAGTCAGAAGATACCCGTTGAAACGGTCAAGGGATACACCCTGGACAGCGCCGTTCCTGATTTTGTTCTGCTGCGACCTGGCAGTGAGAAGAGCGAGCAAAGGGCGGACAAAGGCATACGCAAGATTGTTGAAAAAAGAAGTGCCTCAAAAAGGAGCACCAAAGCCGGACAAGAATCCAAATCAAAATCAAAATCAAGGTCGAAACCAAGCTCTAAACCAGGTTCGAAAATAGAGTCAAAATCACAAACCCGGAAATCGTTGCAAAAAGGCAGATCCAAACGCAAAAAATAGGTTGAACTTGATTGTCAAGTTTTTTTGCCAGATATATTCCATTGATACGTCAAATCTTTCATTTGTTTAATCGACTCAAAATTTGAGTTGGTTGTCATCTCTATTTGACTCAAAGCCAAGGAAAAAATATTTGTGAAATCGAAGGTTTAATTCTTTGATCAAGCCTATTTTTTAATGAGCTTAACAAATAAACGGTCAACCTGAATATGGACTTGTGGTGATTATCAACCTGTTAATAATTTAGTGCATTATCATTTAATCATTGACAATTCATGGTATTTTTTTAATATATAAGGATTGTTCGTAATGGCCTGAAAGTTCCATGCATCAGGTTTTTTATTTATTATCAAATAGAGCAGATATGCCAATGATCGAAGAAAATTCAGCTGAAATAAATAAACTTATAGAGTCGATACAGGAATTGATAAGGACTGCATATATATATCCCCTGAAGAAAAGCAAAGCCTGTGATCTTACCCTTTCCCAGAACAAAGTGGTAAAAACTCTTGCAGCAAATGGCTCCCTCTCTTCGGCTGAGCTAAGCAGAAAACTGTTTGTCACCCCCTCCAATATTACAGGTATAATCGACCGCCTTGAAAAAAAGAAACTTGTTGAACGCATCAGAAAAAAAAATGACCGACGAATTTATCTGATAAATTTAACCGAGCAGGGAAAAGAAATCGAAGAGTTTCTGACCGATCCCTATGAACAGAAAATAGGGGCTAATTTAAAAAAAATAAAACCCGAAAGAGTTGAAGAGCTTGCCAGTGCAGTGAGACAAATTATTAATTTGATAGATGAAAAACACACGGATTAATTTAATTGTCAATGACCAACCAACAATGACCAACCAACAATGAC
>JAVERV010000035.1:0-37416 GCA_034006945.1 Desulfobacterium sp. | reverse complement strand
CAATGACCAACCAACAATGACCAACCAACAATGACAAACCAGCAATTATGACGAAAGGCGGGCATTATGTATAAAAGTGCTGGGTCATTTCTAGGGATAATAAAATAAACCGGCACGGCCGGAGCGACAGATAGCATCCGGTCACAACGAACAATGAAACTCCGCCAACTATGGCGCTTCTGAGCGAGTTTCTAATAAAAAAACCATTGGGACAGGAGAGTAATGGAAAAAGTAAGAGTGGAAAACCTGTACAAGGTCTTTGGACAAAATCCTGAAAAGGGAGTTGAACTCCTTAAACAGGGAAAAACCAAGGGCGAAATTATGGAAGAAACCGGTATGGGTGTGGGTGTAGCCAATGCCTCTTTTTACGCAAATGAGGGTGAAATTGTCGTTATCATGGGGCTTTCCGGCAGTGGGAAATCAACCTTGATCCGCCTCATCAACCGGCTGATCGATCCTACGGCTGGAAAAGTTTTTGTTGACGGCAAAGACATCACAAAACTTTCCATCGACGAATTACGCCAGTGCAGACTTGATCATTTAGGTATGGTTTTTCAAAATTTCGCCCTGTTTCCCCATAGAACGGTTCTTCAAAATACCGAGTTTGGTCTGGAAGTAAAAAGGATTGACCCTGAAGAACGGACAAAAGCCGCATTAAAAGCTTTGGAACAGGTGGGCCTGAAGGGGTGGGAAGATTCTTATCCTGACCAGCTATCCGGCGGCATGCAGCAGCGGGTCGGTCTTGCCAGGGCCCTGGCTCTTGATGCAGACATAATGCTCATGGATGAAGCGTTCAGTGCCCTCGACCCCCTGATCAGAAGGGACATGCAGGATGAGCTTCTGGCACTTCAGGAAGAGATGCAGAAGACCATACTTTTTGTAAGCCATGATCTTGATGAAGCCTTAAAGCTTGGAGACAGGATTATCCTCATGAAAGACGGTGTCATCGTTCAGCAGGGCACTGCTGAAGAAATCTTGACAAATCCGGCAAACGACTATGTCGCCAAATTTGTTGAAGATGTGGACATGTCCAAAGTTATTACCGCTGAAAATGTCATGGTCAAACCTTTGGAACTCTCCTACTATGAGACGGATGGACCCAAGACAGCCATACACCGAATGAAAAAAACAGGGTCAGACTATCTTTTTGTCCGCAAGGATAAGAGACTCAAAGGGGTTGTGACCATAGAGGATGCTGTAGTTGCCAACAAAAAAGGGGAAAAAGACCTTCATGCCTTCATACGGGAGGATCACACCGTTGTCACTCCTGATACTCCGGCAAATAAACTTTTTAACGTTATAAATGATAAGCCCTATCCCATTGCCGTTGTTAATGAAAAGGGACAGCTTGTGGGAGTGATCACAAAAACCTCGCTGTTTACCGGCCTTGCTGACAACATGGACTGGCAGACAACCCAGGAAGGGGAGGAATAGATATGTATAAAATACCAGTTGGAGAAGTCATCGAAGGATCAATCGACTTTTTGGTTGATAATTTTTCTTTTATCACAAAGTGGATCTCAACCGTCACAGAGGCAGGGATTGATATACTTGTAAGCTCGCTGATGTTTTTTAACCCGATGGTTCTAATCCTTATTATTTCCGCAGGAGCCTGGTATGCGACCAGGAAAAAAGGTTACGGATTAGGGGTCTTTTCCCTTTTAGGGCTTCTCCTTATATGGAACATGGGATTATGGGAACCTACAATGAGCACCATTGCCCTTGTTCTCATTGCAACCCTTGTTTCCATCATGATTGGAGTTCCCCTGGGGATCATGGCGGCATTGAACAGAACCTTCTACACAATTATCATGCCCATACTTGACTTTATGCAGACAATGCCAGCCTTTGTATACCTCATTCCTGCCATACCATTCTTTGGGCTGGGACCTGTGGCAGCAATTTTTTCAACGGTTATCTTTTCCGTTCCACCTGCCATCAGGCTCACATCCCTTGGCATACATCAGGTGCCCACAGAGCTTGTTGAAGCGGCAGATGCCTTTGCCTGCACAAAATGGCAGAAACTGATCAAGCTTCAAATTCCCATTGCCACCCCTACCATCATGGCCGGTATCAACCAGACCATAATGCTGGCCCTCTCCATGGTTGTAATTGCGGCAATGATCGGAGCAAGGGGCCTTGGCGGCGAAGTATGGAAGGCCATCCAGCGGCTCCAGCCGGGCCGTGGTTTTGAAGCGGGTCTTGGCATTGTCATAGTTGCCATCATCCTTGACAGGGTTATGCAGCAGTTTGGAGAACAAAAGCAGTAACAGAATACCCGCAGGGGTTTCTGAATTTTAATAATGATATAAATTTATGGAGGAACGTATGAAAACAAGATTATCCGCAGTCCTTTTAGCGGCACTTTTTATAGTAGCAGGGTTTGGTTCCCCTGCCATGGCTGGCAAGAAAAAAATCAGGATAGGCTATGTTGAATGGGCCTGTGCTACGGCATCCACCAATACAGTCCAGGCGGTGCTCCAGGAGAAAATGGGTTATGATGTTGAACTTTTGCCGGTGAGTGCTGCCGCCATGTGGAAAGCCCTTGAAATAGGGGATATCGACGCCATCACAACAGCCTGGCTGCCTGTCACCCATGGTCATTACATAGAAAAAATGAAGGACAAGGTTGTGAACCTCGGCCCCAACTTAGAGGGAGCAGGTATCGGTCTGGTTGTACCCAAATATGTCACCATCGATTCTATTGCTGAGATGAATGCAAACGCAGACAAGTTTGATGGAAAAATCATCGGTATTGATCCAGGTGCAGGCATCATGAGTAAGACCGAGATAGCACTTGAGGAGTACGGCCTTGACAAATTCAAACTGGTAGATTCAAGTGGCGCCATGATGACGGCAACCCTTGCCAACAAGATCAAAAACAAAGAGTGGGTCGTTGTCACGGGCTGGACTCCCCATTGGAAATTTGCACGGTGGGACCTTAAATACCTTGAGGATCCTAAAGGGGTCTACGGTGGTTCAGAAGAGATTATAACCTTCGTGCGTAAGGGGCTTAAAGAAGATATGCCCGAGGTTTATAATTTTCTTGATAATTTCCACTGGACACTTGCAGAAATAGGCCAGCAGATGGGATGGAATGCCGAAGGAGCTGAACCCTATGATTCTGCAAAAAGATGGATGAATGAGAATCCTGACAGGGTTAATGAGTGGATTAGTAAACAGTAGACAGTAGATAGTAGTTAGCTAATCGCTAACAGCTGCTGATAGCTCAAAGGCCCTCTTCACCTGGTGAAGAGGGCCTTTGCTATTCGTATATCCAGATAGGGCGACCGCAAGGGATCGCCCCTACGTTAGAGACCTGGTTGAACGTTAACTCAACCGACTAACTGATTGAATCATCCATGTAGGGGCTCCCCTTGCGGGTGCCCTTTGTGGATAACCAACTCAGTTATCCCAAAAAACAGACCAAAAAAATTTGATAATCGAGTCTTACTTATTGCCAAAGTATTTTTTGGTTTCAGACACCACTACAGGAGTCAACATAATCAAACCAATGAGGTTTGGAATTGCCATAAGGCCATTTAATGTATCAGAAATATTCCACACCAGACTCAGCTTGGCTACTGCGCCAACACCAATAAAGAGGACAAACACAACACGGTACGGGAATACCGATTTCACGCCAAATAGATACTCAATGGATTTCTCGCCGTAGTAACACCAGCCTAGAATTGTGGAGTAGGCAAAAAGAATGATACCAATGGTTACGACGTAACAACCACCTGGAAAACCCATGTCAAATGCGGTTGTAGTGAGTGCGGCACCGGTTTGACCGTTTGACCACGCACCGGTTAGAATCAATACAAGCCCTGTCATGGTACAGACAACGAGTGTGTCGATAAAGGTCTGGGTCATGGAGACAAGTGCCTGGGAGGTCGGGTTCTTTGTCTTGGCTGCAGCGGCGGCGATGGGGGCACTGCCAAGCCCGGATTCATTAGAGAAAACACCACGGGCAACACCAAAACGAATGGCCATCATTATTGTCGCACCGGTAAAGCCGCCCACAGCGGCCGTTGGATTAAACGCCTGTTTGACGATGAACATGAGAGCCGCTGGTACTTCGCCTATATTGCTGAAGATTATAAACAATGAAGCTATAACATAGAAGACAATCATAATCGGGACCAAAAGGCTCGTAACCCTTGCAATTGATTTAATTCCACCAAGAATTACCATGGCTGAAAAGGCCATCAGCACAGCACCGGTTGCCCATAAAGGTACGTGGAAGGTTGCTTGAACGGCATCGGCCACTGAGTTTGCCTGAACCATGTTGCCGATTCCAAACGCTGCAATAGAGGCAAATACAGCAAATACGGTGCCAAGCCAGGGCAGGTTCAAGCCCTTGGAAATATAATACATAGGGCCTCCACACATCTCGCCTTTTGCATCCACTTCGCGGTACTTTACGGCCAGAATTGCCTCAGCATATTTGGTTGCCATACCTACAAGGCCTGTAACCCACATCCAGAACATTGCTCCTGGTCCACCAATGGCGATAGCAGTTGCAACACCGGCAATATTACCCGTCCCAACTGTTGCAGCCAATGCTGTCATTAGTGCCTGAAAATGGGTGATATCTCCCGGCTCATCATGATCTTCCTTGCGTTTAATCAGAGCCAGATAAAGAGCGTGGCCAAGCTTTGTAAACTGCAGGCCCCGTAGATTAAATGTTAGCCAAAATCCTGTACCGACAAGTAATATGAGCATTGGTGGACCCCAGGCAAAAGCATTTATTTTGCTCACAATTACATCTAAACTCTCCATAATTCCTCCTGAAATGTTGATTGTGTTCTATGCCTCCGCAAACCGAAGACACAATCTAAGTATCTGCAGTCCTAAAGACAGCAGCCATAAAAAAACTGAAGTGAAACTAGCTGGCACATCACCCCATCGTATACAGTGAATATAGTCGGAGGCATGCTCTACAACCTGAACGCCTATAGCACACGGTATTTCTTTTTTCCAGCTATACTGCCATGGAGAGGTCCGAGCTGACAAAAAAAGAAAGACCCACACCAGAAAGAGGACGTCCTCTGGTGTGGGCCTTTTGTCATAATGGATGGTTCAATGGGGCGGGGGGGCAGGCTTGTGCTTTGTTTGTGGGTCACATCCTGCCTGTCTTGTCGCCCTGTTAGAGATCTATTTCCTCACCATACTCCATGACTATGGATCGTTTCCCTATCTTCTTTATTCTTTGTTTAAATTCAAGGGGTTCTGCCTCAATAACCGGAAAAGTATTGTAGTGCATGGGAATGGCCACACCTGGATCGGCAAGTTCAACTGCCTTGACCGCATCGGTGATGCCCATGGTGAAATTGTCCCCGATGGGCAGGAGCATATAATCAATGGTAGTCATTTCTCCGATCAGTTTCATGTCGTAGAAAAGCCCTGTATCTCCAGTGTGGTATAAAACTTTTCCGTCAATGGACAGAATTACTCCGGCTGGTTCGCCACCATAAGTGTTGTCCGGAGTCATGGAGCCATGGTGGGCAATGGTGAATTTAAGGGTGCCGAAATCAAATTTGTGGGAACCGCCAATGTGCATGTTGTGTGCCCGGAACCCCTTTGAAATGCAGTAGTTTGCAAGCTCGTTAACGCAGATGAACAGGGAGTCGCATCGCTTGGCAATCTTAAAAGAATCCCCCACATGATCCCCATGGGCATGGGTCAGAACAATGAAATCGGCCTTTACCTTGTCTGAAGTTGTCGGAGATGTGGGATTACCGTCAAGAAAGGGATCGATCAGAATCACTAGCCCTGAATCCGTGGTGATTTGAAAGGCTGAATGGGAAAAGTATTTTAATCGCATGGAATACTCCTTACTCTAAAAAATGGGGACAAATTTCAGAACTGATGGGGAGCGGTCATAACACCAGCTTTGCCACATCCTTGTAGGTTTTGGCAAAGTGGACCGTAACTCCTTCTTTGATGTGATCTGGAAGTTCGTCAAAATCCTTTTGGTTTGCGCTTGGAAGAATGAGTTCAAAGATCTTTACCCTTCTTGCGGCAATGATCTTTTCCCTGATTCCTCCGACCGGAAGCACCTGACCCGTGAGGGTCAGCTCGCCTGTCATGGCAAGGGCACGATCGATCTTTTTTCCCAATGCCATGGACAGGAGGGCCGTTGCCATGGTAATGCCTGCACTTGGTCCATCCTTTGGTGTTGCACCTTCAGGAACGTGGAGATGGATGAATGCATTGTCAAAATATTTTCGATCTCCCTTGAATGTTTTTAAGTTTGACGAGATGTAACTGTAGGCAATTTCAGCCGATTCCTGCATTACCTCCCCAAGCTGTCCCGTGAGTTTAAAACCTTTGGTTTTTGAATGCACCTTTACCGCTTCAACACTCAGGGTTACACCCCCCATGGCGGTCCAGGCAAGCCCTGTAACAACTCCCTTTCCAGTTATGGAGAGTTCCTTTGGGAATGTGGGTTTACCAATGAGATCCTCAAGGTTTCTCAAGGAGACCTTCTGCTCTATTCCAGGTTCCCGCATGAGTTTGACGATGGATTTTCTGACGATTCTGGCAAGGTGTTTTTCAAGGTTCCTTACCCCTGCTTCCCTTGCATATCCTTCGGTAATTTGGCGTATGGCTGCATCGGAAATTTTGAGCTGTTTTGGCTTAAGTCCGGATCGTTTTAAAAGCCGGGGCCAGAGGTGATTCCTGGCAATGTCGACCTTTTCCTTGCTGATGTACCCTGAAAGGCGGATGGCATCCATCCGGTCAAGAAGGGGTGGTGGAATGGTATCTAACTGGTTGGCCGTGCATATGAACAGCACCTTTGACAGATCCAGGGTAAGGTCCAGGTAGTGGTCAAGAAAATTTTCGTTCTGTTCTGGATCAAGCACTTCAAGCAGGGCCGAAGCCGGGTCTCCCTGGAATGAAATGCCTATTTTGTCGATTTCATCGAGCATGATAACCGGGTTGGAGGTCTTTGCGTTCTTTAGTGCATGGACAAGCTTTCCCGGAAGTGCGCCTATGTAGGTTCGCCTGTGGCCTTTTATCTCTGCCTCATCCCTCATCCCCCCAAGGCTGAACCTGAAAAACTTTCGATCAAGGGCCTCTGCAATGGATTTTCCAATCGAAGTTTTGCCCACACCCGGGGGGCCGACCAGCAGAAGGATGGAGCCGGACACTTCTTTCTTAAAGGCTCCGACTGCCAGAAATTCGATGATCCTATCCTTGACATCATCCAGGGCGTCGTGGTCCCGATCCAGGATTTTTTTTGCAAGGTCAAGGTCAAGACTGTCGTTTGAATAGACGCCCCAGGGAATTGAGGTGAGCCAGTCAAGGTAGTTTCTCGTAACCCCGTACTCGGCCGACCCTGTTTCAAGCATCTTCATCTTCTCTATCTCATCGTCGATTTTTGTCTGTACGTGTTCGGGTACGGTCATGCCCTCAAGTCTTTCGGTGAATTTTTCCACCTCGGCCGTTTTGTCATCCTTGGAGAGTCCAAGCTCCTTCTGAATGATCTTTAGCTGTTCCTTGAGGAAAAATTTTCTCTGATTTTCGCTGACCTTGCGGTTAACCTCCTGGCCGATCTCTTTTTGCATTTTAAGCATCTCAATCTCTTTTTTGAGAAGGAGAAGCACCTTGTCCATGCGTTTTGTGATGGGCATTATGTCCAGTATTTCCTGGAGTTCCTTGCCCGTGGCCGAGGTAATGGTGGCGGCAAAGTCGGAGAGTAGTGACGGCTCGTTGGGGGTGAACCTTGAGAGATAGAGCTTGAGTTCTTCATTATAAAGGGGATTTAAAGGCAGAAGATCCTTGATCGCCTTTATCACCGTAATCGAGTATGCCTTGAGCCTGTCTTCATCCTCCTCCGGGCTCTTGGGATAGTTGACAAGGGCCATGAAAGGAGGTTCTTTGCTGATCCATTTAACTATCTTGAATCTTTTTAATCCCTGGGCCAGAAACTGCAGTTTGCCATCTGCCTCCTGAATGTTGTGGAGTTGGACAACGCAGCCCATTTCTGAAAAGAGATCCGTAGTAAGCTTTCCATCCTCAAGGCTTTCCACAAAGGATAACCCCAGAACCATTTGGCCTGACATACCCACCCTTTTTAAGGTTTCTTCCCACCGTGCCTTGCTGACCATGATCGGTTGGGCCTGGGCAGGGAAAAAGGGGCGTTCCATCATGGGCATGATGTAAAGTTTGTCGGGTAGAATATTCTGGGGAAGCGCCAGGGTCCCTGATTGGTTTTGGGACTGGTTATCCTTATGGTTATCGCTCTCTTCATTCATAACTTCAGGAATGATGGAGTCTTGATCACCCATTGTAACCTCCATTTTAAAATTAAATTTTTAACATGAACATTGAGATAGAGTAGTCACGCATAAATTGTGTGTCAAGTTATCCTTGGTGGGAACTGGAGTTTTGGAGGGGTCTTTGTCTTTGGGGTCTTTGGGGTCAAACCTTGATTATTGGTCTTTGGGGTCAAACCTTGATTATTGCATTATAGGATATTGCATTATAGGCTCCGCCTGAGTTGGGGCCTATAATGCAATAATCAAGGTTTGACCCCATAATTCTGTTGACCCCATAATTCTGACCAGGAAAAGGATTATTTCGGAATGATGTCTGCCTCAAGTTTCTTTGAAATTTCAAGGGCCGTATTAAGGCTGTCATTTATTGTAAAAAGCAGAATTTTAAGTGTCTTTAAGGACGCCGGGGTTGCTGTGATCGATGCGTTCCCCTTGAACAATCCGGAAAGCTCCCTGGATTTTTCTGTGAATTGAACAAGCTTATGGCTAAAGGCATCAATTTCCGCAGCCCATTTTTTTCTCTCTTCACCTGAAAAATTAATCGGGGTATTTCCGGTTCCTTCGATCAGGTCGTCAATTTGATAGTCTTCAGGATTTGCGATGATTTCGTACATGTTAGATTCCTCCACAAGGGGATTTTAGTTTTGTTTTCCTGTTCTGTACGGCTAAAGTATATTTTCATGCTTGTTTGAAGTCAAGGCCGAATTTGGGATATGGAAATTCTCATTTTGCAATGATCATATCAATTGAAACGCTTTGATTGGCCGGGAGATGCAGGAGCTCTCCCGGATTAATCTTGACAGAAAACAGGGGATAAAATTAATTAGATCCAAAAACATAGAGCGAGGTTGAAAAGATTACTAAATTGCCAAGTGTCATGAACACGGGGCCCAGGGCTTCAATGGGGATAACCGCAACAAGCAGGATCGGCAGCTTGGGCTTGTCTTTAAGCCACAGTGTAGTTTTTTGCAAGGGTAAGAAATCCGTTGACCTGGTCGTTTTCCCACGCTTTGTCTTTTTTTAATTCCCCTGCCATGATAGCAGCTACCCCTGGCGCAATATCCATACTGGCCCGGGCATGGAGAATAAGGGAGCGGGTTCTTCTGGCAAGCACATCAGCAAGGGTCAATGCATATTCATGGCGAACGGCCCAGATAACCTCAAGCCCTGTGTAGGGAAGGCTCTGGTGCAGGGGTTGTGCAAGATCAGGAAACTCCCCAGCCAGGGCTCGCACCTCGTCTGCATAGCTGCCGTAAACATGCATATGATCGTTGATATCAGCCTGTTTAGTCCAGCCATGAAGGTGAAGGTCCTGGGTTACTGAAGGTCGAAAAATCAGATTTCCAAGGCGGGCGGCGTTGTCGATTGTGTCCTCAGCCATTTTCCGGTAGGTCGTCCATTTCCCTCCGGCAATGGTCACAAGGCCCGTAGGAGAGATGGTCAAGTGATGGTCCCGGGACAAAGAAGAGGTGTTTCCCCTGGCGTGTTCGCCGGAGATCAGGGGGCGAATTCCGGCAAATACGCTGAGCACATCCTTTGCCAGGGGAGTCCTGGAAAGATAACGGGCAGCATGGGTCAGGAGAAATTCTATTTCTCCAGGCAGAGGGAGAGGCTCCATAACGGGCTGCCGGATTGGTGTGTCTGTGGTTCCCACAATGACACGATCATGCCACGGCACGATAAAGATCACCCGGCCGTCGTCCGTGTGGGGAACCATGATGGCAGAATCCCCTGGGGCAAACGATCGGTCAAGGATGAGATGGATGCCCTGGCTGGGAGTGATCATGGCAAGGGATGCGGGGTCGTCCATCCTACGTACATTGTCAACAAAGATGCCCGTGGCATTGATCACCACCTTTGATTTAAGGGAAAAGGTCTCACCCGTGAGTTGGTCCCGGGCCGTGACTCCCCTGATGAATCCGCTGTTGTCCTTGATCAGGGATTCAACCTTGATGTGATTAACTGGAAACTGCCCCAGGCTCTCCATGGTTCGGGCAAGGGTGATGGCAAGCCTTGCATCGTCAAACTGACCGTCATGGTAGATTACCCCGCCCTTGAGACCTTCGGTTTTAAGGGTGGGGATACGATCCAGGGTCTCTTTTTTTGAAAGTATCCTGGATGGCCCAAATCCCAGCTGGCCGGCCAGAACATCGTAAAGCTTGAGACCGACCCCGTAAAAGGGGCGTTCCCACCACCTGTAATCCGGTACCACAAAGGCCTGGTTGTACACAAGGTGGGGAGCGTTCCTGAGTAAGAGACCCCTTTCCTTCAGGGCATCCATGACAAGGGCGATGTTCCCCTGCTGAAGATAGCGCACGCCTCCGTGGACAAGCTTGGTGCTTCGACTCGAGGTAGCCTCTGCAAAGTCAGCCTGTTCAAGCAAAAGGGTCGCATATCCCCTTGAAGCGGCATCCACCCCAGCACCAAGCCCTGTGGCGCCTCCGCCGATGACAATCATATCCCACAGCCTGGATGAATCCTGTAATAAATCTATCATTATCTTGCGTTTCATCTATCTGTTTCCCTCTGCCCAACTTATTTAATCTGCGCTCCTTAGTCCTGACAGAATCTGCCTTGCCTGCTCATTTCCCTTGAAATCCTTGTCTATTTCAAGGGCTTGTTCAAGGGCTGTTCTGGCGTTTGCATAGTCCCATTTCTTGTTGTATCCAAGACCCAGGTGAAAATGAAATATGGGATTTCCCGGTTCCTTTTCAATGGCGGCTTTAAATTCTGCAATGGCCATATCATAGAGCTCTTTCTTAAAGTAAACCCACCCAAGGGTGTCGATAATGGCAGGGGCGCTGGCACTCTTCTGCTTTGCCCTCTGGGCAAGATCCAGGGCCATGTTGAGTTCTTTGTTCTGCTGGGCGTAGAGGTATGCAAGGTTGTTCAGGGCCGGGAGAAACTCCCTGTCTATTTCAAGGGCCTTTTTGTAATGGACCTCAGCCTGGTCAACCTCCCCCTGTTCGTCAAGAAGGGTTGCAAGTAAGTTTTCAGGAGCTGCAAAACCTGGTTTCTGCTCTATCAATGCCTTATATTCAGCGATGGCTTCATCCGTTCGGGATTGGTATTTCAAGAGTTGCGCAAGGGTTAAATAGGGTTGAACGAATTCCGGATTGTCTGTGATGGCATCCTTCAACAGCACCTCGGCCTGGGGGTACTCCTTTGCCGTCAAGTGGAGGTTGGCCTTTAAGTTGGAGACAAAGGCCCTGATTGAAGGGGGAGTATTCTTGTCTGCAAGCCTTGTGTCGCATCTTTTATGGGCCTGATCCAGTTTTTTCTGGGCCACCAGAATGGCAATGACGTTTGAAAAAACTTCCATCTGGTCCGGGTTCTTGTCAAGGGCCTTTTCAAGGTAAACCAATGCAAGGTCATTATCTTTTTGCAGGCTGGCGAGCCTTCCTAGGCCCACCAGGGCCTGGGGGTTTTCCGGGAGTAGGTCTGCCATTTTTTTGAAGATGGCCTCGGACCGGTCAAGCTCTTTCCTGGCCATATAAATGTTTGCCAGCAGCATGTTTGAACTGTAATGAAGGGGGGCTGCCTTGAGGATCTTTGAGATCTCCCTTTCTGCCGATGTAGCATCGCCTTTTTGGAAATAGAGGTATGCGTATAAGTATCTTGCCTGGTGAAAATCGGGACTCTTTTCCAGGGCATCTGAAATAAAGGCCAGGGCCTGGTCTGTCTTACCCTGTTCAGCAAGGGTCGAACCCAGAAGAAAATTATACATGGGAGAATCAGGTTCTTCCTGAACAAGGTCCCGGAATATGGATATTGCCCCCTCATAATCCTTTTTCATGACCAGAAGTTTGCCTTTTAATTGGCGGGCAGGTGAAAATCTGGGCCTTTTTGCGAGGATTTCATCCACCAGCGCCTCTGCCTGTTGATTTTTCCCGTGAAGGATGTAAAATTCTGCATAGGCATTTTTCACATCCACGTTTTCAGGATCAATCGCCAGGGCCTTTTCTATCTGAACCTCGGCCTGGTCAAGTTTCTGGGTTGAATTGTAAAGTCTGGCAAGAAGCATTCGGGCCTTTAGATTGTCAGGATCGATCTCAATGGCCTTTAAATAGTGTTCCTCCGCCTGATCCCCTGCGCCTTGATCAGCATGAAAACCAGCCAGCAGAACCAGGGGTTCCGGGTCATCCGGCTTTGTACTGACAAATCTTTTCAACGTCTCCTCGGCAGAGTCGAGCTTTTTCTGGGAGAGGTAAAAAAAGTACAACGCCATGTGTATCCGGTTATCTTCAGGCGCCAGGGCCAGGGCGTGTTTTATGCTTTCCTCTGCCCTGTCATACTCGTTTTGGGCAATGTAGAGTCTTGAGAGGCTGAGAAGGGCCTTTGTCTGCTTTGGGTCAAGATCAAGGATGTTTTGATATTTTTCCATGAGGTCTTCAAGGGGTGCTTTTTCAAGGGCAAGAACCCCGGCCTCAAGATACCGACCATCGATATTGTCTGGATCTATTTTTAGAATCTCGTCGATTCGTCGTTTTGCCTCAGGGCGTTTATCCCCTGCCAGAAAAAAGGCCGCCAGTCTGGTCAAGGTTTCAACATTGCCTGGCTCCAGCTGTTCGAGTCTCAGGTATTCCGTAAATGCACCCTGGGCATTGTCAGTTTTCAAATAGGTTTCAGCCAGAAGTTTGCGGGCCTCAATGGAATCTGGGTCTGCATTGACAGCATTCATCAGCTGTATCTTTGCATTTTCATAGGCCTTTTGGTCAAAGTAGGACTTGCCTGATGAAAGATAATCTGCAGATTTGTCCTTTTCCTTTTCAGCCGAACAGGCTGTAACAAGGAAAATGATCCAGAAAAAAACAGTGACAAGGGAAAGGCGACGGCGTATCATGAGGTATCCTCCAAGGGTAAAGATTGCACATAAGAATAATCGATCTTGCCATCCGAAATAACATATTAAACTCTGGTTGGCGATTCTTTTTTACAGGACTCTTCCAGGGGCGTTTGATTTTTTGATTTTTGATCTGGGGAAAATGAAAACCATGAATGCAAATTTCAAATGGAAAATTGTTTTGATTGACGATGAAGCCGACATCAGGGAGGTAGTTTCCCTTGTGCTGACAGACGCCGGGTTTATTGTTGAAACTGCCGAGAATGGGACGGCAGGCATTGAACTTTGCAAGACCTTTTGTCCCCAGATTGTTATCACGGATATCCGAATGCCCGGAATGGACGGGCTTGCCGTTCTCGAGCATTTAAAAAAAAGATCGTCAGACATTGAGGTGATCGTGATCACGGCCTTTGGGGAGCTTGATTTTGCCATTCGTGCCCTTCAGCTGGATGCGTCTGATTTTATAACCAAACCGGTTTCAGAAAACGCCATTCACCTTGCCCTTAAACGGGCCATGGAACGGTATCTTTCAAGAAAAAAGCTCAAGGAGTACGCACGCTTTCTTGAACAGGAAAATGTCAACCAGGCAAAACTCCTGCACAGGGATAAACTCATCTCCCTGGGGCGTTTGAGTGCAAGCGTAGTCCATGAGATCAACAATCCCGTGGCCGGAATTCTCAACTACGCAAGACTCATGCTCAAGATGTTGAAGCAGGGAGGGCTTTCTGAACATTCAACCGTCAGGTTTACCGACCACCTCACCCTTGTGGCTTCCGAGGCAGAGAGAATCTCTACCATTATCTCAAGCCTGTTGACCTTTTCGAGGAAGACCGATTTTACCATTTCCAGGGTTTTGATCGACGAGCTTGTTGAACGATCCCTGGTGCTGGCCCGCCACAGGCTGGAACTTGCCGGAATTGGTCTGACCGTGAATGTTGAACAAGGAATCCCTGGATTTAAGGGGGATTTCAACCTGCTTCAACAATGCCTTATCAACCTTGTATTTAACGCAGTCGATGCAATGGAAAGGGGTGGTCTTCTTGAACTATCCGCCTCCTTTTGCCCTGAAACCAAAAGGGTATTGATCAAGGTGAGCGATTCAGGGGTCGGTATTGCCCCGGAAGACCTTGATCACATCTTCGAGCCGTTTTTCACGACAAAGGATGAGGGTCATGGTGTGGGGCTGGGACTTTCGATTGTGTTCGGAATCATGGAGCGTCACAGGGGGGGTGTGACCGTACACTCCCAGCCGGGCAGGGGGAGTGCCTTTACCCTGGAAATCCCAGTCTAAAGCCTTTGTCAGTTGCGGCCGAGGGCCATCCCTGGCCCCGGCCGTTCCGTTTCTGTTATTTTCCCATTGCCTGTCTGACTGCCGTAACCACATCATCCGGGCCGGGTTTAAACATCTTTTCATGGGTGGGTGCTACAGGCACGGGGATCTGAGGGGGAGCGACCCTTTTAATCGGACCCTTGAGGGCGTCAAAGGCCTCATCTGCAACCATGGCGGCAAGTTCGGCACCAAAACCGCAGAACAGATTGGCCTCATGCACCACGACCATACGACCTGTTTTTCGAACCGACTCAAGTATGGTTGCCCTGTCCAGGGGCACAAGGGATCTAAGATCGATCACCTCGCAGGAGATGTCAAGTTCGTTCAACTGCTTGAGGGCCTCCATGGCCGTGTACAGGGCCATGCCATAGGCAAGGATAGTGCAGTCTGTCCCCGGTTTCACAATGCGGGCCTTGCCAAGAGGAGTACGAAAATCCCCGGCCGGGACCTGGCCTTTCATTCGACCAAGCATCAATTCTTGAACCACAATAACCGGGTCTGGATCAAATATAGCGCTCATAAGCAGTCCCTTGGCATCTTCCGGGGTGGAGGGCCAGACTATTTTGAGTCCGGGGCTGTGGGCGATCCAGGCTTCAAGGTTGTGGGAGTGCTGGCTGCCGGCACCAATACCAACGCCTGCCTTGACCATCACGGTCAGGGGAAAGCTTGATTTCCCGCCGCTCATATATCTGAGTTTTCCCGCATGGTTGACCAGCATGTCGCTTGCCAGGGTGATAAAGGGGAAGAACATTATTTCCACCACGGGTTTCAGGCCCATGCACGATGCTCCCACTGCAAGTCCTGCAATGGCGGCTTCGCTGACCGGTGTGTCCTTTATTCGTCTTGGACCGAATTTTTCAAGAAGCCCGTGGGTGGGCCCGTTGGGGTCCAGGTGGATGGAAACTCCCACACCTTCGCCTGCTATAAATACGTTATCATCCTTTTCAAGGGCAATGGTAAGGGCTTCGTTCAGGGCTTGTCCAAATGTTTTTTCCTGCATGGTTTGGCTCCTTTATGGTTGGACAAATAGATCCGTCATCAGGGTGTCTGGTCCGGGATACGGGCTTTCATCGCCAAATTTCACGGCTTCTTCCACACGTTTTTCAGCGGCCAGATCTATATCCTGGATCTTTTTCTCATCAATCACACCCCTGTCCAGGAGCTTCTGGCGGTAGGAGCTGATGGGGCACCTTTCGGCCCAGGCCTCAAGTTCCTCCGGGTCTACATAGTGCTGGTGATCCTGTTCGCCGTGGCCCCTCATTCGATAGGTCCTGGCCTCCATCAGGGCAGGACCTTTGCCCGAACGACAATGTTCGACAAGCTCTTTCCCCAGGGTGTAAACCGCCTCCACATCATTTCCATCCACGCTCTTACCCGGCATGTTGTAGCCCTGGGCCCGCTTGAATATATCCAAGGTTGCGCTATGTTCGAAAAGCCTCTGGGCACCGGCAAAAGAGTTGTTTTCGCAGACAAACAAAAGGGGCAGTTTCCAGACCCCGGCCATGTTCATGGCCTCATGCACGCTTCCTTCGGCTGCGGCCCCATCGCCGAAAAAGACCACGGTCACTCCATTGTCACCTCTATACTGCTGGGCAAAGGCGGGACCCAGGGCCAGGGGCGGGCCTGCACCCACCACGGTGGATGTCATCAAAACATTTACTTCGGGGACGGCAAGGTGCAGGGTTCCAGCCTTGCCGCCGTTACACCCCGTAGCCTTGGCCATGATTTCTGCCATAAGCGTATTGGGATCGGCACCCTTTGCCAGAAGATGACCGTGGCTTCTGTGATTGGTCACCACTACATCCTCGGGTGTAAGTGCGAGAACCATGCCCGTGGAAATGGCCTCCTGGCCGTTGGCCAGAATCTGCATGCCGGGCAGTCGATACGGTTCCTGGCTGAGGATGACAATTTTTTCCTCAAATTTTCGTGTCAGAACCATATTTGAATAGAAACGGATCTGAAGATCAAGGGCGATCTGATTTTTTGACATAAACCCTCCTTTAGGTATTGAGTCTGATGAAGGCTGATGATACCTTCATTAGGCAATTAAACTGTTTACGTCAAGTAAAATAAGGAGGGGCCCATGCTCATTACAATTAAAACCAAAGCCAGAACCGAGATGATCGATATCACGGCCCAGGTGCGCAATGTGGTTCAAACATCCGGAATCAGGAACGGCCTTGTCCATGTTTTTTCCCTGCACACAACAGGGGCCGTTACAATCAACGAAAATGCCGACCCTGCCGTTAAAACAGATATTTTAAACACCATAAACCGGGTTATCCCCTGGGACGATAATTTCAAGCATATGGAGGGAAACTCTGCGGCACACATCAAGGTCAGCCTGTTCGGGCCTTCAGAAATCATTGCCCTTGAAGACGGCTCCCTTGTCCTTGGCACCTGGCAGGGGATATTCTTCTGCGAATTTGACGGCCCGAGGAATAGGCATGTCAACGTGAAGATTCTTGCCGATCCCCGATCATTGTAGTTCTTTTAAAATTGCCCTTGCATCGTCCGACCCGTCAAATTTTTCGTCAAGCTCCAAGGCCCTTTGAAACTGCCTGATGGCAAGGCCCTTGTCCCCTTTTTTGTGGTAGACAAGTCCCAGGTGATAGTGAACTGTGGGATTGTTAGAGATCCTTTCCAGACTGTCCAGAAGTTCGCTTGCAGCATTGCCGTACAGCCCTTTTTTGTAATATACATATCCAAGGGTGTCCATGATGCCCGGATCATTGGGCAGTTTTTTCTTTGCGGTTCTTGCAAGGAGGAGTGCTTCATCAAACCTGTCGGTTCTTTCGGCCAGATGGTAGGCCAGGTTGTTGGCTGCTGGAGCGTATTCAGGATTGATCTCAAGGGCCTTTCGATAATGCTCTTCGGCCTTGTCAAAGGCCTTATCAGCCTCGTAAATTGAACCCATCATCATATGGGGGGCTGGAAGGTTGGGGTCTTTTTCAATTAAAACCCTGTACTGATCCATGGCCTTTTTGCTATCCTGTTCGGCAAGGGCTATCATGGCTATGGAGCCATAGGGCTGTAAATAATCCGGGTTGGCCTTAATGGCCCTGTTGTAAGCTTCTTTGGCCTTGTCCATTTTTGTCTGGGCAAGGTATAGGTTGCCCTCAAGGTAGTTGACTGCGGCCAGGAAGGCCGGGTTGCCGTTTGCAAGCTCAAGCTTTTGACGGCACAGATCGTGGGCCTGAGTGAATTTATTCTGAATGGCCAGGTTTCTGATCTGAAGGGTGAACACATCCAGGAGCATGGCGTCTTTTTCCATTGCCTGGTTGAGATAGTTCTCTGTCTCCTCATACTGTTTAAGGGCTGATTTTAAAAGACCCATCTGAAAATACCCGGAGGGGTTTTCAGGGTCGAGCTCGATCAGGGAGGCAAATCCTGCCTCTGCCTTCTGGAGGTTGCCCGTGTTCATGTGGGTATTGGCCAGGATCATGGTTGCCCGATATTCTGAAGGGTTGAGCTTCAGCACCTCTGCAGCCTCGGCCTGGGCAAGGTCAAACGACCGTTCATGGTAATAGATGTCAGCCAGAAGAAGCCGGGCTTTGAGGTACCCGGGGTTGAGTTCCACTGCCCTTATGACTAATCCTTTTGCCATTTCGTTTTCATTAAGACCGATGTGGCAAAGGCCCTGAAAGTATAAAATCCTTGCATCCTTGGGGTTTTCTTTTTCAAGGTCCTGGAGGATCATCAGAGCCTCTTTAAATTGTTCATTAAAGACAAGGATTTCGGCATTAAGCATTCTTGCCTGTTTGAATCCGGGTCTCTGTTCGAGTATCTCTATTACAAGGGCCTTGGCAGCATCGATCTGTTTTTCTTTGTACAAAAAGCGTGCAAGGGTGGTTTTTATAACAAGGTTGTCAGGCTGGACCGCCAGGGCTTTTTTATACATTAAAAGGGCCTGGTCCGGGTTGTTCGTGAAATCATAAAAATCGGCGGTAGTTACATAGGGTTTTATCGCTTTGGGGGAAATCTCAACTGCCTTAAGGTACGCTTTTTCTGCCAGAGAATTGTCGTTCATTCTAAAGTAGAAGTTGCCAAGGATGATCCTGACGTCTGAATTTTCCGGGTTTTTTTCAACGGCAGTGAGCAGCTGCTCCTCAGCATCTTTGAATCTTTTTCCGGCAACAAAAAAATTCACCATTACTAATCTTGGTCGAATGGCTGCGGGGTCCACCTGAATAGCCTTGCCCAGCAACTCTTCTGCCTGTTTCAAATCCTGTTTGAAAACTTTAATCCTGGCAAGGGCCTGGAGGGCATTGATATGGTCAGGTTGCAGGTCGATGATTCTTTCAAGCAGGGTAGATGCGGTGTCAAGGCTTTTTTCCTGGGTAAGGATTTGAGCCTTTAAAAAAAGGGCGTCAGTGTTGTCCGGATCAAGTTCAAGAAGTTGTTCTATTTTTGCCTTTGCCTTTGCCGGTTCTTTGCCAAGAAGAAAAAAACCTGCGAGATTTATCAGGGCTTCTCTGTTGTCTGGGTCATGGGCTTCCACCCTGGTGTAGGCCTGGAAAGCCTCTCTTGGGTTTCCAAGTTTCATCAGGGTGTTGCCAAGGGAGGACCAGACCTTGGGGTCATCCGGTGCAATTTGAAGGGCATTTCGAAATTCTATTTCAGCCTTTTTGTAGTCACCTGCGGTAAAATACCTTTCGCCACTTTCCACACGGGAGTTCTTTTTTTCCTGGTCGGTTGTGCAGGCTGTAGTAAGAATGATCATTGTAAACGCAATAAATGCAATTGCAATTGCAATTAAAACGTTGTAGCGTTTTCGATGCATGGATCCTCCGGATCAAAAAGAATATGAAATGGTTTGTTTTTTTTTATAAAAATGTTACCTACATATTTATTACATTTATTATGGTCTAATGGTTTTTTTGTCAAACAAAAAACAAATTATAAAAAGATTCAATACTGTGATACGTAAACCGTTATGTCTCATCTTTTTGTTTTTTTTAATTGCTATGCCGACTCTTGTTCAGGGGTGGTTTGATGACCAAACACACGGCAGACCCTTTTTTACTAGAAAGGTGATTACCCCCACATCATCGGGCACCCTAGCTGTGTTTGATGATATTGCATGTGGCTCTGAAAGGGTTCTCATGCAGCCAAACCCCTTTTTTGTTCCGGTTGATATCGTTGATCTGGATATCTCCCTCCCCCTTCTTGTCACGACCCCCGTCTCTTCCATGGAGGCCCTTGACCGGCTCATGGCTGCCAACCTGAGGCTCAAACTTTTGATTGAGGAGTATAATGCCCTTAAAAAGAGGGCTGAGCAACTGTTGAAGAGCGTTTCGATTCCCTACCTGGATTCACCATGGATGACCTTTAAAGTAAAGGGTGACAATAATCTGGATGACCGGAGAAAAGATCTTGATACACGGATGGCTGGAGTCCTTTTTGATGTGCCCGGAGGGAGTAAGTCTCAATTCTCCCCTGGGGGTCTGTCGCCCTTTGGCAGTGCAGGCAGGACACCTGGAGCTGCTGGTTCCCCTCTGCTTCCTCCCAAGGCTTCAATGCCCGGGCAGAACTTTGACATTGCACCTTCAACCCATGAGTTTATCCCTATGGTGCCGGGGGGGGGCTCAAAGGATCTTCCCTGGATATTTGCCACTTTTTTCAAAGCCGGATCTTACTGTCTTGCCCATCGACTGGAAGCCTTAATTTATGGGACTATCTTGTTTTTCTTAGGTTACCTTATCACCCTGCAGGTGCGCCATGGTAAATAAAAGGACTTTTTTTCTTGTAATAGCTGCCCTGTTTTTTATCTGGTTTTTTTGGGTCAGACAGGCCACGACCCTGTCTTTTGAGCAGTCAGGGGACCTCTGTTTTGCCAGGAGAGACTACGGTCAGGCCATAGCTGAATGGTCAAAGGCCCTGGGTCAGAAGTCGGATCAAGATTTAGGTCAAGCCGGGATCATGGGGAAAATTGGCAATGCATATTTGCGGCTGGCAAAATTTGAACGGGCTGAAAAAATGTTTGAAAGGGCCTTGGCTATTGATCCGGAAGGGGTTGATATCCATTTTGAACTGGTTCGGTTAAATCTCTTGAATGGAAAATTTGCATCGGCTGAACAGCAATGCACCATGTTGAAAAAAAAGTTGCCCTTGGATCCAGAGGTTGAAATTATTCTGGGGGATATGGCTGTTCTGGATAATCGTCCTGAGATCGCAGAAACCTTTTACCGCAATGCATTGGATCTGTCCAATTCATCTCCCCGGTCTTTATTGAAACTTGCCACCTGCCTTGTCATGCTTAAAAAAAACAAGGAAGCCGAAACTCTTTTTGCCGTTGTAGACAAGCCCGGATTACGATCCCTGGAGGTGCTTATCCAGATGGCGGACTATTTCCTTGTTTCGGGTAGGGATGAAGATGCCGAGGCCTGCCTGGTTGAGGCTCTTCAAAAGCAGCCTGAGGATCTTGAAATTAAAGTTCGTCTGGCCCGGTTTTATCGTTCCACCAACTCCCTTGATAAGGCCGAGGCAGTTTTTACCTCCCTTGTTGCGGATGACCCGACTAACCTATACTTCAGGAAGATGGTCGGTGACATTTACATCTCTTTGAATAAACTGGATGCAGCCGAACGAACAATCCTCGATATGGGCGAACTCGTTGAGGTGCCCGATCCTGATTTTGAAATGCTCCAGGGTAAGTACTGGCTCTACCGGGGCAACTATGTGTATGCCATCACTCATTTTAAGACGGCCATTGATCTTGCGCCAGGGGTTTTCTGGGCACACTATCTTTTAAGTGTGGCCTATCTCATGGGGGGGCAGAACCAGCTGGGTGAAAACAGCCTTGAAAACGCACTCTTTTTCTATCCTGATCAACCACAGGCCCTGCTTTTAATGGCTTCAATTCTGAACAAAAAGGGGGATTATTCCCTGGGCCTTGATTATCTGAAACGCCTGAAGGATAAAGAACCGGATAACAGTCGTGCCCTTCGACTGGCAGGGTTAAACCAAATGGCCCTTGGATATTATGAACAGGCAAAGAGCTCATTTGCGTCGGCACTTGTAATAACTCCTCACGACCCGGCATCCCTTTATCTTCTTGGCGTTACAGCAGAGGCCTTGCATATGGAAATTCTTGCCGGGGATTGCTACAGTAGGGTCCTTGCCAAAAACCCGGGGGTCGGGGATGTTATCCATCGATATGCCACCCTTTTAATGAAACATGGCGATGTTAAGACTGTAGATGATCTGATCGCCCGTCTGTTTGAGACAAATAAAGATAATCCCTATTTCCACTATATCACAGCCCTTGTGGATGTATGGGTCGGACGGTGGGAAAGGGCGGAGGAGCGTTTTAACCAGGCACTGCTTTCAAAAGCCCCCCTTGGTGAAGCCCATGTGGGTCTTGCCAACCTCTACCTGTCCCAGGGCAGGATAAAGGATGCTGTTTCCACCCTGGAGGGGTGCACAACAGCAATTCCAGGTTTTGAAGCCGCCTGGACAGGGCTTGCCGCCATCTATCTGAAAACAGGTAAACCCCTTGAGGCACTTGCCGTGATGGAGCAGGCTGAAAAAAAACTGCCTGTATCTCCTGTCATCCTTGGTAACCTTGCCTGGCTCTACCTTGAGACAGAATCTGATCTGGATCTTGCCCTTGGCTTTGCCCGAAGAGCCTATGAACAGAGCCCGAAAAATCCCGCCATTGCAGATACCCTTGCCTGGGCATATTACAAAAAAGGGGCCTTTGCCCAGGCTAGCTGGCTTCTTGCCGCAGTTGAAGCCGAAGAGCCTGAAAATGGAGTAGTGCTGTATCACCATGGCATGGCCCTCTACGGCCTGGGTAGGCTGTCCGAGGCTGTTGAAAAGTTAAAACAAGCCGCCCGTACAGAGATTGGTGAGCCGGAACAGATTCGCATAAGAGAGGTTCTCACCCATGTAACCGATCCTGAGGAGAAACAACAGAGTCACCCCCTGTCAACAACGGGCGACACTCTTGATTTTAAATTGTTTGAATTTGAAAAGTCGCCGTTTGAGGAGCTTCAAAAATCAAACCCCAGTGAAGACATGCTTGAACCCCAGTGGCAATAATTTTAGAACTACCTTACCTTTAATTTTTCAGTGGAGGTATCTTATCATGGAAAAAGACGAAAAATCATTGCTCAAAAGGGGCATTTGGATTCAGGAAAAGGAGGGGGTGCTGACAATGGGATCACTTGATCCCAGGGATACAAGGGTGGTAGAGCTTTCTCCGGAATTTACCTTCACCATTTTTCAGCTTGAACAGGAGATGAAAGATGCCCTTTATGGTGATCAGGCCAGGGCTTTTACACCGGGCAAAACAAGGCTCAAGACTATTCTGGAAAGGGTTATAAAAGGCTTTGATACAACGGGTGTTCATGTCTCCATATCCTGCCCGGATTCTGCTGTTATTTATGGTGATTCTGACGGTCTTTTTGACCTTTTTTCCGGGTTCGTGAAAAATTCCCTTGAACATGAACTCTGCGGTGTGTCATCTCCTGCCATTCATATCTCTGTGTCGGTTGTCGGTGATACCCTGTGCATGGTTTACAGGGATTCTGGCACAGGTTCAGTAGGTAGTCGTCTGGACAAGGAAATTCGCTACATCAAAGAAATCCTCAAGGGTGAAGTAAACCAGAAGTCAACGCCTGGAAAGGGGTCCTACTTTGATATTGCCATAAAACAGCAGAAACCTTTTTAAAATGGAACAAACGATCAAAATATCTGTTCCTGAAGAGTTTAGGTTTCCAGGCATGTGCAAAATTCACCAGCGTTTTGACGTCCCCCCTGCCATTGAAGTGACAGAGGCTGTTGAAGAACAATGGCAGAAGATCAAGGGTCGTTTTATCCTGGAACCCGGGATTAGAATTGCTGTGGGTGTGGGCAGTCGCGGGTTGTCTAACCTGCCTGAAATTGTCCGGGCCGTGGTGTCAAGGCTTAAGGATGCAGGTGCCTGTCCCTTTATCACTTCGGCAATGGGTTCCCACGGCGGGGCAACGGCCAGGGGCCAGGCGGCATTGCTGGCCAAGAGAGGTATCACCGAGGAAAGTGTGGGGGCACCGATAGAGGTGACCATGGAGGTGGTTCGAATCGGTGAAGCGGACGGGATTCCGCTGTATATGGATCGGCTGGCCTTTGAGGCTGATGCCATCGTTCTGATTAACCGGGTAAAACCCCATACTGATTTTACAGGAGCCCTAGAGAGCGGGATTATGAAAATGCTCGTCATCGGCCTTGGAAACCGAGAGGGAGCTGAGTTTTATCATCGGGCGGCCGTTAATCGAGATTTTTACAACATGATCATTACGGCAGGTCGTAAACTTTTGGAACAGACAAAGTTTCTCTTTGGCGTAGCTCTGGTGGAGAATCAGAATCACATGACCTGTGAGGTGTGCATGGAGACCGGGGCACACATGGAAGATGCGGAAATTGAACTGTTGAAAAAAGCACGCAGGCTCTTGCCCGGGCTTCCCCTGGATGAGATTGATCTTCTGATCGTGGATGAGATGGGAAAGGACATCAGCGGTGCGGGCATGGATCCCAACGTGGTTGGGGGCAGGGGGAGCTGTGTGTGGAGTGCAGATCGTCCATGGCCGAAGGTGATGCGTATTTTTGTAAGAACCCTTACAGGGGAAACCCAGGGAAATGCCGCAGGCCTTGGCATGGTCCATGTCACAACGCCAAGACTCGTGGATGAGATCGACATGCAGGCAACGGCCGTCAACGCCATGACCGCGGCCTGCCCGGAAGACTGCAAGATTCCCATGACCTTTTTTACTGAAAAAGAGGCGATTGCAGCAGCCCTCATGACCATCGGGCCCTACACTCCTGAAGAGGTTCGAATCGTTCACATCAAAAACACACTTAACCTCACCCACCTCAAGGTGTCAACCGGGTGTTTACCCCTACTTAAGAGCAATAAAGAGATAACCATAACCTCTGAACCTGTGCCCATGCTCTTTAACGACTTTGGAACCCTCTTATAATCCGGAACGGCCGGAGCGAGGGATGGCATCCGGCTACAACGAACCTTGAAACTCCGCCAAATATGGCCCTCTGGCGGGAGTTTCCTATAAAAATATTGTGGACATCACCTGTTAAATGAGTGTATATTCGACTCTTATTTCTTGAGAATGATTGAAAGCGTAATAATTTAGGACGTTGTAAGGTTGGGATGCCATGAACCATCTGTTTGATTTTAAAAAGCTTGCACGGGAAAATGTCGCAGACATGCTTCCCTATATTCCGGGTAAACCCATTTTAGAGGTTCAGGAGGCTTATGGGCTTGGCCGGGTGGTGAAGCTCTCCTCCAATGAATGCCCGTTGGATCTGCCGCCGGGGCTTGGAAAGGCCGTTGCAAAGGCCGTGACCAGCGGCAACCGTTATCCTGATGCCCTCTGCCGTCGGCTCAGGGCAAAGATGGCGGAAAAACTCGGGATTAGCGTGAAGAATCTCATCTTTGCCAATGGGGCGGAAGAGGGGATTCGCCTGATCGCCCAGATTTTTTTAAACCACGGGGACATGGCCGTTATTCCTACCCCGATTTTTGATGCCTACAGTGTGGCCACAAGGCTCATGGGCGCAACTGAAATCTGCCTGCCCTTAAAAGATTATCGCATCAACCTTGATGCCGTGATTGAGGCGTGTGAAAAAAACAGCAGGGTCAAGCTTGTGTGGCTCTGTTCACCTTCTAATCCCACCGGGGATCTCTTGAAAAAGCAAGAGATGGACGTATTCTTAACCCGCCTTCCCCAAAACATCATGGTGGTTCTGGACGAGGCCTATGCCGAGTTTGTCACGGATGAAGGTGCTGCACACACCGAGGATTATCTTGGTAAAGATCCAAGGGTGATGGGTCTGAGAACCTTTTCAAAGGCTTACGGTCTGGCTGGGTTTCGCATTGGATATCTGGTGGCTGATCCCGGGGTTATAGAACTTGTCAACAATGTAAAGCTGCCGTTTAACGTTAACTCCCAGGCCCTTGCTGCAGCAGAGTACATGCTCGATGAAAAGTCCTTTGCTGAAAAACATGTGGCTCTGGTGGTCAAAGAACGGGAGTTCATGCGCACAGAGCTCTGCAGACGAGGTTTTGAGGTGCCGGATTCCCAGGGGAATTTTCTGTTTGTCAAAATCCCCAGGGAGTTGAATAAAAACGGGCAGGATATATTCAAGCTCCTGCTGCCTCAAGGGATGATTGTCCGGCCGGGAACGGCCTTTGGAGTGTCTCAATATTTCAGAATGTCCCTGGGATCAAGGGAGGATAATCTTTTGTTTCTGGAATCCCTTGACAGGGTACTTGCCTGAAATGTCTGAGTCAGTTTTTTTTGTGGTTTTATCTTAAACAGGATCTAATCTGAAAGTTGCAATTTTAAGGTGTAAAAAGGAGATTAAAAGATGAAGAAGTTTTTTGGTTTGTTGTTGATGGCGGGGGTGTTTCTGACAACCGTTGCACATGCGGGCGATGCCATTGTTGTGGGAACCTCGGCTGATTATCCTCCCTATGAGTACACCGATGCTGCAGGTGACTTTGTGGGTTTTGACATGGATTTGATCCGTGCCATTGGTGAAAAAATTGGTAAAAAGGTTAAAATCGTTGATATGGGGTTTGATACCCTTATCGCAGGACTGCAGAATGGAAAAATTGACGTGGTTATTGCCGCCATGCAGGCAAGTGATGAAAGAAAGAAAATGGTCGATTTTTCCAATGTCTACCATGAGATCAAAGATGCAATCCTGGTAAAGGCCGATTCAGACATTGAAATAAACTCTATTCATGATATCTCCCAGTACAAGGTCGCATCCCAGACAGGGACGATCCAGGAGAAATGGATCCAGGAGAACCTTGTTAAAAAAGGAAAACTTGCAGCTAAAGATTACTTTTCCTATGAACGGGTGGACAATGCCGCCATGGATATCAAGGCCGGTCGTGTTGACGTGCTGCACATCATAGCAGACCCCGCACTTTCCCTTGCCGAAAAGAACAACCTCAAGATTGCCCTTATCACCACGGAAGCGGTTTCCGCCGGCCAGAGCCTTGCCGTAACCAAGGGCAACACAGAGCTTCTGACCCTTATCAACAGGGCCATTGAAGAGCTCAAGGCAGAGGGGATCTTGCAGGAATTGATGGATAAGTATAAGCTGCTCTAACCGGGCAACGATCATGGATTCTTTTAGTACGATGGTGCAGTTTCTTCTGCCCGGCCTGGGGATTACCCTGCTTGTGACCCTTATCGCACTTTTCATGGGGTGTTTGATTGGGGTCTTCATGGCTGTGTTGAGGGTGTACGGCAATACCTTTGCGAGAACCGTTGCCACATCCTACAGCATTGTGGTTCGGGCAATCCCTGTGGTCGTGATTATTTTTATCCTCTATTTTGTGATATCGGAATTTATAGATCTCTCAGCCTTCATGGCAGGAGCCGTGGCCCTTGGGTTTGCAAGCGGAGCCTACCAGACGGAAATTTTCCGGGGGGCCATCCTTTCCGTTCCCCAGGGACAGATGACGGCGGCCCGTGGAATCGGCATGGGCCGGGGCAAAGCCATTCGCTGCATCATCATGCCCCAGGCATTGCGCATTGCCATACCCTCACTTATCAACGAGGTCTCCCTGGTGTTAAAAGATTCTTCGCTTGTGTTTGTCATCGGAGTTCCCGAACTTTTACGAAGGGCCCAGTACGCCAGCGCCAGCACCATGAAGCCGTTGCTGGCCTTTGGAACAGCCGCCCTTTTTTACATCCTGCTGACCCTTGTATTGAGTAAGTTCCTCGAAGCTGTTGAACAACGATTCTCACTCAGCTCCTGACAGACAGTAAAAATGGAAACGTAAGATAATGATCAAACCCCTGTTACGCATAAAAAATCTGCACAAATCCTTTGGTAAGATTGAGGTGATCAAGGGGGTCAGTTTTAACGTGAACCCCTCCGAGGTGATTGTGATCATCGGCAGCAGCGGAACCGGAAAAAGTACCGTGCTCCAATGCCTCAATCTGCTGCACAGGCCGGATTCCGGTCAGATTTTTCTCCAAGACCAGGAGATTACATCCCCCGGTGTGGACGAGGACAAGGTTCGCCAGCAGATGGGGATGGTCTTCCAGGAGTTCAATCTTTTCAACCATCTCAGCGTACTCAACAATGTGGCGGTGGGCATGATCAAGGTACTCAAGGTTCCCACCGTGGAAGCCCGGCAAAGGGCGAGGGACGAACTCAAAAAGGTCGGCATGGCCGACCATCAGGATAAATATCCGGCTCAGCTCTCCGGGGGGCAAAAACAGCGGGTGGGTATTGCAAGGGCTCTGGCCATGGGTCCCAAGGTCATGCTGTTTGACGAGCCGACTTCGGCCCTTGACCCTGAACTTACAGGGGAGGTGCTTGCCGTAATGCAGGAGTTGGCCTCTGAAGGCATGACCATGGTTATTGTCTCCCATGAGATGGGGTTTGCAAGACAGGTGGCCGACAGGGTGATTTTCATGGAAAATGGACTCATTGAAGAGGAGGGTACCCCGGATCAGATTTTCTGCGATCCCTTCTCCCAGCGAACCCGGGCGTTTTTGTCCCTCATAAACCAAGGCGAAAACCCCGGGGGCGAGATTCAATGACAGAGTTTCTGGCCTATGCCTCCATGGCCCTGCCTGAAATGCTAAGGGGCACCTTGATTACCCTGAAGCTTACGGTGGGAGCCTTGTGCATCGGCATTCTCATCGGTCTACCCCTCTCCCTTGTCAGGGTCTACGGCGGTAAGCTGTTGCAGCCCTTTTGCATGGCCTACCTGACCCTGTTTCGGGGGACACCCCTATTGGTGCAGCTCTTTGTGGTCTACTATGGTTTGCCGGAACTTGGAATTTCATTTTCCCGCATGACAGCGGCCTTTCTCACCCTTGGATGCAACAGTGCAGCCTACCAGTGTGAATATTTCAGGGGTGCTATTCAGGCCGTTTCAAAGGGGCAGATGCAGGCGGCAAGGGGAATCGGCATGGGCAGGCTCCAGGCTGTAAGGCACATCATCCTTCCCCAGGCATTGCGGCTTGTGATACCGGCCTGGTCCAACGAATTCATTGCCATGGTAAAATACACGGCCGTTGTTTTCCTCATAGCCGTGCCCGATTTGATGAGCAGGGCCAAGATGTTATCCAGTCAGAACTTTGCCCCGATCCAGACCTACATACTTGTGGCTATGATCTACCTTGTGATTGTGGGCGGGCTGAGCCTTGTGCTTCATTTTGCGCAGAAACGTCTTACCGTGCCCGGGTTCGATTTCGGTCAGGATGCCCGGTGATGATTGTACACATTGGCTAAAGCCCGGGTAAAGCAGATAAGGAATCAGGTACGAATATGATTAAACTACCGGGTAAACTACCAGGTAAGGGATCGAATAAGGTACAGGGTAGGGCACAACCACCTGCCCAGGCAAAATTCAGGCGGGACTTGACGGCTCTTTTAGGCAAGGAAAACTGCCTCTTTTCCCCGGAAGATCTTTTGACCTACTCCTATGATGCAAGTAACGAGCGTGCCCTGCCGGATGCCGTGGTGTTTCCCATGGATGCGGGCCAGGTCTCTGCCGTAATGTTCTATGCCAATGAACATGGAATACCCGTGGTGCCAAGGGGGGCTGGTTCAGGCCTTACCGGCGGTTCCGTTGCGGTAAACGGCGGTATCGTCCTGGTGCTGGAACGGATGAACAAAATAGTCGAGCTTGACACAGAAAATCTGTGCGCCGTGGTCGAGACAGGGGTGATAACGGCCCACCTCCAGGCGGTAGCAGCCAGGGAAGGCTTATTCTATCCGCCGGACCCTGCAAGCAAGGACTTTTCCACCATTGGCGGCAATATAGCTGAAAATGCCGGCGGAATGCGGGCGGCAAAGTACGGGGTCACCAAACAGTATGTGCTGGGACTTGAGGTCGTGCTGCCCAACGGAGAGATAATTAACCTTGGTTCAAAATGCATCAAGGACGTGGCCGGATATTCCATGACCGAACTTTTTGTGGGCTCTGAAGGCACCTTTGGTATAATTACAAGGGCAATTATCAAGCTGATTACACTGCCTGAAATCGTTAAAACCCTGGCCATCTGTTTCGCAACCATTGGTGATGCGGGCCGGGTTGTCCCCCTGGTCTTAAAAAGCGGGGTTGTTCCCTGCACCCTTGAGTTCATTGATTCAACCTGTTTACAGGCCGTTCTGAACATGGATTCAGTCCACGGTATCGATCATCAGATTCCCCAGGAGACAAAGGCCATGCTGCTGATTGAGGTGGATGGGCCGGCCCATGTGGTGGACCGGGATGCACAGACGGTCCTTGATATTTGCAGACAATCCAGGATGCTCAGTTCCCGTATGGCTGAAACAGAGCTGGAACGTGAGGGACTCTGGCGGGTCAGACGTTCCATCCACGGAGCCATCACGGGTTTGTGCCCCAAGTGGCTGGAGGAGGATATTTCAGTTCCTCCGGCATCCATCCCCCTGATGCTCGAACGACTCCAGGAGTTGGCCAGGAGGGAGAATCTGCGGATTTTAAGTTTTGGACACTATGCGGACGGCAATATTCACCTGAGCGTATCTGAACAAGACACCCCTCTGTCACCTGAGCGGGCCGGGGTTGTCAAGGCTCTGATATTCTCTGAAACGGTGAAGCTCGGCGGCAGGATTGCAGCAGAACACGGTATCGGTTCTGTGAAAAAAGAGTATCTGGGGCTTAATCTGGACGACGCCACCCTTAACTTCGCAATGAGGCTCAAGAAAATGGTTGATCCCAGGGGGATTCTCAATCCAGGCAAGGTTTTTCCCGATCGTGTCTGGAGTGAAGCCTTTGGCGCAGACCACAAAAGTGTCGATATAGACAAATAAACAAGATCTGGCAGCCACTCATTTGTTCAGATCACTGTCAGCCTTGATATAGGTCCAGGGCATCTGAACATAGCTAAACAGCTTTGAAGTTTTAGGCATTGAGTATTGATTGAAAATCCTGGGTATGTTTATGCCGATTCCAAGATAGATCCTTCGTTCCCTATCCTGTTTATCCGGGTATCCCCTTGTGTAATATCCCAGGTGGATTTCTAAATGTTTGAGGCGGGTGTCCCGGGTAAAATCAAACCCATCAAATTTAAGCGCCATAATCATCTTCTGGTGTTCGTAGTCCGTTGTAAAATCTGTTTTGTCAAACTCAGGCAGGTATTCAATCCTGAAATCGATTTTTTCCGATAAGAAGGGGCGGGTATAGAAAAGATATCCGGTTGCGGTGCCGATTAAATTCATAATGAAATCTTCATGGGAAAAACCATAGCTGCTGAACGAGTCTCCGATTTCCATCCAGGAAACCATTGCAAAGGAAGACAAGGAGCCTAAACGGGCACTTTGCCTGGTGCTATAACCGCTGTTTTCATAGAATGCGGCAAGGATATGGGAAAAAGTGTAGGAAAAATAAAAATGACCAAGCTTGTCAGCCCCCCCATGGTCACTATTTCGTTCAAACCATCCTTCTTTTGCCATGTGGGGATCATTTTTAAAATAATCCCAGTTTAATACCCCCCATGCGGTGATTACGCCCAATCCAACGGCATTGGTAATTATCACTTTTTCCTGCTTTGAAAAATCGGCTTTAAATCCTGAAACATCCAGGGGCGAAAAGAGTGAAACAAGAAAAACGACCCCAAAGATAGTATTTTGTAAGACGGGCTTAAAATAATATTTCATTGCCCCTCCAAGTAAATTTAAACAACAAAACTACAGCATTAGATCTCTTTTAATTGCCTGCGCCTTCATTTTTTTACGTTCCTCAACTTTTTAAAGTTAATCATATTGCAACCTAGGGATCAAGACACAAAACGATATACGAGACAATTCTTAGGATGAACCCCGGCTGATTCACAGTAATCAGAGCTGCTTAACTTCCCTTTCCTGCAGAAACAAGATTTTGCTCCTGACGTTCCAGTTATTAAAATATCGGCCTTGATCATAATGTTCACCATTTGTCATAATTGATGGTTCGATGGATGATCCGGCCCGGACAAACATTGCATTGGTCGAAACGATGATCAAGGCCAAAATATCGGTTTGATTGGAATGGTAAATGTCAACACAGCTTTTGATTAATTGGATTTTATCTTGCAAATTATTCGGGAATACTATATTAAGACTACGATTTGCCTGGGTGGTGGAATAGGTAGACACAAGGGACTTAAAATCCCTCGGAGATTATCTCTGTACGAGTTCGATTCTCGTCCCAGGCACCATTGATATCAAGGCTTTCAGCGATTTTCGTTGGAAGCCTTTTTAGCTTTAAATCAGGCAAAGGCGCTTCTGAGGAGTCCTTTTTCTATTTTTGCTTTTCGTTCTGGATTGTGTAAGACGTTCCATATGTCGATACACCATGATTTGTAAAAAACTTTTATTTGTGTGGTTCTTCTATTAGGTTAGGACAAGTTATGAAATTTCCTTGATTTAATATCATCATTGTGAAATAGGTTTTAACGTTCTGAACGTATCACAGGTTGTTAATCCAGACGATATCCTGAGCAAAACCTGAAAACAAAGACAATTACAAGAAAAGAAACGGTAAGAATGACTCCGGAAAAATAGAAGATGGCCCCGTGGCTTGACCGAGGCAAGTTCCATAAAGGTCAAATTCAATAAGATCCTAATCTCTGATGTTACCGGCGTGGACCATAGTCTTGGTGTCATGGGGGAGTTGTTTATCAAGGAGTTTGAGGCTGGTAAATGGATACAGGTATAGGAGCCGTGGATGGAGATCAATGAACAGAAAATAAAAAAAATCATCGCCAGGGGTGAAGGCCTGGCCCTTGAATTTAAAAGTGACCGAAAGTGCTTGCCGGATCGGGACCTTATTGCGGCGCTGGTCGCATTGGCCAATACTGACGGTGGGGAACTTCTCCTGGGTGTGGAAGACGATGGCACCATAACAGGTCTTCATTCCAACCACCAGAACACAGCAGGCCTTCCTGCTTTGATTGCCAACAAGACTAGTCCGCCCATTTCTGTCCATGTGGAGCAGGTTGAAACTCAGGATGGTTTTGTTGCCAGAATCATTGTCCTTAAGTCCCGTCAACTTGTTTCAACCTCCGAAGGTCTTTTGCAACGTCGACGTCTCAAAATTGACGGAACCCCCGAAGCCGTGCCGTTCTACCCCCATGAATTTGCCCAGCGTCAGTCATTCCTTGGCTTGCTTGATGCCTCAGCTGCCCCGGTCATGGGTTTGTCTTCTGCAGACTTGGATTCTTTGGAACGGCAGAGAATTCGGGAGGCAATCCGCAGATTTGGCGGTGACCTCTCCCTGCTTCCTCTGGCAGACAATGAGTTTGATGGAGCCCTAGGGTTCACCATTCGTGTCGACGGGGTACCAAAACCCACCGTTGCCGGTCTGTTGTTCCTGGGCAGGGAGATGGATCTTCGTAGCCATATTCCCTCCCATGAAGTTGCTTTCCAGGTCTTGGACGGCACTGATGTTAAGGTCAATGAGTTTTTCCGCAAACCCTTGATCCAGATTTTTGAAGAGGTGGAACAACTTTTTAAGCCGTGGATTATAGAAAAAGAGACTCAGGTGGGGCTTTTCAGGGTCCCTGTGCCCAATTTTGATCGACGGGCCTTTCGGGAGGCTTTTGTGAATGCCCTGATCCATCGGGATTATTCCCGCTTGGGAGCGGTTCATATACGCATTGAAAATGAGGGTATGACCATCTCCAGCCCAGGCGGATTTGTCGAGGGGGTCACCCTGCAGAATCTCCTGGTTACTGAGCCCCGTCCTCGCAATCCCCTCCTGGCTGATATTGCAAAACGGATAGGCCTGGCAGAAAGAACCGGACGCGGTATTGACCGAATTTTTGAGGGTTTGCTTCGCTATGGACGTTCCGCACCCGATTATACCCGTTCAGACACCACCTCAGTTGTCCTTCGTGTCAGCCATGACGAGGCAGATTTTGATTTTCTGGAAATGATTCTGGCCCAGGAAAACAGCTCTGGCCGAGATTTGCCCCTGGACAGTCTTATCATCCTTTCAAGGCTCAGGGATGAACGGCGACTCACCACCATGGACCTGGCCCCATCCACCCAGAAGTCAGAACAGGAGACCCGTGCTGTTCTTGAAAAACTGGCCGAAGCCGGTATGGTTGAATCCCATGGAACCGGCAGGGGCAGGAGTTATACCTTAAGTCTCAAGGTGTATAAAAAAACGGGACAAAAGGCCGCTTATGTTCGTCAGGCAGGGTTTGAACCCATTCAACAGGAACAGATGATACTAAGCTATATTGATAAACATGGGTCCATCAAACGGGGGGATGTGATGGATTTATGCCACCTCACCCAAGCCCAGGCCTATCATCGGCTGAACAATATGAAGAAACAAGGCAAAATTCAGCAGCAGGGAACCAGACGGGGTGCATTCTATACACAAATGGGCTGAGTTATGCACATGTGTTAAAACTTATACACGCATGCATAGAGGGTGCATATCAACCAAAAAGCTAAGTGCCATGATAGTGGATTTAGAAAGTTAGGGGTCCAAGTTTAGCACAAGTTTAGGGGTCAGGCCTTGAAATCTTACATTGTAAAAAAAATTTGAGATTCCTATCAGGCGACCATCGCTTCAACCCATCGAAACCCTGCAAGGGAAAGTGGAATGTCAGTCATCCTATGCCTACCGTGCCTAATTTGTGCCCGTCAAGGTCAAAAGTTCCCAAACATTTCCAAACGAAACCAAAAGTAAGGCTCTGAGATGCCCGTCAGTTAAGGGGTTGAAAAAGCTGAGGATTCAAATTTTTTACAAAAGGCACTTAAAATCCCTCGGAGATTATCTCTGTACGAGTTCGATTCTCGTCCCAGGCACCATTGATATCAAGGGTTTAGCTGAATTTCGGCTAAATCCTTTTTCTTTTATGATTTTTGAACTGTTTTACCGGCCCCGCTCTGACCCCGCCTTGTAGCTGATAGGTCCTGACTCCCGAGAGAAGCGCATGAACAACCTTGCTTGTTGTTCTCACGTCCTTGCTCAGCCCGGTTTCGGCACCGCCGTGATCCAGGTGGTATTCCTGTGGTTGATCACGCCCTGTTTTGTGAAAAGTCACCTTTTCTCCACTAATAAACAGCCGATCAGGCAATCCATGGGAGAGTTTTACCTCGTAAGTGTTCTGCGCATCCCCCAAAGCAAAATGGAGGACAAAGGAGATGGATTTGGTCACCTTCAGACCATAGTGCAGGAGCTGGCTGACACCATGCTTGCCGACATGGTTTTGCAACGCGCCTGTTGTCACATGGTTCAGCAGGCTGAAGAAAGAGATCAGATTGCTTTTTCCTGAACCATTGGCACCCAGTAACACTGTCATATCCCCGAAGGAAATCTCCTGCCCATCGTGGGCATCAATGGACTTAAAGCCCTCTAACGCTATTTTGGTCAGTTTCATCTAATCTTCCTTTGCTTCCAGGGCGGGGATCTTTTTCAAGATCGAGCCAAGTTTGGAGTCGTTGATTTTTACGCCGCCGCTTAAGTCGATCTTCACCTGTTTAGCGGCCAGGTGATATTCTCTTCATAGTGCTCCTCGCCGAAGACAATACTCAGAAATTTGCGGAGTCATTTTTTTGTTGTGGTCAGTAACAAATACAATGCTCCGGCCATGCCTGTTAGTGGGGCAGGCGCAACCCTCCCATTGATTAAACCCTTTGAGAGTTATACAAATCATCATCTCTCTGTCAAGCTGTCTTTGCCGATTTAAGCCGATTGTTCACTAGCAAGGATGATTTTGTAAGTTTATGAGTTCTTGTAATTACAAGAATACTGCCCCTTCCAAAAAACATTGAACGTCATGCCCGTTATCTCCTTGATTATTTATCCCTACCGTGCAATGCCATATACAATATTATCGAAAATTTGATTTGGAGCTCCTGAATGACACTTGATTTACCTTCTCTTGAAACTTGGCTATGGGGTTCTGCTGACATCCTGCGTGGAAGTATCGACAGTTCTGATTTCAAAAATTATATCTTCGGCCTGCTGTTTTTGAAGCGGGCGAATGATGTGTTTGATGAAGAAAACGAAAAGCTTGTTGAGGAAGAAAACTGGGATATAGAAGCCGCAGCAAGTGACCCGGATTATCATAAATTTTTCATTCCTGACACTGCCCGCTGGCAAGCCATCATTGAAAAGACCGAAAACATAGGCCAAGCCATTGATGAGGCCCTGGCAGCCATCGAAGAGGAAAACCCCAACCTCGAAGGTGTTATGACCGCTGTACATTTCGGGAACAAGGATCTCCTGAGGGATGCCCTCCTTCAACGGCTCCTGAACCACTTCAACAAGTATTCCCTGAAGAACAAAGACCTTTACACGCCAGACCTTCTGGGTGATGCCTACGAGTACCTCATCAAGATGTTTGCCGATGATGCCGGTAAGAAGGGTGGCGAGTTCTACACGCCCAAGGGTGTCGTTAGGCTGATTGTTCAACTGATAAAGCCGGAGCCTAAAAATTCCGTGTATGACCCCACCTGCGGTTCCGGTGGTATGCTTGTTGAAAGCGCCAGATACATTGCGGAACAGGGCGGTAAGGTAGGGGAACTCCTGGATGCCAGTTTGTTCGGGCAGGAAAAGAACCTCGGCACCTGGGCTATTTGTAAAATCAACATGATTCTCCACAATTACTCGGATGCTGATATCAAAAAGGGCTGTACATTGTCTACCCCGAACCATTCGACTTCCGATGGGGAACTGATGATTTTTGACCGGGTAATCGCCAACCCTCCCTTTTCCCAGAACAAATGGTGGGACCCCATTGAGGTTGATGTCAAGGTCAATGAAAAAGGCAAAGAGGTCGCTCCGAACTACACCAAAGCCGTGTCAGACCCCTATGGACGTTTTCAGTACGGCATCCCTCCCCGTGGCTATGCCGACCTTGCCTTCCTTCAGCACATGATAAGCGTCTTGAAGCAGGGTGGTAAACTGGGCATTGTTCTCCCCCATGGAGTTCTATTTCGGGGTGGCTCGGAAGGCAAAATCAGAACGGGCATTTTGAAGGATGATATCCTGGAAACTGTTGTTGGTCTTCCCTCCAAACTCTTTTACAACACCGGTATTCCCGCATCGATTCTCGTTATTAACAAGGCGAAGCCCACGCATTTGAAGAATAAGGTCATCTTTATTGATGCCAGCCAGGATTACAAGGAAGGTAAGAACCAGAACCGCCTTGAAGATGAACACGTCAAGAAAATCATCGATGCCTACGATGCCGGTCAAGCGCTTGACAAGTTCATGCGCATCGTCGATATGAAAGAAATCAAAGAAAACGACTACAACCTGAATATAGCTCGTTACATTGACACCAGCGAAGAGGAAGAACCTGTGGATTTGGTGGCTACGCTTGCCAGCATCAAGGAGATTGAGGCCAGGGAACAGGAGATAGATGCCAAGCTGGCTGGATACTTGAAAGAGTTGGGGTTGTAGGATGGAGCAGAGAGAAGGGTATAAAAAGACGAAGATAGGGTGGATACCTGAGGACTGGAGGTTGGATAAAATGAAAAAATTCAGCACTCTAATAACAAAGGGCACTACTCCTACAACATTAGGTTTTTCATATCAAGATAGTGGGATAAATTTCGTCAAAATTGAGAGCATTGATAGCTTTGGACAATTTATCCCAAAATTATTCGCTCATATTTCGGAAGATGCTAATTTTGCGTTGAAACGTTCCATACTGCATGAGCATGACCTTTTATTTTCAATTGCTGGGGCGTTGGGACGAGTTGCTATTGTCAATAAAAGTATTTTGCCTGCCAATACAAATCAGGCATTGGCAATAATAAGGTTGAATGATAGCCGGGATATTAGCAGGAATTACCTGATGGTCTATTTGAAAAGTCAAATTATAAAGGACCACATTCAAAAAATTTCTGTTCAATCAGCACAAGCAAATGTAAGCTTAAATGATGTGAATAATTTCCCTATTCCGCTTCCACCCCTCCCAGAGCAACAAAAAATAGCCTCCATC
>JAVERV010000105.1:0-10936 GCA_034006945.1 Desulfobacterium sp. | reverse complement strand
GACAACACTCAACTTTCAGAAATTCATGAAAAACTTGGGGAACTCAAGCAAAGCCTGCTTGAGCTGGATATTGAGCTGGATATAAAGCTCAATCCGAACATACATGACCGGGAGATCCGGCTCGACAACGGGTGGGTCATCAAGATCGGCAGAGGTCTTGACTTCCACCAGAAACCTGAAAGCTGGTTCGAGGTGGGGGCCAACGATTTGAGTCTGCGCAAATGTCTTGAAACTAAGGTGGATATATTCAAAACGACTGTAGAATGACCATGAGCACGAACACAAGAGACCTCTTGGTCGGGCCTGTTCATGAATGATTATTTCAAATGAAGGTAAACAGAATAGTAATTCTGAGTTGTGATCTCTATCTATAAATTGAATGGTTTAGGTTGGTGACGGCCCAGGAAGGGCAAGTTGGAAGGATTTGAGATTTTACTGTGCTGTGGGAGGGTCACTGTGGCGCTACCTTTTGCCGGATCCTCGGTAACGACCGACACAGTATCAGGTTCCATCCAGGCGTGCTTGGAAGAGTTTCAAGGTTTATTGTTGCCGGGAACCAAATCTCGTTCCAGCCGTGCCGATTATGCAAAGACCTAACCAGACATCACTGATTTGCACCCCAACTATGGGCTATTGACATTAATTTGATTTGCTTGAAATTTTGTGTCTATTGAACAAATCATAACCATCATTGTTTTTTTAAGTCAAATCAAGAAAGTTGTAGCTTGTTTTGAGTTTGGTAAAAATTTTTAAGATGATTCAATAGTACATCTCTTTGATCAGTTCTAAAAAAGTATAGAGATCTCCATTCATATCTACTAAACCATGCAGGTAATGCTGAAATAATTCATCAATAATAGATAGGGCTTCATCACTCAACTTGTACCCAGTAGTTTCATAGGAATTATGCATGTGTCCCACCGGTTGGATTTGGTCAAAGCGCCCAATGGATTCTTTAGGACCATTGAGTGGTAGCATGTCCATATAAAACTGGGGATAAACGATATGTTTTATTAACTCAACAAGTTGGGGATTGTATCCAGCTCTTGTGCCATCCTTATCCGCCCCGTAATACGGAACCACCAAAAGGGTTTGTGCCGTACTTCTTTTTGGCATTCCATGCCTGGCTGCTTGATCAATACGGTTTCGGCTTTTGCCAATCACCAAACATGGCCTTTTTTTGGCCCTATATGCTGTCCAGATTTCTTTTTGATTGAGGGACATAGCTGCAACTGGAAGATCCGTACTGGTACGGGGGTGTTTGATATCCAACTCTCGAATTTGAACATATGCTTTGTCGTGAATTCGGGCCTCTTTCCTTCCTTTGGGGATGATCGCAAACGGAATTTGATCTACATGGGGGAGAAAAGATTTGATTAAAAAGCCTCTCGTAATTGACTTGGATTCTATTTTTTCCCACCATGAACTGGTAGGATTAAGAATAGATTGGATAGAGTCTTCAGGAAAATCCATTTATTCTGGGAAATGCCCCTCCCTTGTTTTTGAATGCCAGACACTGTTTGAAAAATTGGCTTCATATGTGTCTTTTACGACAGCTTCTCCGGCCAAGCTGTCTACCCAGTCCAAGCCCTCAAAATAGAGACCTTCATCTATTACAGGTATGGGGGAAGGAACCAATCTTTTTTCGCTTAACCCATTTCGAGCTTTTCGCTTCTCTCGTATGACACCCATGGCTTGTTTGAATTTTTTTTGTTTTTTAGTGGTTAAACCGCTCCACTTAGATGTGAATTCCTCATTTTCTCTTTTGGATGGGACAGCAGAGGTAAAATCAAGAAACTCACCAGGAGCTGCCTTCAACATAGGCTCTGTCCTGTAAACATGTTCTAAAAGGCTTGAGGTATCTTTTTTAAATTTATGAACAGATGAGTCAACTACACTGACGACCACAAGAGGGAGGTTCACGCCCAATTTTTCCAAAAGGGCATCATCCGTCAAAGACCAACGCTTATAATCGCTATCATAGTTACTTGGTAATATTTTGCACTTAGCGGATATTTCCTCAAGCGCTGGTTCAATACAATTATTAACATCATTGGACCATGGGCCAAAATTATGGAATCGCCATCGAATCCCAGTGTAAGTTTCGCCATTATTGTACCTGGCATGGCTAAGGTCTGCCAAATATACATACTTGATCAAATGGATGGGGCCAAGATCCCGATCAATGTAATCATCTTCTTGACCAGCAACCAACAATGCATATTGGATAATTGTATTTATTTTTTTCTTATTCATAATCTTTTCGGTATAATTTGAATGATTAAATATAAAGATAGAACAAGCAAGATAAAGAAACAAGGGTAAAAAATCAATAGTTTCTCTACTTATCAATAATTTTGATTATGTTAACATTTATTAACACCTCGTCCTCATGGGCTTAGTGTCTTTTTAAATCCATTCCTTGCAGCCTTAGCCTTTTCCTCCGGTATCTTCGGTCCTGTACTCGGGCCCCCGTGAAGCGGTCACCGGCCATTCTCATAAATATCCCGCCTCTTGCATGGTGTCCCGGCCCTGGTCTTGGCTCTGCAAAAATCCCGTTGCAAGAGTTCTTCAGGTGTCAATTTCATTTATCTGAAACCCGTCCTGAAATCTTAGCATTTCTTAGCCTCTCATGGGGTTTGTATCCACTACATCCAGGAGTACACGGCCACACCACCATCAGGCTGGGGAAACAACCCCATTTTATTTATGGTGCCTATAAATTACCCAATAATCCCTTGGCAACTTAACCCCACTTCAGGTGTAAGAGTCAGCTTTCGACAATAAGAAAGTTCAGCAAACCCCACGGGCAATAAGTCTTGCATATGACTTTGTGACGACCACTTGGCATTGTTTGTACTGGTTCATTCTTTCACGGTTTCTGTCAAACAAACAGGCACCGTCAATGCATGTTGCCGGGTTCCTTGTGGGGGGTGAATCCATAATGCTTGATAAAGGTCTCCCATGTTTTACCGTTCTGTGGGTGTTCCGGTATGCTGTGGTCAGGATAGTTTCTGTAAGTCTGATAGTGGTTTGATTGTCCTCCTGGAGATCGCTTAGACATCCATACCCATCATTCGGCCTATTTCCATCCATCCCTGATGTTCCAGAATTTGTATTTCCAACCTGATCCGATCCCAGGTCTTTTGGTGCATCCCCTTGGGTTTGAATATCGGCAATCGGTTTGCTGATCCAGCCTTGGCACCTATCTTCCGTCTCATTTCATTGGCCTTGCGAAAATTTCTATCCATGGCAGTCTCATTGCAGGATTGATAAGTGAGGTTGCAGCACCCCCGGCAAGCAAAGTATTTACCCCCTGAATAGAGAACGGCAACACGCTTACAGCAATATGGACAAAGGAACCATATTCTTTCTCCACCATAGTTGCAGGCAGTCCAGGCAAAGGAGATCCGCTGTTTTACATCCTCAGTCTTCTTATGAATGTATTTCAACAGAAGATGAGCCTCATAGACCCTGGCGCTTATACTGGAATAAGCCCGACCACCAATTGACCATTGCCATGAGAACCAATTCCCTGGAGTCAGCACCCCAGACCGCTTAAGCTTTCGGACATCCAAAGGCAAGGACGAACCCGTAGTTCTTTTGCTATTCCCCATTCTATAATATGATCCTGATCCCCAACCTCCCATAATAGCCTCCATATTTTTTAACCGAAATCATTAAGCAAAAACACCTTTGTTCAAATCATTGAAACAGCTTACAATCAATTGCACCAAGGGTTTCAGGTTGTTTTGGTGTTGTCTGCTTTTGCATTCTTTTTACCGCTCGCAATTAAACCGCCAGCAATGGTTTGAAATCTGTAATTTAATCTGTAACCATCCATCCCAGGACCCCGCTTTTCTCCGATAAAATAAACCGTATCTCTCTACTTATTCCCTACATCAATGTCAGATTTTGCGTGGTTCTCATGGGGTTCATGCAATCCTTGACCTCATCAACTCGCTTGCAAAGAGTCTGCACCATGCCGACAGTGACCCGGTCCCCCAGGGTGAACCAGCTCCTATAACCCCCATCTCATCTGCTGGAATCCCCAGGAATTGTTCTATCCGGTCAATCCATTGGTTCAACAATTCTTTCGTATGAACGATTATCAAGGTAGGCTGCTTGCGCTCGGCAATGATATAAAGGCCCATGACCGTTTTCCCACTCCCGGTGGTGCTCGATAGGACACCTGATTCATACCTCTGAATGACTTCGACGGCTTCGGCCTGGAAGGGCTTTAATTTACCGTTAAACGTGAAGGGTACAGGATCAAAGACAAGGCGGTTGTCGATAGGGTCCACCTCTTCCCCGTGCTCCTTGCAAATGTGGTAGGCTCTGGCTGCAAAACCTCGTGGGACGACAAGGCCCTGATCCGTGGAGTCATAAAAAGAGATCTTCTGAGTTATGTTTCCCGTATACCTGCCCATCTTCTCCAGGTATTTGAATTTGGGGTTGTCCATGGTGAGGCTGTTCTTGATGTGCTGCTCAGCCGCATACCCGATTCCTGATAGAATGACCTTGCTGTTCAATATAAATTTCAATATATTGGCTCCGCATTGTTTTGGTACATGGCCGGTCAAGGGATGCTGCCCTTTTCCGGACGGTTTGCTCTATCCCTTCAAAATTCCCCGGATCATTTTCAGGCAATAAACAATCATCCCGGCCATTGGCATCAGCATCAATGCCGCCACCATGCAATCAGGGTTTATGATAATCTCAAGCTCGTTCATTAGAATCTCCTGTGTGTTTGACTTTGAACCATTTCCCGATGGGGCAGGCATCCAGGTCGAAGATAGACTGCTGGTTCCTGCTGCACATTTGCCGTTGATCCTTCACAAAGATGAACCGGCAGGGGAGACCATGAAGACATTTTGACATCTTGCTGATTTCTGAGATATGCCAACCCTCGGTACTGTCTTTACTGTCAAAAGCCCTTTTGACAGTTTTGGCAGTATCGTTAGTATGTGCGTTTTTGCCTTTTGGCAGTTTTGGCAGTACTTGAGGTGGCCGTTTTTTCATTTTTAATTTTTCAAGATATCCGACCACTATGCCACCTCGTTTAGATGATAAAGCATCTTTGGCCTGCCATTAGTATTAACCCGTTCAATACAAATGTGCCGATAGTCTTCAAGCATCCGAAGCCCACCCATAACCTGATCCCGGTCAGACAACTTGCTCCATCCAGGCCGCCAAACATCACGGGTTGAAAATGGTGGTTTCAGATCGCCTTTTTTGATCCTTCGCAAAATGGCCTTAGCTGTGGATGCATCAGCGTTGGACACTGAAGAGTAAGCCCGTTCTGCATGGGTCTCCAAGTAATCCCCCCAGGCCAAAGCTCGTAGAGTTGCGGTCTCTGAAACGGGACCTTTCTCACCATCAGCAAGGTGAAGGATCAAAGCCAGGGAGGGTATTAATTTACGGTATTTTGCAAAATGTGATTCCAGGGCAGGGTGTAAGTCAGACCTCAATTTAACTTCCAATGCGGTACGCCATTCTGTAAACAACTCAAGGGCAGGAGGATCAAACCTCAGATATGGAATACCGTCTGGTTTTCCTTCAAAATCGGTATCTTGCTCTGCGCCTATTTCTGCTGGGTCCAGCCTATCCAGATCATCGAACACTTTAAAGGCTTTATTTTTGGCGGTAATATCTGGGCGTCTATCAACATTCTTCCACGTTCCATTTAGGTCAGGCCAAATCAACAAACCAAACCGTTGGATCAATCCATCATCAGCGGAACCACCTTTAACAGCTTGTTGAATATATTCTGACAATCGCCCCGGTTGTGTCCCCCCCCAAAAGAGACAGACACAAAGCAGGAATATGAAGGTTCAGCCCCCTTCCGATTCGGTCAAAAGTATATGGAGAGTCTCCATTCCAGGCAGTTAGGTAAAAACCTCTACCCTCTTCCTGTCCTTCACGATCAAGACTTTTAAGTAAACTCACCACCTCATCCCTAAAGACAAGCAATCCATTAGGGTTTTGTCGTAACAGTTCTCCCAAACTGGCAGGGGTGCTGTCGTTGGCTTGATATCTTTTTAAAACTGGGGATATGGGCTCTTCACCTACTGTCAAAACTGTCAAAAGGTCGGCATTAGGATCTTTTTGAAGAACTTGACGGGCTTTTTTTTCCGCTGCCTCCTTCCGCAACTTTGCCGCAATAGCATCAGTTTTGTGGATCTCAAGGTCTTGGTCGTATCGCTCGTTTGCTGATGCAATTAACTTTTTCAATGGGGACAGCCCAGCTTCTTGCGATGGGCTTTTCAACACCCCAGGGCGCCCCACCACCAGCGCCCACAAATTACATATAACAGTCCAATCTGTTTTCGCCTGCGGTCGAATTCCTATTTTACGGCCTATCACAGCTGCCATAGCTGCCATGGTTGAAGCTGCCACAAAGTCAGGTGGGCATTGCATCCGTTCCGCAATATCTTTAACCCATGACCGTAACCTATCTGGTAAAAGTTCATAATCAAACGGCATCACGGGTGCAAGCTCATCCGGTAGGGGAATCGGCAATGGTTGAGCTTTTTTTTCCTTCTGTGGGAGAGTTAAACCTTTTGTGGCTCGATCGCTAACATAAGCTCGTGCTTTTGCAATCTGTGGTTGCAACCATTTATCAGGGTTGGCCTGGCCCCGGTACTTTTCCCCAATGGCATACGAGTTGAAAACTGAGAAGATTTCACTGTCGTTGAGGTTTGAATACACCAGGGCGTTTAAGACTGTTTGTATGGCCTCGCTTCTTTTCCCTGTCTGTGCCCCGGAAAGAATAAGATCCTTTGTCCCCGGCTTAACCGGCAGGTGGCTTATATCACCATCCCACTGGAAGGGTTCTTTCTCTTTTGTGTTGTTTTGGCTTGATTGCTGGCTGTTCTGCCGTTCTTTCCTCTGTTGTGAATGCCATTGTTCCAGAATGTTTTTAAGATCCTGAAACTTGACATTTTCGCCAATGGGCTTTACAAAGGTAACGAGCTGGGGCTCAGGGGAACGTCCGCTGTCAACTTTCTTTTTGTTCGGCCAATTTTTTGTCCCTGCAATTCTCCAAACGTGTGAAAGATCTTTTGTCCCAAAGTCACACCTTGAAAACTGTTGAAGTAAGATAGCAACTTTTTTGGCTTCATCTGGCGGTATTCCTTCCTTGAATAGATACCCTGCCTGAAACCTACCTTTGGATGTTTCAAGTACATAGGTAGGCTTGATGGGCAATCGTTCATTCCATCTGTGGGCTTGGTCATCATCAAAGTCAACGACATAACCGAGCACAGCCAGGATATCTGCCTCACCGCCTTTTTTGCCTGCTTGTAGGCCTGGCTTGAAGATACACAATGGCATGTAAATATTTCTATGGGGTTCTTTGCTCAACTCATTAACGATATTTAATATAGCTTCGCCATTTTCGGTGATTGGAAAGTTGTAAACTTTCGGTTTTAAATTTTCTCCGGTCTTTGGATTTTGGCCATATGAAGCAACAACCAACTTACCTTTGCAATCACATCTTTTGGCTGCATGCTGTAATGCCAAAACGATTGAATCTTTAGAAAAACTATTGCAATTTTCGCCATTTATGCTATCTTGAATCATCTTTTTAGTCCCACCCTTTGGCCCTTTCCGCTCATCACGGTTTGGGCCTTTTTTTTCTTCTGTATCATACCAACTGCGCCCGCTCTTCAAGAAACTCAACAACGGCATGGGCTGGATATGCTACTTTTCGTCCTACCTTGAATCTGCCTTTGATTCCCTTACCTGCACTATCCAGATTTGCCGCATATCCTGGACTGAGTATCCCCCCGGAAGCTTCCCCTATCTTTTCCCGAATAATAAATCCGCAAGGGTTACTTTTTATTATTCCGCTAAAGTCTATTTTAATATTTTTTTGATCTTCCATTATTGTCTCCTTTCAAGTTTTATATTAATCCTTGTGAGTTTAAGTTAATGATAACAGCCTGAAATCTAAAAGAAAACCCCCTTGAAATACAAATTAAAAAACACTGTATTTAAAGGGGGTCAAAATACAAAAGAATGTATTTAAAGGGGGTCAGGGCATTAAAAAAGAATTTTTTAATAAGGTATTTTGAGGGGGTCAAAACACAAAACTTGTGCTTGAAGAGGGGGTAGGAATAAAAAAGGCTGTTATTGTTTTAGAGGAAATAACAGCCTTTCATGTAGAAGCTATTTTTTTATTTCGGTATTTACATCTGGCCATATACAATCCGGCATTGGTTCTTTGAAGTTACCTCCGGTGTTTCTTGCCTTATCTGGAAGAGCCTTCCACAATGAGATAACAATCTTTTTTTTGTCTATATTGGAAAAATGGTTGTTTAAAATCCTCTGTATCTGAGGTTTAGTTATTTTGGATTCACAGGTGTCTACCCAATGCCCAATGAATAGAGCGGCTTTTAATAATTCGCTCCATTCCTCCTTGTCTTTCCTTAGCCTTCCTAACTCCTGTCTTTCAGGTATTGTCAAGCAGTCGCTTTGATCATCTATTAGTTTGTTCCCATTAATTATTTGTTTTTCAGGTATCTTAAACTCTTTAAAATGATACGTTACAATCTCCTCTTCGCCATAACCATGTTGGGCCTTTCCTGTAGTTTTTTTCTTTTCAACTTCAAAATTAGGTGGGATTGAAAGTCCATTCTCCATGGCCCAACCTGCGATATTTTCCGGCCGAAAAGTTATATATCTATCACAATCATTAAAGTTCTCAGATTGATTGATGAAATATGCAAAATCGTTTTGATATTGCTCACAGTTGAGCCGATAACCACCAGAATTAGAATCATGGTTTATTTTATTTGACCTACAAGCCCGATCAATAAGAATCATTGTCCTCTCAACTTTAAATGGAAGGGCTTTTCTTTTGGACTCACTATCTAATTCCAGGTGTATTTTTTGAGCCACTGCCTCCGGTAAGAGCCCGTTTAACAAACAGGCCGCCTCAAAAGGTTCCCAATAATCCGTACATCTATAAAAAATAAAATCGTCATAAGAAAGAGTTTCTTGTGGGAAAAAACGGTTCAAATTCATTATATCTCCTGTAATATATTCCCTGATTAAAGAACATGGGGAAAACGGCTCAGGATTGCCGCCTTGTCAAACCGGGCAATTACTCCGGTTCTATCCCCATGGGAAACGCTCTATTTGTAAATATCTTTCCGGTAGCCAGCCTTGAATATAAAAAGCAATTTCTTGTCAGATCGGAACAAAAGCCGCACATCGTCAACCTTCAATCTGAATTCTTTTGGATATGGCATAAGCCGCTTTATGTTCAGTTTGTCTGTCTGGTTTTCAATCAGACAAGTAACGGCATCCTTGACCTTTTCCCGCTTAGCCTTTGGCAGTGCTTTTATAAATTTGTTAGCCTTACTGCTGATCTTGAATTCTCGATCTTCATATTTTACCATTCTTTCATTGCATCCTTTAAATCCAGGGAACCACCATTTTCCAGCTCAGAATAAGCGCTTGTCCTCTCCCTATCTTCTGCATCAGATAAAAAATCCATATGCTGAATACTCTTAATCCAAAGGTCAAAAGCCTTGACATCAATCACCACTTTTGTGGCTGAATTGGGGACAAAAGAATCAAAAAAAGGCAGTGTTTCAATGTTATATTTTTCCGTGTTCATTTTTTTAAATCTCCTTGTTTATCTAAAGTTCACAACCTTTACAGGTGCCTGTTCTTTCCGCTGAAAAATCTTTCCCATGGTTTCAGCCGCAAGCCTGTTTCTATCCGGTGAAAGGTGGGAGTATCGTTCCGTCATAGTCAGGGATGCGTGGCCCAAAAGCTCTTTAATTTGATACAGGGAAATTCCATCCATGACAAGCCATGATGCAAAACTATGTCTTAGGGTATGAAAAGTAACTCTCTGTCGTCTGTCAGTGATACCATCGTTTAATCCAGCCTGTTCAACTGCTCTGGTGTAGGTCTTTGATATTTTGACAACCCTTTTACCTTCTCTATCTGGAAACACAAGTTCCCCATTCATGCCCGGCCCTATTGCGACAAACATCTCTTTTACATCCTGCGTTATTGATAATGTCCGATTCCTGCCGCTCTTGGTATCCATCAAGTTGATAAGACCATGTTCAAGATCAACATTACCCCAAGTCAAGGAAAAAATCTCCCCGGCCCTCAAACCGCAATGTAGAGACAACAAAGCCATGTCGTGGACTTGCCTGCTCTTTCCCCGCAAAATATCAAGTAGATTGTGGGCCTCATCCAGGGATAGGAATCGCACCCGCTTGTTGTCGAACCTTGGCTTTTTAACCTGACTTGTGGGTATAGTCCCCTCATAATGCCCTGTTCTCTCTGCATGGCGGTAAATCTGCCCCAGTGTGGTTAATGTGTACTCTGCCGTACGTGGCGCTCTCCCTGCATCCAAAACAGTCTTTTTCAGCCGTTCAATGTCAAAAGTAGAAACGGTCTTGAGAGATTTTCCCCCGATTACAGGATCAATCCAAAGCCTAAACAAGTGCTCCTCTGTGGTATAGGTTTTTGTTTTCTTCTCGTTCTTGATGGCAGGGTAGTAAATATCTATGAAATATTCTCTGAGCGTTATTGAATCTTTTTCCTCTTGTTCCTGGCGCTCTTGTTCCTGGCGTTCTCTTTCCTTATGTAGTTCATCTGCTTCTACCTGCTTTGCCCGATGGGTTTTAACGCCTTCTCCTGCTTGGGCCTCTTCTTTCAACTCCTGCATTTTGGCAATGGCTTTTTCAAGGGTCCATCCCTCTGATCCCCACCCGAGACCAGAGTTGACACTGACACCATTAAACCGGAAACGTAATGAAAAGTACCGATCGAATTTTACACCATGTTTTCTTGTTGGATGCGTTTTGACTCTGATACCCTTAGAAATTGTTTCCCATTTTTCCTTTGCCATGTTTACTCCTTCAAAAGCTTTGCCAACTTTTTGCCAACTTTTTGCCAACTTTTT
>JAVERV010000044.1:0-32170 GCA_034006945.1 Desulfobacterium sp. | reverse complement strand
TTTGCCAACTTTTTGCCAACTTTTTGCCAACTTTTTAGGTGAAAGTAGGTGTTTTTAAGTGAATCTATGTGAAACTATTTAATGGCATAATAGATACAAAACCCTTTAATGTCAAGCGCTTAATGGTACAAAATGACATTAAATGACGTTATGTGAAAACAGAAAAAAGGGACTACGAATCAGGAGGCCGCAAGTTCGAATCTTGCCAGGCGCACCAATTTAAAATCAAGGCTCTCAGCGTTTTAGCTGGGGGCTTTTTTTTGTTGGCGTTTTTAATTTGTCGCCGCATAATCCCCACTTACTTATCGATGGGGTTGCCGGTCTATCTCTATGACTCTTGAATGTAAACAAAATTTGTGCTATATTACTTGTTTACCGGTGAGGGTAAGGTTTTTATTTTGGTTCCACAAACTCTCTATTTGCTTGAGCCATCAAGCCTAACAGAGTTTTTCTTTTTTAAGCGGCGAATTAGAGTCCTGCCAAAGCAGACAAAAGGCTCAAAGCCCATTTAAAAACCCAAATAAATTTTCACAACAAAGGAAGGCTGCATCTATTACATCTGCATGCCTGACGTCTTAAATACCCGGCCAATTAACATTTTCAACCTTCCGGTTGAATGGCTAAATTCAAAGGAGAAATAGAAAAATGGATAATATGAAAATAAGTGAACTGATGCGTCCCATTGACGATTTCCCCCATATTTCCAGCGAGAATAGCTTTATGGAAGGAGTGACAGCATTGGAAAATGTCGACAAGGAATTTAAATTGGGAAATACTCCTGAAAGAATTTTACTGGTCCATGATGTAAAGGGAAAAATAATTGGAAAATTATCCCCCATGGACATTGTCCTGGGTTTGGAACCAAAGGATGACGAAATAGATCATCTTAAATCCAACCAGTACTATCATATGATTCGGACTTCGCTCCAAAGCATGAATGAACCATTACGGTTATGGCAAAGACCCCTTGGAGAACTCTGTCAAAAGGCTGACAGCATCAAAATTCATAATTTTATCAAGATGCCAACCCATGAGCAGATGGTAATGATCGACGATAATTTGGACATCGCGTTTCATCTTTTTGTTGTTCAACGGCACGGTTCACTTTTCGTAAAGGATGGGCAGAACATTGTGGGTCTGATTCTATTCTCTGATGTATACAAAAAGATTCGAGAAATTATGAAGAATTGCCCAGTTCCGGCATAAATCCACGATGGGCACCTTTAGTTTAAATTCGATAATCAATGCCTTTAAGAGTGTTCTTGAATAACGGGGTTAGGCTCCGATAATGCGATCCTGACCCCAGGAACCTCCCAAACAAACAGACAGCCATATATCAAGATGCAGCGCTGCCCCTGACGGCAAGAAGATCTGCCCGCTCGTTTCCAGGATGACCGCTGTGACCCTTAACATGGGTTAATTTCAACCGCTTAAACGGCTTCATGAGCTGGCGTATGGACCCAACCAGATCCACATTGGCCTTGGCCTTCCAGTTCTTGGTGAGAATCCCGATGGAATAGGTTGAATCCGTATAAACTGTAACCGGTGTGCTGTGATGATCCTTGAGAAACTCAAGTCCAAGTTTAATGGCCGTAAGTTCGGCAATGTTGTTTGTGGCAACTCCCAGGGATTGGGATATCTCATGGACTACGGTGTCATTCTGAATCACCACCACCCCGGAACCTGCCGGGCCGGGATTGCCGGAACAGGCCCCATCCGTATAGATGAAAATGGGAGAATCCCTGGATATTTCTACCCCACCGCCCCAGGAGGTTTCTTCGAAAGAGGACTCCTCCCCTATAATATCAAAAATAGATTCCTCTACCCCAGGGGCAGAAACAGGATAAGAAGGCGAGCCCGCCAGTGGATCTGATTGCTGATCCACCGGGTTATCCGGCGGCTGATCAGCGGGGTGATTTAAGGGTTGTTCTGACGTCGGATCTGATACCTGGCCTGACATCTGGTCTGTCAGCTGATCAAGCAACCTGGCCGAACGTCTGTTCAATTCTTCGATTTCTTTTTGTATCTGTTTCAGTTCTTCCAGAACGCTCATTTATCACTCCTGATAGATTATATTCCTGCCCCGTTACCCCCCTCCCACCTTTTGCCCCTTCAGATACCACACCAGATCAGCTCTATCAACGGAAAGTTAAATCAGTCAGCTATCCTCGTTCCATTAGGCCCCTCCCCTGTAGACCACCATGTCGTTAAGGTTCACCCCGGCCGATCCTGCCACAACCGGACACTTGGCTTTAAACAGAAAAACAATTCGGTCATCGTCATGGGGCAGGGTCTCATAATTACCCTGACCCTTGGCAATGATCAGGTCTGCCCGGTTAAAGGCCTCTAAAAAAACGGTTGAGCATTCCTCAAGAACTGTGCCGGGAATTGCCACCCCTGAATCTATTGTCGTCACAAATTCCGTCAGCCCGGTTTCCGCTGCATCCTCAAGTGTTGCGTCGTTCAAGGCAGGCCCACCCCGGACCGCAAAGATGACCCGATCCCTGTCAATTTTTTCCAGCACCAGACGGTCAAAGACAATCTCACCGGCATTGTCGGCAATCCACAGGATGGAATCGGCCGAGACAAGACGTTGAACAAGCGCCTCCATGTCGCCTTTAACCTTGTTTTCCATGGCATGGTCAACTGTGGCAAAGAGTGTCTCTTGATCAAGGGTTGAGATGGCACCAAAGTCAATGATATTTCCCGCAATGGAAAGCCTGACTGCTGTTTCAAGGGGGGATTTGGAACTTTCGACCATATCCCTTAACTCCTCGATTAACTCAAGGCAAAAGGAGTTGAATTTCTTCTTAACTTTTTTATAGGGGTCTTCGTTGCCAGTCACCTCATAAATAATTCTCTGGATGAGACGGGCCATGATGGGAGGAGACTGACTCATATCCATGACCGCCATGGCTGCCAGACAACGTTTAAGCACCGCCTGCTCGATTTTTTCATCATCCGTCACAAACCTTGCCGCACCAAGGGCCTGACGGACAAGGCAGGGTATACAATCATTGTAAGTCTTCATGGGACACCTTTCTCTCGATGATCCATTGACCATCTAATTTTAATGTTATTCATACTTTTTAATCATTTGACCATAATTCTTCTTGACAACCAACCATAGCATATATACCATTATAGTCAAATGACCAAATTAAAAACCCTTTAGTCAACAGGAGCCGAATGCCAAGACCCAAACGACCCAGATTCATCGAATCCCGACCTAACGTGCAGGGACTCATCCCGGATGGCATGGACCATACGGGTGACACAACTCTGCCCATGGAAGAGTTTGAAGCCATACGGCTCAGCGACTATCTCGGACTTGACCAGTCCCAGGCCGCGGAACAGATGAAGGTTTCAAGACAGACCTTCGGACGAATATTGAAACAGGCACGATTCACACTTTCCCAGGCCCTTGTGACGGGTAAACGCCTCCGGGTCACCGGAGGTTGCTACGAGATGCAGACCCCCCACAGGGGACGAAGAAGACGGGGCAGGAGCCCCATGGAACAACAGGAGGAAAACATGAACCAGGAACAGACAGAAAACAACCAGAACAAGAAACCGACAACCGCCCAGGGAATGGGCCAAGGTAGAGGCAGGGGCCAGGGAACCGGTCGAGGCCAGGGTAGAGGGCAAGAAGCTGGCCAGGGCCGGGGTAAAGGCCAGGGTCAGGGTAAAGGCGACGGAAGTTGCCGACGGGGCAAATGAGACCCCGATAAACCATCAATCAAGGAGGTATATCATGCCAGGATTTAATCAACAGGGACCAAGAAACCAGGGGCCCATGACAGGACGAGGTATGGGAATGTGCGCAAACAGGCCCATGCCAGACTCACCCAACTTTCCAAACCCTGCAAGGGGATTGGGACTTGGATTCAGGAGAGGCAGAGGGTTCAGCCAGGGAAGAGGAATGGGCCCTTGCTGGGGCAAGGGTTATCCCATGGCTGCCGATGAACCCGGCACCATGGGAACAAACACCATGGAAGATCTGAAGCTCAGGGCCGACATGCTTGAATCAGAACTCAATGCCATCAGGGAAGGCATTGCAGCCCTTTCCAAATCATCCGATACCGAATAACCGTCACGGCCGCAGCCAGAAAGGGTTGCGGCCACAACAAAAACCCCAGCAACCCCATACCAGGCTGTTCCTTGCCCAGTCTCACAAACTCCTCTATTATTTCAGATCCGATTGACCTGCCGACCCGGCAGGCTCTTTTATTTTCCCCCTCATCTGGTGCAGAAATTGCCATCTTTAGCCGCCTGTTTCGTTCCCCTGGCAATCCAGGCAAGAAACCTGGCAATCAATCCCCGCTGTTTTTTTTCGGGTTGCGTTCCCTTTTCAATAAATTCTTTGGACTGATTTTTCTCGACTTCGGGATTATTTTTGTTATCCATGGGTGCTTTCCTAAATGAAAATTCCTGTTCTCGTTGTTTACAACTTGAGATTTTACAATTTATATTTTTTTCTTCTCAAACCAGAAAAACAGAGCGATTACCCCCGCCCAGAAGATCGGAACAATAACCCACTGGGAGACACCCAGTGTTTCGGGCAATCCGATTTTTCCAAAATCTTTCCAGGCAAGCACCGTTGTCTTAAATACAGGGTAAAGCTCAGCATAGAATGCGGCTCCGACCACCATTCCCGCTATTGCAAACACCGCATGCCAACGGCCTTCACCCAGGGCGCCCAGGGATGTGCCGGGACAAAACCCCATGATGGCCCATCCTGCTCCGAACAATGCTCCTCCAACCACCACAGCACCAACATTCATAGACTTGTGGCTCAAGGTGATCATCTCCAGATTGGATAGTAACAGAATTCCGACCATTCCCACCAGAATTGCAGACAGCATGAACTTGAATATCGTCATATCTTTTAACAGCATTGCCCCAACCTGCTTTTCAAAGCGAAGAACACGAGCTTTCTGCATCAGGAATCCAAACAATACGCCTGTGAAAAGCCCCAGCCATTGACCGGTATTCATGATTTCCTCCTTTTATAAACAATATGGGCGACCCAGACACCCACACCAAAAAACATACTCAACGCCACAAACGAACTAACCGACAGCTGCATCATTCCACTGAGACCGTGGCCGCTTGGACAGCCACTGGCCATGCGAGCCCCGATCATGGCGACAATTCCACCCACAAAGGCCCAGACGGCACGCTTGCCCCAGGATGATCCGAATCGTTCCTTCCAGATGGGGGGAACCGATTCCAGACGAAAGCTTCGGTCCATAGTTGAAGAGAGAAAAGCCCCCAGGGCAATCCCAATCACCAGCATGAACTGCCAGTCAATGCGAATCTTTGTTTTTGTGTAATATTCGTTTATAAGTGCATTGTCTCCGGCAATTGTCTGCTGCAGCAGGCCTGCAGCACGGACAAAGGTGGTGGATGCACCCAGATAGCTGCTCTTACCCATAAGCTGTGTGGTTGCAACAACTGAAACAATGGCCAGTACACCTACCAGAGCACCGGCAAGGTAAGGGCTCCATCCGCCATCATCTATTTTCCATTTCATCCTTAATCTCCTTTATTGGTTTTGAACTCTTTAAAGTCTACTATAGCTACCCACAACCCACTTATAATGTCTACAAAAAACCGGGGCAGGGGTCAAGCCCCTGTCCCGGTAAATTAAATTGAGTTAAAAGTTACAGGAAGTTGCTGTAAAAATCGTTTCCCTTGTCGTCAACGATGATAAAGGCGGGAAAATCTTCGACAGTTATCATGAAAACTGCCTCCATGCCAAGCTCCTCATACTCCACAACCTCGACCTTTTTAATAAAATCACGACCGAGCCTTGCCGCAGGACCGCCCGGAGAACCCAGATAAAATCCGCCATACTTCTTGCAGGCATCGGTCACCTGCTGGGAGCGATTGCCCTTTGCAAGCATGATCATGGAACCGCCCTCAGCCTGGAACACGGGCACATAGGGGTCCATTCTTCCGGCCGTGGTGGGCCCGAAAGAACCGGAAGCCTGGCCCTCAGGGGTCTTGGCCGGTCCTGCGTAGTAGATGATGTGGTTCTTTGTATAATCGGGAAGGCCCTCTCCCCGGTCCAGACGCTCCTGGAACTTTGAGTGGGCGATATCCCTTGCCACGATGATCTTGCCGGAAAGCACGAGCCTTGTGGCAACCGGGTATTTGGATAACTGGGCTCGAATCTCCTCCATGGGCCGGTTGAGATCCACACGCACGGGTTCTGCCATTTCAGGCTCTTTCACCGGCAGGTAACGGGCCGGATCGGTCTCGAGGCGCTCAAGGAAAATACCGTCCCGATTGATCTTTGCCTTGATCTGGCGATCGGCCGAACAGCTCACCCCTATTCCAACGGGGCAGGATGCACCATGGCGGAGAAGGCGGATCACCCTCACATCAATGGCAAAATGCTTGCCGCCGAACTGGGCTCCGAGACCTAATTTCTGGGCACGGGCCAGAACCTTTTTCTCGAGCTCCACATCCCGGAAAGCGTGGCCTGAGTCGTCACCTTTGGTGGGCAGGGTGTCGAGGTACCTGGCCGACGCCATCTTCACCGTCTTGAGATTTGCCTCGGCAGAGGTGCCGCCAATGACAAAGGAGAGATAATAGGGAGGACAGGCCGCAGTACCAAGGCTCTTCATCTTTTCGGTCATAAAATCCAACAGAATCTCCTCGGAGTTGAGAACCGCCTTGGTCATCTGAAAGAGAAAGGTCTTGTTGGCAGATCCGCCGCCCTTTGCCATGAACAAAAACTCGTACTCACCCCCCTGGGTTGCGTAGAGATCGATCTGGGCCGGCAGATTGCACCGGGTATTCTTCTCCTCGTACATGGTGATGGGTGCATTCTGGGAATACCTGAGATAGTTCTCGGTATAGGCGGTGAATACCCCCTTTGAAAGGGCCTCCTCATCGTCGAATCCCGTCCAGACCCCCTGCCCTTTTTTCCCCATCACAATGGCCGTGCCCGTGTCCTGGCACATGGGATAGACCATGTCTGCGGAAATTACTGCGTTTTTCAAAAGTTCAAGGGCAATGTAGCGATCGTTATCGCTGCTTTCAGGATCATCGATGATCGCCTTGAGTTTCTCAAGATGGCTTGATCTGTAGAGGTGGGCCACATCCTTGAACGCCTTTTCCGACACAAGTTCAAGGGCCCCTCGATCGACCACAAGAACATCCCTGCCGTTAAAGCTCTCAACCTTGACGTAATCTTTGGATAAGAGCCTGTACTCTGTATCATCCTCCCCCAGGGGAAACATGGGCGTATAATCAAACTGTGTCATGCTGTCTCCTTGCTACCTGAAAATTACAACTTTCAGGCACTATTTTACCAGGGCCATCTTGCGCCTTAGATAGGCGATCTGGGTCTGGTGGGGCAGATTCTTGGGACAATAGTCCTGGCACCCAAGAAGTGTCATGCAGCCGAAAACCCCGTCATCGTCGCCGATTATCTCGTAAAAATCTCTGTCAGACCGCTTGTCCCTGGGATCTAGGGAATAGCGGGCAAGACGCATTAAACCAAATGCACTGATGTAACCCTCCCTCATTCTTTTTGTTGCGCAGGCCGAAATGCAGCACCCGCATTCGACACAGCGTTCAAGCTCATAGATCCCATCGGCGGTATCGGGGTCCATACGCTCCTCAAGCCTGCATAGATCCACGTTTTCCGCATACTTGTCATGGATCCAGCTCTCCACCCGTTCGCTCATCTGACGCATGAATTTTCCCGTGTTCACGGAAAGATCGCCGATGAGTTCAAAACCGGGCAGCGGCAAAAGGGTGATCTCGCCGTCGGGGAACTTGGATGTCAGTGTCCTGCAGGCAAGGTCAGGGGATCCGTTGATCACCATGCCGCAGCTTCCGCAGATGCCCGCCCGGCAGATGAAATCAAACTGAAGGGAGGGGTCCTGATTCTCCCTTATTTCGTTCAAGGCGATGAAAAGGGTCATGCCCGGGGCCTCTACAACCTCATAGGTCTTCATTTTCGGTGTATCCCCGTTGAGCTGGGGGTTGTAGCGTAGAATATGAAATTTTAATGTTCGTTCCTGGTCACTCATTATTTAAATCCCCTCCCTAGGCGCTCATTCTTTCCTTTAAATTTTTCCGGTATCTCAATGGGATTGAGGAGTTCCTGAATCTCAAAACGGTCTGCATCTGGATTGGCCCTTCTAATTTCATCGATCTCGGCGACCCGTTTTTCCGTGTCCGGGTGGTGAATTGTGTTGTCAACCCCATACCCCCTGGAGCCGGGAGGCATCTCCATCTTCATGATATCAAGCTCCTCGTAGGAGATCTCGGGCAGATCCATCTCCTCTGACGGCCAGGAGGTAAGCGTTCTCTTGAGCCAGTCCCGGTCGTTTCTTTCGGGGAAATCTTCCCTTGCGTGGGCGCCCCGGCTTTCGGTTCTCAACATGGCGCCGTAGGCAACGCACTGGGCAAGCTTGATCATCTTTGGAACCCTGTAGGCCTCCACTAATTCTGGATTGGAGGAGGAAATGCGGTTTCTGATGGCAATGTTCTTTGCCCGCTGGTTGAGCACCTTGAGTTCCTCCACGGCTTTTTCAAGATCCGCCTGGTTCCTGAAGATTCCCACCTTGTCCATCATGATCTCCTGCATCTCCTTCTTGAGCTTAAAGGGATTTTCTCCAGTGTCCCGGTTCAGGATGTTGACAAGCTTACTCTCTTCACGCTTCACAAACTTTTCAATGAGTTTTGTGTTGATGTTGAGGGAGGTAGCGGCACAGTGGTCCGCAACATACTCGCCCACGATCATTCCGGCAACAACGGTCTCTGCAACGGAATTTCCCCCGAGTCGGTTGAATCCGTGCATGTCCCAGCAGGCGCCCTCACCCACCGAGAAAAGCCCCTTGAGATTGGGACTCTCGCCTGTGGCCTTGGTTTTGATCCCGCCCATGGAGTAGTGATGGGTGGGCCGAACCGGGATATAATCCTTGACAGGGTCGATGCCAAGAAAGTACTCGCAAATCTCCTTGACCTCCCTTAAATTCTTGTTGATATGGTCTTTCCCCAGGAGGGTGATATCCAGCCAGAGGTGATCCCCGTATCTCGATGGAACGCCCTTGCCCTTTCTCATGTGCTCGGTCATGCGCCGGGAAACAACGTCCCTGGAGGCAAGCTCTTTTTTATCGGGTTCATAGTCAGGCATGAAACGATGGCCGTCCTTGTCAAGCAGCAGCCCCCCGTCGCCCCGGCACCCCTCGGTGGTGAGAATCCCGACAGGTACGATAGCCGTTGGGTGGAACTGTACCGCCTCCATGTTTCCAAGGGTGGCAACCCCGGTCTCAAGGGCAATGGCCGAACCAATGCCCTCTGAAATAACGGCATTGGTGGTCACGGCATAGATACGGCCATAACCGCCGGTGGCGACCGTGGTGGCCTTGGCCACATAGGCCATGAGCTCGCCCGTTATAAGGTCCCTGACAACGGCCCCGTAGCAGACCCCGTCATCGTGGATAAGGGCTATGGCCTCTTTTCTTTCATGGACAGGAATGCCAAGCTCGATGGCCTTGTTATCCATGGCGTAGAGCATTGTGTGACCGGTTCCGTCACTTGTAAAGCAGGTGCGCCACTTCTTTGTGCCGCCAAAATCCCTTGAGGTGATAAGGCCGTGGGCGTCGCTCTTTTCAGTGATGGTGACTTTCTTACCGTTGATCACCACCTGGCGGTCACCCTTTTTCACCCGGCTCCAGGGAACTCCCCAGGCTGTCAGCTGGCGAATGGCCTTGGGGGCGGTGTTCACGAACATCCTTGCCACGTCCTGGTCGCATCCCCAGTCGCTGCCCTTGACCGTATCTTCAAAGTGGATCTCTTCGTTGTCCCCCTGGCCCTTGATGCTGGCACCAAGACTTGCCTGCATGCCCCCCTGGGCAGCTGCAGAGTGGGAACGCTTTGCAGGCATGAGGGAAAGGACAATGGTATCATAGCCCCTCTGCATGGATGCGATGGCGACTCTCAGTCCGGCAAGACCGCCACCAATGACCAGTGAATCCGTATATATGACTTTCATCTATTACTCCTTGGTTGGTGTCGTGTGATCGTTATTTTTCTGCTCCATCTGTCTTGCCCTGGACCGGCAGTTCTTCCTCAACATGGTCGGCCGGAGCTTGAATTTGAGCCGGGGCTGCTGCCTCTGAAACTACACCATGGCTTTTTTTGGTGTAGCGTTCGCCTGCACGGTCGCTGTGGCCCCATCCAATGATGAAGAAAACCAGAAGGGAAAGTCCCCCAAGGGTGAGGAAAAAAATTGTGGCCCGTTTCTTGAAAGTCTGGAGGTTTTCCCTTACCCTGGCTGGATCCTTTCCACCAAACCATCCCCACTTCATGCACAGGCGGTAAAGACCTATGGCAGCGTGAAGTTCAACAGAGACGAGCAAAATAAGGTACAAGAGCCACATGAACGAAGTAAAGACCCGGTCTGCGGACAGATAGGGATCGATCTGACCCGGATGGGTGAGCATGATAAAAAGATGAACAGAACCAAGAAAAAACATGATAAACCCGGTCACAACCTGCCAGTACCAGAGGTTGGTGTCGCCGTGGTTCATCATCCCCATCTGGGAACGAAAGATGGCGTGCTGCTTCCAGGAGATGGGAAACTTCCTCACCCCCAGTGCCGCATGGAGGATAAAAAGGGCAAACACGATAAGCACGGCAAAAAACACAGCCGCTGGATACCCATGGCCGGAACCTGACAGGAACGACAACTCCATGGTTCTTGCCACAAAGTTAAACGACCCCTTTCCCAGCAGAATACTTGCCACCAGGATCATGTGTATCCACATGAAGAGACCTAGCACAAGACCCGTGCCGCTCTGGAGCACGTCGAGTCTTGCCGGAATTCGGCTCTTTTTAATTCGATCATTGATAATCAACTGTTTCATCTATCCTCCTTGACGGCAGGCTCGCCTTCCCTGCGGGATATCTGCCTTCAAACGTTAAAGATTTATTAAAAAACCGATTTGCAAACCTCACCAAGAATTCCCAGGTTTTTACACACGTGTATTCCGTTCTTTTCCATGGCTTCGATCTTGGCCTGGCCTGTGCCGCTGCCGCCGCTGATGATGGCGCCTGCATGGCCCATTCGTCTTCCCGGAGGGGCTGTGAGGCCTGCGATAAACCCGACCACGGGCTTTGTAACACGGGCCTTGATAAAGGCTGCGGCCTCCTCTTCGGCGTTGCCGCCGATCTCACCGACCATGACAATGCCCCTGGTGTCCGGGTCATTTTCAAAGGCCTCTAACACATCGATAAAGTTGGTGCCGATGATGGGATCTCCGCCAATGCCGATGCAGGTGGTCTGGCCGATGCCGAGCTTTGTGAGCTGATCCACAACCTCGTAGGTCAGGGTCCCGGACCGGGAGACCACCCCTGCGGGTCCGCCGGGCATGTGGATCTTGCCGGGCATGATGCCGATCTTGCACTCGCCTGGAGTTATGATACCCGGGCAGTTTGGCCCGATCAAACGGCAGGTCTTGGTGGCAAGGAAGTTCTTGACCCTGACCATGTCCATCACGGGAATTCCTTCTGTAATGACAACGATAAGATCAACCCCGCTGTCAGCCGCCTCCATGATGGCGTCTGCACAAAAGGGAGGCGGCACAAATATCATGCTTGCATTGGCCCCTGTCTCTTTTACCGCTTCAGCAACGGTGTTGAAGACCGGCACCCCGTCCATCTTTTGTCCACCCTTACCAGGTGTCACACCGGCAACTACTCTGGTGCCGTATTCAATACACTGCCGGGTGTGGAACTGGCCCTCCTTGCCGGTGATTCCCTGGACAAGGAGCCTTGTCTCTTTATTTACGAATATACTCACGACCTTCTCCTTTAGATGGCTGCTGCTACCTTTTCGGCTGCGTCCTTCAAGTTCATGGCATTGATCAGGTTAAGACCAGACTGGGCAAGGATCTCCTTGCCCCTCTCCACATTCGTTCCCTCCATGCGAACCACAACAGGAATGGTGATACCGCACTTTTTAGCCGCAGTCACTATACCCTCGGCAAATACGTCACAGCGCAGAATACCGCCAAAGATGTTGATCAAAACAGCTTTCACCTTTTCGTCCCTCAGGATGATGCTCAGGGCGTTTTCCACCATCTCGGCCGTGGCTCCGCCCCCCACATCCATGAAGTTGGCGGGTTCGGCCCCTGCGTTTTTGATGATGTCCATGGTGGCCATGGCAAGACCCGCACCGTTAACGATGTTGCCAACGTTGCCGTCAAGGTTGATGTAGTTGAGATTGAACTTTGAGGCCTCGACCTCCAGGGGATCTTCCTCGTCAAGGTCTCGCAACTCCAGAAGATCCTTGTGACGAAAAAGCGCATTGGAGTCCAGGTCGAGCTTGGCATCGATGGCCATGACCCGGTCATCCTCGGTCAAAATCAGCGGATTGATCTCCAGGAGGGAACAGTCGTTCTTGACAAACAGGGTATAGAGATTTTTCAACAGGGTTGAAAATTCTTTGAGTGCGGCCTTGGGAAGCCCGAGTGCAAATCCCACCTGGCGGAGATGGTAACCCTGGATTCCCATCAGGGGATCGACCCTGACCTTGATGATCTTTTCAGGTGTTCGAGCGGCGACCTCTTCGATGTCCATGCCGCCCTCCTGGCTTGCCATGACCACGATGCCTGCCGTGGCCCGGTCAACGAGAATGCTCAGGTAGAACTCCTTTGCGATCTTCTGACCTGCCTCGACCAGGAGTTTTTTCACCACACGGCCCTGGGGTCCGGTCTGGTGGGTCACAAGGGTCATGCCGAGAATTTCACCGGCATGTTCACGGGCTTCAGCCTCGGAAACGGCAATCTTTACTCCTCCGCCCTTGCCCCGGCCGCCCGCATGAATCTGGGCCTTGACCACCACGGGATAGCCGCCAAGCCCCTTGGCGACATCCACAGCCTCTTGCACGGAAAAGGCCACGCCGCCGTCCGGAACCGGGACACCAAAGGCTCTGAACAGCGACTTTGCCTGGTATTCATGTATTTTCATAATTGATCCTTTGTTTAGAGCAGGGCCGGAATAGGTCCGACCCTTATTTGTTATAAATATGACAACAACGCCTCAGCCGCAGCCGATGGCGAGATTAACTCCTGCTTCACCTTTGCCGATATTTCAGGGATCTTATCTGCAATGGTGGCGTTCTGATGGAATCTGGCCTTGAGCCCCTCATCAATGAGTGTCCACATCCAGGAGAGGGCCTGACTTCGCCTTCTAAGGGCGAACTCCCCGGTCTCGGTCATGATTTGTCGATGTTCAAGAATGGTATTCCACACATTTCGGGTGCCGTTTTCAAGGATTGAGCTGCAGGTAAGAACCGGAGGCCTCCAGGATGGGGATTCCGGGGTTACGATGTGCATGGCGATTTCCAGTTCAAGCCTTGCCTTTTCAGCCCTTTCCACATTATCGCCGTCGCACTTGTTGATGGCAATTGCATCGGCCACCTCGAGCACCCCTTTTTTAATTCCCTGGAGTTCGTCACCGGCCCCCGTGATCATGAGGGCCAGGAAGAAATCCACCATGGTTGCTACGCTTGTTTCAGACTGCCCCACCCCCACGGTCTCCACTAGCACAATGTCATATCCTGCGGCCTCGCACACCAGAAGACTCTCCCTTGTCTTTGCCGCCACCCCGCCAAGGGTTCGGCCCGAAGGAGAGGGTCGGATAAAGGTTGCGGGATGGGCCGCAAGATGCTCCATGCGGGTCTTATCCCCGAGGATGCTGCCGCCGCTCCGGCTGCTGGAGGGATCCACGGCCAAAACAGCCACCCGGAACCCCTCTTTGACCAGAAACAGACCAAAGTTTTCCACAAAGGTGGATTTACCCACCCCTGGAACTCCCGTGATGCCCAGGCGCACGGATTTTCCCGTGTGGGGCAAGAGCCCCTCCATCATTCCAGCTGCGATCTTTCTGTGAGCCCCAAGGGAACTTTCCACCAGGGTAATGGCCTTGGCTATGCTTCTACGCTCACCCCTTAGCACCCCTTTGACAAGCTGCTGCGGATCAAGCTCATTTGTATCACCCATGGGTCCCATCACCCGCCAATGACATTGAGGGTCCGGTTGGCCGAATCGGTAACCACGGTTCCAGGGCCAAATATCTCCACGGCCCCAGCTTTTTTTAACGATTCATAGTCCCCTGGAGGAATGATGCCCCCCACAACCACCTTGATATCCCCGGCCCCCTCTTTTTCAAGGGCCGCAATAAGGGCCGGCACCAGGGTCTTGTGGCCTGCGGCAAGGCTTGAAACCCCCACCACATGGACATCGTTTTCAACGGCCATGCGGGCCGCCTCCTCAGGGGTCTGGAACATGGGGCTTATATCAACGTCAAAACCGAAATCGGCATAGGCCGTGGCGATCACCTTTACGCCCCGGTCATGGCCGTCCTGGCCCATCTTGGTTACGAGAATTCGGGGTCTGCGGCCCGTTTTCTTTTCAAAATCCTGGGTTCGTTTTCTAAGGGATGCCAGAATCTCGGAATCTCCGCACTCGGAGGCATAAATGCCAGAGATGCACTGGGTGGTTGCCACAAAACGGCCAAACACCTCTTCAAGGGCGTCGGACACTTCGCCTACCGTAGCCCTGGCCCTGACCGCCTCGATGGCTGCAGCCAGAAGGTTCCCATCCTCTTGAGCTGCTTTGGTCAGGTTCTCAAGGGCGTTTCTAACCCTGGCACCATCCCGGTTCGCCCTTATCTCATCGAGTCTTTCAACCTGCTCAATGCGAACCTCATCCGAGATTTCAAGAACCTCCATGGGAGCTTCCTCGTCAAGCTTATATTTATTCACACCGACGATCACATCTTTGCCCTGATCTATCCTGGCCTGGCGACGGGCAGCCACCTCTTCGATGCGCATCTTTGGCATACCCGTTTCGATGGCCTTTGCCATGCCGCCAAGCTCTTCGATCTCCTTGAGTATTTTTCTGACCTCATCGACGATATTCTGGGTCAGGGACTCCACATAGTAGGAACCGCCAAGGGGGTCCACGACGCTTGTAACCTTGGACTCCTCCTGGACGATGATCTGGGTGTTCCTTGCGATCCTGGCCGAGATTTCGGTGGGCAGCCCAACTGCCTCGTCAAAGCTGTTGGTGTGCAGGCTCTGGGTGCCGCCTAGAACAGCCGACATGCACTCAAGCGTAGTTCGGATGATGTTGTTGTAGGGGTCCTGCTGGGTAAGGCTCCACCCCGAGGTCTGGCAGTGGGTCCTCAGCATCGTTGACTTGGGGTTTTTAGGGTTGAACTGCCCCATGATCTCGGCCCAGAGAAACCTTGCGGCCCTGAGCATGGCGATATCCATGAAAAAATTCATGCCTATGCCGAAAAAGAACGAGAGCCTCGGGGCAAAGGTGTCAATGTCAAGACCTGCTGCAAGGGCAGCCTTGGTATACTCAAGACCGTCGGCCAGGGTAAAGGCAGTCTGGAGAACGCTGTCGGCTCCGGCCTCCATCATGTGATAGCCGCTTATGCTCACAGTGTTAAACTTTGGCATATTTTCTGAACAATAGGCGATAATGTCAGAAACAATTCGCATGGACGGCGTCGGTGGATAGATGTAGGTGTTGCGGGTGAGATACTCCTTGAGGATATCGTTCTGGATGGTTCCCATGAGCTGTTCGGGCTTCACTCCCTGCTCTTCTGCCGCAACAATGTAACCCGCAAGAATGGGCAGAACCGCCCCGTTCATTGTCATGGAAACCGACATTTTATCAAGGGGTATCTGATCGAACAGGATCTTCATGTCCTCAACTGAATCGACAGCCACCCCGGCCTTGCCAACATCCCCTGTGACTCTGGGATGATCCGAATCATACCCCCTGTGGGTGGCAAGGTCAAAGGCCACGGAAAGACCCTTTTGACCGGCTGCGAGATTCTTGCGATAAAAGGCGTTGGAGGCTTTGGCAGTTGAAAAACCCGCATACTGGCGGATGGTCCAGGGTCTTCCCGCATACATGGTGGCCTTGGGACCCCGGACATAGGGCGCAAAGCCCGGCAGGTTATCAATAAACTCAATCTTTTCGAGGTCTTTAGCAGTATAAAGAGGTTTAACCTTGATCCCCTCGGTCGTCGGAACGGTCAGCGACTCCAGGGGTTTACCCCTTAACTCTTTTTCGGCAAGCGCTTTCCAGGCGTTTAGATCTGGTTTCTGTGACATTGAAATTTCCTTAATTAAATTGATAGTTTCAATCTCGTAAATGTTTGGCCAGTGCCTCATATTTGCCTATTTGGGCCTGCGTAGCATACTAATGCTATGTGAGCAGGCCAAAATAGGTGAAGATGGGGTGCTGGCCGAATATTTACTCAATCTCTCTGGCAGAGTTCAACAAGCACTCCAGAGGTGGCCTTGGGGTGGAGAAAGGCTATTTTTGCCCCCCCTGCGCCGATTCTTGGTTCCTCGTCAATCAGACGAATACCTTTGGCTTTAAGTTCGGCAAGGGCCTCTTCAATATTTTCCACCCTGAACGCCACATGCTGGATGCCCTCGCCTCTTTTCTCAATGTAGCGCGCCACCGGGCCGTCTTCGGAGGTTGATTGAAGGAGCTCTACCTCGCTTTCCCCAACGGGAAAAAACGCCGTTGTAACCTTCTGAGCCTCAACCGTCTCACTGCCGGCAAACTCCAGGCCAAGTACATCCGACCAGAAGTTTTTACCATCATCTATGCTTTTTACCGCAACTCCCAGGTGATCAATTTTTAATATCTTCATCTCTCCTCCTGTTAGATTGTATGTAAATTTTCAATCTTATAGATGATCCAAAGAATATACAAAGTCAACCTAAAACACCGTTCACAGGCCATTTTATGCCCCTGTTTGACCTGTTCCAGCTCCCAGGCCCCCGGGATATTCAAAACCTGTTCAAATTATATCCTGAGCCTCAAAGGCGTCGATCTCCTCCGGGGTATAACCAAGTTCGCAAAGGATCTCCCGACCCCTGGCACCAAAATCGTCCGGGGGTGTCCTTACACTGCCGGGAGTACGGCTGAGCTTGATGGGAATGCCAAAGGTCCGGGTTTCTTTTTCTCCATCCAGGGTAAGGAGCATCTCCCGTTCGTTGAACAATGGATCACCATTGACCTCGGCAAAGGTTTTAACCCTGGCATAACAGACGTCAATCTCTTTAAACTCATGGTCCCAGTGGTCAATGGAGTGGCGTTTGAAAATGGCGGAAAGAGCGTCGATGATCTCGTTTCTTCGGTCGTCGTCATACTGAAGATCTGCAAACTCAGGAACCTTTAAACAGTCACACAGCAGTTTCCAGAACCTGTATTCAACAGCGCCGATGGCGAGATATCGATCATCCGCCGTGGCATAGGTATTGTAGCAGGCGTAGCGGTGGGAGAATATTGCGTCCGACCGAACGGGCATCTGGCCCGTCACCCCGGAGAAATAGAGGGGCAGGGTCAAAAGGCCCACCATGCCGTCGGTCATGGATATATCAATATACTGACCCTTGCCGGTAGTTGCCCTCTCCACAAGGGCCATGAGGATTCCCATTGCAGCGTTCATGGAACCCCCTGCGATATCTGCGATGGGAACTCCTGGAATGGTGGGGGCACCATTTCTTGGGCCAATCAAATCAAGAACCCCTGAGTTTGCAAGATAATTTACATCATGGCCCGCACTATCCCTCATGGGACCGGTCTGGCCATACCCGGTTATAGAACAGTAGACAATGCCGGGATTGTGCTCCTTGACCCTGGCATAGTCAACCCCCAGTCGCTCAACCACCCCGGGCCGGAACCCCTCGAGAATAACGTCAGCCTCCTTTGCCAGCCGGAAAAAGATCTCAAGCCCCCTGTCTGATTTAAGGTTCAGGCACATGTGTCGCTTGTTGCGATTGACAACGTTGAAAAACAGGCCATCAGCCTTAAAACGTTTGTCCTCCACGGCAATGACCTCGGCACCATGATCGGCAAGAATCATGGAGCAATAGGGTCCCGGAAGAAGCCGTGAAAGATCCAGAACTTTTATCCCTGAAAGTGCACCTTTACTGCCCATGGCCGCCATCCCTCCTGATAGATCTGATAACTGCATTTGAGTTATATTTCATAGCACCCTCACTGGGAATTGGGCAACAAAAAACAAATTGGATTTGCTGCCGGAGGAAGATTGAGGTTGCGTTTTAGCGGCTGAAACGATATATAAAGGGTTTAATTTTAAAGGATATTTAACACCATATGAAATTTGAAAAGTACCACATTTCAGAAGATCTGAAAAAGAATCTTGCGGCACTGGGCTTTGTAAGGCCCACGGACATCCAGTTCAAGGCGATCCCGTCGATCCTCAAGGGCGAGGATGTACTGGCCATTGCCCAGACCGGCACAGGCAAGACAGCGGCCTTTGCCATTCCGGTGATCGACCGCATACACTCGGCTAAAACGAGCAAAAGGACCATGGGTATCCGCTGTCTTGTCCTGGTTCCCACAAGGGAGCTTGCCGAACAGATCGGCGAGGTTTTTGACACCCTCTGCCGCCACACCAAGGTCAAGAGTTTTTCTCTTTTCGGCGGAGTAGAGCAGGAGCGACAGATCAAAAGACTCCAGGACGGCATAGACATCCTCATCTCAACCCCTGGAAGGATGTTCGACCTGATCAGTCAGGGTTATATCAACCTTGACAACGTCAACACCCTGGTGCTGGACGAGGCAGACCACATGCTCGACCTTGGATTCATAACCGACATCCACCATGTAAAGCAAAAACTTGTACGACGCCACCAGACCCTGTTCTTTTCAGCCACCATCAACCAGAAGATCAAAAAACTTGCCTTCTCCCAGGTCAAGAGCACGGCCATCCGCATCCAGATTTCCCCGGATGACCCGGTCTCGAAAAACGTCTCCCACTTTGTAATGTTTGTAGAGATGGACGACAAGCGATTCTTCCTTGAGAACTTCATCAAGGAAAACCCCGACGCTAAAATCATCATATTTGTCAGAACCAGGGTCAGGGCCGAACGGGTATCAAAGGCAATGGCAAGGGCGGGGATCGACACATCCACCATCCACGGTGAGAAAGACCAGGAGCTGAGATCCCAGGTCATGCGCCGATTTAAAGACAACGAGATCAACATCCTCATTGCAACGGATGTGAGTGCCAGGGGAATCGACATCCCCAACGTTGACTTTGTGATCAACTACGACCTTCCGGACCAGGCGGAAAACTACGTCCACCGGGTCGGAAGAACCGGCCGGGGGGTGCAGAAGGGAAGTGCCCTCTCCTACTGCAGCAAACAGGAAATGGAGCGCCTCGAAGAGATCCAGACCTTTATCAACAAAAAAATCGAAACCATCAAGGTCAGCAAAAACGACTATGCCATGGTGGTTGAACCTGAACCCGAGTTTACCGATGTCAAGGATCTAATTGCCGACAATGAACGATGGTTAAAAACCAAGAAGAAAAAGCGCAAAACCTGATTATGGTAAAAGAGAGTCAATGGGATATGCGGCCAAATCGGGCAAAGGCGATGATGCTTGCCAAGAGGCAGCTGTCTGAATTTGTCTATGATGCTGTAAACCTGGAGGGCATTCATTTTACCCTGCCGGAAATCCAGACATTGCTCGATGGGATAACCATTGGTGGTCACAGGGTGACAGACCAGCAGATCGCCCTGAACCAGGCCGACGCATGGCGGGCCTTATTTGAGTTAATTGAAAAAGAGCAATTTGAACCAACCCAGGAAAAGGTGTGCACCCTCCATGAAATCGCTGCCAGAGGAGAAGCTTTAGACTGGGGCAAGTTCAGATCCGGGGGGGTTACGATTGCAGGAACCGATTATATGCCGCCCAGGGCAGGTCTGCTGCCGGATTTATTTCAAAAAATGAGGAATGATGCGGAAGAGATATCAGACATCTATGACCGGGCAATTCATTATTTTCTCACAATGGCGAGAGCTCAATTTTTTTACGATGTCAACAAACGCATGGGACGTTTTGTAATGAATGGCGTCTTGTTGAGTTCCGGATATCCTGCTATCAACCTTCCGGTAAAGCGAAGGCTTGAATTCAATCAATTGATGCTGTCCTTTTACGATACCGGGTGTCAAGCGTCGATGAACGCCTTTCTTCGTTCCTGCATGGATCAAAGAACTATAGCCATCATGAAAGAATGATACCTATAAAAAAACTCAATGATCAGTTTTTGGGCCTTGATCATTGAATATCAGGTGTCGATCATTCGTTTAAAAAGACGGGCAAGATTACGCTGATCAAGACGAGTCAATCCATACGCCCCTGCCCTTTCCATGGCCTGCTGATACTCTGCAGCAGAAATTACGGCATCTAACTCAGGAAACTTACGAGCCTTGCCCGCCACTCGATACTGATCCATGATGTTAACGTAACAGTTAACCGATATTTCTTCGGCCAGGAATTTTAAAATAGCGTCGGTCTCTAGGGCACCGCCGGGCATCAGCAGATGCCGGACCATGAGTCCTTGTTCTGCCTCTCCCCTTTCATTTATCCTGAGATCCCCCACCTGCCGCTGCATCTCTTTCAGGGCCCTTCGAGCTATTTTCGGATAATCCTCAGCCCCGGCATATCGCTCCGCTGAATCAACAGACCAGAACTTAAAATCGGGCATGTAGATATCGACTATACCGTCCAGCAATTGCAGAGTGGAGACACTGTCATACCCACTGCTGTTATAAACAAGTGGCACGGTAAGACCATTTTTTACTGCGTGAGGGAGTGCGGCAAGGATTTGCGGTACAACATGACCGGGAGTGACCAGATTGATATTGCAGCAACCCTGCTCCTGCAAATTCACCATCACCCCTGCAAGCTGCATCTCGTCGATCGGAGAACAGCCTGACTCTTCAGGATGGCTGATATCATAATTCTGGCAAAAGACGCAGAGCAGACTACAGCCACAAAAAAAGATGGTCCCCGAACCCTGCTTTCCAACCAGCACAGCCTCCTCCCCGAAATGGGGTCCATGGCCGGAAATCGCTGCGTCCTTTCCTGTGCGACACAGGCCAAGCCCGCCAGCCAGACGGTCCACATTACATCTGCGTGGACACAAATCACATTTTTTCAGCACCCTTCGGCTCTCAACGATCCTTTGTGCCAGAAGGCCAGATCTTGAAGCTGCCAGATAGGAACTTGCCATCACCCCACCCATGAATGTTTCTCAATCACAATCGTTTGTTTAGCTTTGCCAGGCATGGCTACTAGAGATGAATGATCTCTATTTGAGAGTCCGCAATCTGCGCAAGGCCAAGTTCATCAGCAAAATTTAACACCTTATCAACCATTGAATTCACAATCCTTGAATCGTTGCCAATTATTGCAAATCCAATTTCAGCCCACAAATAGCTGTCATTATAGTCGGTTTCTGCAATGGATATGTTGAACTTGTTTCTAATCCGGTTGATAACGGATTTAATTATACTGCGCTTTTCCTTGAGGGAATTGATGCCATAGAGTTTAAATTTGATTTTGCCTGCCCCAATCACCATGTGGTCACCATGAATAAACTTTCCTTCATTAATTATGCGGGTTTTTCTGGTTTTTTCAAATATTTGATCAGGGTCAGAATGTTTTGTCCGCTTATGGTTTCATAATGGACCTCGTCCATCAGGGAGTTCAGGATATAGATCCCCATCCCTCGTTCAGGAAGGGTTTCAATCTTCGAGGGATCAAAGCTGAAGGGCGCAACCTTTGCCGGATTCATGCTTTCTCCGCTGTCGCAGATCTGGAAGATCAGCCGGTCCGGATAACGCAGGACATCTACTTCCACTGAATGCCCTGCCTGGCAATTGTAGGCATGTTTTATACCGTTAGTCACCGCTTCCACGACACACAGTTCTAATTGGTAGCTGGTCGTGCTGTCCATGGACAGGGTGTGGGCGATGCCGCGCACAGCCCCCCCTACCAGGGAAACATTCTCAAGCCTGCTGTCAATGATAAGCCGGATCATGTCCGCCCCTTTCATTTTTTTATGCCTTTATGGAAAGCGCATCAAGGGCTTCATTCTCTGATGCATAGATATCAAATACCCGATTCATGCGGGTCAGACGAAAAAGGCTCATGACGCTTTCCCTCACGGCGCATATCACGAGACGGCCGTCATTGCCGATCTTTTTAAACCCCGAAATAATGGCGCCAAGTCCGCTGCTGTCGATAAATTCCACTTCAGAGAGGTTGAGCACAATCCGCCGATTTCCAGAATCGATCCATTCGCCCATCTTTTGTTTGAATTCCGCTGCCGTTGAAGCGTCGATTCTTTTTTCCAACGGCCTCACGATCAGGACATCATTTATATTTTTATGTTTCAGCTGCATAATTTCCTTTCTAAAATCTATTTATCCATATATTTAAATTCAATTCCTACAATACCCGAATTGATAATTTTTCCCTTTATAACGGTCAATTCGGTGCTTTTTTATTCCAGATGAGGCGGTTATAATCGGAAACGGCCCGGTCGCTGGAAAATTTTCCGGACCGCGCCACATTCAGGATCGCTTTTTTCGTCCAATTGGCCGGGTCCAGGTATTCCGCCTCTATTTGATCCTGCACCTGGATATAGGGGGAAAAATCCGGCAGATGGAAATAGGGGTCCTCATTATTCATCATCCGATGGTAAATCCATTGAAAGATCCCCTGCTCGTCAGGGCAAAAAGTATTGTCACGAAAGGCGTCCAAGACCCTGCGGATCTCCGGGGAGCGATGATAATACTCCACGGGGTGGTAGGTCTTCTTTTTGATCATGTCGGCGATCTCTTCCGCCTTCAATCCAAAGATAAAGATATTATCTGCACCCACTTCCTCGAGCATTTCGACATTGGCGCCGTCCAGTGTCCCCACGGTCAAGGCGCCGTTAAGCATGAATTTCATGTTTCCCGTTCCAGACGCCTCCTGGCCGGCCGTGGAAATCTGTTCGCTCAAATCCGCAGCCGGTATGATCTTTTCGGCAAGAGAGACACTGTAATCGGGTAAAAAAACCACCTTTAGGGCATCCTGAATCCGTCTGTCCTGATTTATGACCTGCCCGACGTTGTGAATCAGCTTGATTATCTGTTTGGCCACCCAGTATCCGGGCGCAGCCTTGCCGGCAAAGATAAAGGTCCTTGCAACCGTGGGCGTCTTTTCCCCCCTGACGATCTGCAGATATTCATGTACGATATGCATGATTTTCAGCAGCTGGCGTTTATATTCGTGGATTCGTTTGATGTGAATGTCGAACAAACTGTCGGGATCGATGGAAAGCCAGAGGGTGTCGGAGATGATTTTCGACAACTCTTCTTTATTCGCCCGCTTGATGTCACGGAATTGATCCATGAAAACCGCCTGATCGGCATGGGGTTCCAACCGTCGAAGCTGGGTGAGATCGGTGATCCAGGCGTCTCCGATGGTGTCGGTGATCAGCCCCGCCAATCGGGGATTGGAATCCAGAAGCCAGCGTCTCTGGGTGATGCCGTTGGTTACATTGACGAATCGCTCCGGCCAGAGGGTATAAAAGTCTGAAAAATTGTCCTGCTTTAGAATCTCCGTGTGGAGTGCGGAGACCCCGTTGACGGAATGGGATCCCACCAGGGCCAGGTGGGCCATCCGGACCTGCTTGGTCTCCCCCTCTTCGATGAGGGACACCCGCCGGAGAAGGTCGACGTTGTGGGGATGACGGACAGCGACCTTTTCGAGAAAACGACGGTTGATTTCATAGATGATCTGGAGATGGCGGGGGATGACCCGTTCGAGGAGGGATGCGGGCCACTTCTCCAGCGCTTCGGCCAGCACCGTATGGTTGGTATAGGCCAGAGTCTGTTGGGTGATTTCCCAGGCCCGCTCCCATGGGAGTGCATATTCGTCCACGAGAAGCCGCATCAGTTCCGCAACTGCCAGGGAGGGATGGGTGTCGTTCATCTGGATGGCGACTTGATCAGGGAACCGGTGGAAATTTTCGTTGTTTTTCATATAGCGCCGAATGATGTCCTTGAGGGTGCAGGCCACAAGAAAATATTCCTGCACCAGGCGAAGTTCCCTTCCTGACTTGATGGTGTCGAGGGGATAAAGCATCTTGGTGATGGTTTCGGTAGCAACCTTCTGCTCCACCGCCCGGAAGTAATCACCCTCATTAAAGATCTGGATATCAAAGTCTTCAGAGGAACCTGCGCCGTAGAGCCTCAACCAGTTCACCGTTTTCCCCCCATATCCGACGACGGGAATATCAAAGGGAATCCCCACGATGACATTCCAGTCGAGCCACATGGGGTTGTACTCCCCATCGCGGTCCTGAAAGTGTTCGATCCGTCCGTAGATGGGGATGATGCATTTTTCATCGGTCCGCTTGAACTCCCAGGGGCTGATGTCCGCCAGCCAGTTATCCGGTTTTTCCCGCTGATAGCCGTTGTGGATCTCCTGCTTAAAGAGGCCGTATTCATAGTGGATCCCGTAGCCAAAACCGGCAATATCCAGCGTTGCCATGGAGTCAAGAAAACAGGCAGCCAGGCGGCCGAGGCCGCCGTTTCCAAGACCGGGGTCGTGCTCCTGCTCCCGCACCTCATCGATGTCAATGCCTGCCTCTACCAGAAGTTCACGGCAGACATCGAACATCCCGAGATTGTGGAGATTATTGCCCAACAGCCTGCCGATTAAGAATTCCAAAGAGAGATAATAAACCCTCTTGGTTTGGGATGCCTGATATCGCTGCTCCGTCTGCAGAATTTTTTCCGCCATTCGGTCCCGCAGGGAAAAGGCCGTCGAAAGAAAGAGGTCCCGGTACTCCTTTGTGGGAGATTCCTTGCAGAGAGAGCAGCGAAGATGGTAGTCCATTGATGTTTTTAAATCGGATTTCGAGATTTCATTAACTGTTAGTTTCATTTTTCCTCTTTTTTTTTCAAACCATTTTCCAGACCATCGGCAAGACCGAGGATCCCTTCAAAATCAAAGTCGTCCTTCATTCGTGCAATTCTGCCAAAATAGGGGGCAAAGTCCTTGGACCGGGCGGCCATCTCCTCGGAAATCTCCGTCAGCGCCGACACGTCACCCATTTCGGCGGCCTCCCGCAGGCGTCTAGCTGCCTCCCTGGCCAGGCCCGGGGCCAGTCGGTGCACCAATTCAGGGGCTGGCTCAGGTTCGAAGACATCCGTGGATGACGACAGCTGCCGGACAGACCGAATGGCCTCTTCCATCCGACTTTCTAAGGCGGCAAGGGCCGTGGCAAGGGCATCCGCCGGGGGGGGATTTTGGGGGTTAGCATGCTTGACCAGCTGGTCCAGGGCCGTGGCTGCGGCATTGAGCTCGGTTGCCGAGAGGTTGCCGGCGACTCCCTTGATTTCGTGGGCCAGCTTGTGAACGCTGCTGTAATCCCCGTCATCCAGGGCTTGCCGGATCTCGTTCACCCGCTGGGCGTACCTGTCGCCAAAGCTGATCAACAGCTTGCGGTACAGGGCCTGGTTTCCTTGAAGACGCCCCAGACCGGAAGGAAGATCGAACCCATCCAGAAACGCTGGAAACGGCTTCTCCTCCGGGGCTGCCGGGATGACAGCGCCGCAATTATCCGGAACGGGCTGCAGCGTCGTTTCCGCCTTTGATCCGGCCTCCCCCCTGGGTGGGGCGGCTGAGATCCATTCCGCCAGGGTTGCGTAGAGTACCTCCGGATCAATGGGCTTGGTGATGTGATCGTTCATGCCGGCAAGACGGCTTTTCTCCGAATCTTCGGCCATGGCGTGGGCCGTCATGGCGATGATGGGCAGGCCCTTGAACCGCACATCCTGGCGGATGGTCCGGGTTGCGGTATAGCCGTCCATTACAGGCATCTGCAGATCCATCAGCACGGCGTCGAAGTGATTCCTCCACACTGCGTCAACGGCTTCCTGGCCGTTGGCGGCCAGGGAGACGGCAACTCCCCCAGCGGCAAGGATTTCCATGGCCACCTGCTGGTTGATCTCATTGTCTTCAACCAGCAGCACCCGGGCGCCTTTGAGGCGCTTGAGCACATCTGAGGCCTGTTTAATCTCCTCCTCCGTCGCCAGGGGCGTCTCCTTGCCGCCCTCTTTGGCCAGCGCGTTCATGATAGTATCGAACATCACCGAGGCGTTGATGGGCTTGATCAGGAAACCGTCCAGCCCGGCAGCCTCGGCCCGCCACATGATCTCCTCCCTGGCGTAGGCGCTGACAAGGATGATGAGCGGGATCCGGGTCAAACGCAAATCCTTCTTGATCCGTTTCGAAGCCTCAATGCCGTCAATGCCAGGCAGCTTCCAGTCCATCACCACGATGTCGTAGGGGCGTCCCCCGACGGACTTTCCAATCTCCTCCAGCCCTTCTTCACCAGACGCCGCCAGGGTAACGTCAAAAGAAAAACATTCCAGCATACTCTGAAAAATTTCCCGGGAGGTTGCATTGTCGTCCACCACCAGCGCATTAAGGCCTCTCAACTCCGGCGGGGGTATATGACAGGCCTCTCTGGCTTTCTGATCGGTCTTGAAAACCGCAGTAAAATAGAACGTGCTGCCTGTCCCGTAGATGCTTTCCATCCAGATCTTGCCGCCCATCATCTTTACGAGACGCTGACAGATGGAGAGCCCCAGCCCGCTGCCGCCGTACCGGCGGGTGATGGAGGTATCCGCCTGGCTGAAGGCCGTGAAAAGCTGGGCCATGTGCTCCTCTGTGAGACCGATGCCCGTATCCCGCACGGAAAATTGGAGAACTGTAACATGGTTTCCCTGGCTGACCACTTTGGTGGAGACCACTATTTCTCCGCGGTCGGTGAACTTGATGGCGTTGCTGGCCAGGTTCACCAGAATCTGGCTCAGCCGCAGGGGATCTCCCACCAGCTGGCGGGGCACGTCAGCTCCGGTGTCGAAAAGAACCTCGATCCCCTCCTTTTCCCGAATTCTCATCGCTATCAGGGTGGAAAGATTATCCAGGACTTCATCCAGGTTGAAGTCAATGGACTCCATTCCCATCTTTCCAGCCTCGATTTTTGAGAAATCGAGAATATCGTTGATGACCCCGAGGAGGGAGTTGGCGGAAATCTGAATCTTGTGGAGGTAGTCCCTCTGCTTTGGCGTAAGGTCCGTCTGGAGGGCCAGATGGGTCATCCCCATAACGGCGTTCATGGGGGTGCGGATTTCGTGGCTCATGTTGGCCAGAAAATCGCCTTTGGCCCGGGTGGCCGCCTCTGCTTTATCCCGGGCAACGATGAGTTCCTCCTCCATCTTTTTACGGTAGGTGATGTCCGAAACCATGGCAAAGGAGCCAGTTTTTACGTTGTTTTTATCGTAAAGGGGGGTGGCATGGAACTCGCAAATCACCTTTGAACCATCCGGACGGCTGAGGGCGATCTCATAGACGCTCGTTTGGCCGGCAGCTCTGAGCCGAAGCTGCTCCTTCAAGATTGCCCTGTTTTCCTCGTCCACAAATTCGAAGAGCGTCCTTCCCAAAATATCCTCCCGGGCCCTGCTGAAAATTTTGCACATGGTGTCATTGACGGATACGATGTGCACCTCATTGTTTACCCACAAGAACCCTTCATTGGTCGTCATCAGAATGCTTTTAAGATGGTATTCGCTCTCCCGAAGGGAGTCTTCGACTTTCTTGCGGGCAGAGATGTCACGGAAGACCACTACGGAGCCGATGATGGTTTTGCCTTTGCGCTGGGGCACGCTTGTGTAGGAGGTATAAAAAAATGAGCCGTTCTTGCGCCAGAAAACCTCGTCCCTGCGGAAACTGCTGATCCCCTGGGTATGGGCCAGATAAATCGGACAACTCTCCCGAAGGTGCGGCGATCCATCATCATTTGAATGGTGAAACAGGTCATGTATGTTTTGATCAACAAGTTCTTTGATCTCGTATCCGAGCATCTTCTGCGCGGCTTCATTGGCATAGGTGCATAGACCTTCAGTATCGGTAACGAAAATACCCTCTGCCATCGATTGCAGGATAAGGTGGTTGTATTCCTCGGATTCCCTAAGCCTTTCAGTTCTATCCTCCACCAGGCTTTCGAGATGAGCCTTGTAATGCGTCAACTCCTTTTTGGCCCTTTCGGCGTCTTTGACCTGAGCTATGGCGATATGTTCAGCCTTTTTCGCTTTGATCCGCTCGATACCCAAACAGGCAATAATGTTAGCGAAACCAGTCAAAAACCCCAGGATAGCAAGCAGCTTTTCCTGGGAAACAATCGGCACCTCATCAAGGGCACCCAGGTAATCCGCCACATCGAAATCGAATTTCTGGGCCTGTTGTTTGAAATAATTCCTGTCTGGCGCTTCTGTGAAGAACTGCCCTACAAAAAAATTGGCCACATGCTGGCCCTCAATGATGATGGGGGAAGCAGCGTCGGTCAAGCCATTTTTGCAGTGGTAAATCGAAAATGGTTTTCCCTCCTTGAGATTTGCAGCGAGTTTCGTGTCGCTCTCGACACAGCGCAAACACGTCCGCGCATCAACACGATGAAAGCCGGTGCAGATCCGCTGCCAGCGGGCGGACATCAGGACATTTCCTTCCAAGTCTACGATGGCCGAGGCGATCCCCATGGCATTACAGAAGTCTTCAAGGACGGGCTGCAGCTGATTAATATCCATCACTTCCGTCAAGGAAAACCCTTCGTTTTCGACAGCCGCCTGATCATTTTTGGTATGGGAGTGTCCCGCCGTCGTCTTGCCTGGGTTGGTGTTTTCGTTTTCTTTCAAGGCGTTCTCCTAAATTTTTTCCGCCCAAATAAGCTGGCAGGCGTTATATATCGATGTACCCATATCAGACTTCTTGAAAAAGATCTCAAGGCCATTGATGCTAATCAACAACCATAATAACCATGGCCTGATCATCATCGGCCGGCCAGTCTCCTGCGAACTGCGAGATGTCGTCGATAATTTCTTTAAGAATGAGTTTGGGGTCATCGGAAGAGGCGTTTGTAAATTGCAGCAGCAGGCGGTTCGTCCCGTAACGCTCCCTGGATGTGTTGAATCGGTCGGTGACCCCATCTGTGTAAAACAGAATGCGGTCCCCGGAATGAAGGGCGACTTCGGACACCGGCACATCGGCATAAGTATCCAATCCCATAATAAATACGCTGTCACAGGGGATTTCGGTCGCAGTTTTTTCCGAAAGCCGATAGAGGATGGGGAGCGGATGGCCTGCACAGGCGATTCTGAGGATCCTGCAGACGGAGTCGTAAACGGCATAGACTGCTGTGACAAAACTTTCCCTGTTCACCTTGCAAAGATTTTCGTTGATGAAGGAAAGCACTCTATCCGGTTCCTCCAGGCCGGTGGAACAGGAGCGAAACAGGGCGCAGGTCATGGCCATCATAACAGCCGCAGGAGCACTGTGGCCTTCCGCATCGGCGACCAGAACGGCCAGAAGACCCCCTGGCAGCGTCATAAAATCGTAATAGTCACCACCGGCATAACGGCTGGTTTCATAGTGCACTGCCAGTTTCAACCCGTTAACCTGGGGCAGATGTTCGGGAAGAAGGTTACGTTGAAGCTGGGAGACCACCTCAAGCTCGTGCTCCAGCTCATCCCTTTGCTGCTGCACCTCACGACTGAGCCGATGGATCGTCAGGTGGGTATTCACGCGGGCGATTACCTCTTCGGGCTGGAAGGGTTTGGCTATATAATCCACCGCCCCCAGCTGAAGCCCGCGCACCTTGTCTCCAGTATCATCAAGGGCGGAAAGAAAGATCACCGGGATTTTTTGAGTGTCCGGATCCGCCTTTAACCGTCGACACACCTCAAATCCGTCGATTCCCGGCATCATTATATCCAGCAAAATGAGATCCGGCCGCACTTTTTGGGCAATGGTCAGGGCCGTCTCGCCGTTTTTGGCAACCAGTAACTTGCAGCCGAGCTTTTCCAGGGTGTGCATCAACACCTGAAGGTTCGCAGGTTGATCGTCAACCAGGAGAATAGATTCCGTGATTTTATTTGTTACTGTCATCGCTGCTCCCTTGTACAGGTCCCCGGCCGCAGGCTATCCAAACTCTTTTGACTCTCCATCCTGGACAACGGCCCTGGCCCTTAATAATTATGAAAATCATAAGGTAAATGGTACCAGGGAAAAAATGGGCTGTCAAAATGAATGTTTGGGTTTCACTAATTGGCAGGCAATCTGCCATTGGGGTAACCATGGGGTGGGCAACCCCAGGGGCTGCCCCTACATCACCGACAAGAACTATTTACGATGTCTATAAAACGGTTCTCCTGAAGGCGGTTCAAGTTTGTTGCCGAGGATGAGGTCTGCGGCCTTTTCTGCGATCATCATCACCGGCGCATAGATGTTGCCGTTGGTAACACAGGGCATTACAGAGGCATCCACGACCCTGAGGTTTTCAACCCCCCAGACCTTCATGGATTCGGGGTCCACAACGGCCATATCATCGGTACCCATCTTGCATGTGCACGAGGGATGAAGGGCGGTTTCAGCATCCTTTGCCACCCAGTCAAGGAGATCCTCGTCGGTCTGAAGGTGACTGCCTGGAGAGATCTCACCTCCGTTAAACTCGTCAAAGTTAGGCTGGTTCATGATCTTTCTGGCGCACCGGATGGTTTCCAGCCACTCTTTCCGATCCTGATCCGTTGACAGGTAATTGAACCTCAAGGCCGGGTGTTCTTCAGGATCGGTTGACTTTAACTTGACCGTGCCCTTGGAGTTGGAATACATGGGCCCCACATGGACCTGGTATCCATGCTCTGAGCTTGGCTGGCTCCCGTCATAACGGATGGCAAGGGGCAGAAAATGAAATTGAATGTTGGGGTATTCCACCTCGTTGTTGCTTCTTATAAAGCCGCCCGCCTCAAAGTGGTTGGTGGCGGCGGCTCCCTTTCTGTGGAACAGCCATTGATAACCGATAAAGGGTTTTTTCCACCATTTAAGCGAAGGGTTCATGGACACGGGTTTTTTACTCTTGTACTGAATATAGACCTCAAGATGATCCTGCATATTCTCGCCCACACCGGGAAGATCGTGGACCACGGGGATGCCAAGCTCCTCTAATTCCCGGGCATTACCCACGCCTGAAAGCATAAGGGTCTGGGGGGTGTTGATGGCCCCTGCGCAGCAGATTATTTCGCCGCCTAAAACGGTCCTGAGCTTCCCCCGTTTTCCTTTTTTAAACTCCACACCAGTGGCCTTTTTACCCTCAAACAAAACTTTAGTTGTCATGGCCCGGCAAACGAGATCCAGGTTTGGCCGTTTTTTGAGCACCGGGTGAAGATAGGCCCTTGCTGCGCTCATCCTTCGGCCCCGGCTGATGTTTCGATCAAAGACTCCAAAACCCTCCTGGCGAAAACCGTTCACATCGTCAGTTCTGGGGTAACCGGCCTGTTCTGCAGAATCGAGGAATGCCTTGAAAAGAGGGTTCTTACAGGGTCCTGTCTCAAGGATCAGTGGACCTTCAGACCCATGGTACTCATCCGGTCCCTTGATTCGATTTTCAGCACGAATGAAATAGGGGAGGTTGTGGGCGTAATCCCAGCCTTCCATGCCCGGCTCCTTAGCCCATTTCTCATAATCCATGGCATTGCCGCGAATGTAAATCATGCCGTTGATGGACGACGAACCTCCAAGAACCTTTCCCCGGCCATGGAAAACTCGCCGATCGTTCATATGGGGTTCAGGCTCACTTTCGTAGCACCAGTCGTAAAACTTATTTCCCAGGGGAAAGGTCAACCCAGCAGGCATATGAATAAACACATCCCAGATGTAATCGGGGCGCCCTGCCTCTAACACCAGAACATTAGTCGAAGGATCCTGGCTCAGCCGGTTTGCAAGAACACACCCGGCAGATCCCCCGCCAATGATTATATAGTCATAGTTTTTTTTCATGAATTAAACTCCTTTTCAAGGCCTTGATCATAACATCAGCCTGTTGGTTTGGCGTTACAGATTGGATTGAACAGAGCGAAACCTAACATTTTTTTAAAGAATTTACAATCACCTGGTTTCGTTCCTCCAGGGCAACCTCGTTCTTGACAAATTACAAAATAAATTTAAATGGTTATCATCAATATTGGATAAAACTACATTGATTTGATTTTTTATAATTTGGCGGTCTTAAAGGCCTGAAATAGATAGGATGAATGTTAGAATGAAGTAAATATTCGGGTTAGTAATTTATGAGTCAAATTTTTAACAGTTTTCTAAATTTTTTATCTAAAGGGTACACCCAGATATCTTTAAATGGAACACTAATTTTTCCTGCAGGACCAAGTTTTCCA
>JAVERV010000137.1:0-7398 GCA_034006945.1 Desulfobacterium sp. | reverse complement strand
GAGTTGTATCCCTTGGCCGCTCCCTCTTGGGTTCCATACACCCCTCGAACAGATGAGTCCATGTCAAGGGTGACTTTCCCAAACCATTTTTTGTCCCACACTTTATTCCTGGCGACGGATTCAGCATCGGATAATTCCTTGCAATGCTTATGGGTAAAAAGTTTAAAAATACGGCCGAAGGAAGTGCTGACAGGAAATTTGTCCCATTTAAAAAGGGCACGGAGAACCTCGTCAGTCCTGAGGATTGCCATATGGCTCATATGTTTAACCCCGACTATGACACCAAAAGCGAGCATCATCACTACATCGCTCACCTGATAGTCTGCATTAGGCGCACGTTCGATGGTGAGGTGCTTGGCCAATATTTTTGGGAGGCCTAACTTTTCCGTGAATCTGCCAAGATTGATCAGCCCAGCGTTGCCCGTAAGGTTTTTTTCGGTAAACTGAGTGTGAAACCTCCTCATCATATCGATGCCCTCCATAAATAGGTTGCCTATATGTCTATAATACCGTATTTATAGGGCTTATGAAAGCTTTTTATTTTAAAAAATGACATATCGCTTGCATTGTTTAGGTGTTATGCTTTTTTATCCAAAAATATCAATATATCCATTATCATTAAATGCTGATTTCAAATATTGTGCAAATTCACTAATCTCACTATCGTTTTCAGCCTGATCTTTTAAGGTGCTGATAGAATCCTTCTGAGCGTACCATGAATAAAGCATAAGAGCTGATTTACGAATTTCTATATCGTTTGAATTGTCCTCTGAAATAGTTTTTAGAAACGATATTTTTTGGGGTGTAATTGAAATTATTGCCTCAACACATTGACCGAGACTGCCTCGATAAAATCCATTCTCATCAACGAAATAAAGGAGCCTTTTAAAAAATTCAGGTCGCATTTGCTTAATTTTATCTTCCAGACTCAGTCGTTGGCTTTCTTCAAGCGTATTACCCGCATGCCAGTATATATCCGGATGGCCAGGTATGAGTGAAAGAATATAAACCAGGTATCCAGAAATGCTTTCAAGTGGTCTATCCATAAACAAGTTAAAAAATAGATCCCAAATTTTATTAAGCTGTCTGAAATTGTTTAACAAGCTTGATAGACCAACTTTGTGCATATCCGGGTACTCGGAATTCGCGAAATCAACTGAACGTTCAAAACTTAAATTGATTGGCTTATTTAAAAAATAGGGCAGGAAAAAGGTCTGAAAGGCATCTGTGTTAAACTCATTTATCTCCCTTTTATCAAAAGCAATCGTATAAGGGCCAATATCAACTCTTTTTCTATCATGTTTCAATATATTTGATATGTCGATCCAATAACCAATTTTTTTATCAGGATCGTAAACGAATCCAATAACTGTCAAAGAGTGATTTAGCCAATAATTAAAGTGCTCTCTTGATGCTGGTATTTTACATGCTGATTCAGTGCAGTAAGATGCTCCCGATTTTATTTGAACGGCAATACTCTTCCCTGTTACCTTTTCGCCATCAACCAATTCAACGATTGCATCAATACCAAAATCATTTCTTTGATCAATTTCATTAAAGATGCAGTTAGCACCTTCAATAATCGATCTGAAGTAGTTTACTCCTTCGCGTTCAACAGATGTTAAATGTCTTTTTGTCGGTAAATTCATTTGTTTCTCTGAGCATAACGGTGAAGCTCACGGGCCGCAAGGGTTTGCAGTAATGGCAGATAAAAGCACCATTGTTTCAATTTTTTCCAACTTTCGGAAAAGCCGCCCCTTGCGGTCCGGTGGAGCGCCGGGTTATAAGCCGCGTTTAGAGCAACCCCCCTTGGAATCTGTAATCTTTTTATAAGTATCAATGACTTCTATGTTTTCAAGTAGATAAGGATTGCATGTGTATTCGAACTCTTGCATCTGCTTGGCGCTATGTTCGTTAGGGCTTGAGAAAATTGCTTTGGTTGGAGCATAAGCTTTTAGTAAAACTCCACCAGACTCAATAGCATTCAATCCACTAGCAAACATGGTTGCAACTTTAATTTTTGGGGTCCAACAAAAGCCAATTTTACCAGTTTCATAAAGAAAGTGGCATTCTCCACGATATAAAGTAAGACCCTCGCCATTATATCCAGGCAATGCTACACTTAAAACATTTGCAATAAGCCTATCATCTTTAATTTTACGACGTAGATGTCCACCACTTACCGTCCATAATGTGTGCACTTTGTTTTTTTCGAAATTCAGTTTTTCGTGATTCTCTAATATGTATTTGAATACAGGTCTCCAAATAGAATCACTTAAATCAGAGTCATACAGGCCCTCACAAAAAGCTACTGCTTGTGAATGGATATTTTTCATATTTTAAGTGTGCTGCTTTGTTTTATCGTTTCGCATAACCAGCGGGTCACCGGGCTTGCCGCGATTAGCGCCGCCACAGTTCTTCCCGTCTGTGTTAATGCGTTTGTTATGTGATTTTCATATTAAATTCAATGACTTCCAAAGGCCATGGTGCACAATAATTCCGTGATTTAAGTTTAATTTTGCATTTAATTTTCGATGTCTCCAGCTATAACGGGGAGTACCTTTCTCTGTCTTCCATACATTGCCAATCCATGAAGCATTAAAAAGTTCGCGAGCAATTTGTTCAGCTACGAAACTTGATGTAACACCATGTTCTTTTAATTTGGTTTTAAACTGACTAAGACTAAATTCTCTTCCAAGGGTGGATATGATATCTGGTAATTCCACACGTAAATTTTCATCTATTAATCCGACAAGGGCATCACTTAACTCTTGCTGAAACCAATCGGAGTAATTGTTTAAAGCAGAAAGAACATCTATACGGTCAAATTTTGGTTTCTTGCCAAGCTTCTGCACTTCCCTGAAAAAACTGATGAGATCGCGTGGCAAATAACGAGTATTTAAAATGACAAAATCAAATGAGTTAGAATTGTTTATTGAGGGGGGAAACCATTCGTACCATAGTGTTTTAATGTCTTTGTTGATTCCAACAAGGTGTGCTCGTTTTTCTATTATGGTTAATAGGCTACTCTCAAATGGTGACCTTGTATTGTCATACCATTTTAAATGAACACCATTATCATTTATACGTTTAGTTAAATTAGGATCTGGAACAATTTGAAGAACCTCGTATCTTATTAAAATTATGACTTTTGCAGTTATTCCACATTCGCTAAAAAAAATATTTAGCTGCCGTACAGCATTAATTAAATCAGCAATATAAGGTGCATTGTTTCTTCCTTTTCTAAGAATGTGGTCAAGACCGTCCAATACAAGAAAGTAACGAGACTCTGCTACAGTCATATTTTTTAAGACTTCTTTTATAGCTGCAAAGATGGCGGCAGGGTCTTTCAGCTTATAATTTTCCTCTTCCGTTTTTTCCCCTTTAACTTCAGATATTGCAGACTTGATTTTACCAAAAATACCTCTCCGGCTAGTGTATTGAACAATACTTATTATACTGCTCGAATCCGCCAAACCATATTGAACTAAATTATTGTGAAGATTTTTGATGTCAGAATTATTTTCATTAAACTTTACATCTTTTAAAAACAGAGACAGTAACCTTATTGATAATATCAATTGCCAAACTGTTAGTGCCCCTCCAATAGATGTGCCTTTTTGGGCACCACATTTATCTAATAATGAATACTCAAACTGTTCAAGTTCATCAGTTTCAACAAACAAATTCCACTGACTTTTTTCCATTAGCTGTAATTTTGATGATAATGCAGTTTTTCCAGAACCCTTCGGACCAATTACAAGAAAATTTTCTGGTTTTTCGATTTCTTCAAGTATGCAGTTAATATCAACATAGGCTTGGTCAATTAGTTCGGGAGCGTATAATTTTTCTTCTTCTGCGTCAGTGTATTTAAAATTTATTTTGTCGAATCTATTCATTATTTACTCCTTTAAGACACATAACGCCAAGCATAAGGCGCGGCGGCTTTTTGCCGTCGCTCTTAATGCTTTTGTTCGGCATCCTTAATTTCATCTGCATAAATAATGTCCTTTGCTTCAAAAGCAAAAGTCATATCTTTTAACTCCGTGAATCGTACCCATTTGTGGCTATCGGTAAATTGATTGTAGTCAAAACCTATACCTTGTTGCGTGTAATTCTTTCTTGGTGTTAAAGGGTCATTGATTGTCATATTTATTCGGAATTGAGGTTCGCCGAAAATATCGCCCAAAACAAGAATTCCTTTTATTGCTCTTGTTTTGCGTTGCAACTTTGATGTGTCCCAATTAATATCAAACCATATAGCATCTTCATAGATACCATTGGTAAAGTCGGACTTTTGAAATCTCTTATTTGTTAGCACAGGCTCTATTAAGGAAGCAGAATCTATATTTTTATTATTCACAGTTCTTGAGCTCTCATCTTGATAAATTATTTCATCTACATCGAAACTAAATTTCATATCTTTCAAATCGGTACTCCGCACCCACTTGTGGCTACTGGTGAACTGATTAAACCCAAATCCGACACCTTTTTCTACAAAGATCACATTTGGCACCAACGGTTCATTTATAGTCCATCTCAGCCTAAGCTTCGTATCTCCAAAGATGTCACCAAAGACCAAAACGCCTTTCACTGCTCGGGTTTTTCTTTTTAATCGTGAAGTATCCCAGACAACATCGAACCAAATAGCATCCTCCATAATTCCATTGGTGAAATCTGATTTCTGAAATCGTTTGTTTGATAATGTTGGTGTCAATAATGCTGGGACAGGTGACGCCGGTTCTGGTTTCGTTTGCCCGGACGCTTTTTGAGTTTTTCCTGTATGTTTTGTTTCTATGGCGGTTTTAGAAGAATCTGACGGTGCCGCATGTTTGCTTTCTTTATCTGGCGAAGGCAAACGTAACGCAGTGAGTTTCCATGAAACAATACCATGCCTTTTGAATATCATTTTTACGGGATCTTCGGATGAGCCTTTTTCTTTGACCGTAACAATAAAACTATTAAAATCGTCATACTTCATTGTTGTTTCTGTGTTTTCGTCGGTGTCAGATTTATCTTTTTCGTTTTCTCTATTTGTTTTTTCTAACTCAGGTTTTTCCCCCTTCATCATCATCGCTAGACTTTCAGGCGTTACGAGGTTGTCAATCATAGGGTTTATGAAAGCCGTTGCTAATGCAGCACCAAAAGCTCCAAAAGGATTATCACTCATGTTGTTAGATACTTCTGTTACCATCATTGCATTAAAATTAGTTTTTAAACTTTCTTTGAGCGCCGGGAAATCGACATATTCAGATAGAGTATCCGCATCTCTATTTTCTGCTGCCTCTTTCATATTAGAGACTGCCCAATGTGGTGTGTAATAAAAGCAAACACACAATGTGATTACAGCCAGACCGCACAGTACAAATAGAAATTTCTTATTCATCTCATCTCCTTATTTTTCTGCCGAACGCTGCTTTTCAGCGGGCGCGGCTTTTTGCGATCCGCTGCAAAAGCTTTGTTGGGGTTAAGGATATCACGTTTTACTCGAACTCTTTAAAGAATTTCTTGCTATCAGAGGAAACCTTCTTTTCTATCTCTACAGTAATGCGATCAACGGCAACTACGTCAAGGTGGCCCTTCGGGTAGTAATCAACTTCTTTAGATTGCCCGGGTTTCAAATCGCTCACCGTGATACTTGGTGCTCTGGACCATCCAACCTCTTTTCCTTTGCTATAGCGATTTGTGCGAACTGTCAGGACTGGTAATACGATGGTAGAGGCGTTCGTGACTCGAAGACGTACAAAATCGGCATACGGAAACTCAGAACCATGCCTTTTTGATGTATCAAATGAAAGGACTTCGATTTTATATTTAGATCTTGCTTCGAGAATTTGTTTATCGGTGAGGCGAGTAGCGGGAAGCAAATCGTTAGAAATTGTCTTTTGCTGAGAAGATATTGATATTTGAATAAGCCTGTACGGTCCCGGATCAGTTGTACGAGCAAACATTAAAGAAAAAACCTTTCCTTCAATGTCGTAGTGGTGCGTAACTAAGAGGCTTTGAAGGTTATTAGGGTCTGGCACAACTTCCTTCCTTTTTGAGTCAGCAGGCTTTAATGTTTCGAAAATATTGTCTGCGGTATCTCCAATTTTGAAGGTTTTTCCACGAACGCTAATCGAAGTTGTTTCAGCATAAATCGCTTGAGATGCGAATAGCATGAAAACGAAAATAAGAAGAATCGTTTTTTGTTTCATTTAAGCCTCCAATGACGATGGGGATGAACCCCAACGTTTAAATCAGCGGCGTAGCTTTTTGCGTCCGCTGGATTTTTTTGTTAGCAATAAACATCAATTCCCAACAGCCTCTATTAACGTCCAGACTTCAACAGTTTCTCCGGCAGGGCGTATCTTGACTTTACCACTGAATATTTTTGACATTAAAAAACCTCCTTCGTTACTGATTTTTCATTTTATCGCTCGCATTGTACTAATGAGGCCAGAACTATCATAAGCACCCAAATTACCATTCCTTTCAATCATATAATACTCCCCGAAGTCATTCCTCTCTTTTTCTTCAAACCGTAATTTTCCTGAATGATTTTTTTGAACCATTGCTTTTTTTGAACCGCTTCCATCTTTGAACTTTCGCATCATGATAATTTTTCCATTCTTCTTCATTAATGTGTATTTCGCACCAACATAGGGAGACTCGTCGAGCCATTCACCGATTATTTCATCCGAGGATTCTTTAGACCCTGCCTTTAACGCCTTTTCTTCTTCTATCGTTGTACCCAATATTCTTATTTCTAAATTTGGATTAAAATGACTTGTCGCCCAAGCACCTGAACCAGGTGTCATACCAGGAAGATAATATTCAATGAACAATCGGACATATTTTCTTGGTTGAGCTTTTTTTAGATTCAAGGCCAGTTTATGCAAAAGGTCTTTTGTCACTTTTTTTTCAAGCCTAATGACTATACTGCCTTTCACTGTACCCAAATTAGTTTTTTCAATAACTGTGTAATTGACACCTTGAAAGGTTTCAGCAGAAACGGATATAGCTGCAAATAGCCCCAATGAAATTAATAAAATAATCGGTGGTAAAATTTTCATGCTGTTTCTCCTTTTTTGCTAACAGTGTTAATAAGTGGAAGTTTTCCATGCTATTGATTCTATAGATAGCCTGATTTTCCACATATTAGAATATGAAACTAATAAACGTGTAAAACTTTTCCACTTATGACATTTTAAGCTTTGTTTTTCCACCTATTGCGATACAAGCAACTTAAATATGGAAAGTCAATTAAAACCTCACCTCAATCCAAAATGAATGGACCAGATTCGTGAGGTTCTGCGATAACATCATTACGCCTAGCGGACTGAACAGGCATAGTGTCAATGAATATTGCGGGACATCCATTTTTTCGATGTAAAATCAAGACCCACCATGTGGAGC
>JAVERV010000029.1:0-43491 GCA_034006945.1 Desulfobacterium sp. | reverse complement strand
CTTTCTCGTTCGACTTGCATGTGTTAAGCACGCCGCCAGCGTTCATTCTGAGCCAGAATCAAACTCTCCAGTTAAATTCTTTTGAATATCTTTTGTGTGCTTTCACAGCACTCAAAAAACACGCTTCGTCTCTTTTTGTCACTAACCAGTTTTCAAAGATCAATAGATCGGGTCAAAATGTCCTTAGAAAGTCGCTGCTCCCCAAAGACTCAAACAATATATATTCATCACTGACAAATGTCAAACACTATTTTCAAACAATCTGTGATTTTATTTAAAGTTGCGTCAAATGAGGTCGGGTTATCCGCAAGGGCACCCGCAAGGGGAGCCCCTACATGGATGATGCAATTAGTTCTTAGTGGGTTAACGTAGGGGCGATCCCTTGCGGTCGCCCTATCTGGATGTACGAACAGACAATTACTTCAAAACAAGCCCCTGGGGAAGGGATTCACCAAAGATAGCCGATGTCTCGACCTGGGCAATTGAAATCTTTTCCCTGACAATGGATGAGCACCTGTGGGTATTGGTACGGTCAAACCACTCAAGGAGGATGGTGATTGTTTCAGGGTCAAGATCCCTTGTTCGATCTCCAGTCTTTCTCGCAATCTGGGCCAGGGCCTTGGCAAGGGAAAGGTCTTGCCCTGTCTGTTTTTTGATCATTTTCCTTATCCATACGGCAGCCTCCTTTGGCGGGACAACCCTGTCAAGGGAACCGTAAAGTAACTCCCTTGCGCCGATACGTGAAAGAGCCCAGAAAAGCTGGGCCGGAGATTTACCGGGATTGAGCATGGTGCCAAGGGCCCTTCCGAGGAGAACCTTATCCTTTACAAGGAGCCGTTCCATATTTGCCACAGCCATCCAGACTTCAGTCAGCTCCTGGGGCGACACCTTTTTCTTTGGGCCCCCTGACCCTGGAAGATAGGGGGTGATGTCCTGAAAGAACTGGCGCTGCTGACCCGCATTCATTCCCCCTGCAATTCTTCTACAGAAGACCCACCATTCACTGCAATTTTGTTTTAACTTTGGGAACATGGGACCGGCGAGGTAAACCTTCCATAGATTACGCATCCTCTCCCCGTCAAAGGCGTCGCCAAACCCGGGACGGATGCAGAAACCCGCCAGATTCAACCAGCGCACCTCGTGTTCCGAGCTCAATTTCCTGGCATCCGAACGTTCGATAAGACGGTCGGCCATGGTTCTCAAAAACGACAGGGGCCATGCGTTTTTCTGAATTTCGATGGTTTGTTCAAGATTTTTGACAATACCCGTGAGCTCTTTGACCTCCGACTCTTTTGAAAATCCAGCGTCGATAATGGCGCAGGCCGCCTCAATCAGGGAGGATTCAAGCACCTCGGTTTCCGAACCCGCAAGGGGAACAGCCTCGTCCCTGAGCTGGAATTCAAGCTTCCATCGATGGTTGGAAATGGTGGACCGACACCAGATGGCAAGGGACCCCATCTCGGTATATTCCGGTTCGATGGTTACCGGCACATTTCTCTGGTCACTCTTTTTGCCGAACTTGACAATGGTCTGCATGGGCATCATTGGCGACAATGTGTCATCAACAACAACAAGGTCGCCGCTCTTATCCCCGGAACGAAAGCTTGAGCTGAACATGTCAAAGGTGACGGGCCGATTGGTCAGGACCTCAAATTCCATCTTGGGAAGTTTGATCACAGAACCTTCGTCAAGGCCTCGCTCCACAACGCACAGGGCCTTTGGCTTTCCAGAACCTGCCTGGGGCTTGCCAGGCAGAGTTTGGTTTTGATCAAGATTACGGGCCTGGGCATGATTCTGATCTAAGGCAATCCCTATATAATAGCTTCTGGGACTGCCGCTGCCCACCCTGACACCTGTCCCCTGCTTCACAAGTCCGTAATAGGCGGCCCCAAGGGCAACGGAAAGATCGGGGCGGTTGTTTTCAAGGCGCAAAGGAAGATCAGTATCGGTTACACCAAACCAGTGGCGTATTGAGGTTCTGATCCTCTCCTGCAAAAGAAAGGGCTTTAGGGAACCGCCGTTAAAGAGAATATGGTCGGGCATGGGCTCCCGGCCAAGGAGCTGCTTTACCTCGCTGCGGTGTTTCTCCAGGAACCAGCCGATGTGCCTTGTGATGGAAGGCTCCTGCTCATAGGGCAGACCAAACTCGGCAATGGCCTTACCTGGAGGTTTTTGAGCAATTTCTCCAGGATCCACATCCGGAAAAAACCCGTTGCAGAGAACGGTTTCAAGGTCCTCCCTGGTGAGATCTGCCGCAAGGGTGCCTGCAATCACCGACCTGCCCTGCCCCTTAAGGGTAATTCTGACGCTCTCTTCACCATGTTCCAGAATCTTTTCCTTGGCCTGCCTGCACTTATGGCCCAAGGTTTTCCAGCGATCCTGGGTCATGGATTCCCGGGTTTTAAACTTTGACGCCACAAGATTTGCAAGGGCAAGGTCAATGTTGTCACCGCCCAGAATGAGATGGTCTCCCACGGCAAGGCGCTCAAACCTCGGAGTCCCCTCGGATTTTTTGAGGGTGATCAGGGTAAAGTCTGTGGTGCCGCCCCCCACGTCGCACACCAGGATAAGCTCGCCCGGCTGGACAAAATCGCTCCAATCGTTTTCATGGACCACAAGCCAGGCGTAGAATGCGGCAAGGGGCTCTTCAAGAAGGGTGACATTGGTTCCCAGCCCCGCCTCTTTAGCAGCCTTGAGGGTGAATTCCCTTGCGGCCTCGTCAAACGAGGCGGGAACGGTGATCACGACAAATTGGTTTTCAAGGAAAAGATCCTCGTCCTTTTTGCTGTGGTTCCATGCCTTTTTTATGTGCCTGAGATACAGCGCCGTTGCCGTGACAGGGGAAACCTTATCAACACCCTCTGCCCCCCAGGGAAGAATTTTAGCCTCCCGGTCGGCCCGGGCGTGGCAGAGCCAGCTTTTGGCAGACGAGACAAGACGTGAAGGCAGCTTTGAGCCGTGGTCCCTGGCAAAGGTGCCTACAAAGCGGTCATCCTCTGTTTTCCAAGGATGTTTTAAGGCGTTGTCCGACACATCGTACTGGCCCGGGATATAGAGAAACGAGGGCAGAACCGAAATTGCAGAAAACTCTCCACTGCCCGTCAACTGGGGAACCTTAAAGGTCCTGATGGTTTTTTCACCCACCGTGCCGCCCAAAGATCCATCCTGGGAATCAGCCTGAAGGCCATCCTGGGAAATGTCGGGGGAAGCATCCTGGGAACCGGACAGGGACGTAAGATCCACATAGGATACGGCACAGTTGGTCGTACCAAGATCGATCCCAACCACAAAATGTTTATCCTGAAAATCCAAACAAAACTCCTTATTTTGGCCGAACATTCAGTTCGAGCTTCCAGCGTTGGTCGCTATCCCGGGCACAGGCCCAGAACTCCAAGGTACCCACCTCGGTGAGGCGAACCTCGAAGGTCACAGGAATGACGGCATTGTCATCGTCCCCCTCAAGAAGGGTCTCGATGGTGGTCAGATCCCGGATATCCTCGTACTCCCAGTTGTCAACGATCTCCCCGAGGGAATCCTTGTGGCGGGTGGTGGAGGTCATGATGTTGAACCGAACCGTCTCACCCACGACCAGGTTGAAAAGCCTTGTTTTATTTTCGGCACCAGTTCCCTCTTCCATGCCAAAGGGGGCGATGCAGAGGGCACGGGTGGGAAGGACAATGCCTGGAATGGCCGGCATGGCTGCCTCCACCGCCAGGTAGTAAGAGCTGGCAAGGCCGCCTCTGATTCGGATGCCATCGCCCTTTGAAGCCTTTCCGTAGTAGGCTGCTCCCCAGGCAACACTCAAGTCGAAATCCCCGGTATCGATCTCCCGGATGCCCTTCTCGGAACCTGCCTCAGCCCAGGAGGAGATGATCTTGATCACCCGATCCCTGAGGGTCGCAGATTTCATCACCCCGCCGTTGAAAACAACCGCCGTTGGAAGCCTTACCCGTCCCTGGTCATCCCTGTGGGCCGATATGAACTTTGCAAGGTGGCGGGTGATTCCGGGATCAGCCTCGTAGTTCAGCCCGAATTCCCTTAGACCCGCCATGTTAGAACTTGCAGGTTCCTCGTCAAGGGCCGTTTCCGGGAAAAAACCGGAGAGGACGATCTTTTCCACGTCCTCATATCCAAGCCCGGTCTTGACGGTCCCCTTGATCAGCCCCGATCCCCGTCCAAGTATAGTAACAGGGTGCTCCCGTTGATTGTCATTGTCAGAAAAAAGCGACTCCTTGGCGTTCCGGCAGGAATGAACGAGCCCCCGCATCTGCCAGGCATCCAGCTTTTTCCCCTTTTCCTGCAGCTTTCCTGCGAGAAAATAGGCAAGGGCAAGGTCGATATTGTCCCCCCCCACAAGGAGGTGCTCGCCCACGGCAAGGCGCTCAAGGCTTAAATTCCCGTCCTCCTCCTGAACCTCGATAAGACTGAAATCACTGGTTCCACCGCCCACATCACACACAAGCACAAGGTCGCCCTTTTCCACCTTGTCCCGCCATTTGTCGTTGGATCTGTCTATCCAGGAATAAAAGGCAGCCTGGGGCTCTTCTATCAGGGTAACCTGGGTCAAACCTGCCAGTTGGGCTGCCTTAACTGTAAGTTCCCTTGCAACGGCATCAAACGATGCGGGAACAGTAAGATAAATTTCCTGGTTTTCAAGGGCAAGATCGGGCTCGTTTTTTGCCATATCAAAGTTCCATGCCCTACGGATATGGGTGAGAATATGGCTCGAGGCCTGAACCGGGGAGACCTTGTCCATCTTATCAGCCTTCTCCATCCCCCCATCCCAGGGAAGAATGGGGGCCTCCCTGTCCACCTGGGAATTGCAGAGCCATGATTTTGAGGAACTGACAAGCCGGTGGGGAACTTCGCCCCCCCTTTGCCTTGCATAGACCCCTGCCATCAACCTCTGCTCACCGCCCCAGGGCAAAGCAAGGGAAGCTTCTGACTCTTCATACCCATCCAGCATGTATACGAAGGATGGAAGGGCCTCCCGGGATTCAACCACCCCTGAGCCTGTTATCTGGGGTATTTTAAAAATCTTTATTCCAGAGGCATCGGCGGCCAGGGTGTCAGTGTAGGCAACAACGCTGTTGGTTGTTCCAAGATCGATACCGACAATATAACGGGCATTCCCCACAAGATCACTCCAATAAAAATAAATCCAGATTTACACCTGCAACTCGTTCCAGCCTACAGATGATAGTGACACGTCCCACCCAGAGTTGCCCCACTTACTCCATCTCAACCTCTGCCGGCACTATAATGGTTGCGTCAAGCACATCGGAAAGCTTTGGAATCTCCCTCTTACCCACCTTCCAGCCCCGGTGTCTCAAGATCCCCTTAAACGGAGGGTTACCCGTCACATTTCCGGTAAGCTTGACGGCATCAGGGTCAAACCCCTGTTCAAGCAGGACCTCTTCACCCTCGGCCTTATCGATTACAGGTTTCAGCGCAAGGTATTTAGAGATGGTTTTCTTGCAATCCTCCTGGATGCTCCTGACAGCCGCACCGATCTCTTCGTCCTCATAAAGGGAGAGATCCTCGTCAAAAAAATCAAGCAGGCGCCCCTCCCTCTGCAACACGGAAAGAAGATGAAGAAAGACCCGCCGACGCCGCTCCTGCTCAAGCCTGTGGTCTGCAGCATCTTTTTTTTCTGCAGGTTCAACGTCTTGCTCAACAACCAGACTCTTGAAGATTGATGCAGAACTTCCCCTGACCATAAGCCACAGAATAAGGGTTAACAGCAGGAAAACAGCGGCGGACACCGGCAAAAACCAAGTATAAAAGTTAACCGACACCACTTTCAGAAGCCTGACCCCGTCCCAGGACTCAGATGCTAAGAGCTGTAAAAGCTTTTCGATTCCAAAATAGACCCCTGCATCCACACCCAGCATCAAAAGTCCCATGAAACCGATTATCACCAGGAACGATCGTTTTGCAAACTTTTTTGACATGTCCAAATTTTATAACCTCCTATGGTTCGGTTCTGTGTGACTCTATATTCCACCATGTCCCAGTAGAATCAAAAAAAGACCATGCCAGCACGCCAGCATGGTCTTTAATAATAATACTAAAACAATGTTTTTCAAGTAGGATTTCCAGGTTTTGGGAAATCAAGCCAAAACCTTTGTATCTTAACTAAAAGTTGTAAACTATTACTCGTCATCCTTGACAACAATGACCGCCTTGTTATCCTCAAAGGTCTTGGGTCCGACCCCCTTTACCTTCATTATATCCTGGGGCTCTTTAAATTCGCCCACATTGGTTCGGTATTCAATAATTCTCTCGGCATATTTAGTTCCCACCCCCTTCAGGGTGGCCAACTCCTCTAGGGTTGCCGTATTAATATTGACCTTATCCTCAGCTCCCATTGCAGGAAGGGTAAAAAAGAGCAACACAACTGCTGCGACAATCAACACAACAAATCTTTTTTTTGGTTCCATTGGCTCCTCCCATAATCTTGACCAGATTGGCCATAATCGGTTAATATTATTGACTCGATTTCCCAAAAGAGATTTTTACCTGCAAGACCAAAACTTATAGCTGCCAGAAACTTGCCAATTAGAGAAGATTCAATCGGTCCATAAGCCGTGCGAAGAAGAGAGCAACATATTAAGAAGATAGGCCACAAACACGACATTTAATTCGTAGGTAAGAACAAATCGTGAATCGTAAGTGTTGCGATCCAATTTCATAAATTGAAACAGATCAAACAGGGCACACACATAAAAACAAAAGAGATATTATCTACATTGCTGACAATACCGAAAGAATGTCAAGGAAAAAGCTACCCGGCGCTACAGAAACATTCAAACACAAATCAGCAAATTCCGCCTGAACCTTCCAGGTTGTGTGGATGATGGTATGGGTGATGATTTTGCATAAACGTGCTTTAGCATAAACCATAGGAAATGGACAAGGATTATTCTTAAAAATTGGTTTGGCAGTGGCAGTGAACGACAGATTGTGATAAATGAACATTTTATAGATAAAGGAACAACACGCCAGGAGGCAAACGGCAAAGATGACTGATTCAGCGTCAGAGGCAAAGTACAGACACCAGGGGGAGATTCTTGCCAACCGGGTAAAGAAACGGTTCAAACACCTCCGTAGACGGTTTAAGCAGCAAAACATCGGAATCTTCAGGCTCTACGACTGGGAAATACCCGAAATAAGGGCTGTTGTTGACTGGTATGACGGCCATCTTGTGATTGCCGAATACACCCGGCAGCACTCTGTTCCCCAGTGGCTGCCCATGATGGGTGCGGCCCTTGCCATTGCCCTTGATGTTCCCATGGAAAAGGTGCACCTGAAGGAACGGCGGGTGGGAAAGAGGGACGGCAAACGGTATGAACGGCTCCAGCAGACCAATGCCAGAATAGTGATGAACGAGAGGGATTTAAAATTTTACATCAACCCCTTTGACTATGTGGACACGGGTCTTTTTTCAGACCACAGGAACACCCGTCAAATGGTCAGAGAGATGGCAAGGGACAGGGATTTTCTAAACCTCTACTGCTACACGGGCTCCTTCTCCTGCTATGCGGCAAAAGGAGGGGCACGCTCAACCATGTCCGTGGACCGCTCAGACACCGCCATCACCTGGGCCAGGGAAAACATGGAACTTAACAGCCTTGATCCTGAAACAAATATTCTGGTCCAGTCCCCAACCTTTAAATTTTTAGAACAGGCGGCCGTAAACGACCAGAAATTCGACCTTGCCGTTGTGGATCCCCCGTCATTTTCCACATCCAGGGAGGATAACGAGGATTTCGACATCGTAGGGGACCACCCACGCCTGCTTAAGGCTGTGATCAAGGTGATGAGACCCGGGAGCACCATATTTTTTTCAACCAATCATCAGGACTTTTCTCCCCGGATGGAAACATTGCCGGTAGAAAAAATCCAGGAGATAACATCAAGAACGATCCCGGAAGATTATCAGCATAAGAAAAAGACCATCCACCGATGCTGGCAGATCCAAATATAACCCACATGTCCTGGTGGACACAACGAAGCATGAAACTCGATAAAATAAGCCGAGGCCATTGTAGGGGCGATCCCTTGCGGTCGCCCTTTGTGGCGGCAAGCTCGGCGGGAGTTTTCTATAAATCGGCACGGCCGGAGCGAGGGAGGCATCCAGCCACAACGAACATGGAAACTCCTCCAATAACAACGCTTCGGTGGGAGTTTCCTATAAAAAAAACAGGTGAATTTGATCAAACTAAAAAAAATCTGCTTTAAATCTACGATTTTGATACTCATCGTTTTGGTTTATGCTTCTGCTGATGCCGGAGCCGGACAGGAGATTGAGCGCTACTACATCCGCTACGACATCAAGTCTTCGAACAACCGCATTGTCCATTCGACCATTCTAATGGTTCCGGGGGATACGGATTTCAGAGCCGAAACCTATGTTATCCTAAGGATAAAGGGACAAACCACCGCCGTCCCAGGTAACTCCACGGAACAGAGCCTGACCCGTGCACGGGAAAATGCCCTGAAGCAGCTCCTGGAGGAGAGGGGATTAAAGTCTGTTTCAACCAAATCGACCGTTTCTGCAACCCCTGCAGGCCAGGCAGCCACAATGGACACGGTGATCAGCTATGAAGGAGCATTCATCTCCCCCATTGAGGTTGTGGAGCAGGGTTATGATTTTCAAACCCAATCTTTTACCGCTGTTTTTCTGGTCAGGTTCAGCCCGGTTTCGTTTCCTGACCGATGGAAATGGCTCAGATTTAAGACAAGGATGAAATCATTTTTTCAGGATGTAATACCGTCCCTTTAACTTTAATATAACCCACAACCAGCGCTGAAACCGATAAAACAACCCAAGACCAATGTAGGGGCGATCCCTTGCGGTCGCCCTTTGTGGCAGGAAGCTCAGTGAAAATTTCATATACATATAAAAAACAAGAAGGTATTAAATGAACAAAAAGGAAGTAGAAAAACTGAAGAAACATTTATTCAAAAAAGACCGCCTGGTCTGGGATGAACTCTCCGAAACAGAGATGGACAAGGCATTCACCCTGGCGGAGGATTATAAGGACTTTCTCAACCGCTCAAAAACCGAACGGGAGGCGGCACGGGCGATCGTTGCAAGGGCCGAAGAGAATGGGTTTGTCTCTATGGAATCGCTCCTTGAGCAGGTCAAACAAAAACAGGATCTGGTTAAACCAGGTCAGAAAGTTTACTCGGTTTTCAAAGAGAAATGCGTTGCCCTGGCAGTGGTCGGGAAAAACCCTCTGGAGAAAGGCATGAACCTCATCGCCTCCCACATTGATTCCCCAAGGCTCGACCTGAAGCAGAACCCCGTGTATGAGGACACCGACCTTGCCCTCCTAAAGACACACTACTACGGGGGAATCCGAAAGTACCAGTGGATGTCGGTACCCCTCGCCCTCCACGGCAGTATCGTCCGGGCCGACGGCAGCGTCGTGGATGTCAAAATAGGTGAAGAGGCTGATGATCCCGTGTTTGTGGTGTCTGATCTTCTGCCCCACCTTGCCGGCAAAATCCAGGAGGAGAAGAAACTCTCAGACGCCTTTGAGGGCGAAAAACTGAACCTTATTGCCGGGAGCATTCCCCTTGGAAGCGACGGGGTCAGCGACCGGTTTAAGCTTGGCCTACTCAACCATTTCCACCAGAAGTACGCGATAGTTGAGGCTGACTTTGTCAGTGCGGAATTAGAGGCTGTACCAGCAGCAAAGGCAAGGGATATAGGACTTGACCGGGCCCTTGTGGGTGCCTATGGCCAGGATGACCGCATCTGCGCCTTTACCGAGCTTGTGGCACTTTTGGAGACAAAGTCTCCCAGGCGAACCGCCCTTGGACTTTTCTTTGACAAGGAGGAGATAGGAAGCGAAGGAAACACCGGAGCTCAAACGGCCTTTATGGAAGATTTCATCTCAGACCTCATCCTTCTCACAACCGGCCGGGTAGATTCACAGACCCTTAGAAGGGCTATTATCAACACCTCTGCCCTGTCAGGAGATGTCAACGCCGCCATGGATCCCGACTTTAAGGAGGTCCATGAAAAGATGAACGCCGCAAAAACAGGCTATGGCGTTTGCATTACCAAATTCACAGGTGCCAGGGGAAAATCGGGCTCAAGCGATGCCAGTGCTGAATTTGTCGGTAAGATCAGGGCTCTTTTTGACAAGAACAAGATCGTCTGGCAAACTGGAGAACTCGGTAAAATTGACCTGGGCGGCGGCGGCACCCTGGCAAAATTTCTTGCCCTGAAGGGGATGGATATCCTTGACTGCGGACCGGCCGTCCTTTCCATGCACTCCCCCTTTGAGATCGCAAGCAAGGCGGATATATACATGACCTATAAGGGGTTCCATGCCTTTTATGCCTAGGGGCTCGATTAAAAACATTTTCCTGACCATTCGGATTGTTGGGATTATCAAGATGATCAGGTTTGCTGGGATTGGGACGGCAATGTCTCTTTTGATCGTCCAGACGGCGCCTGCCTCTTCAACCGGGGTCGGTTATATACTGGCCGACCCCACGGGGAAAGTCATTGCCTCCCAGAATGCTGATCAACCCTTTGTGCCGGCATCCACCTTCAAGCTCCTCACGGCCCTTGGGGCCATGCACACCCTGGGAGAAAACTTCAAATTCAAAACCCAATTCTTCCTTGGCCAGGATTTAACCCTTAAGGTAAAGGGATCTGGAGACCCGCTACTTACCTCGGAAATACTGGAAACGCTCTGCTACGACCTTGCATTGACTCTTTTTAAAAGGGGCATTTCGAAAATAAGGGGCATTGAGGTTGACAATTTATTTTTTGAACCAGACATTGACATCCCGGGCACGGGAAGTTCAACAAACCCCTATGACGCCGGGGTGGCTGCCCTCAGCGCCAACTTTAATACCGTATCGTTTAAGTTGAGCACCCAGCCGGGTCAGCCGGCTCAATACCTGAGTGCTGAACCCCAGACCCCTTTGCTCGATTTTACCCACAAAAGAATCCTGGGCTCAGGGCTCCACCGGGGAAGAATAATACTCTCAAGGGATGAGACCAGGACCTATGGGGGAAGGCTGATTAAATTCTTCCTTGAAAAACAGGGTATTGAGATAAACGGTAATTTACCAGGCGGGATGGGGGAAGATCAGGCAGGAGGGGTGAAAGAGGGCAGGGTTAACGGACAGGATCTGCACATTTACACCCATGTATCACCCCATTCCCTGACCGATCTTGTGCAACGGCTATTAAAATATTCCAACAACTTCATGGCAAACCAGATTTTTCTGACCGCAGGTGCAGAGGCGTTTTTACCCCCGGCAAACCTTGAAAAGGCGATCAAGGCCTTGAGCTGCTATGCCATGGACACCCTTGGCCTTGAAAATATCACCATTGCCGAAGGGTCGGGAATCTCAAGGAAAAATACAATCCCTCCCAGGGAGATGCTGAAGGTCCTGATGGCCTTTAAACCCTTTCACGGGCTGATGAACTCGGGAAAAAACGAATTCTACAAAACAGGTACCCTGACAGGAGTCCGCACCCTGGCCGGTTATTTCACAACAGGTAAAGACAAAAGCCTCTACCCCTATGTGATTATGGTCAATCACCCGAAAAAGGACTGCACCAGGATAAGGGAACGACTTAAAGATAGGGCAGCTGTTAGCTATTAGCTGTTAGCTTTTAGCTAACCGCTTACATCTTACATCTAAAAAGGACTCAAAATGAAAGACTTTAGAAAACTTAAAGTATGGGAGAAAGCCCATGATTTTACACTACAGGTCTATCGAGTCACAAAGAATTTTCCTTCTGACGAACGATTTGGACTTACGGCTCAGCTACGCAGAGCTGCGGCATCCGTTCCGACAAACATCGCTGAAGGTTGTGGAAGAGATAGCGAGAGAGAACTTGCCAGGTTTATGAGTATTGCTGCCGGATCTGCAAGCGAGGTGGAATATCAGTTAATTCTCGCTTGCGACCTCAGATACCTACAGGATGAAACATATAGAGAACTTAATCAACATATCAATGAGGTAAAAAAGATGTTGAATGGGTTTATTAGCAAGTTGTTAGCGGTTAGCGGTTAGCTGTTGGCTAATAGCTAATAGACCCCCTATTCCCGTTTTCGATGTAGGCATAGGCGCTGTGGTTGTGGATGGACTCAAAGTTTTCGGCGCTCACCGAGAACCAGGTGATGTTGTCATCGCTGTTTAAAATCTGGGCTATGTCCCTTACCACGTCTTCGACGAACTTGGGATTTTCATAGCCCTGTTCGGTCACCGATTTTTCATCCTCGCGCTTTAACACGGAGTAGACCTCGCAGGATGCACATTTTTCCACAAGGTCGATCATGTCTTCGATCCAGATGAGCCGCCTGAAACGGGTTGAGACAAGAACCTCACCCCGCTGATTATGGGCACCGTACTTGCTGATCTCTTTTGAGCAGGGACAGACCGAGGTTATGGGAACGGCCACCTTGAGCATGATGTCCCGACTGCATTCAGGCGTAGAAGAGCCGTGGATGGAGCAGGTATAGTCCATCAACCCCTTGCAGCCGGACACTGGAGCCGACTTTTCGATAAAGTAGGGAAATGTGATCTCAATGTGAGAGCTCTCTGCCCCCAGGGTCCTCTTCATGTCTTCAAGCACGTTGTCAAGGGAAGCAAGGGAGACCTGATCCCTGAAAAGATTCAAAAGCTCCACAAACCGACTCATGTGTGTGCCCTTGCACTGGTGGGGCAGATCCACAAACATGCCGATGGTGGCAATGGTAGACTGCACACCCTCTTTCTTGTCCATCACCGTGATGGGATAGCGAAGATTCTTGATCCCAACCTTATCGATGGGGATGTTCCGGTAGTCACGCTGCTTTTGAATATCAATCATAATGTCTGCTTTAAGAGATAATCCATTTTCACCCGGCCCATGGAGGTGAAAATGTTTCCCTTGATATGAGGATTCTCGGTGTACAACCGCTCAAGAAAACTCCTGACCGTGCTTCGCTGTGTAAGGCCGTCACTGGGACAGGGGTTTTTGAACACAGGAAAATTCAAAGATCTGGATAATGATTCAATACGCTTTTTTTCAACATAGGCAAGGGGTCTTATGATGGTGATTTCCCCGTTGAAAAAAGAGTGACAGGGTTTCATGGTGCCGATGGTGCCGGAAAAAAACATGTTTATAAAAAGAGTCTCGATGAGATCGTCCTTGTTGTGCCCAAGGGCAATTTTGTTGCACCCCAGATCCCTTGCCGTCTCAAAGAGATGCTTTCTCCTGAGGCGGGAACATAGAAAACAGGGGTTTTTCAGGTTTATGTCGCTGTGGGCGACCAGGCCATGGTCTGTATGTTCGACCATCAAGGGCATAAAATACCGATCCACAAAGTCCTTGAGATCGTCTGCCGGGCCTGGCTCAAACCCCGCATCGACATAGACCGGCACAAGGTCAAAATCCAGGGGGGCTTTTTTCTTAAAATCCATCAACATCTGCAGCAGGGTCAGGCTGTCCATACCGCCTGACACCCCCACAATGATCCGATCACCATGGGCTATCATGCCATAGTCATGAATGGCTTTTCCCACGGTTCGGTTAACCTTTCTATAGTTGCCCTGCAAGTATAGCCTGCTATCACTTTTTTCGGGGGTTCTTTTTGAGGACAATCCGGTTGGCAGCTATTTCCCTCAAGGCCATGACGGCATCCTCGTTTTTGGAAGATTTAACCAGAACATCAGCCCCCTCTCGAATCTGGCGAACCCGCAGGGCTGCCATGTGAACCAGGGCGAACCGGCTGGGAACATTCTTTAAACAGTCTTCAATGGTTACTCTTGCCAAGATATACCTCCAATATTTTATGTAAAACAGCTATTAGCTATTAGCTTTTAGCTAACTGCTAACCGCTAACAGCTATCGAGTTTCATGCTTCGTTGTGACCGGATAAATTTTTCACTCCGGTCATGCCGGTTATCGGATTTCTACTATTTCATAGTTTCTCTTGCCACCCGGGGCCTGGATAACTATCTCGTCCCCGGGCTGCTTGCCGATAAGGGCCATACCAAGGGGGGAGGAGACGGAGATTTTCCCCTTGCGGATATCAGACTCCTCCTGTCCGACGATCATATACTCCACCTCTTCTCCAGAATCAAGGTTTTCAATGACAACCCTTGCGGCAAACCGGACACGATCCTTGGATACCTTTGCAGGATCGATAACCTTTGCGCTGGCAATTTTGTACCCGAGTTCACCAATTCTTCCCTCAATAAAGGACTGCCGATCCTTTGCGGCATCAAATTCGGCATTTTCTGAAAGGTCGCCATGGGCCCGGGCAATCTCGATGGCCTTGATATTTTGCGGACGTTCTATTGTTTTAAGCCTTTGCAGCTCTTCCTTCAGTGCTGCATATCCTTCTATTGTAATAGGTATTTGATCCAAGATCTTCCTTTCTCCGTATATATGGTATAAAAAATAAAATAGTCCATCTCCGGACCTGCCCATGTAGGCTAAGGGGATGGACAAACAAATTAACTTCAACTTTTATATTACCGCACTTGTTCAGATTTTTTTAAAGGGGTTATGCTAAATATCCCAGGGTCGAGGAACCGGCACTCACCTTTTCACCGACCTTAACGCAGATACGTGTATCCATGGGAAGGTAAAGATCCAGACGTGAACCAAAACAAATCATTCCGTAACGATCGCCCCGGACAAGGGTGTCACCCTCTTTAACGTCACACACGATTCTCCTCGCCACGAGCCCTGCTATCTGAACAACCCCGTAGAGTACGCCCTGGTCTGTCGTTATAACAAGGGCATTCCTCTCGTTATCTTCGGAGGCCTTGTCAAGGGATGCATTAAAGAATTTGCCCGGCGAGTAAATAGCCCTTTCAACTGTTCCCGTGAAGGGTACCCGGTTCACATGTACGTTGAATACGTTCATGAATATGCTCACCTTGGTGCAGGTATCGTTGACATACTCATTGTCCATGACCGTCTCCACCTTGATCACCCGGCCGTCGGCCGGCGAGACAAGGGCTTCCGGCTCCCGGGGAATAATGCGGTCTGGATCCCTAAAAAACCAGCAGATGAAAACAGCCAGAAAAAGTGCTGCAGCACCTGCAAGGGGCCACCCCATAAAGAACAGCAGACCAGTCACAATCCAGGCCAGAATTATATAGATGAAACCTGGTCTTGCCAGGGGAAAATCTGCCTTTGCCGGCCATTTTTTATCACTCATTTTTTCTTTTCCATATAAAACCCCCATGTCCTGCGGACACAACGAACGATGAAACTCGACAAAACAAGCCGAGTTGTAGGGGCGATCCCTTGCGGTCGCCCTTTGTGGCTCGATAAAACAAACCGAAGCCGGTGTAGGGGCTCCCCTTTCGGGTGCCCTTTATGGATTCCAGCTACAACAAACAATACAAATAATGTTTTCAAGCAAAATACCAGAGAGTTAGCGTCTTGTCAACAAAAGCGACCCGTACTCATTAAATAGCTTTTAGCTATTAGCTGTCAGCCAACAGCAAACCGCTAATAGCTAATAGCTAATAGCTAACAGCTTATTTGCCATTTTGAAAGTTTATCTCAGCATCTGACCTTCGTAGGTACACGGGCAAAAGGGACAGAGGGTCGTTTGAAAGTGACTCTTGGGACTGAAAAAAGGCATGGGCCAATGCCGAGGCCCTGACCTGATTCTGAAAGCCCGGTGCAAAACCAATGTCGCCCCTTGCAATGGACTCTATCTGCCCCTGGTAGGCCAGGGCACCTGATCCTACAAAAAGGGCTGATTCACCTGCAAGGGCAACTGCCCTTTCAGGGGTGACACAGACCTCGCCCGTCTTGTGTATCATGTTTCCGCCTGAGAAACGATAACAGGCCGTATAGACCTCGCCCCTTTGGGCGTCCATCATCGCACAGACCGATCTCTGGGACGATGACATCTGCCAGGCAATGGCGTCAAGACTTGAGATCCCGGCCACCGGCTTTGATGCGGCCAGGGCAATCCCCTTTACCACGCTGATGCCGATGCGAAGCCCGGTGAAGCTGCCCGGTCCCCTTGCAGCCACAAGGCCGTCTATTTCCGCCACCGGAATCGAGGCCCGAACCGTGAGCATTTGATGGACCATGTCCATCAACACTCTTGAATGGGTAACCCCGGCTGAGAAAAACTCCTCACACACGGGAACCCCATCCTCCACAAGGGCAACGCCTGCACTTGCCTCAGAGGTATTTACAGCCAGAATCTTCATCCCAGATCGGCCGGGGTATCGGCAGGTGGAGAATCGGCAGCCTTGGTATCGTCACCCCTGCCAGATTTGGCGTCGACCGGCTTGTCCGAGGTTTGTTTTTCTTCGGCAGCCGCTCCTCGCTTTGCCCCCTGGGCCTTGTTTGGTTTTTTTGGCTTTGGTTTTTTCGACCTCTTTGGATCATCCGGTATAACCGGCTCAAAGGCGATATCCAGAACCTGATCAAGCTCCCTGACACAGACAAACTCGATGTTTTTACTTACACTTTTTGGCATGTCAAAGAGATCCATCCGATTTTTTTCCGGGATGATAATCTTTTTGATGCCCACCCGCAGGGCGCCCAGGGCCTTTTCCTTAAGACCGCCAATGGGGAGCACCCTGCCCCTTAAGGAAATCTCACCGGTCATGGCCACCTGGTTGCTCACAAGTCTGCCGGTAAATGCGGAGATAATGGCCGTTGCCATTGCTATCCCCGCCGAAGGGCCATCCTTGGGAATGGCTCCCGCAGGCACGTGGATGTGGATATCCTTTTCCTCAAACGCCTCTTTCGGGATGCCGAAACGATCCATGTTGGTCTTGGTAAAGGTGAGTGCCGCCCTTGCCGACTCCTGCATCACATCCCCGATCTGGCCTGTGACGCTAAGCTCGCCCTTGCCGTGGCACAGGGCCACCTCAATATAAAGGGGTTCCCCGCCGACCTCTGTCCAGGCAAGGCCAGTCACAAGGCCTACCTGACTCTCCTCCTGATCGAGCTCATCCAGGTACTTGGGGGGCCCGAGATAGGTGGTAAGACTCTGTTTTTTGATGGTAACTTTTCCCTTCTCACCCTGGGCCACCTTTCTTGCAACCTTTCGGCAGATAGCGGCAAGCTTTCTTTCGAGCTCTCTCAATCCCGCCTCCAGAGTGTACTCTGAAATCACGGTTTCAAGGGCACCGGGGCTAATGGCAAGGTTACGCCGGGCAAGGCCGTTCTCCTTCAGCTGCCGGGGAAAGAGATGAGTTGTGGCTATGGTCTGCTTCTCCTCTCTTGTGTAGCCTGGTATCCTTATCACCTCCATCCTGTCAAGAAGGGCCGACGGGATGGTATCGGTCATGTTGGCCGTAAGGATAAACAGCACCTTGGAAAGGTCAAAGGGCATGTTCAGATAATGGTCGCTGAACTCGGTGTTCTGCTCTGGATCAAGGGCCTCTAACAGTGCTGACGAGGGATCACCCCTGAAATCGTTTCCAAGCTTGTCGATCTCGTCCAGCATGAACACAGGGTTGTTTACCTTGCACTGGCGAAGCCCCTGGAGGATTCTACCGGGCATGGCTCCGATATATGTGCGCCTATGGCCCCGGATCTCAGCCTCGTCCCGGATACCGCCGAGGGATATGCGTATGAACTTTCGCTTCATGGCCTTTGCAATGGCCTGGCCAAGGGATGTCTTGCCGACACCCGGAGGACCTGCAAAGCATATGATCTGTCCCTTTAACCCTGGGTTGAGCTTTCTGACGCTCAGATATTCAAGGATTCGGTCCTTGACCTTGTCAAGGCCGTGGTGGTTCTTATCAAGAAGCCTGGCCGATTTTTCTATGTCCAGAAAATCCTTGGAAGATCGGTTCCAGGGCAGCTCGACTATGCAGTCAAGATAGGTTCGTATAATAGACGCCTCGGACGAGTCAGAATGCATCTGATCAAGACGCCTCAGCTGCTTCATGGCCTCCTCAAGGGAATCAGGCGGCAATTTTGCCTTTTTAAGTTTAATCTTGTAATCTTCGACCTCTGCAAACCTGTCCTCACCCTCTCCAAGCTCCCGGTGTATGGCCTTAACCTGCTCCCGGAGGAAAAAATCCCGCTGGTTCTTGGATATTTCATCTTTCACATCGGTCTGAATTCTTGCCTGGACCGTTGAGAGCTCAAGTTCCCTTGCAAGGAAATCGTTAACCTTGGTAAGACGCTTCACCGTATCCGGGGTTTCAAGAAGATCCTGGGCATCCTCGACCTTGAGCCTTAAATTTGCAGCCACAAGATCGGCAAGCTTACCTGGCGATTCGATCTGCTCAAGAATCATGCCCACATCCCCTGACATCTCTCCGCGCAATGCAAGGATTTTTTCGCTGCTCTCCCTTACGTTGCGCATGAGGGCCTCTGTTTCGATGGTCGTCTCCTCAACTGGCAGATCCCTTACAATCTCGATTTCAACCTCAAAACAGGAGCGTTTCTTTGCATAGCGCTTGATACGGGCCTTGGTAATTCCCTGTACAAGGGCCTTTATCCTGCCGTCGGGAAGCTTAAGCATCTTTTGAACCCGGCCGACCGTGCCCGTCTCAAACATATCTGCGGCCTTGGGATTCTCCATTTCTGAATCCTTCTGGGCACACAAAAAAAGATAACGATCCTTGAGCATGGCCTTTTCAACGGCCTTGATGGATTTGTCCCGGCCGACAAACAGAGGTAAAAGCATGTCCGTAAAAATAACAACATCCCTCACCGGCATCATGGGGAGGGTCAAAGGAATATCTTCAAGATTTCCCTCTTTTTCTATTATTTCGATAAGGTCATCCATATCGGTCTCAGCCATTTGAACTCCTTTTGGTTTTACTTTAATTATGATAGCAGTAACAATAAATCATTTTTTACAGTTTACAACGTCATACCCATCTTTTATTACTATATCTCTAAGGAGAACATATGTCCTTCCAACCTGACCTGACCATACTGAGCTTCATATTTTTCACCGGGGCCTGTTTAGGCAGTTTTTTAAACGTGTGCATCTACAGGATCCCCCTGAAAAAGTCCATTGTCCATCCAGGTTCGGCCTGCCCCCGGTGCAATACCCCCCTTCCCTTCTATCTGAACGTACCCATAATAAGCTATATCCTTATCCGGGGACGCTGCCGGTTCTGCAACGCTCCCATTTCCCTGCGCTACCCCTTTATTGAGGCATTGACAGGCTTTTTGACCCTGGCCGTGGTCATGAAGTTTGGCATCACCCTGACCGCTCTTTTTTACCTTGCCTTTACAGCCACCCTTGTGGTCATCTCATTTATAGACATTGATTTTCAGATCATCCCGGATGTGATCTCCCTTCCCGGGATTGTCATATTCGGGTCTGCCTTTGTATTTGTACCAGAAATGAGCTTTGTCGATACAATTGCGGGAATTGCAGCTGGCGGTGGGATACTCTACCTGGTCGCTCTTTTATACTATATGATCAAAAAAGAAGAGGGAATGGGCGGGGGTGACATCAAACTTCTTGCCATGATTGGCGGCGTTGTCGGGTGGAAAGGGGTAGGGTTCACCCTTTTTGCAGGATCTCTACTTGGTACGGCAGGCGGCATTATCATCATGATCCTGACCCGCATTGGGAACATAAAGCTCAGGATTCCTTTTGGACCGTTTCTATCGGCGGCAAGCCTTTTATACATCTTTTTCGGGGACCCCATTATTAACTGGTACTTGAACCTTCTTTAGCTTTTAGCTAACCACTAAGAGCTAACAGCTACCATCCAAACTCACCCCAATGGTCAGATTCCCCTTTGTGGTTTCAAAGGGGAATACAAGTACTTTGCCTGGGTTTACCACGCTGTGACGCGTACCGGTTTTGACCTCCTGAAGCTTTACCCGGACTTTTTTTCCCATCTCGGTCATCTTTGTAGTCACATGACCCGATACCATGTTGCAGATTTCACCCACGGCATCGGTAATATCTTCGTCCATCCGGGTCATTTGTTCACCAAACATTGCCGAAACAATTCCGAGAATACTCCGTTCGGTAAAGCTTATACTTACGGACCCTGCAATGTCTCCTGTGATGGACAGGACGCCTGAAATATCACCCACGGAAGGCGCATCTGTCTTGAGGGAGGCGACACCGGGCCTGGCCTTGAGAGAAGCCGTGGTATCGAGGATATAAAGCGTTCCCTGTATAAATGGATTTATCGTTGCAGCGTCCATAGAACCTCTGGTAGTAGTTAGTAGGTAGTAGGTAGTTGGTCGTTGGTCGTTGACAAGTATCTACTGTACACTGTTCTTTGGATAGAGCACAAGCGAAAACAACCTATAGCTGCGTCTCCCCGATCCACGATCTATTAGCCAATACCACTGACTACTACCTACTGCCCACTACCTACCACCTACTGACTACTGCCGTTGGCCGTTGGCCAACGGCCTATTATTTACAAAAAAACCCAATAAATGCTTGACACCATTCCTACAAGGACGTAACGTACGAAAAAAGCTGATGCAAGCCTTCATTGCTCCATATCAGCCCAAATGTATTTTAACCCGTTCCAAGTTATATAAAATAAAAAAACCAAAGTTGACTTGCTGGAGTATAGCGGTATTGGCGTCCATGAATGTTTTAACCAAGGTTTATATAATTCTGGTAACCTGCTAATGACAAAAAGGAGTAATCGTAATGAACAAAGGTGATTTAATCAACAAGGTTTCTGAAGTCCTCAACAGCAAAAAAGACGCTCAGACCGCAGTGGACTGCATCCTGACCACAGTAACCGAGGCCCTTGCTGCAAAAGAGTCTGTAACCCTGGTAGGCTTTGGAACATTTAAAACCGCCGAAAGAAAAGCCAGAAAGGGGAGAAACCCTCAAACTGGAGATGAGATTGACATTCCAGCAAGGTTTGTCCCGAAATTTGTTCCTGGCAAAGCCCTCAAAGACGCAGTAAAGTAACTTAAGTCTCAATTTCGTGCCCTTGTTACCTCTTTGGGCGGCACCTGGATCTTAATCCCGGTGCTGCCCGAAATATTTCATACCTGTATTTCTTACGCCGACACCCGACAACCTAAGGACTCGATTATTCGGTTACCAAGCTGGATTATTATGTTCGGTTTGTCCGCAAGGGGAGCCCCTACATCCATTATCTACTCCCTACTGTCTACTACCTACTCACATAGATTCAAGGTGGGATTCCAGCCAGTCAAGGATCTTCCTCTGTTCAGCATCAAGGCCTTGATCTGCCCTGACAGCGACAAGTTCATCCCGGGCCTGGTCCCGGGTGAACTTTATATCGTTTTTATACCCGATCACGGGTCTGGTCCCGGGTAAAGAACGAATTCTTTCCAGATAGCCTGCATGGCCAGCCTTAAGTTGAGCACTCGCCCACTTGGAAAAATTTCTCACCATGATACGTTCGGCAAGCCCCCTGACCCTTGGAGACGCCATTCGTTTACACACGGCCATCTTTTTATCATCAACAGCATTATGAAAAGAATCCATCTCTCTTTTTTCAGCCCTGGAAAAAAAACCCTCCTGATAAAGGGAAGCGTCAAGGTCAAGATCCTGCACAAAGGGGTATTTAAACTCCCTGTGATGAATCACAAGCCTCTGGAATTGATCCTGGTTTTTTTCCAGAAGGTCAATGTTTCGCCGGCAAAGCTCTCTCTGGGCGGGCTGAAGGCGGTTCCAGAAACGATCAAGACAGGGAAGCACGATCTTAGCCTCACCGTATCGTTTTCGAATAACAAAAGGACCCTTCGCCGACTCAGGTGAAAAGGGAAGGATAATTTCCCGATCAAGCCTCAGCCAGAGACTCTGATTGGCATAGGGGGTTGAATGACCAAGACCCAATACCGGTGCCATGTACATTAGATCGCTGCCAAACTGTATGGAGACCATTATTCCAAGACTGTGACGACCGAATATGGACTGGAAAGCTTCATCCATTCCAGCAACCCTTGCCTGATCATTTTTTTTGTCAAAAAAACCGAGACAATACTCCCACATGCGCGTTTGCCCGGCGAGGCGACGGGCAAGGGCAAGGGTCGCCTCCACATCGGTCATGGCATCGTGGGCCCTGCCGGATTGAACCAGATTATTTTGTTCGCTGATCAGCTCGAGGCGCATGGAAGGCTTATCGTCGCTCAAGGGCCAGACTATCCCCTCCGGCCTGAAAATCCGGTAAAGTGTAGCCACGGGAAGCAGATCCATTCGTCCACAACCGTTTGCATACTGGTGAGAATAAGGGTCAAGGAGGTTACGATAAAATGAAAATCGCAAAAAATTATCATCAAATCCAAGGGAATTATAACCGATGCTGATGGTTTCAGGGGTGTTTAAAAGCTGATGTAAGTGACCCACAGCTCGATACTCGCAAAGGCCCTGATCAAGGGTTTCAGGTGTGAGCCTGTGGGTGACAAAGGCACCTGGAGAAGGAACCAGGTCTGGCCTGAGGGAGAGAACAACCTCGGTTCGATCAATTTCCCTTAACTCCGAGTCTGTCCGAATGGAGGCAAAGGTCAGTATCTGATCAAAGGCCGGGTTGAGCCCGCTTGTTTCGATGTCATAGAAAAGAAATGTTTTCATGCACACAAAAAAAGGGGGAAGTTCCAGTGCCTAACAATGAAACACCCCCCCTAATCTTATATCTCCCAATTGATGTCCAGATTTATCTCTTGGAAAACTGATAACGAGCCCTTGCACCCTTGAGCCCATATTTTTTACGCTCTTTAACCCTTGCGTCACGGGTAAGACATCCCGCCTTCTTGAGAATAGCTCTGAGATCCGGATCTGAAAGGACGAGTGCCTTTGTTATACCGTGGCGGATCGCCTTGGCCTGTCCCATGATACCCCCACCAAGAACAGTAATCTTGATGTCAAAGGCATCGGACTTATCCGTAAGGGCAAGGGGAAATTCAAGTGCCTTGCGGGCCGTACTCAAGGGGAAATATTCGGAGAGTTCCCTGTTGTTAACTGTGATGATGCCACTCCCCGGTGTAATCCAGGTCTTTGCCACAGCACTCTTTCTCTTACCGGTAGCATAAAAGCTGTTGTTGTTTTCCATACGTGTTTTCAATCCCTTTTATCGACTAAATTTCAAGCGCCCTGGGCTGCTGAGCGGCATGGGGGTGCTCTTCACCAGCATAGACGAATAATTTATTGTTAAGCTTCCGGCCCAGCCTGTTCTTGGGAAGCATTCCCCGGACTGCCCTTTTGAGAAGCTCTTCAGGCTGTTTGGCAAGAAGCTCTTTTGCTGTAACAACCTTGAGACTTCCAGTGTATCCAGAGTGACGATAATACTTTTTCTGGTCCCACTTATTGCCGGTAAGCTTTACCTTGTCAGCATTGACAACAATAACCCAGTCACCCATGTCTGCATGGGGGGTAAAAAGTGGGTTATACTTGCCGCGAATTCTCGCGGCAACTTCCGAGGCAACCCTGCCCAGGACCTTATCCTGGGCATCAATAACACACCAGCTTTCCCGGTTGTCAGATCTTTTTGCGCTATATGTATATTTTTTCAATTTCTCCACACTCCTGTTCATAAATCCTATTCGTAAAAATAATTTAAAAAATTTATCCTATTACCCTGAAATAGTCAAGTTTTATTTTTCATTAAGATTAAAGCTCTATTCTCTTATTTTCCTTATGCACAGGGTTTATCTCGTCGTTTTTCTTACCGTCCAAAACCATTTTTTTCGATGTTTTGCACGACACCTCAGCATTTAGTATCCCCCCGTTTTCAACGATAAGATCCTTGCATTCAACCCTTCCGGAACAACTGCCGGTGGAGAGGATTATCAGCTCTTTGCTCGCCTGAATATCCCCTTCAAAACTGCCACCAATGGTCATGCTTGTAACCTTTGCTTCAGACCGGACCTCTCCTTCCTCGGCAACAATAACTGTCTCCCCTTGAATGGTTCCCCTGACGCTGCCCTTGATGATCAGTTTTCCCCGGCTCACAATGGAACCGTCAATTCTCAAATCCCTGTCTATGATGGACAGATTCAAACGTTCCTTTTTTCCCACATTCCCTCTCCTGGAGTTAAAGCTCTTGTTGTGGAAGCTTAACATCGTGCATGGCGATGAGACCACCGTCCTCACCAAACACAAAAACAGTGGCCAACTTAAAGTCCCCAGGGGAAAGGCTTGATTTCCCCCTGAAGTTAACCGGTTTAAAATGGGCTATCGAAAAATACTGGCCCTGCTTAAACACACTGGGCCTGCCCTTGACAATGGGAGCCGAAGGAAGCACCAGCCAATCTGAAAGTAGAGTTGAAGCTGGTTTTAAGACAACAAAAATATATCCTGAAATAATGTTCAAATCGGCCGATATGTTTTTTATGTCAAAACGAACCAGAAGATCCCCGTTTTTTTTATCGTTCACCACCCGGATCTGTTCAATCCCGACAATTTCCAAGGTCGGTGGCATTGTTTCAAGGGATCCATCTGACGATCCGTCGTTGGATACGGGTCCGACCGTTGCAGATGGGGGCTCGGTATCTGTCAATTTTTCTCCTTCAGGGGCTACAGAGTCGGAGGCGGGTGCAATTTTTTCAGGATTCTCAACCCCATTGGCATGGAGAGAATTCTCCCCAGAAACGACTATCCCCGGCTCGGGCACAGGTTCAAGATCAGGCGTAATACCCGACAGCACAAGCTGAGCCATCAATATCTCTTTTTCCCTGGCAAGTTTTTGAATGGCCTGGTCGTTGCGGTCAAGCTCTTGAACAAGCTTTACCCTTGTATCAGAGTCATGGAGAAAGAGATATGCAAAACTTCCCGCTGCCAGGGTTGTAACAAGGGTTAACAAAATCAGAAAACAAATAAGGGGGAGAACCCAGGTAACACAGGTCATTTTTCCGAGTTCATCAATGCGATAAAACTCCGCTTTGATTTTTTTTTTAACAGGAGCCGGTCTTGCGTGAGTCTTTAGTTCTTTTTCCAGCTCTCTCGAAAGATCTTCCATCGGCCCTCCTCGTTAACCATCTCCAGAGTCTTGATGCCCTTTTCCTTGTAATCGCTGGCCTGGTAGTCCTGAACAAACGAGACAGCGCTATTCCCATCCTGCCTGGTGATCTTAAAGTCTTTGCCGGAAACTCTTATGAAATCATACCTTCGAGCAAGCCTGGTCTTTCTTGCCACCCAAGATTTTTTGTTCATTCCATCGGAAAAAAACCTTGAGGAGTAAGAATCGGCATAGGTTTTCATATCCTTTGCAGACCAGGCCACAATCCATTTATCCACGGTATCCTGAATATCCTGCAACGAAGAGTCGACTGCTGATTTTTCATAAAGAGTATTTGCCGCATCGGCCACCATGCCGATATTACGCACCTCGCCCTTGGGAAATGTCTGGAACATGTCCCCTGTAATCTTGAATCCCTCATCCCTTTTTTCAACAAAAAACTTTCTTTTCCCCACAATTTCCGTCTGGTTACCGACCGTTAGTTTCATATCAAAAAAAATGACATAAATCTCTTTTTCCCTGTAGATCCCGGGTGAATCAAAGAAAACCAGAAAGTTAAGATTGTCCTTCCTAGCCTTACTCCTGATGCTGGACCAGGTGTTCCACCACTTTATATCTGGAAGGTACTCTGAATCGTAAAGCATGAGATATTCGTGGTAGGTACCCGACTCAATGGCTTGCTTCCAGGCCGCTGCAAGTGCGAGGAGCCCTTTTTTTTCCTCTTCTATCGTTTCCGGCTCTGCATAGGCAATGGTATCGACCATAACCACAGGGGTTGCGCCGAGCAAGAGATAAGGGGCAAGGCTTAAAATATCATCGTTGTTCATGGCGACACAGCCATTGGACTCCATGGGATTTAAGGGCTTATTGGTTCCATGTATCCAGATTGCGCTTCCGTTCCTGCCCACCCTCTGATCTATAAAGTTGGGATAATCCGTGGGAAAGGCCTTTTTCCCGTACACGGGAGACAGGTAGCGATCCTCATACTCTTCGGTGAGGAAATAAACACCCTCGGGCGTCTTCTGATCCCCGGACATAAGCTTTAATCCAGGTGCTGCCCCGGTTGAGCAGGGAAAGCGTAAACGCTCCTGAACTCCCAGGTCAGTCGAGGAATAAAGAAACAGCTGCTGGGACTTTTTTTCAACAACAACGGCATTCATGTCCTTGGGTAAAAGAACCAGAGATTCTGGAATTTTTGCCAAATCATCCGGGAGATCAACCTCTGCAAGAGAAACTTTAGCCCCGAATGTGAAACAAATTAAAATCATGCCTGTAAGAAAAAGGCAGACCCCCGATCTAATTTGGACCAGGCCATGGCCTGATCTACTTTTAAATGAATCCAACACCCTTAAAAAAGCTCCATCTGATGGTTAATGCCAAGATGCTCATAAGCGTCGACCGACGCCCGTCGCCCAGCCGAGGTTCGCATGACCATTCCAATTTTTAAAAGATAGGGTTCAACCACATCAACAAGCGTGTCAGTCTCCTCCTGAAGAGTTGCAGCTACCGCTTCTATGCCCACCGGCCCTCCCCTGTAAAATTCAATGATGGTCCTTATATAACTTCGATCAAGCACGGTCAACCCCCTGGCATCTATGCCTTCAAGTCCCAGGGCAGCCCTGACTGATTCCTGGGACATCTTCCCCTTTGACCGAACCATGGAAAAATCCCTCACGCGTTTGAGAAGCCTGTTTGCAATCCTTGGAGTGCCCCTTGAGCGACGTGCAAGCTCAAGGGCGGAAAGATTGTCTATATCCACATTGAGAAGGCCTGCAGAACGTCGAATAATGGTTACAAGTTCCTCATCCGTATAAAAATCAAGACTCCGAAAAATTCCAAATCGATCCCTCAATGGAGAGGAGAGAAGACCGACCCTTGTGGTCGCCCCCACCAGGACAAAAGGCTTCAGCCGGTAGCGGTGACTCCTGGCATGGAGGCCTTTATCAAACACAAAATCCACGGCAAAGTCCTCCATGGCCGGATAAAGAAACTCCTCAACCGTCTTGGGAAGCCTGTGAATCTCATCGATAAACAAAATGTCCCCCCTGGAAAGATTGGTGAGCATGCCGATCAAATCCCCGCCCTTTTCAAGGGCAGGACCAGAGGTTACGGTAAGGGCACCCCCCATTTCGTTGGCAATGATGTGGGCAATGGTGGTCTTACCAAGGCCGGGCGGCCCATGGAGCAGCACGTGGTCTGGACAGTCCCCTCTCATCTTAGCCGCCTGGATGGCTATTTTAAGGGTTTCCACCGTATCAAGCTGACCCACATATGCGTCAAAGTGGTCCGGGCGAAGGGAGACTACCTCAGGAGATGTATCACCCGGCTGGCTCCCAGGTGAAACGAGCTTTTTATCAGGGGCGTCCTCCCCGGCATCCTTTTCAAGCCCTTTAGATTTTTTAGAAGAAAACGAAAGAATGGAGTCGCTCATCGGTCGACATCCCCCTTGTAAACTTCGTCAAAGAGGTCTTCCGGTGTCTTTATCCCAGGGTTTCGGTCAAGGGCCTGGGCCACCATTTTCCTTGCGGTATTTGGGGCGTGACCCAACTGCTGCACAAGGACCTCCACAACCTGGTCAATGACCTTTTGAAAGGAAAAGGCCCTCTCCCCAGGGATTGAATCACCGCCCTTGGCATGGCCTGTGTCCTGCTCACCAACAAAACCTGCCGCCTTTCCCTGGAGGGCCGCAACTATCTTCTGGGCCGTTCTCCGGCCGATCCCCCTGAGGGTGGACAAAAAGGCCACGTCCTTTTGCTCGATTGCCCTTGCAATGGTTGATACTGGATGCTCCATGGCCTTGGCAGCCTTGAGCGGTCCAATGGCATCCACGGTGATGAAGAGCTGGAAAAAATCCTTTTCTTCCTTGGAGTCAAACCCAATCAGAACCGGTTTGGGCTGTCGATCTGTCTGGTGGTAGTAAATATAAAGGCTCACCAGACCATCATCGAGATTGGCCTTAACCGTTTCAACCACAGTTGCGGGCAAAAGCACCTCATAACCCACCTGATTGACGAGTAAGAGCAGGGTGTCCGTACCAAGGTCCAGCACCTTCCCCTGGAGAAAGCCGATCATGCCCGTCCCTTACTTCTGTAAAATCCGGCTAGGGCAAGGGCAAGGGCGTCAGCCGCATGAAAGGGCCGTATGGTATCTGGATGGCTCAAAATATTTCTCACGGATCTCTCCACCTGATGTTTGTCGGCACTACCCGTTCCCGTGACGACCCTCTTGGCCTCCCGGACAGACAATTCTCTAACCCTGGCACCCGCCCTGAATGCTGCAACAAGGAGAACGCCGGACACTTTCCCGAGCATAATACCCGATCCTGGATATTTTTCAAGGGAGAACACATCCTCAATCACAACAAGATCCGGCTCTTCCCGGCACAATAGGTCGCATACCCCGGTAAATATGGTGTTAAGCCTGAGGTGGGTGGGATCATTTTTATCGGTTGAAATGCTGCCAAACGAGTAGTTGGTTATGTCTCGACCGTCACCCTCAACAATTCCGACACCAGTCCCGGCAAGCCCAGGGTCAAGCCCGACTACCTTGATCAAGCTAAAGTACCTTTAGCTTGTCAGCCGCAATTTTAGCCTCGTTACTCTGGGGATACTTCCGGATAAGCTCCTTTAAGATCAGGCGGGCATTGGCCTTTTCCCCGAGGTTTGCAAAGGCATACCCCTGTTTCAAAAGAGCGGCTGGAACCTTGTTTCCCTTTGGATAGTTTTCGATAACCTTCTGGTACTCAAGGATGGCTTTTTCATACCACTTTTCCCGATAATAGCTCTCGGCAATCCAGAACCTTGCGTTATCTGCATTATCAGATTCAGGGTAACGCTTGATAAAGGCTTCAAACCCCTTTCTGGCAGGCTCAAATTCTTCCCTGTCAAGCGTTGTTCTAGCTGCGGCATAAAGCCCTGTTTCACTGGCATCATCCGGCTGTTTTTCCCCTTGAGTTTCCCCATGGACCTTGACCGAAGAAGGCTCAAATCCCATGTAATCCTCAAGGGCGACAAGGCGTTGGAAGTTTCTGGACACGGCGGCATCAAGCCTTGCCAAGTCAGTCTCCCTCCCTTTTGCACCTTGATCACCCATGGTCTTAGACGTGTGTTCCAATGCCTCGAGTCGTCCGGCAAGGCGACGGTTTTCCGATTTTATCTCCTCTACAAGACTTTTGAGCTCGGCAGAATCTTCCCGGACGATGCGTTGGTTCTGTTCAAGATCAGATGTCAAACGGTTCAGGCCAAGGGCCATCTCCCTGATTTTTTTATTCTCAATTTCACCCCTCTCTGTGGTTTGCATCTCAACCGCTGCAACTCTGTTTTCCAGCATGGAAAAATTCTGGGTAGACACACAGGCTGAGATCAAGAAAAAAGACACCAGGCCGAGGGTTGGAAAAAAAACTTTTATCATGGTAACTCTCCCCCAAAATCAGGTATTACGATCAACGGCCTCCGGCAAGCTGGAGGCTTGGGAATACCGGTAAACGCCTGGCTCCTAGTGACACGGGCGCAGCAGTCAAGTTTCTTTGACTGCTGCGCCCGAAAACAATCTTACCAGCCGTTCTATCTGCCAGCTTATCTATTTGATGACAAACTGGGCGCGCCTGTTCTTGGCCCAGGCCGCTGCATTGTGGGCTGGGTCCAGAGGTCGCTCTTCACCATAGCTGATGGTGGACATTCTTGACTGGAAAATCCCAAGATCAATCAAGTATTTCTGGGCAGCTGCGGCTCGCCTTTCCCCAAGGGCAAGGTTGTACTCAAGAGTTCCGCGTTCGTCGCAATGACCTTCAATAATAATCCGTACTCCGGAATTTTCCCCAAGCCATAGGGCCTTTTCCTTAAGAATCGCCCGGGCCATGGGGGTCAACTCTGAGCTGTCAAAATCAAATTGAACATTTTGATCGACAAATCTTTCCAGGGCCGCAGCCTTTTGGGCACGGGCTGCCTCGCTTAAGGATGCCTCTTTTAAGGCCTTTTGCCGGAGCATCTCCTCCTCCATTGCCCGTTGTTTTTCAAGGGCTGCAGCCCTTGCAGCGGCATCGGCATCAGTGGTATCTTCAATCGCAACAACAGGCTCTGAGACCACCTGTTTTTTGGCACAAGAAACCGTGAATACAAGGCCCGATATCATCAAGGCCAACACCAGATTCATCAACACCTGCTTTTTCATTCTTCCTCCTTTAATCATTTTGTAATTCATCCAACTCAATTATTTTCATTGCCGGTCGACCAAACAGGGCTGGTCTGTGCCCCTTTCATCGAAAAAAGACGCCGCTGATCACCACCCGTTGCCGTCATCACAAATATCCCCGCCCCACCTTCACGGGTGGAGCTAAAGGTTATGAGGCTTGCATCCGGTGACCAGGAGGGATCTTCATTGTCTCCGGCTTTGCTGGTCAATTGAACCAAACCAGTTCCGTCAATCCCGATCATATAGATATTTATTTCTCCATTGGCGATCCCTACATACACTACTTTATCACCCTCAGGAGACCAGGCTGGAGAGGTGTTGTACCCGCCGGTAAAGGTAAGGCGGGCAACGGTTCCCCGATCCAGATCCTGAATATAAATCTGTGGAGTTCCAGCCCTCTTGGAAACAAAGGCCATTTTTTTTCCATCAGGTGAAAACGATGGGGAGACATCAATCCCCCAGCTATCTGTTAATCTTTTAATGATTTTACCCTTGCCAGTCAACAGATAAATCTCCTGGTCATTTTCAAAGCTCAGGGTGGCAGCCAGGGAAAAGCTGTCCGGGACCCATGCCGGCGAAATGTTCAACCCCTTAAAGTTGATCAAATTTCCCCTGATCTGGTACAGATTTTTAATATAAATGTCGGGATTCCCCCCTGCATAGGAGGTGTAGGCGAGCCATTTTCCGTCAGAAGACCAGGCAGGTGAAAGCGAAATGCTGTTATGGCGGGTCACCTGACGTGGATTGTATCCGTCAAATTCTGAGATAAATATTTCCTTATCCTTGCCCACCGTGGATACAAAGGCCAGACTGCTTGAAAAGACCCCCCATTTCCCGGTAAGGTGGAACGAAATTTCACCGCAGAATCGATGAACCATCCTTCGCAAATCATCGATCTTTCCGGTGTAAACCTTGCCCTTCACAAGGCGCTCGGTAAAAGGATCAAACAGTCTGAATTTGAGCTGAATATCTCCGTTTGACTCTTCAACGCCACAGGTTACAAGAAGTTCAGACCCGATGACTGTCCAGTTCTTAAAGTTGATCTCAGCCCGGGTAATCCCCTTTTTCGCCAGATTCTCGATATAGGACATAGGGTCAAGAACGGCAATATAACCGGTAAAATCAAGGGCGTTGACCAGTATATTTCTTGCCTCTTTCCCAAGGCGATCTTCATTAACCCCTTGTGTAAGGGATTTAAATCCGGGCACGGCAACGGGAACTTTCCTTAAAAAAGGCTCATTGATGTTGAGATACACATGTTGAGCAAGAACCGTATGGGCCCGGCCAAGGAGGACAACACCTAACACCAGAAAAAAAATCAGAAGCGCTCTGCCTTTCATTTGTCTCTCTTTAACCATTAAATTTCTATTGCAAACCTGAAGGAGTGAATCTAAGACCGATATCATAGGTGGCATAACCCTTTGGAAGCGGCGGTAAAGGGTTTGATTTTTTAACAGCCTTGAGGGCAGAATCGTCAAGATAGGAGTTACCTGAACGGGTTTCAAACCAGACATCCCGAATCTGGCCATCTTTTAATATCTTGATCAGCAATCTTGCCTCGATCCCCTTTTCAGGACCTGCGAGGCGTGGGTTAAAGGCCCAGTTCTGCTGTATTCTGTACATCAGTTCAAGATTGTAAAGATCAATTGCCGTGTAATCGGTTTTAGAGCCTTTTGCGCCATCGCCCGACAATTCCGGACCAAAGCTTGAACCAGACTTTGGATCAGAACTTGAGCCTCTGCCTGAGCCAGTACTTGTCCCCGACCTTGAATCTGCCTGGGTTTCAACCGTCTTCTCGAGCCTGGCAAAGGCCTTGTCAAGGATTTCCCCGGTTGGAGGCTCTGATTTTTCGACCTGTTTTTCCACCTTTTTTTCAATTGAACTTCTGGCAGCTTCAAGCACCTTGTCCGCCTGTAAGGTCTTTTTTTTCAGTGCAACCTTGTGATCCGGTTCGATCGAAGTGGCAGTTTCTTTTTTCCCTGGAGGTTCTGGAGAAGGTTGCGGGACATGTGCGGGTTTTAGTGCAACCTTCTCCTTAACTGGCACCGCCTTCTCCTTAACTGGCACCACCTTCTCCTTCACCTGTGCCACTTTATTTTCCGGTTTCTCAACTGCCTTTGGCTCTGAAGGAAGAGTGACAACTTTTTCCTTTTTTGAACTCTCAACACTCTTGGGCACAGGCGTCATCTTTGCCTTTTGTTGAGCAGGAGCACCACTTTTCCCCGCGCTTGATGTCAGGTCCTGGGAAAAATCCATGGAGGCAAGATCCATTTGCATAACCAAAGGGAGCACTCTATGTTGGGATATTCCCTGGAAGAAATAAAGGGCCGTTGCAAGGGCAATATGAACAAAAATTGAGCATAGCAAAAGCCCCTTGCCCCATGCACTCCTGAAGCCCGATTCGTCCCGACGTAACTCATCCCGGGTAGCCCCCTGGGAGCTGTCGGCTGGATACGAAGGATTCATTTCAGCCAATCAGGAATCTTCCTGTCCAGGAAGAGTTATCATTCCCATGGTTGAAACACCGGCAAGACGCACCAGGGACATGACATTTACCACGACCCCGTAGGGAACCTCCCTGTCTGCCTTTAGAAAGACCCTGGGATCTTTAACGTTGCTGAGGATGGCCATAAGCTTCTCAGTAAGGTTGACAACACCCACAGACTGGTCGTTGATAAAGACCTCCCCCTCCCTGTTGATGGAAATCACCAGGGGATCTTCCTTTGCTGGAAGCGGTGTAGCGCTTGCCTGGGGAAGATTCACATCAATCCCCTGGACCATCATGGGTGCCGTCACCATGAATATGATCAACAGTACCAGCATGACATCCACAAAGGGGGTCACATTGATCTCGCTCATAAGGTGGCCGGTTTCAAAACTTGCGGGACCTGACTGCATCACATCCCCCTTTTCTTATGAAGGTCACGCTCAATGATGTTGAGAAGATCCGATGCAAAACTCTGAAGTTCAGAATCAAGCACCCTGATTTTGTCGATAAAATAATTGTATGCAATCACCGATGGAATGGCAACGGCAAGCCCGGCTGCCGTTGCAACCAAAGCCTCTGAAATACCCGGTGCCACAACGGCAAGACTTGCAGATCCTGTGTTGCCGATTCCGTGAAAGGTGTTCATGATTCCCCAGACCGTACCGAAAAGCCCGATAAAGGGAGCCGTGTTTCCAGCCGTGGCAAGGAAAGGAACTAGCTGGGAAAGGCGCCTGACCTCAAGGCTGATCGCTCGCCTCAGGGCCCGTTTCACATTTCCAAAACCCCTGAAATCGACCTGACTGGGCCTCACTTCTCCCTCCCCACCGTCTCCGGCAGGTTCAGATGCTCTTTTGACCTCAAGATAACCAGCCACGAATACCCTCGCAACCGGGCTCTGCTTTAACACCCTTGCCTTTGAAAAGGCATCTGAAAGATTCCGGCACTGCCAGAAAAGATCTGTAAAGTCCTCGGACTCGCCATAGGCTTTCTTAACATACCTGAACTTGATGAAAATAATGGCCCAGGAGGTGATCGAAAAAAAGAAGAGCAGCAGGAGAACCAGCTTTACAACCGGTCCTGCATTGCCCATCATATAAAAAATACCGCTTGTTTCGGGAGTCATAAAAAGGTTCGCATCCATCTGTTACAGGTGACAGTATCTAAAGCTATTATCATTATACGAGCAGCGATGCAATGTCAAGTGCTCCATGAAAAAAGCCCCTGTGCCTAGGGCTGCACAGGGGCTTGTAGAACTCTTATTCAGGGAACTTGGGCTACATCATTCCGCCCATTCCGCCCATTCCGCCCATTCCACCGCCGGGCATTCCGCCGCCCATTCCGCCGTCTTTCTCTTCAGGCTTGTCGGCAATCATGGCTTCGGTTGTGAGCATTATGGATGCAACGCTTGCCGCATTCTGAAGGGCAAACCTGACCACTTTTTTAGGATCGATAACACCGGCTTCGATGAGATCCTCATATACGTTGGTCCTTGCATTATATCCAAAGGCACCCTTACCCTCTTTAACTCTGTTTATAACCACAGAACCTTCAACGCCTGCGTTGTTTGCGATCTGGCGAAGGGGCTCTTCGATTGCCCTTGCAATTACCTTGACACCGAGTTTTTCCTCGTCATCCTGGCCAAGGCCAACAAGGGCTGGAATGCATCGAACAAGGGCCACACCACCGCCGGGAACAACTCCCTCCTCAACAGCTGCCCGGGTTGCGTTGAGCGCATCTTCAACCCTTGCCTTTTTCTCTTTCATCTCTGTCTCTGTGGCAGCACCAACGCTGATTACTGCAACGCCGCCGATTAACTTTGCAAGACGCTCCTGGAGTTTTTCACGGTCATAATCAGAGGTAGTCTCCTCGATCTGGGCACGGATCATCTTGACCCTTCCCTCGAGATTCTCCCTGACACCGGCACCATCGATGATGGTGGTGGTGTCCTTGTCGATCACAACGGACTTGGCCTGGCCAAGATCGTTAACGCCTACGTTCTCAAGCTTGAGACCTACATCCTCTGAAACAACCTGGCCGCCGGTAAGAATTGCAAGATCCTCGAGCATCGCCTTTCTTCTGTCGCCGAACCCGGGAGCCTTGACAGCGGCAACGTTAAGGGTACCGCGAATCTTGTTCACAACAAGGGTGGCAAGGGCTTCGCCCTCAATGTCTTCGGAAATGATCACAAGGGATTTGCCCATCTTGGCAACCTCTTCAAGGACCGGGAGAAGATCTTTCATGCTGGAAATCTTCTTGTCGCAGATGAGAATATAGGGGTTTTCCATCTCTGCGACCATTTTCTCTGGATTGGTTGCGAAATAGGGAGAGAGATAACCGCGGTCAAACTGCATACCCTCGACGACATCCAGAGTGGTGTCCATTGATTTTGCCTCTTCAACGGTGATAACACCCTCTTTACCAACCTTGCCCATGGCCTCGGCTATGATGTTACCGATGGTTTCGTCACTGTTGGCGGAGATAGCACCGATCTGGGCAATTTCCTTCTGGTCTTTGGTGGGCTTTGTAAAGGTCTCAAGCTCTGCAACCACCTTGGCTACGGCAAGATCGATACCCCTCTTAATACCCATGGGGCTGTTTCCCGCTACAACGAACTTCTGACCCTCTTCATAGATAGCCCTTGCAAGAACGGTTGCCGTGGTGGTGCCATCGCCTGCCATGTCGCTTGTCTTGCTCGCCACTTCCTTTACCATCTGGGCGCCCATGTTCTCGAACTTATTCTCAAGATCGATCTCTTTTGCGACTGTCACTCCATCCTTTGTGACATTGGGAGATCCCCAGGATTTCTCGATAACAACATTCCTGCCCTTTGGTCCAAGGGTTACAACAACTGCATCTGCAAGGGTCTGTACACCCTTCAGCATTGCTTCGCGGGCTTTTGCGGCATATTTAATTTCTTTGGCCATTCTATCTGTTCCTCCATCTATGTATAATTTAATTTATCGTATGAGCGTGGTCTATCCTGCGAAAAAAACGAACAAAAGAACTACTCTATAACGCCAAGCACGTCATCCTGTCGCATGATCAGAAAATCAGTTCCGTCGATCTTGACCTCTGTCCCGCCGTATTTGCTGAAAAGAATTGTATCACCAACTTTAAGCTCCATGGGGATGAGCTTTCCATCCTCGCCCACACGGCCGTTGCCTGCGGCAACCACCTTGCCCTCGGCGGGCTTCTCTTTTGCAGTATCAGGAATAATGATACCACCCTTTGTCTTTTGGGTCTCTTCTAATCTCTCAACAAGAATTCTGTCCTGCAAAGGTCTTAAACTCATGATCTTCTTCTCCTTAACTTAACAATTAATTTTACGTTAATGATTATGGTGTGGCAGCTCCAGGGCTACTTTGAGGAGCTACTCATCCTTTTGGACTGGCGGGTTGGATTTTTCACATGTTTTACAGGCAACGCCCGACTCAGTTGACGGGGGTGATTCGCTGGGAGTAGACCCACCGGACTTTGCCCCGGCATAATCCGTGACATACCAACCCGAACCCTTTAAATGGAATGAACTGTGGGAGATGAGCTTGTGAAGCTTTCCCTGGCAATGGCTGCATGTGGTAAGAGGAGCATCTGAGATTTTCTGAAGAGCCTCCTCGATTTTTTTGCAGCTTACGCATTCATACTCATAAATAGGCATTTTAATCTTTTCTCCACTAAATTGATATTCATCTCTCTCAAAAACATTGATAAAGTAGTCAGTCTTTATTCCTTGTCAAGGAACAAGCTTAAAATTTAAACCAGCTTGTCAAAGCCTGATTTCACAGACCTTCCCCCATAGTAATCAAGGATGGCAATAAGTCCGTCTATGCGGACACCCTTAAGAATTTTGAGGGTAAGCCCATGGACCTTGCGCTCCTCCTCCATCATTGCCCCGGGGGTGGTCGCAGCCTCATAGATCTGCTCAAATCTGGTGAACCTAACAATATGAATCAGCTCATGCACGGCAACATAGAGCACAAAGGGGAAGAGCAAAAACCCCTCTCTTCTTTCAAGGGCCCCTAAAATGGCACCGTCCTGGAGACAGATCCGATAAAAGTTAAACAGAGAAGAACCAAAGGGATTCTCTTTTTTTCTTGCCTCATAGCCTACAACCTGGGCAAAGGGTCCATCCACACGTTCATGGCCTGCCAGATCCCTTGCAGTCCTGACATCATAGCGGCTTTTAAACCATTGACCTGAGGACATTTTAAAGTGGTTGCTCACAAGTTCTTCAGCCAGAGTGACAGCTTCCTCAACCTCCTTGATCTGGTTCTGATCAAACAATCGGCTCTCTTTCATCTCCCGGGCTCCATTAGATTAAAAAAGGATGGACAGATTCAGGTTCCATGTGGTATGAATAACGTTTAACAGATCCTACTGTCAACAGTCAGACTTTTGTCAGATTTTTTAAAAAGAATTAAAGGGGGTGATTTTTTTGGGTAGTATTATAAAAAAGAGAAGAAAAAAGATGCGCAAGCACAAGCACAGAAAACTCCTTGCCAGAACAAGACACCAGAGGCGCAAGGGGAAATAGGTCGGCTGATTAATATTGTCTGCCTGACAAATATTGGCCTGACAAATATTGGCCCGACAAATATTGCCTGCGGGGTTGTGAAGAAAAATTCTTCGCAACCCCGTTTTTATTTAGGAACTTAATCTTCGGTTTATTTGGCTTTTATACCTTTAAAATACTTCATAAATTCTGAATCGGTTGAAAGCACAAGGGTAGTCGTGCTGTCAAGGGAATCCCGATAAACATCAAGGGTTTGGATGAACGAATAAAAGTCAGTATCCACCCCATAGGCCTTGGCGTAAATCCCGGCTGCCTCAGCGTCCGCCGTACCCTTTAACTCTTCAGCCGTCTTATAGGCCTCGGAACGGATCATCTGAAGCTCTTTCTCCTTATCACCCCTGATATTGTTTGCCTCGCCCCGGCCCTCTGAACGATATTTTTCGGCAATCTGCCTTCGCTCGGCAATCATCCGGCCGTAGACAGCATCCCTTACCTGATCTACATAGTTGATGCGCTTGATCTTCACATCCACAATTTCAATGCCGAACTGTTCAAGCTTTGGCTGGGCCTGCTCCAAAATCTTACGTGTGAGTTCGGTTCTACCCACCTCGATCTTGTATTGGGATTGATCAATCTCCCCGCCATCGATCACGTCAAAGGTATCCATGGGTCGATCAGTGTCTCTGACGCTCTCCACGAGCCTGTAGGATGTCAAAAGGTTACGCATGGCAGGATCGATAATATCATCCAGCCTGCCCATGGCTGAAACCATATTGTTGACGGTTTGAAAAAACTTTACTGGATCTACAATCTTCCACCGGGCAAAGGTATCCACCCAGAGAAAGGTCTTATCCCTGGTTGGAACCTGGCCAGGATCTCCGTCCCACTCCTGGAGGTTTTTTGGAAAATATGTCGCCTTCTGAATAAAAGGCACTCTGAATTTCAACCCCGGTTCCGTGATAGGCGTTCCAACAACCTTGCCAAACTGGGTCACCACCACCTGCTCTCTCTCGTCAACCACATAGGCCGAGGCAAGAAGAACCACAACAGCCAGGGCAACAACGCCCAGCACTACTCCCTTTAGCTTGTTCATTATTTTTCTCCCCCCCTGCTTGAGCCATTGGCAAAGGTTGACCCCTGCCCCATGTTTAGCAGCGGAAGCAGGTTGGACTGATCTGAATCAACCACGTACTTGCCGCCTAACTTTGGTAACACTTCTGCCATGGCTTCAAGGTAGAGGCGTTTTTCAGTGACATCCTTTGCCTTTACATACTCAAGATACACCGAGGTAAACCTTGCCGCATCACCCATGGCCCGATTGACCCGGTTCAGGGCATACCCTTCGGCATCCTTGACCACCCTTCTTGCCTCACCCCTTGCCTGGGGAATGGCCTTGTTGAGTTCTTCCTTTGCCTTGTAGATAAGTTGCTCTTTCTCCTGAACCGCCTCGTTGACCTCGTTGAATGAGGGCTGCACAGGTTCCGGCACATTGGTTTTTTTCATCTCAATGGTGACGATGTGAAGCCCTGTTTCAGCTTCGCTCAACTCCTTTTGAAGACTCTCCCGTGCCGCAATGGCAATCTCTTCACGCTCGGAGATAACCTCGTTGATGCTTCGATCCCCAACAACGGTTCGCATGGTGGCCTCGGCCATGTCCCTCAAAATCGAGTTGACGTTCTGAACCTTGAAAAGATACTTGTAGGGGTCAGAGATCCTGTACTGAACGATCCAGGGAACAACCGCCACATTTAGATCTCCGGTGAGCATCAAAGTCACCCCCATATCCTCATTTGGGTTAACAAACCGTGACCCACCCACGGCAGCTGTCGCAAAACCAAACTCCTCCTTGAAAACGCGCTTGATCTTGACCTTTGTCACCCTTTCAATACCCGAGGGCAGCTTGAAATTCAAACCTGGCTGGCTGATGCGGGTATACTTTCCAAACCGCTGGATCACCCCAACCTCATCAACCGCCACCGTGAAAAACATCGAACTTCCAAAAAAAAGAAGAAAGAGAACCACAATCAAGAGAATTCCACCGGGGAACTTGAAATTCTTGAATTTGTTGAGCACCTCATCCATCTGGGGTGGTCTAGGAATGTTTCCCCCTCCTCCCTGTTGACGATGTTCGTACTGTTCTTTTTTCTCTCTGAGCTTGTCCCAATCCCAGTTCATAGATAGATTCCTGTATTTACCATTAAATATTAACCTTCTCCTAAAGCTATAAAGAATACAGCAATGGGCATTATTTTCAAGGGAAAACAAAAATAATAGGGCTTTCACCTTGACTTACTGCGGTTGCGGGGATATTTTTATCCCAATGAAAATGAACTATACCTCCAGAAACCTCTCCATCACCCTTGGCGTGCAGGGTTTGTCCGATTATACAAAAATCAGCTACCCCGTCAGATATGGAGTTTTTCATGAGATCAAAACCGAGGATTGGTTTCTCCACTTCAACCTCAACAACGAAATTATCAGGGCCGTTGGAAGGTCAAGCCAATGGATTCACCCCAACGAATGGCTGAAACGTACTCCCGGAAACGACTGGATCTACTACTCAAGCGGTGGTTACACCGGTGTTTTTGAAGCCACAGGGGAATATTATCTGCCCAATCTCCAATACCCAACCAACTCCCTTATGGGAGGAAAACCGTTTGCCGAGCCCTGCATACGGGATCTCGTTGAAAACTGGCACACGGGTCTTTCAACCCTTAGGGAATCAGCAGGGGATCTACCCGAACCCATGGCCGGATTTCTGGATCAAGCCCTTGAAAACACCCCGGATATCCTCCAGAAAAAAGCGGACGACCTTTTTGCAATTCCAGGCGGAAGGGTCACGGTAATGCCGCCGGATGCAAGGCATGTGGACTACGCCATCATTCCTCTGTTCATCTCCCTTGGCTGCCTGTATAAGTGCAGGTTTTGTCGAGTGAAGTCCGACCACCCCTTTACCCTTAGATCCCAAGGTGAGATAGTCCAACAGCTTGTCCTGCTGAAGAAGCTTTACGGACGGAATCTTATCAACTACAACTCGCTTTTTTTAGGCGAACACGATGCCCTTGCCGCAGGCAAACGGCTCATCTTATTTGCCGTTAAAAAGGCAGTTGAGATCCTGAAGCTTGACCGGGGAAGAATGACGGGCAGCAACCTGTTTCTCTTTGGCAGCGTGGATTCCCTCTTCAACGCTGATCCTGCTCTCTTTGAAACCCTCAACTCCCTTGTTTCAAAAACCTACATCAATATCGGCCTTGAATCCGCAGACCAGGCTACCCTTGATCTTCTAGGCAAACCCATCACTGCAGCCCAGGTGGAAAAAGCCTTTGACCTGATCCAAGAGATCAACAACAGATACCCCAACATTGAAATAACGGCCAACTTCATCATGGGAGAAACCCTTCCCCAAGGCCATATTCCGGCATTTCTGAGCCTTGTAAGGGAAAGAATCCCCCACACAAAGCCCAAGGGAGCCGTTTACCTGTCGCCCCTTTCCATTGACCGACCTTCAAGACTTGTGATGTTTGAATTCAACCGCCTCAAGCGCTTGAGCCTTTTACCCACGTTTCTTTACATTATCCAGAGGCTTTAAAAAATGACAGACCCAACCCCTGATTTTATGAAATCAAACCCGCCTGAACCATCCTTTGTGTCTGTACATGGCGGCCACAGCGGTGAGTTCTGCCTCCACGCAAAGGACCGCCTGGAGGATATGATAAAGCGCTACATAGAACTCGGCTTTACCTGGGTCGGAATCACCGAGCATCTTCCTGCCTGGAAGGATGAATTTATGTACCCAGACGAGATCGCAGCCAACCTCACCCCGAAAAAGATGCTGAAAACCTTTGACTCCTACATCAAGGAGTGCAACCGCTTAAAACAAAAATATGATTCAAAGATCAGGATATTTACGGCCTTTGAAATCGAAACCTGTTCAGGATATGATGCCTTTGTGCCTGAGATGATAAAAAGGTTCAAACCAGATTACATTGTCGGCTCGGTTCACCATGTCAACGACCTCGGGTTTGACATCTCAAGGTCTCAATACCTTGAAACCGCGGAAAAATCGGGTGGCATGGATGCCCTTTACGAACGATACTTTGACCTTCAATACGAGATGCTCATGACCATCAATCCAGCGGTTGCAGGTCATTTTGATCTGATACGGCTCTTTGACGTCGACTATGGTTTAAGGATTAAAAAGCCTTGCATCTGGCAAAAAATTGTCCGCAACCTGGAGTGCATCAGGAGGCAGGATATCGTAATGGATTATAACCTGAGGGCCCTGACAAAGGGGGCAGAGGAACCCTATATCTCCGCCCCGATCCTTAAACTTGCAGGCGAAATGGGCATCCGGGTCGTTCCAGGCGAGGACTCCCACAGTGTCGCAGATATCGGCAAAAACATGGAAAGAGGTATTAAAACCCTTGATGACCTTGGATTTACAACCAGCTTTGAACCCCCCAGGCTTTATTCATGGGAAAAACAGGAAACTCATAATAAATGAAAAAAGAACAACTCACCGTCATCCTTGTCGAACCCCAGGGCCCCCTCAACATAGGCTCCGTGTGCAGGGCCATGATGAACCTGGGATTCACCCACCTCTGCCTTGTAAACCCGTGCAGGGCCTTTGACGGCCTTGACGCAAAAAAGATGGCCCTGGCAGCCCTGCCCATCCTTGATAAAGCCCTTGTTGTTGACACCCTTAGCGAGGCCCTTGCCCATTGCCACCTGGCCTTTGGGACCACCCGCCGTTTTGGAAAGTATCGCCAGGATTTTCTCACCCCCGAAGGTTTTGGGAAAAGTGTCGCAGAAAGACCCGACAATTTCAGGTGCGCCCTTGTTATGGGACGGGAAGACCATGGCCTCTCCACACACGAACTTAAACTCTGCCAGAGCTTTGTAACGATCCCCACAGAGGCCGCCTATGGATCCATGAATCTTTCCCATGCAACGGCCCTGCTCCTCTACCAGGTGTCCATGGCCCTTGGAAAAACCGTCCCCCTCAAGACAGGCTCCGTCCGGGCCGCAACCTTTCAGGAGCTCGAAGGCATGTACGCCCACATGGAAAAGAGCCTGTGCAACATCGATTTTCTCGACTCCGGGAATCCGGATCATATCATGCGGACCTTCCGGCGGATCTTCGGACGGGCAGGCCTTGACCAAAGGGAAACGACCATCATCCGGGGACTCATGGGACGCATCGACTGGACCGAGGCTGAACGACGAAAGGCCAACGCTACCCAGGGGGCCCTTAACCCGAATGATTAATTCTGCATCCTGCCAGAAACCACCAACGGTCGAACCATCAATGATGACAAATGGGCGACATTATAATCAAGGCCACGATACCGCCACCGACATTGTAGGGGCTTCCCTTGCGGGTGCCCTTTGTAACGGCCAGCTCGGCGGGAGTTTTCTAAACCCCACATCTCCTGGCGGACATAACAAATTATAAAACAAGATATTACCGGGTGGGCACTAGTGTCATTCCGCCCCCTTTGGTTTTCCTGACCGGGTTAAATGGCAACGGTGGACACGAGGTCCAAGGAGTTGCCATTCCCCTCGGAGCAGGCCATGGACGGCCTGCGAGAATGAGAGAAGGGTAACACCCGTTCCCGCCTGCCGGTCGAAGCGAGTTTCATACAAAACAAAAACAGCTAAAAACAGGGGTGGCTGGTTTACAAATCATTTTTTCATAACTATTGTTAATTGTCAGACATAAAATATTTTAGGCCTGTTTTTCCGGGTAACGGGGTCGGTTCTCCCCAAGGGAAACCATTGGATGGATGCCCCCGTAACAGGCAGAACACAACCGATTTTCACCAACAAACCTATCATCGGCGATTTTAACAAAAAAAGGAGAGGATCATGATAAAACAAACCATGGGCGATGAATTGAACGAACAGATCAACCGGGAAATGTATTCGGCCTACCTTTACATGGCCATGTCCAACCACAGCAACACCATTGGCCTCAAGGGCTTTGGCAACTGGTTCATGGTCCAGTACCACGAGGAGATGTTCCACGCCATGAAGATTTATGAATATCTCTCAAGCCAGGGCACCCCGGTGGTTCTAAAGGCAATTGCCGAACCACCGGCCGTTTTTGAATCCCCCCTTGATATGTTCACAAAGACCCTGGCCCATGAGCAGTTCATCACCGGCTCCATCAACGATCTCATGGAGCTTGCCATCGCAGAAAAGGACCATGCCACCCAGATATTCCTCCAGTGGTATGTCCTCGAGCAGGTGGAAGAAGAGGAAAACGACAACGATATCATTGCCCAGCTAAAGCTCATAAAGGATGACCCAAGGGGGCTCATGATGCTCGACCGAGAGCTTGCCGCCCGCATCACAACGGTTCCGGTTGATTTCAGCAAGGGTGTAAGCGCCGAATAGTTCC
>JAVERV010000249.1:0-3046 GCA_034006945.1 Desulfobacterium sp. | reverse complement strand
TTGGCGCCCGGGATGTGGCCGTACCCATCACTTTTTCCATATTGACAAACGTGGTAGCTTTTTTACCTCTTTTGTTTATTCCCGGAACCACAGGAAAGATCTGGAAGGTAGTTCCCCTGGTGGTAATTACGGTTTTTCTCATCTCCCTGGTTGAAGCCCTGCTGATCCTGCCGGGCCACCTGGCACACATCAAGACCCGGTCGACCGGCCGGCCAGCCCAGGGCCTGCACCGTTTGCAGCAAAGTTTCTCCCGGCAGATGACCTGTTTCATCAACGGGGTCTACGGCCCCTTTCTGGATATGTGCATCCGCTGGCGGGCACTGACCGTGGCCCTTGGTATTACCCTACTGATGGTGGTGATCTGTTATGCCTTAAGCGGACGCATCGGCTTTATCATGATGCCCAGGGTTGAATCGGACTCTGCCCTGGTGACCGCAGTTCTTCCTGTTGGCAGTCCCATGGACAAGATCAGGGCTGTGGAGAAGAAGCTGTCAGATGCCATGAGGGCTGTGGCGGCTGAAAACGGTGAAGAGCAGCTGCTCAAGGGGATCTTTGCCAAGATCAATGAAAATCAGGTGGAAATGAGAGCCTATCTGACCGAAGTCGGGGTACGTCCCCTGAATACCGGCGAAGTGACCCGGCTGTGGAGGGAAAAACTTGGGACCCTCGTCGGCCTTGAATCTTTACGTTTTGAGTCTGACAGGGGAGGACCCGGCTCCGGGGCAGCTTTGACCGTTGAGCTAACCCATTCAGATATAGATGTACTTGACCAGGCAAGTGAAGATCTTGCCGAATCTCTGGCCGGGTTTTCCAGCGTCAAGGATATTGACGACGGCTACACACCGGGAAAACAGCAGATTGACTTTTCCATCAAGCCCGAAGGACAGAGCCTGGGCCTGACATCCGCCGAGGTGGCCCGTCAGGTTCGCAACGCATTTTCCGGGGCCCAGGCTCTCAAGCAGCAGCGGGGTCGCAACGAGGTGACGGTCCGGGTGCGTCTGCCTGAAAATGAACGTACCAGCGAATACCATGTGGAACATTTAATGATCCATACACCCACCGGAGTATTTGTGCCGCTGACTGAGATCGCCAGTGTTGAACGAAACCGGGCCTATACCAGCATCAGCCGGAGGGACGCCCGACGTACGGTGACTGTAAGCGCCAACGTAGAGCCCATTGGAGAAACCGGCCAGGTGCAGGCCGCTCTTAACAGCACCATCCTGCCTGAACTTATCCGTAAACACCCAGGACTGGCCTATGGCTATCAGGGACGGCAAGCTGACATGAAAGAGAGCATGCAGAACCTTATCAGCGGGTTTATCCTTGCAATAATGGCCATTTACTTTTTGCTGGCGATTCCCTTCCGCAGCTACAGCCAGCCTTTGATAGTCATGATAGCCATTCCCTTCGGCATTGTCGGGGCGGTAATCGGTCATCTTATCATGGGATACAACCTGAGCGTGATGAGCATGATGGGGATCGTGGCCCTGTCCGGGGTGGTGGTCAACGGCTCGCTGATACTCATTGATTACGCCAACCAGCAGCGGAGTGAAGGAGTGAATCCTCTAGAGGCAATCCGTATTTCCGGGCAGCGTCGTTTCCGGCCCATTATTCTGACCACCCTGACCACCTTCGGAGGTCTGGCACCGATGATTTTTGAAACCTCCCGCCAGGCCCGTTTCATGATTCCCATGGCCCTGTCCCTGGGTTTCGGCATCCTTTTCGCCACTGTGATTACACTGATTCTGGTGCCCTGCCTGTATATGATGATCGAAGACATCCATCAATTGATGGGGCATGGAAAGTTGCAGGAGGAAGAGCTTGATGCCATGACAGCTGATTAATGGTGATCGGTCACCATGAAAAACTTCTTATCGTGACGATCCACCATTGTATCCGTAGCTGGCTGGATATGCAATGCAAGATGCCGGGCATGCAAGTGTAATCATTTACCGCAAATGCCTGCCCTGTATCATCGTGTTTCATTCTTCGTTGTGTCCATAAGGAGATGTGGGTTTATTGGAAAATTAAATATTCTATCTTTCATACTGGATTAATAACCAAAAAATGCAACAATATATTTTGTTGCTGTAAACACTATAATACCTGCTAACATCCATTTGATCACCTTGGCCGGGACGAATTTTTGGCAGTAAGCCCCAAGATACATTCCTCCCATCCCACCGAGTCCAAACAAAATGCCCAACATCCAATCAGGTGCCACTGATATGTCTGGATAGAAAGGTGCGATTAACTGGTAGAAAGCTACGCCAGCCACAGAGGTTATGAAGGTTCCCATTAGGGCGGCGCCAGCCACTGTATAAACCGGCAGTCCAAAAAAAGTCACGAAAAAAGGGGCGATGATGGAGCCGCCGCCGATGCCATAAATGCCGCCCACAATGCCAACAATAAAGCTAAGGGTGAAAATACCCCAAAAAGACACATCAAATGCTTCATCATAGAAGGTATAACCTATCCGTTTTAAATTAAAGTGGGTGACTTTTACCTTTTTTAAAGCAGTACCTTCATCCATTCCCTGACCTGCTGCCTTATCTCGATACCGGCGCACCATATCTTGAAATTGTTGTTCGCTGCCGGCCTTGTTGGAATTGCCTCTGTTTTTCTTTAATAAATCCCGCACCATTCTAAATCCGATATAAAACAGGACTGCAGCGGCAAAAAGCTTGAAATGAGTCGGATTCGGAAGATAAGCAACTCGTACGAAGGCACCTAGGAACACTCCTGGCAGTGTACCGATCACAACAACCCAGGTAAGCGGCCATACCATTCTGCCTTCTTTGCAATAGCGGTACACTCCGCTTGGAATGGCTACAATGTTAAATAATTGATTAGTGGCGCTGACTGAAGGATTTGTATACCCGAGAAATGACATTTGGAATGGCAGGAGAAGGAAAGCACCAGACACACCGCCCATGGAAGTAAAAAAAGAAATCACGAACGCCACCAACGGTGGAATCCAAAGTGCAACTTCAATTCCAGCAGTAGGGAAAATCATTTTAACCTCCATACAAAAGATTTTACAAAC
>JAVERV010000136.1:0-7498 GCA_034006945.1 Desulfobacterium sp. | reverse complement strand
GATCCTGGGCGGGGATCAATTCGAGCAATTGGGAGCGAAGTCCTGCCCTGAAATGCCGCCTCAGAAGATAATGTCCGGGGATTCTTAGAAAATTTATCATAGGTAATCCTGTTTTAAGTTAGAATAGTGTTGTCCTTTGTTCCATATTATACTATTTATACTGGTTTTAAAGGGGGCCAGCTTTGCTGTCTCCAAAATATTAAACCAACCAGGCGGGGAAAGGAAACATCCCCTTTGAAGGAAAATGAAACCAGTGAAGGAATTAAGAGGATCACAACGCAAGTACCTCAGGGGTCTTGCCCATGATATCAAACCTTCGGCCTTTGTCGGCCAGAAGGGGGTGACCGATGCCCTTATCGGCGAGATTAACGAGGCCCTTGATGCCTTGGAACTGATCAAGGTTAAATTTGTGGATTACAAGGAAAAAGCCGTTAAGGCAGCCCTTGCCCAGGAGATCGAGCGGTTAACCTCATCCCATCTCGCAGGCCTCATCGGTCATGTTGCCATCTACTTTCGGGAGCATAAAGATCGGAAAAAACGAGTCATCAGAATTCCGGCCTAGGTCTTTTTTATAGGAGACTCCCACCGAGGTTGCCGCCACAAAGGGCGACCGCAAGGGATCGCCCCTACAGTGTCCTTGGTTATTTTATCGAGTTTCATCGTTCGTTGTGTCCGCAGGACATGTGGGTTTTTATATGAAACTCCCGCCGAAGGGTTGTTATTGGCGGTGTTTCAATATTCGTTGTGGCCGGATGCCTCTCTCGCTCCGGCCGTGCCGGTTTATATGAAACAGCTTTTAGCCATTAGCTAACAGCTAATCGCTAACAGCTAATCGCTAACAGCTAACGGCTATCGTGTTTCAATATTCGTTGCGGCCGGATGCCTTTTGCACTCCGGCCGTGCAGGTTCTACTTGATCAGCCATTGTCCCGTGCCCGGATTTCGGCCCGCTTGATTTTTCCGCTGATGGTCTTGGGCAGTTCTTCCACATACTCGATGATTCTCGGGTATTTGTAGGGTGCCGTGATTTTCTTTACAAAATTTTGAAGCTCCCGGGTCAGGGTGTCGGAGGGTGAAAACCCCGATTTCAGGACTAGGGTTGCCTTTACCGCCTGGCCCCTGATATCGTCGGGAACGCCTGTGACCGCAGCCTCTAGAACTGCCTTATGGGCCACAAGGGCGCTCTCCACCTCAAAGGGTCCGATTCTGTAACCAGAACTCTTGATAAGGTCATCCACCCTTCCCAGAAACCAGAGATAGCCGTCCTCATCTGCCCAGGCTTTGTCGCCCGTGTGATAGTAGCCGTTGGCGCATGCTCTGGCTGTTTTTTCTTCCTCTTTTACATAGCCGTTGAAAAGGCCAGCCGGGTGTTTGTCCCCGAGTTTGATGCAGATCTCGCCCTCAACCCCTGGGGGACAGATTCGGCCGTCCCGATCAAGAAGGTGGATGGTGTAGCCCGGAACGGGTTTCCCAATGGAGCCGGGTTTTGGTTCCATAAAGGGGAATGTGGCAACAAGCAGGGTGGTTTCGGTCTGGCCGTACCCTTCAAAAATCGAGAGTCCGGTTTCTTGCTTCCAGGTGTGGAACACGCTGTCGTTCAAAAGTTCTCCTGCCGTGGTGCAGTGTTTAAGGCAGGAAAGGTCGTAGGCTGCAAAGTCCTCTTGGATGAGGAATCGGTAGACCGTGGGGGGGGCGCAAAAGGTTGTAACCCTGTGGGATGAGATCATCTCAAGGAGGTTCTTTGGCTCGAATTTTCCCCTGAAGTCATAGACAAATACGATGGCACCGGCCATCCACTGTCCGTAGAATTTTCCCCACACGGCTTTTCCCCAGCCCGTGTCGGCAAGCGTGAGCTGGATATCACCCGGTTCAAGATCGTGCCAGTAGACGCCCGTTGGAACGTGGCCAAGGGGGTAGGTGTGGGAGTGGGCCACCATTTTTGGATCGCCCGTGGTGCCGGATGAGAAAAAGATGAGAAGGGGATCAAAGCCTCCGGCGCTGTCAACGGGCCTGGGAAATAGATCCGACGACCCGCCTACAAGGGAGGCGTAGGACTCCCAACCGCTGGTCTTGGTGCTGTTGTCGCTAACCTCCATGAACAGCTTGAGACCCGGGCATTTTCCCCTTGCAAGGTCAACGTTGGGGGTGAGGGAATCTTCGGCAATCACTCCCCGTATGTCGGCAAAATTAATTCTGTATTCCAGGTCTTTTTTTGTCAAAAGAAACGGCGAGGGTATGGCAACTGCCCCGATCTTGTGAAGGGCGAGCATTGCCACCCAGAATTCCACCCTCCGATAGAGGAGCAGCATCACCTTGTCACCCCTGGTGACCCCCTTGTTGATAAGGGCGTTGGCAAGCCTTGAGGATTGTTTTGAGAAATAATCAAGGTCAAAATCCCGGCGGTTGCCCTGGTTGTCCACATGGATCATGGCCTTGAGCCCAGGGGTTTCTGCGGCTTTCCTGTCTATAAAGTCAAAGGCAAAGTTGTATTTTTCAGGGGCTTTTGTTGAATATTGTGCAAGGAACTCGTCATAGCTTGCAGGGGTCAATTTGTTCATAAAAGAATTGCTCCTAGGTTTTATTTTGATATGAAACACCACTGGAAGTTTTTAGCTCGTAGCTAACAGCTAACAGCTAATAGCTAACGGCTATCTTACGCAAGTACATCCAGGAAAACAGCCTCTTGCCCGTCAAGGCCCCGCATGGCATGGGGAATGTGGGAGTTGAAGTAGAGGCTGTCTCCGGGCTCCATCACAAGGGTCTCGCTGCCTAAAAAAACCTCTAATCTGCCTGTGAGCATATGGATGAACTCCTGTCCTGGATGGTCGTTAAAGGTGAGTTCCTCCTTTGATTTTGGTGGAACAATAACCCTGAAGGGCTCCATGACCCTGTTTGAAAATTTGTGGGCAAGGCTGTGGTAGTCGTAGGCCTTGCGCCGTTCAACCGCCATGACATTGTCCTTTTTAACAAGGGAATAGCTGTGGAGGCGGGATTCATCCCCGGACATAAGAACGGTGGGATCCATATTAAACGCCTTGGCAACGGAAAACAGGTAACTCACCGGGATGTCCATTGTGCCTGATTCGTAGTCAATGACGTTCTGTTCAGCCATGTCCGCCCGTGCGGCCATTTCAGGGGTGGTGAGATCCAGGGCGTCCCTCAATCCCCTAAGTCGTGCGGCTATCTCCACATATACATGTGTGTTCTGGTTCATCGAAGTTTTCCTTTATGAAGTTCTGATGATAGGGTTAAAAAGCACCATGGTGTTTTTAAAGGTCTGGTATGCCAGATTTTTAACGGGCAGGTCAAGGATATTTGCTGCGGCCTTTACAATTACCATGAGATTGTTCGGAGTGTTTATCTGGACCTGGTCCTGGATCAGATCCAGGGCGGGATTAAGGTCCAGATCCCGCCCTGGAAAAATCGGTATCTGATCGGGGCTGTCCGTCTCCACGAGGAGACGATTTGACGACACTGCCTTTAGAGCCTTTGCAACTTTTTTGTTCCGGGGGTTTGTGATCGCTCCTGAGAATGAGATAAAGAGGTTGTAACTCTCAAAAAGGGGAACCATGTCAGCCGATCCTGAATAGGAATGGATGAGTCCCCCATGGGGCAGGGGAGCCATTCTTTTGAGGATCGTTATGAAGCTGTCCCAGGCTTTTAGAATGTGGATGGATACGGGCCTGGCCAGTTGATTTGCCAGGTCGAGCTGGGCAAGGAACACCTCTTTCTGGCGGTTCCGATCGGATGATTTATCCATAAAATCAAGTCCGATCTCGCCGACGCCCGAGGGCATCCGGTTTAACCATTCTTCAAGTTTTTCCTCCCATTTGTCGGTCAAATGGGCCGCCTTCCAGGGATGAATACCGAAGTTGGCAATAACCTGCGGGTTATTCCGGGCAATGGCCGCAACTTTTTCCCAATCTGATTCAGCTGTGCCGCAACAGGCAAGGTAACCCCTGTTAGATCGACTCCATTTTTCAAGAATTTCGGACAGACTTTGCCTGAGTCCCTTATCCTGGAGGTGGCAGTGGGCGTCAAACAAGTTCACTTGTTTCGTTGCCGAGGGGCCTTGTCATGAGGCGTTTGACGGCCTTTTCAGGTGTTGAGCCCTCGTAAAGGGCCTTGTACACCTCGTTGATGATTGGGAGCTCTATGCCAAGTTTTTTTGCGAGGTTATACACAGACCGGGTGTTCTTCACCCCTTCGGCCACGGTTCTGCGTTTTGCCTGAATCTCGGCAATGGTCCTTCCCTGGCCAAGCTCCTTACCAACGGTGTAGTTTCGGCTCAGGTCCCCGGTGCAGGTGAGTATCAGATCTCCCACCCCGGAAAGACCTGAAAAGGTGTGGGGGTTGGCTCCAAGGCGCATGCCAAGCCGCCTGATTTCGGCAAGCCCCCGGGTTATCACGGCAGCCCGCGTGTTAAGCCCCAGCCCCATGCCGTCCACAAACCCTGCGGCAATTGCAATGATGTTTTTGACGGCACCGCCCACCTCAAGCCCCATGGGGTCATCGTTCACGTAGATCCTGAAATAGTCGGTTGCAAACATATGCTGAACAAGGGTTGCGATCTCGAGGTTTTTACAGGCAACGCTGATGGCCGTAGGAACCTTCCAGGCCACCTCTTTTGCAAAGCTAGGTCCTGACAGGGCCACAAGATGATCTGGATCAAGCATGGGAAGGGTCTGTTCAAGGACGCCGGTCATGGTCAGATAGGTTTTGTCCTCAATCCCCTTGGATGCAGTTATTATGATGGTATCCTTTGCAATATGCTTTGCCATCTCCAGGGCGACCTGGCGCATGGTGTGGGAGGGGACTACGATGAGGACAACACGGTTGTTGCTGACAACTTCACCAATGTCGTTGGACGGTACTATACGTTCAGACAGGGTAATATCGGGAAGAAAGAGGCTGTTTTCACGGTGGTTCAAGATATCTTCCTTCACCTCTGGCTCATAGGCCCACAGGTCAACTCCATATCCCTTGGTTGCGAGAAGATTGGCAAGGGCCGTGCCCCAGCTTCCTGCGCCTACAACGCCTATTCTCTGATCTGCCTTTATTTCTGTAACCATTTTTTTTGAACACCCTCTTTTATTATAAAACGTATTTGAGTTTCTATGGTTTTTACTCGAAAATCAAATTTTATCGGTTGGGACCGGATTTGTCAATCGGCAAGCCTGCTTAAGACAAGAGAACAGATTATAAAAGTTGTGAAAAGACAATCAAGGGAGCATCAGAGGGAGCAACCTCCAGTGCAGGAACCTACAGCCTTATAAAAACTGCGAAAGCAAACGGCTTTGAACCATATTGGTATATTAGCTGCTTTTTTAATAATCTTTTATACTCCTCTTGACAAAAGAAAAGTTCCGATCCTATATCTTAATTATCAACAGGTTCACCGATAGGATGACCTCCATGATCGGTTCTATCGGAAGGGAGCATGTTTGCTGGAATCGGATTTTAATCTTGGCTGATTGGCAGAAGAGGGAAAACAAGCTTTTCGGCTGAAAACAAAGGAGGTGTGTAAGTAAGGATAGAGAAAAGGAGTTGATCAGGACCGGTGAGACAGTAGCAACGCCGGGTTCAACAAAATGCCAGGCGCTATCCAGGCCTACAGAGTCATTAAACTATAGTGCTGCTGGGAGAAAGAGAAACCCCAGACGGTGTAGAATGTAACAAAGGACAGGAGAAAAACAACATGAAAATGAGGCGAGTATTCCTACCGTGGCTGTTTGCAGTCATAGCGGTGGTCTTCAGCATCAACGTAGCCGGAGCTACAGAAACCGATGCTCCGGGCATGGTTACGCCGACCAGCGTTAACGCAGCCGGTGTCGCAGAAACCGATCTCACGGACATGGTCCCACCGACCATTACAATTGACCAGACAGAGCTGAACAATGGCGGCATCATCAAGGTTACCGGCAAGGCGCCGGCAGGACAACCGGTTTTTCTTGAGGTGTGGGCAGAGGGTCGCAGTGTTCGGGCCAGCCGGTTTGACAAAGATGTGGACAAGGAAACAGGCAAGCGGCCTTATATTTTTTATATTACCAAGGAGATGCCGGCCTATTACAAGATTTTTGTTCCCACAGAGCTCCAGTCAAAGATTGATGAGGAACAAAAGCAAGGCGGCAAATGGAGCGTTTCCAGGCTGTTGAAAGATCTTGGGGCTGACGCAGCCTACAATGTACCGGCAAAAGCCCAGATAGACCGGCATCAGTCTACCCTTATGGCCAGCATCATCGGCAGTCGTGGTGCCCTGCTGCCAGTCATGGACGCAAAAGAAAACAAAAAACGCTCCATGCAGCTGGTAAAGACCCGGTTTCGTAGTCTGGACAAGGTCTTTGGTGCAGATATCGATGTGAAGCCCGACGGTACGTACAGCGCTGAAATTAAGATTCGTAAAGGACTCGCTCCTGGCGAATATAAAATCATGACCGTTGTTGGCAAGGAGACCAAAAGCCAAGCCGTCACATTTGAAAACAAAATCAGCTTCCCCACCATGTATCTGGCTAATGCCGGAACAAGCATGAATTTAATATACCCCTTCTTTTTGACCCTTGCTGTGGCCATTTTTGGTGTTCTCATGGGTGCGGGCGGTGGTTTTATCTTGAACCCGTTGCTGGTTACTCTGTTCCCGGTATTGCCCCACACTGTTGTAGCCGGTACTGTAACTCCCACCGTGCTTTTTTCCCAGGGCAGCGGTATTTTCAACTACTCCAAAATAAATTTCATCAGCTGGAAACTCGGCTGCGGTATTGGTGTGTCCATGATACTTGGTGCTTTGATCGGACCTAAACTCACCGAGATGATTACCCTGGACCAGTTTAAATTTGCCTTTGGATGGATTCTGCTGGTACTGGCGGCCTTGATGTTCTGGCAGACTACTCCGGGATATCTTGCTAAAAATAAAAAAGAGCAGGCTATTTTAAAGGAGTTCAAGAGGCGGGCAGAAGAGTCATCTAAAGGGAAAAATTAAGCGATTATCCGAGGAGGATTTAATATGAAAGTAGTCTTTTGGGAACAGGAATTTACTGTTAACATGTTCGTCGGTTGTGTGGGTGGATTTCTGATTGCCGTCATGTCGTCCATGTTTGGGTTTGGTGGCGGACCGTTCATGGTGCCGCTCATGACTGTGGCTTTGCGTTTGCCCATGTACCTGGTTGTCGGCAGTTCCCTGCTGGCCATTTTTTTCAATACATCCATAAGTTCCCTGCGCCACTATCAGTTCGGCAACTTTGACCTGCTGTTCTTTCTGGCCATGTTTCCCGCTGCCTTGCTCGGCGGCTATATCGGCCCTCAGATCGCAAAGAGGGTGAGCCCTACTGTTGTGAAACGTGTAGCCTGTACCGGTCTTGTCATACTGGCCATCAAACTGCTGGGATTTTTTTGATCTCATAAGCATTCATCAGCAGTCTGGCCGGTCCCACTGTCCGGCAGGCTGTGAACAGGTCGTTTTATAGTTAAGAACCGGAGCGGAGAAATCGTTCCGGTTCTTTTTT
>JAVERV010000135.1:0-7534 GCA_034006945.1 Desulfobacterium sp. | reverse complement strand
GTTCAGACCGTGTTTCAGGTGGCTGACAATGCGGCCGCCCGTACACATGCCGGATCCGGCAATGATGATGGCAGGGCCGGAAAGGTGGAGAAGCCGGCGGTGGTCCTGGAATCGTTCCACGGCGTAAAGTTGCTCGAATTTAATGGGGTGGTCGCCGGCGGCTTTCAGGGTTTTTGCCTCCTGGTCCCAGCAGTCGTCCATTTTCTGGTAGAGCCGGGTGATCTCGATCCCCAGGGGGGAGTCGATGAACACGGGCACTCCCGGGTTGATGCGGTCCAGCTCGTAGATCAGCTCCTGGGTGCGGCCCAGGGCGAATGCCGGAATGTACACGATGCCGTTGTCGGACAGGGCGTGGTCCAGGGCCTTTGCCAGGGCAGCTTGGCGATTGGTGCGATCTTCGTGGTTCCGGTCGCCATAGGTGGATTCCAGGACCAGCAGGTCACAGGCATCGGGCGGGTCCGGGTCAGGGAGGATCGGGGTATGTTTGCAGCCCAGGTCCCCGGAAAAGGTTACACGGTATGCTGGTCCGTCCGGGTTGTGTGGATCAGGGAACGCAAACTGGATAAAGCAGGAGCCCAGGATGTGACCGGCGTTTTTCAGGGTAAAGGTGATGGGTTTTGAGTTCTGGGTATTGGATTTTGGGGGTTTCAGGGTAAAGGTGTCATACAGTTCAAATCCCCAGGCCAGGTCATTGATGCGGACTTCCAGGCGGCGGATGTGAGCGTCCGTGCGGTCAGAAAACGACATGGCATCCCGGAGCATTGGGGTCAGGAGAGCAAGGGTGGCGTGGGTGCAGATGATCTCGCCGGTAAACCCGGCATCGATCAGGTCCGGGACCCGGCCGGTGTGGTCGATGTGGGCATGGGTGAGAAACAGGTAGTCGATGGCAGACGGTGGCACAGGCCATTGGTCGAACGGCAGCACGGGATCATGGCCCTGGGCAATGCCGCAGTCCACCAGAAGATTGACACCGCCGGCTTCCGCCGGAGAGGTCTGGATGAGGTGGCAGGAGCCGGTGACACAATTCTCAGCGCCGATGTGGGTTATTAACATGGGGTCTGACCCCGCTAAGTTACTGTTATAAAAGGCTAAATGTTTCAGAAAAGCTCTGTTTTGGCTCTTAGGAGTCGCTTTTGGGGGGCAAAAACATCGCTTTAAGGATATGAGTTTTTTCAAATTTACTACTCACCAAAACATGCAGGGTTCAAAACTAAAAACCATGAACCCTGCGGGAGCGTTATTTGACCGGATCTGCTGCGTTGCCGGGCACTTGCGGTAGACGACGACGCCAGCCATGGCGCCAAGGGTAAAGCCTCTTGTCTGACGGCTTGGACTTTTGAGTTTTTAAAAACCCGTTCTGAAAAAAGAGAACAGGATACTTGCCCGGGAAAGGTATCGACTAAGCTCCAGATGAGGCCGGAGATGGTTTCCATGGATGTTGGGTAACCCTGTCACACGTATTGATCGATCTGTATTATCTGGTTCAGCCGTTTACAGACTTCGACAAAAAATGAATCCGACAATTTTTTCTGAGGATGAACAGTTGCCCGGCGTGCCCGCCAGTCGAATGATTTGGGCTGGTGACATAAGACATAACTGGTTTTGCCTGCAAGGCCGTCTCTCTTGACCTTTCCGGTTGCAACGGCAAAGGGATTGTCTGCATTGTATTCTGCCGTGGTTATGGGCAGGCCGATGACCAGGGATGTTTTGTCGTTAAAATTACGGGGTGAAAGAACCATAAAAGGATGGATATCCCGCATTTCTCTTCCGGCCTGGGGGTTGCAATCGATCCAGATGATATCCTGTCTGCACGGCACCCAGGGGTTATTTTCTTTTTTTGAACCGGCTGTTACCATATTTCAGCCCCGACCGCACGAGTCTGCATGGTCTCACCGCCATGCCGGACCGGATCAAAACGAGACAGACGTTCATCCAGCGTTGCGTCAGCGCTCTGCTCGGGACGGATTATGATGGCGCCCTCTTCCACTGACAGGCGTACACGTTGATCGACGTGCAACCTCGCAGCCCGGGCAATCGCAACCGGCAGTCTGACCCCCAGACTGTTACCCCATTTTTTGATATCCAGGACAATTTCCGTCATCATGAACTCCATGTATATAGTTATATGTTTAAACAGAGTATAAACGTTACCGGTCTTTTGTCAATATTGGGGGTTGGGTTAAACTCCCATGGGGGTCCGCAAAACTGGTGGGAATATGGGGTCTGACCCCGCTAAGTTGCTGTTATTAAATAAAAATCAACTTGAATAAAGGCTGTTTTGGCTCTTAAACCCCACTTTTGAGGGTCAAAAACAGCACTTTAAGGATTTACTTAGCCATCAAAGTTGCATGTGCCCATCAAATCCATATGGATTTAAATAGAGCCGTAGAAACAGATTCACCGTTGAGGTATGATACCGGTTATGCCACACATGAGCTAATAATATTTTTTCTGTAAAATCTGAGCAATAAGTTTTGTTTCCCTTGCATTTCTTCCAGTTGTCTTAACGACCAACCCAAGACCTTTATCCGTATCAGTCAAAACAATCTCGATATTGCCATTGGCTCTAATTTGTTTTATGAGTTTTCTTTCTAATGGATTGAAAGGCAACGAATTGACAATGCCAATTACATATGGAGACTGAACAATCTTTTTGGAAAATTGCAGCAATATATCGTTTTTCTTCCTCTGAATCATCATCGATGAACGGGTACCTTGCCAGGCCTAGCAGCAGAGTGCCAAGTATCCGTTGCTCATTGCAAAAATTATTTAATGTGTATTCAGGATAAAGCAGTATCTGATCAAATGAATCTTCGAAACGAACTCTGTTAAAACCATACTGTCTGCCGCATTTAAATGTTTCAATAAATTTGGTGACTCTTTTAAAGCCTTCCGCCTTATCCCTGGCAAGCGGCTTTATGGAAAGTTCGTTGAATACCATGTCGCACATTACTGCACCAGATTCAGTAACTGATTGTTCCATTCATCCAGAAAATCTTCAGGATACTCACTCAGTTCTCCATGTCTATCAACTTCGATCTGGACAATGTCTGTGTACTGCTCATCATTTGTGGTTATTTTGGTGAAATAGTGGAAACCAACATCCCTCTGATCAATGAGTCCTTCTTTAACAGCGACCCGGATTCCGTTGATAATATGATCACTGTGTGTCTCAATAAACAACTGCACTCCGCATGAGGCTGCAAGCGCCATCAATTTACCCAGCTCCGCCTGTCCCCTTGGATGTATGTGCGCTTCCGGGTTTTCAACTATGATCACACTGCCCCGTTCAGATGCCAGGAGAGAAACAACAATAGATAAAACATAGGATATCCCGAAACCGACATTGCCGGGTCTGAAAAATGCGGTTCTGCCGGTACCCAGCTCAAACTGGTAATTCAGGAGCATTTTATCCACACCGGGCAGTTCGGAGATTTTCAACTTGACCCCGGGTGAAATTTCATCGAGCCACGCGTTCACCTGGTTCATCAGGGTCAACTCTTCTGTACCTGGATGTTTCATTTTTTTGTTTATCTTGTGGCGGTTACCATGAACATGCAGGTAATGAACGGCATATTCACCTTTTACCCCAAGATTTCCGGCTGTCAAATAAGCCTGGGAGGCATCGTACATGTTCATCGGCCCGATACGTTCCGCTGAAAGGTATTGAAACCGTTTCAGAAAATCAGGTTCGGATGTGTGCATGGAGATTTCTTCGGCCTTGAGGCGGTCCGATGATGCCGCATACTCGAAGATCCATTCCCATAAGGTATTGTCATCGAGCAGAACTGAAAATTTGATTGTTTCCTCGGATGCGAATTGATACAAGGCATCCTGGCCCTTGCCGATATCTAACATGAAGCCATTCAATAACAGCGCATTGTCACCGAGCGATTGTTCGCTTTGTTTCAGGAGAAGAAGGGTTTGTATAAAAGAGCTTTTTCCCATACCATTCAGCCCCGCCAGCAAATTTAACGGCCTGATATTCATTGAAATTTCTTTGAGTGACTTGAAATTTTTTATTTCGATTTTTTTAATCATTCAGAGTCTCTTGAACTATCTGGTTGGCTTTTTGGAAACGGTAAACAATTCGATTTTTCTCACCCGTGCCCGATGATATGGCATTCCAGAAAACTTCATCTTTTTTGCAGGCATGGACAAACTTTTGTATAACATCTTTTTTTCTCTCTATGAGCACTTTTATCTGCTTGTCTGTCAATCCGGCCAAGGTTACTGCCCATATTTCAAACAAGGCTTTGTTTATGGGCTTACGTCTTTTTGGATATTCATCCGCTTTTCTAAAGGCCCATTTGCCAAATATCTTGTAAGCCGCAACCATTGCTTTTATAAAGCTTTCCCTGATTTCAATCCTTGATTCATCGGATGTTTTTGCAAGCTTGGACATGGATAGATTCAGGAAAGAATCCAGATCTGGTAAATACTTGGAAGGTTCTGAGATATAAAAAGAAACAAACCGTGTAACAAATTCCCTGTCCAGCATTCTTTTCGGACTGATTTTATTTTCAGTGGCAGTCGTGAATTCTTTCAGCCGAGCTAATTCTGCGATAAACTGCGCTGGTATTCCCTGATTCAAGGCGTGGCGAATTTCCTGAGGTTCCAGTATCAATCCGCCTGTGTTTATGCGCTTGAATATATTGTACTTGACATTCAATGGGGTACCGGGATTGATAATGTACGCTATAATTTGAGTTTGATCGATGATCCTTTTCAATTTTCTTGGTAATTTATCAAAACCGGTTCCTTCAAGATTATTTAAAAACTCCAGGCCTGTTAATGTCAATGTCTTATCTATTATGAAATTTCTCAGGCTACTCAACCGCTGAAGACCATCAACTACCAGCCATTTTTCATCATCTGTTCCGTCGAAATAAAAAGCGGGAAGGGGAAATTTTATAAGTATAGACTCTATAAACTGACTCTGTTTCTCGATAGACCACAGATTATCGCTGCGTTGAAAATCAGAGTACAGGTCTATCTCCGGCGGATTCTGAGAAAGCCTGTCAATGATTATGGAGATGGTTGGGGATTTGATATCAATATTTATCTCCGAAGGATTGAATGGCTCTTCCATCAAAGGAGATCCGGTATTTTCATCCTCTACCAGAATCTCTCTGTACAAATAGGAATTAGCTTTCATTTTATTATAGTCGGGTCGCAGTTAGTCGTTTAGTCAGTAGGAAAAAGAAAAGAGGGTCGGACCAAGCAAAATCACACAAACCACTGTTAATAAAGAGAAATTTATTTCAAAACCCTCAAAAACAGCTCTTAACGGCCTTGTTTTGATACTAAAATGGGCCTTCTAAGCTCAATAAATACGGGTAAAAAAGGAAAAGGCAAGTAAAACTCAGTAGCAGTTAGACAGTCACGGCATGCGGGGTCTCACCCCATCAAATTGTTGTTATTTAGTGTTTGAACGAAAACTCACCCATCTGCGGCGTTGCTGCAAGATTCTGAAGCCTCACGTACAGCAGTACGCTCCGGTTTCAGAATTTTTTGTGCCTTGTATATGGGCAATTCTTCGCCCAAACACGGATTTTCGGTCAGCGGTTATTTAAGCTTCAACAAATCTTTTTTTGACTCGTAGGAGTCGCTTATAGGGGGCAAAAACAGTAGTTTAAGCGATTTAATTTGGTTGCTGACCTTGTTTGGGTTGATAATCAGGTTTTTTATCAATTTTATAAAATACTCCCATTTATGACCAAAACCTGAAACACTCGACCATCAAATTTTCGATACAGTTTCGTCTTTCTCACATTGTTCTTTATACATTTTTACAAAATTAACAGGGGGTAAATGTAAAGGCGGAAAGCCTGACCGTCTTGTTAAATCAGCAACTTGTTCCCGAATATAAGGAAAAACTATGGCGGGGCAATTAACATTTTTAAATGTATCAATATCTTCTGCTTTTAACTCTTCAGAAAATGAAAAGGTACCACGTCCAGTGACACTAAAATAAAATGGTAAATTTACAGCATCTTCTTTTTTAGGTGTGTTAACCACAACCACTGCATCGACCAACTTACTTTCCTGGTGGTTTCCGCTGGTTACAGACACATCAAAAGATAATTCAACACTCTCCTCAGGTTTGAAATCAATATTTAAAGAAAAATCAACCGAAGTAATAATAATATTCTTTATTTGCATTTTAGGCATAGGCAGCCTCTGCTTCTATCCCTTCTTTATCATAAAAATCTGCAGTGTTTTTACATGCCATTAACGCAGAAAAACCTTTTTTAAAATGTGAATCGTATTGAATTGTAAACTCACCCCTAACGGATTGATTTTGCTCTTTCAAAAGCAGGAAACGTCCGTTTCCTGTGGATTTAAATAATTCAATAGATTTTTTATGATATAATTTCTTCTTGCCAATTTCGATATTGTAGATAAAATCTCTTTTTATTTTATTGTTTTTACTAAATGCTTGTTTTGTAACTCCTAAAATTTCAACAGCCTCATTTACAGTCAAAAAATCACCAACCGGGAGCAGAGCTATTAACTCTAACTCTTTTTGTTTTTTGAAGTCAAAGACCTTCTGTGCCATATCAGGATCGAGCAGAGTATCTCCACAATCCTTGCATTTAGTATAAGATATTTCTGGTATGATGATCTTACCCAACGATTTACTTTTAGATTTGAAATCACCTGTGAATATTTCTAAGTTTCCGTTGCATTCAGCGCATTTCATATTAAAACTCCTTGAAACTGCTTATAACGAGGATTCTATCTGAAGGTCTTATGTAAAAATGTGTGTAGATACTGAAGCCTTCCATGATTTCTTCCGCTTTATAATAATCCATAATTGTATTCGGGAAACGATTATGTTGTTCAGTTTTATAATAATGAGACTCTTTCAGTATTAACAAACACTTCACAATCTCAGTTGGTCCCCAATTAAAATCGTCATAAGCCGTTAACTCTGCATTGTTGTTAATTTTATAATAATCAGCTTTTAATAATTCCTTAACCTTTTCGAGAGAGTAGGGTTTCATCTTTTCTTGAGTATGTCCTTTTGGGTTGACGTTTGTCAACTCAAAATTTAAAAGAGTCAGAAGAAAGCGGGTGGAAAGCGGGGGAAAACGGGGTCTGACCCCGCTAAGTTGCTGTTATTAAATAGAAATCAACTTTAATAAAGGCTGTTTTGGCTCTTAAACCCCACTTTTGGGGGTCAAAAACAGCACTTTAAGGAATTTACGGAATTTAAGGTACCGGACTTTGACCTGATTTGATCCGCATCTTTTGATCCGCACCTATAGAGAAGCGGAACCCCGGAGAAGCGGAACCCCGGAAAAGAGCTGAGCTTACAAGAGGTCCTTGCGGTTCAGTTTTTCCAGCAGGTCTGGGGCCTGGTCGGCCAGATCGGTGGTCAACTCCTTGATCTGTGCCTTGATTTCGGCGTATTCCCCAATGCGGCGTTTTAGAAATCGATAGGTCAGGTGCAGTTTTTGCTCAAGGCCTGCCGGTGTGAGCATGTAGGCGTAGGCCTTGCGTTTGTCGGACTTTTTGAAATTTTCAA